>JBFWSW010000016.1:0-79929 GCA_050248155.1 Ilumatobacteraceae bacterium
CACGTGATCACCGACCACCGTGGCGTGGTGTTGCACATGGGACGCACCAGACGGCTGTTCACCGGCCGCGCACGGGACGCGGTGCTGCTGGCAGCGACACGATGTACCCACCCCGGATGCGACACCGCTTCCGGGGACAGCCAAGCCGACCACCTCCACCCCCACGCCCACGGCGGCACCACCTCCACCACCAACGGCGGACCCGCCTGCGGCAAGCACAACCGATGGCGCTACACCACCCACACCCGCACCGTCCTCGACGAACACGGCTACTGGCACACGTACCGCAACGACGGCACCGAAGTCGCCTGAACGCGCCCGGGGCCTCGGTCGGATGGCGACGTGCATAGGGTTCAGGCCCATGCACGTCGCCATCGTCACCGGCGCCAACCACGGGATCGGCGCCGCGACCGCCGAGCGGCTCGCCGGTGATGGGGTGGCGGTGCTCGTCGCGTACCTGCGCACGCGTGTGGCGACCGACGACGGCACCCCCGAGCGATATCAACAGAACCGGATGACCGACGGCGAGCTCGTCGTCGAGCGCATCCGTTCTGCCGGTGGCACCGCCATCGCAGTGGAGGCAGACCTGCTCGACCCGGCGACTCCGGCGAACCTGTTCGACATCGCCGAGCGCGACCTCGGTCCGGTCGACATCCTGATCAACAACGCCACGGGTTGGTCGTCCGGCGACTCCTTCACGGCGGGCGTGCTCGACCCCGCGGGACGCACCGCGCCAGCGGCATCCGCCGACCTGTTCGACCGCACCTTCGGAGTGGACGCGCGAGCCGCAGCGCTCCTCATCGCCGAGCTTGCCCGCCGTCACATCGCACGCGGCGCCACGTGGGGTCGCATCGTGGGTCTCACGTCGGGCGGGCCGAACGGGTTCCCGTCGGAGGTCACGTACGGCGCAGCCAAGGCCGCGCTCGAGAACTACACGATGTCGGCAGCGACCGAGCTCGCCCGGTCGGGCATCACCGCGAACATGGTGCACCCTCCCGTCACCGACACGGGCTGGGTGAACGACGACGTCCGCGCGTTCGTCGCGACGAGCACCGACCACGTGCACGTCGCCGAACCCGACGACGTCGCCAAGGTGATCGCCTGGCTCTGCTCCGACGACGCCGCCATGGTCACCGGCAACGTGATCCGCATGCGATGACCTGCATCCGCGTCAGCGGAAGTTCGGGATCACCTCGCGGGCGAAGAGCTCGATCGTCTCGGTGCCGGGCAGGTCGCTGGCCCACGGGATGAAGCCGGTGCAACCGAGATCGACGTACTGCTGGATCTTCTCGCACACCTGCTCGGGCGTGCCGACGAGGTTGCCGGCGCGCCACGACTCGAACGGCTCGCCCCACAGGTTCTTCGAGCCGGCGGCGACGATCTCGGCCTCCGTGGAACGGATGAACACCTCGGGTGACCACGTCTTGCCGATCGTCGCCTCGTCGCGCCCGACCGCCTTGCAGTGACCCTTCAGGATCTCGCGCTTGCGGGCCCACTCGTCGGGCTTGCCACCGAAGTTGCTGTAGTCGGCGTGCATGGCGACGACGCGCAGGGTGAGCTGCTCTCCCCCACCGCCGATCCAGATCGGTGGATGCGGCTGCTGCAGCGGCTTCGGATCGCAGTTTGCTCGCGAGAGCTTGTAGTAGCGGCCGTCGTAGGTCGTCTCGGGCTGCGTCCACATGCTGCGCACGATCTCGACGCTCTCGCGCAACATGCCGATGCGATCCTTCGGCTTCGGGAACTCGAAGCCGTACCCGCGGTACTCGATCTCGTACCAACCGGCGCCGATGCCCCAGTCGAGCCGGCCCCCGCTGATGACGTCGACAGTGGATGTGATCTTCGCCAGCAACGACGGTTGCCGGTAGCTGTTGCAGCCGACCATCTGCCCGAGCCGCACACGGCTGGTTCGCTGGCTGATCGCCGCCATCGTGGTCCAGCACTCGAACACGGCCTCGTGCGCCGGCCGCGGCACGTTGTGGAAGTGGTCGTACACCCAGACCGAGTCGAACCCGAGCCGATCGACGAGCACCGCGATCTCGACGGCCTTGTCCCACTTCGCGGCGGCCCCGTCGATGCCGGCCAGCTCCATCTTCCAGCCCTGCGGCATGAACGTGCCGAAGATGATGTGATCGCTCATCCCGGGCACAGTACGACCCCGTCCGGACGTGTCCGAGCGATTCGTGACATCGGGCACACGTTGCGTAGCGTCACTCCATGCAGTTCTCCGTCGCCGACATCCACGAGGCGATCGCCGCGTCGAGGCCCGACGAGCCGTGCATCGTGTTCCGCGATCGGCGCCTCACCTGGGCTGATGTCACCGAGCGGACCCGGCGGCTGGCGAACCACCTGATCGGCTGCGGCCTCGGTCTGCGCGTCGAGCGCGACCGGTTGGGGGGCCACGAGAGCGGCCAATCGCACCTCGGCATCTACCTGCACAACGGCAACGAATACCTCGAGTCGATGCTCGGCTCGTTCAAGGCGAGGGTCGCGCCGTTCAACGTGAACTACCGCTATGTCGCCGAGGAGCTCCGCTACCTCCTCGTCGATGCACGGGCCGAGGCGATCGTCGTCCACAGCCAGTTCGCGCCCACGCTCGCCGAAGTACTGCCCGAGGTGCCGACGCTGCGGGTCGTCCTCCAGGTCGCGGACGAGTCGGGAAACGACCTGCTGCCCGGTGCCGTCTGGTACGAGGACGCACTGGCCGCGTCGTCGCCGGAACACCCGCCCGTCACGCCGAGCCCGGACGATCTGTACATCCTCTACACGGGCGGTACGACGGGCATGCCGAAGGGCGTGCTGTGGCGAACGGGTGACGCGAACATCGAGTGCTTCGGCGGGTCCGAGGCGGAGACGCTCGAGGGCATCGTCTCCGACGCCGCCGGCGGCCTGCGCGCGTTGCTCGCACCACCCTTCATGCACGGTGCGGGACATTGGATGAGCTTCCGCACGTGGAACTCGGGTGGCACGGTCTTCGTCCAGTCGAACCCCGAGCGGCTCGATCCGGTGGACGTGTGGACCCTGGTCGAGCGCGAGTCGCTGAACTTCCTCCTGATCGTGGGCGACGCGTTCGCCCGGCCGCTCATCGACGAGCTCGACCGGGCCAGCTATGACCTGTCGAGCCTCACGGTGCTGCTGTCCGGTGGTGCTCCGCTGTCGGCCAACTTGAAAGAGGAGCTCCTCGCGCACCTGCCCACGTTGATGATCGTCGACGGGCTCGGCTCGTCGGAGGCAGGCGGGCAGCTCGCCCACGTGTCGGTCGGATCGGGCGCGACGACCGGTACGTTCCCGATCTCACCCGGCAACCACGTGCTGTCCGAGGACCTCGACCGTGAGCTCGCCCCTGGCGAGGACGAGCTCGGCTGGTTGGCCAAGAGCGGCCGACTCGCGCTCGGGTACCTGAACGATCCCGACAAGACCGCGCGCACCTATCCCGTGATCGACGGTGTGCGCTACGCCGTCCCCGGCGATCGGGCACGCCTGCGCGCCGACGGCATCATCGAGCTCCACGGGCGCGACTCGGTGACGATCAACTCTGGCGGCGAGAAGATCTTCGCCGAGGAGGTCGAGGCGGCGATCAAGGCCCACAGCGGCGTGTACGACTGCGTCGTCGCCGGGCGGCCGAGCGATCGCTGGGGCAACGAGGTCGTTGCCGTCGTCCGCGTGCGCGAGGGACACCACGTCGACGAGCGATCGCTGCTGGCAGAAGCCGAGCAGCACATCGCGCGGTACAAGCTGCCCAAGGCGTTCGTATTCGTGCCCGAGATCGTGCGGTCGCCGTCGGGCAAGGCCGACTACCGATGGGCACGCAAGGTCGCAGCCGGCTGATCGGAGACCGGCCGCAACGTCAGCGAGGCGAGATCGGCGTCAGCACCCCGAGCGCGTCCTCCAGCAACTGAGCGACGCTGAGGCACCGCAGATCGGCGAATCGCTGCCCGGTCAGCTGCGCACCGACGGGCATGCCGCCGGCCATGCCCACCGGCACCACCGCGGCCGGCAGTCCGAGCAGGTTCGCGGGCAGCACGGGTCGCAGCAGCTCGAGCGTGGTCCTGGCCGCTGCAGCGTCGACGATGTCGGCGCCGTGGGGGAACGGCGGCTGCGTCCAGGTCGGTGAGAGCACGACGTCCACGTCCTCGAAGAACCGGAGGAACTCCTTCTCGACCCCGAGCCGCTCGGTGAGCATCGTCCCGAATCCGGTCAGGTCGGCCGGTGGGACCTCCTCGATGGCGAACTGCAGGAATCGCATCCCGTCAGGTCCCATCACCAGCTCGATGAGCGGCAGGAGCAACCCGATGTCGGTGACGAGCAGGGTCGCCCAGAGCTCGAGCGAGCGCTCGTACCCCGGGGGCGTGGACTCGACGACCTGCGCGCCGTGGTCGGCGAGCACGTCGGCCGCGCGGCGGATCGCCGTGACGATCTCGGGGTGGGTCGACCCGCCGGGTGGGTCGGCGACGAGCGCCACGCGGATCGGCCGATCGCGGTGCAGGTCCGCGAGGTGCACGGGGAGCGCGAGCGGGTCGCGCACGTGCGGTCCGGCGACGGTCATCAGCCCGGCGCGCACGTCTGCCACGCAGCGAGCCATCACGCCCTCGACGGCCATGAGCTGGAACATGATCGAGAAGTTCTCGGGGGGCAACGTCGCCGCGGACGGCACGACGCCGGTCGACGGCTTGATCGACGCGATGCCACAGCAGTGCGCCGGGTTGCGCAGCGAGCCACCGATGTCGTTGCCGAGCCCGATCGGGCTCATGCCCGTCGCGAGCGCGGCGCCCTCGCCACCGCTCGACCCGCCGGCCGTCAGCTCACCGTTCCACGGGTTGCGCGTGATGCCGTGCAGCGACGACTCGGTCGCGACCCGGAGGCCGAGGTCGGGCAGGTTCGTCCGTCCGATCGGGATCGCGCCGGCAGCCTTCATCCGCTCGACGACGGGCGCATCGGTCGGCACGATCGCCTCGGCGAACGCGACGAGCGAGCTCGTCGTGGGGGTTCCCCCGAGGTCGATGTTCTCCTTCACGGTCATCGGCACACCGTGGAAGGGGCCGAGCGGCCCTCCCGCCGCGACGGCGGCGTCCGCAGCAGCGGCAGCAGCCCGCGCCGTGTCGTCGAGCCGCCGCACGATCGCGTTCACCGACGGGTTCACCGCGTCGATGCGTGCGAGGTGCGCCTCGACCACTTCGGTGCTCGTCACCTCCCGCCGTGCGATCATCTCCCCCAGCTCGAGTGCACCCTTTGCCCACAGTTCGTCGCCCATGGCCGACGATGTTGCCACACCTCCTCGTGGGCCTCGACCGGCGTAGCCTGCCCACGTGACCACCGACGACGTCGAGCGCGCCTGGGACCGCGACACGCTGCCGCAGGGCGCCGAGAAGGTGACCGCGGTGCGCCAGATGTTCGACGCGATCGCACCTCGCTACGACCTCGTGAACCGGGTGATGACGTTCCGCCTCGACGTGCGCTGGCGCCGGCTCACGGTGCGGGCGCTCGACCTCCGACCGGGCGCGACAGTCCTCGACCTGGCGAGCGGCACCGGCGATCTGTGCATCGACCTCGCCCGGGCGGGGGTTCGCCCCATCTCGGTCGATCTCAGCTTCGGGATGCTCGCCGAGGACCGGTCGGGTGCACCCCGTGTCCAGGCAGACATCCTGCGCCTCCCGATGCCCGACGGCAGCGTCGACGGCGTCACGTGCGGGTTCGCGTTGCGCAACCTGGTCGACCTGCCAGCGTTCTTCACCGAGCTGGCGAGGGTGGTCCGGCCGCACGGTCGCATCGCGCTCCTCGACGTCGGCGTCCCGCGCAACCGGCTCATCCGCTGGGGGAACAGCATCTGGTTCGGCAAGGCCGTGCCGCGCATCGGAGCGCTGCTCAGCGACGGCGCCGCCTACCGGTACCTCCCCCGCAGCGTCGCCTACCTCCCGAGCGAGCAGCAGATGCTGCACGACCTGCGCGTGGCGGGCTTCGCGGATGCGACGCACCGGCAGCTGTCGGGCGGATTGACCCAACTGCTGACCGGCACCCGCTCATGACCCTGCGCGCCCACACCGTCGCCCTCGAGGCAGACCTCGCGCTCGAGGACATCGCCGGACCGGACGGGACCCTCTTCGTCCGCGACGGCGCTGGCTTCGCCGGTCGCGGTGTCGCCGCCCGCGTCGACGCCGACAAGGCCGCGAGCGTGCTCGCCGGCATCGAGCACCGCGACGAGGTCGGCGGGCGCTCACCGATCGCGATCGGGTCCGTTCCCTTCGAGCCCGCCCGTCAGGCCGAGCTGGTCGTGCCCGCGCTGCTGGTCGGCGCGACGGCCGACGGCACCCGGTGGGTGACCCGCATCGAGGGTGGCACCGACGCACCGCCCGAGCTCGTCGCAGCCCCGCGCCCGGTGCCGCGCGCCCAGCCGTTCACCGTCGCCCCGTTGACGCCCGTCGACCGGTACCTCGCAGCGGTCACCCGCGCTCGCGACGCGGTGCGGGACGGCTCGCTGGTGAAGGCCGTCATCGCCCGCGAACTGGAGGTGACGAGCCCGGACCCGATCGACGTGCACGGCGTCCTCCTGCGGCTGCGCGCGTCGTTCGGTTCGAGCTACCGCTACTCGGTCGACGGTCTGGTCGGCGCGTCACCCGAGCTGCTGGTGCAGGTCGACGGCAACACCGTCCAGTCGCATCCGCTCGCCGGCACCGCACCCCGCACGGGCGACCCCGACACCGACGCGCGCATCGCAGCCGAGCTCCTGGCCAGCACCAAGAACCAGGTCGAGCACCGCGTCGTCATCGACATGATCCACGAGACGCTGCTGCCGTGGTGCAGCTACCTCGACTGGGAGCCCGAACCATCGGTCCTCACCGTCGACAACGTGCAGCACCTGCGCACCGTGATGGAGGGACACCTGAGCGATCCCCGGCCCGACGTCGTCGAGCTCGTGCGCGCCCTCTCGCCCACCCCTGCGCTCGGCGGCTACCCGCAGGCCGCCGCGCTCCAGCTGATCGCAGAGGCCGAGGGGTTCGACCGCGGTCGCTACGGCGGTGCTGTCGGCTGGGTCGACGCCGCAGGCGACGGCACGTGGGCGGTGGCGATCCGCTGTGCGGAGCTGTCGCCCGATCGCCGATCGGCACGCCTCGTGGCCGGTGGCGGCATCGTCGCCGAGAGCGACCCGCTCGCCGAGCTGGCCGAGACCCAGGCGAAGTTCCAGGCCATGCTGTCGGCGATCGTCCGACCCTGATCATCGAGACCGCGAAAGAGAGCTCGACGTGCCGGACACAGTGCCCGACGTGGATCTGCGCGACCAGGACCGGCGGCAACGCTTCGAAGCGGTCGCCGCGCGCGTCTACGAGCCGCTCCAGCGCTACATCGCCCGGCGCGCCGACCCGTCGAACGCCGACGACGTGCTGGTCGAGACGCTCACCGTCCTGTGGCGCCGCCTCGACGACCTCCCCGCCGACGATCCGCTCCCGTGGTCGTACGGCGTCGCCCGCCGGTGCGTGGCGAACGCACATCGATCGGGGCGGCGCCAGCAGCAGCTCGTCGTCCGCCTCGCCAGCCAGCCCGCGCACGTCGGCGACGTCGCGCTCGACGGCGACCCCGAGCTCGACGTCGCGCTGGCGCGGCTGAGCGACGCCGACCGCGAGCTCGTGCGCCTGTGGGCGTGGGAAGGGCTCGAGCCGCGCGAGATCGCCGTCGCCCTCGACAGCACGCCCAATGCGATCAGCATCCGCCTCCACCGGGTGCGGAAGAGATTGGCCGACGAACTGCGAAAGGACCCGATGGGTGCCGGACACGAGATGGGTGAACGGCACGGACGAGGAGAGGAGGCCGGATGAACGACGAGCTGCGACAGCGGATCGCCGGCATCGATCCCGCCCGTGACGTGACCACCGACCCGGTCGACGGCGACCGGGCCAGATCCATCTTGGAGAACGTCATGTCCGGAACCATCACCCCCATCAACCCACACCACGAAGCCCCCACTCGCCCGTCGCGCCACCGGCGTCGCTGGTGGAGCGCCCTCGCCGGCGGTGCGGCCGTCGCCGCGGCCGCTGTCGGGGTCGTCGCAGTGACCGGCGGAGGCAGCGCCGATCCGGTCGATTCGCCTCCGCTCGTGCTCGCGGTCCCCGCCCCCGACGCGATGGCGATGTGCATGGCGATCGACGCGACCATCTTGTCGGGAGCCGAGCAGGCCTTCGGCGGCACGGTCACCGAGGTGGCCGACGGCAGCGTCACGATCGAGGTCGACCGCTGGTACAAGGGCGGCGACGCCTCCACCGTCCAGCTGACGACCCCGCCCAACTTCACGGCTGCACTCGACGGCGTCGACTTCGTCGCCGGCGGGCGCTTCCTGGTCACCGCCACCGCCGGTCAGGTGAACAGCTGCGGCATGAGCGGCCCGGCGTCGCCGGAGCTCGAGCAGCTGTTCGAGCAGGCGTTCGGCTGAACCCGCTCGCGGCTCAGCCGCGACCGATCGCGTCCACCACCGCGTCGTTGACGGCGCGGTGGTGGACGACGTTCTGAGCTCGGTCGGACGGCACCCTGACCAGCCACGGCCCCGGCCGGCCGAGCCACTCCTCGAGATCACGAGTCGACGCCACCGATGTGGCCGGCAGGCCGTGCGCGGCGCCGAGCGCGACCAGATCCGTGCCGTGCGGTGTGCCGAACAGCGATTCGAACCGGGCGCCGTCGACCTGCGTCGCCTGCGGCAGGAACGAGAAGATGCCGCCGCCGTCGTTGTCGACCACCACGATCCGGACGTCGAGCGCCCGCCGGGCGAGACCGGCCAGCGACGACGAGTCGTGCACGAGGGCGACGTCACCGAGCAGCACCCACACCGGTCCACCGGTGACGGCGGCGATGCCGGTGGCGGTGGCGATCGTGCCATCGATGCCGTTCGCGCCGCGGTTGGCCCACACGCGGGCGCGCTGCGCGGCGGTTCCGAACCACTCGATGTCGCGCACCGGCATCGACGAGGCGACCACGACGTCGCCCTCGACACAGCTCACGATGCGGGCCACCTTCGCCTCCGAGAGCGCGTCACCGAGAGCGCCCTCGATCGCCTGCTGCGCCGACGCCTCGGCGCGCTGCCATCGCTCGAGCCAGTCAAAGCCCGTCGCCCCGCGCAGCTCGCGGGCGAGTCGCTCGCACACGGCACCGACCGGCCCAGTGATGCGGTGACCGATGTCGTGGGCGGGATCGATGACCACCTCGTGCGGATGTACGCGCACCTGGGTGGCCGAGGCCTCGTGCAGCCACGTCGCGAGCACCTTCGACGCGGGCGGCTCACCGAGGTGCACCACCACCTCCGGGACGTGCGACGCGGCGAAGCCGTCGTGCCGGAGGATCGCGTCGAACGCGGTGATCGCGCCGGCCACGCCGCGGCAGCCGGACCGGGGGTCGGCCAGCACCGGCCAGCCCGTCGCTGCGACCAACGATGCCACCGCCGACGGGTCGTCCACACCACGTCCCGCGACGATGATCCCGCGCTCGCGCTCGATCTCCATCGACAGCGTGCCGAGGCGCACGTCGATCGCGGTCCGGCCGACGCCACCGAGGCGGGGCAGTGGCAGGTCGTCCGGCTGTGCGACGAGGGGCTCGCGGAACGGGAGGTTGAGGTGCACCGGTCCGGGCCGGACTCCCCCGGTCGCGTCCGTCACGTGACGGGCGAGCGAGCGCCACGTGGCCGCCGTCTCGGGCACCGGCACCCCAGGATCGTGGAACCAGCGAACCGAGTCGCCGAACAGCTTCACCTGGTCGATGGTCTGCGGTGCACCGACGTCGCGCAGCTCGGGCGGGCGGTCGGCTGTCAGCACGATCATCGGCACGCCGGCGAGATGCGCCTCGACGACGGCGCCGTGCAGGTGGGTCGCCGCCGTGCCGCTGGTGCACAGCACGATCGCGGGGCGGCCGGACACGAGTCCTGCGCCGAGCGCGGCAAAGGCCGCCGAGCGCTCGTCGAGGAACACCTCGACACGCAGGTCACGATGTGCGGCGAGGGCGAGCGCCATCGGTGTGCTGCGCGAACCGGGAGCGACCATCGCGTGGGTCACCCCGTCGAGCACCCACTGGTCGACCAGCGTCGCGCACATGGTGGCCTGGACCTGCGCTGGCGCTGACACGGCCTGCACGATACGGCCCTAGGGTGGTCGTCGATGCGCACCATCCTCGACGTCGACATCTGGTCCGACGTGGTCTGCCCCTGGTGCTACATCGGCAAGGTTCGCTTCGAACGCGCCGTTGCCGAGGTCGCCGACGACATCGAGGTGCGCTGGGTGTTCCGCCCGTACCAGCTCGACCCGCGCGCACCACTGGGCGTGACGACGCCGGTGATCGAGGCGTACGCGAAGAAGTTCGGCGGGCCCGAGCGCGCCCGCCAGATCATCGATCACCTCACCGCGGTGGCCGCAGCGGAGGGCATCGAGCTGCGGATGGACCGTGCGCTCCGCGCCAACACGCTCCTCGCCCATCGGCTCCTCTGGGTGGCCGGCGCGACCGAACACCAGCACGCCCTGAAGGACCGCTTGCTCCGTGCCTACTTCGAGGACGGCCTCGACGTGGGCGACCCCGACGTGCTCGCGCGGTGCGCCGGCGAGGTGGGCATGGACGAATCACGAGCACGGGCGTTCCTCGACAGCGACGACGGGTCCGAGGAGGTGCGCGCCTCGATGGCCGCGGCTGCCGACCACGAGATCACCGGCGTGCCGACCTACGTCATCGGCTCGCCGGACTCGGGTCCGCTCTGGATGGTGCCGGGAGCCCAGGACTCCGACGTGTTCGTGCGCGTCCTGCGGCGAGCCGCCGATCGCCTCGCGGCCGCGCACCAGGCCTCCGGTGGCTGACTGGCGGCCGCTGGCCGGACCACTGGCGGCGAGCGTCCACGGTTCGGGGCCACGGATCGTCCTCGTGCACGGCTTCACGCAGACCGGTCGGTCGATGACCGCGCTCGGCGAGCGCGTCGCTGCGCTGGGGTTCGAGGCAGCGATCGTCGACCTGCCGGGTCATGGCGACTCGGGTCACGTGCGCGCCGATCTGCGCACGACGGCCACCCTGCTCGCCGACACGACCGGGCCGGCGATCTACGTCGGCTACAGCCTCGGCGGCCGGGTGTGCCTGCATCTGGCGCTCATGTCACCGCACGTGGTCGAGCGCCTCGCCCTGATCGGCGCCACAGCCGGCATCGACGACGCCGGTGAGCGCGCCGCGCGCCGAGCAGCTGACGAGCGCCTCGCGCAGCGCATCGTCGAGATCGGCGTGGCGACGTTCCTCGACGAGTGGCTCGCACAGCCGTTGTTCGCCGACCTCCAGGTCACCGACGCCGACCGGGCCGAGCGTGCACGCAACACCGCGGACGGCCTCGCGTCCAGCCTCCGGCTGTGTGGCACCGGGACGCAGCTCCCGATGTGGGACCGGCTGGTCGAGCTGAACATGCCGGTGCTGGCGATGGCCGGAGAGCTCGACTCGAAGTTCGTCCCGATCGCCGAGCGGATCGCGAGATCGGCCCCACAGGGCGTGTTCGGTCAGATCCACGGCGCCGGTCACGCCGCGCACCTCCAACAGCCCGGTCAGGTGGTGACCAGGCTCGAGATGTGGCTGCGCGGCACCCGGCTCGCGCTCGCAACCTGATCTCAGGGCTCGCCGGCACGAAGCCATCGCCGAACGAAGTGGACGATCGCCAGTAGGACGACGAGGCTGAGCCAGAGGAGCGGGCTGCCGAGGACGTCGAGCAGCCAGTCGGTCGTGCCCTCGGCCCGCGACCAGCGCCGGCCGACCACGGCGAGGCTGGCGACGATCGCGCCCAGCAACCCGACGACCGAGCCGCAGAGCACCGCGCTCTTCGTGATGACGGGCAGGTGGCGGCGCACACCGACCTGACCGGTCGACATGATCTGGGTGAGGGCGACCGCGGTCGTCCCGAGCGCGAACACGATCGGGATCCGCGCCCACCAGCCGAGGCGCGACCACTCCATCGGTGCGACGTCGTCGTCGCCGCGCAGGCGGGCCCACGCAGAGCGTGCCGTGTCCTCGAACGTCGAGAAGCCGGCCAGCGCGGTGGCGCCCGACGCCAGTTGCTGGACCGTCGTGAACGTGAAGCCGACGAGCGCCGTCGTCGGGATCGTGGACACGCCGTCCGACTCGCCGATGACCCAGAAGACGAGCCACGGGGTGACCGACTCGTTGCCGGGACCCCACTCGTACACCATCCACAGCACCACCGCCGTCTGGGCGAGTCGGCGCGGCCAGTGAGAGCGTCGGAAGTCGTCGCGGATGGCGCGGCTGATGGTCGATTCGCTCACAGCGACATGCCCACGGTGACGAGCAGGCCGTAGACGAGCTGCAGCCGGCCGGTGCCGGCGAGGCCGGCGATGAGATCGCGACCCGTGGCGCCACCGAGCACGGTGCGCACGGGTGGAACGGCCGCGATGGCCGCGGCAAGTGCGATGAGCACACCCCGACGGTCGGTGGCCCCGACGACGACGACCATCACCAACGCCACCGCGACGAGCAGGACGTACAGCAGCCGGGTGCGATGATCGCCGAGGCGGACGGCGAGCGTGCGTTTGCCCGCGCGGCTGTCGGTCGGGATGTCGCGGAGGTTGTTCACCACCAGCAGCGCGCACGCCAGCGCGCCGGCACCGGAACCGAGCCACCACGTCGCGGCCGGCAGGCGTTCGAGGACGACGTAGGTGGTGCCGACCGTCGCGACGAGACCGAAGAAGACGAACACGAACACCTCGCCGAGGCCGAGGTAGCCGTAGGGATGTGATCCACCCGTGTAGAACCAGGCCGCGGCCACGCTGGCCGCGCCGACGAGGACGAGCCACCAGGACGTGGTCGCGGCAAGGAGCAGACCTGCGACTCCGGCGACGCCGAACGCGATGAACGCGGCGAGCTTCACCGAACGAGGCGACGCGAGGCCACCCGCGACGAGCCGGACCGGACCCACGCGTACATCATCGGTACCGCGCACCCCATCGCTGTAGTCGTTCGCGTAGTTCACGCCGACCTGCAACGCGAGGCCGACGACGAGCGCCGGCAGCACGGCCCACCACCGGGCGCCGCACTCCCCGACAGCCACCGATGCGCCGATGGCCACCGGCACGACCGCGGCCGGCAGCGTGCGCGGGCGCGCGCCCGCGATCCAGCGGTTCATCGACGGCCCTCGTGCACGGGACAGGAGGATATGGCGCGCACCCGTATCCTTCGGGTGATGGCCGACCTGGTGGCGATCGACCTGCCCGGCGGCCCGGCGTTCGTGCGTGTGCTCCGCGACATCTGGGACGCCGGCGATGCCGCGCTGCCACTCGACCAACGGTTGCCGCCACCGGCCCGCGAGCAGGTGCTCGCCGCGACCCGGCCCACACGGGTCGTCGACGCGACCGGCAGCACCACGCTCGAAGGCCTGCCGGTCGAGGACGGCGACGCGCTCGTCATGGTCACCAGCGGCTCGACGGGCACGCCCAAGGGCGTCGTGCTGACCCACGACGCGTTGACGGCGTCGGCGCTCGCCACCAGCAGGCGCCTCGGCGTGTCCGCCGACGATCACTGGTTGGCGTGCCTGCCGCTCTCGCACATCGGTGGGTTCTCCGTGATCACCAAGGCGCTGGCCACCGGGACGGCGCTGACGGTGCTCCCGGCGTTCGACGCGGCCGCGGTGACCGACGCAGCTCGTGCCGGGTCGACCCTCGTGTCGCTCGTGCCGACGGCGTTGGCGCGCATCGACCCCGCGCTGTTCCGCGTGATCGTGCTCGGTGGCAGCCGGCCTCCGACCGATCGGCCATCCAACTGCGTCGCCACCTACGGGATGACCGAGACCGGGAGCGGCATCGTCTACGACGGGGTGCCGCTCGACGGGGTCGAGGTGCGGCTCGAGGACGACGGCGAGGTGCTGGTGCGCGGCCCGATGCTCCTGCGGTGCTATCGCGATGACACCACGCCGCTCGACCCCGGAGGATGGCTGCACACCGGCGACGTCGGAACGTGGCTCGACGACGGCCGGCTGCACGTCCTCGGACGTCGCGGCGACCTGATCATCACCGGGGGCGAGAACGTGTGGCCCGATGCCGTCGAGCGCCACCTGACGGATCACCCCGACGTCGTCGAGGTCGCCGTCGCGGGTGTCGACGACCAGGAGTGGGGGCAGCGGGTGGTGGCGTGGATCGTGCCTCGCGACGCCGCCGCGCCGCCGTCGCTCGACGGCATCAGGGCATGGGCCCGCGACCGGATGCCCGCGTACATGGCTCCGCGTGAACTGGTCGTCGTGACGTCGCTCCCGCGGACGGCGCTCGGCAAGGTTCCGCGACGCTCCCTCGTCGAGTGGGGGGACCGGGGCTAGATTCGCAGCCCATGGCGCAGCAGCGCGTCGAGCAACGCCTGCCCCCGTCGTACTGGCGACTGTGGTGGGCCAGTGGCATCTCGAACCTCGGCGACGGCGTGTTCATCGTCGCGTTGCCCTTGCTCGCCGCGCGACTCACCCGCGATTCGGTCTCGATCTCGCTGGTGGCAGCCGCCACGGCGTTGCCATGGCTGGTGCTGTCGCTGCCGATCGGCGCGCTGATCGACCGCTCCGACCGCAAGCACATCATGGTCGCAGCCGACACCGTCCGTGCGGTGATCGTCGGCGGGCTGACGATCCTCGTCGCCCTCGACCTCGCCCACATCTGGATGTTGTGGCTCGTCGCCGTCGTCCTCGGCACCGCCGAGGTGTTCTTCGACAACGCGTCGCAGGCGATCGTGCCGGCGATCGTGCCCCAACGCCTGCTCGAGAAGGCCAATGGGCGGCGGTACGCGGTCGAGCTCGCCGCCAACACCTTCGTCGGCACCCCGCTCGGCAGCGTGCTCTTCGCGACGGCACTGTTCCTGCCCTTCGGTGTCGAGGCCGCCACCTTCGCGATCGCCGCAGCCCTCGTGCTGCCGATCCGCGGGAACTTCAACCCGAACGAGGCACCACGCCACGAGTCGGCCTCGATGTACGCCGAGGTCCGCACCGGGCTGCGATGGCTGTGGCGCCATCCCTTGCTGCGAACCGTCGCGATCAGCCTCGGTCTCAGCAACCTCGCCTTCCAGATGCCGCAGGCCGTGTTCGTGCTGTTCGCGCAGGACGAGCTCGGGGTCGGCGAGAAGGGGTTCGGTCTGCTCCTCGCCGTGATGGGCGTCGGCGCCGTGGTCGGCGGCATCCTCGGCGACCGCATCGTCGCTCGACTCGGGCAGGCGGCGTCCATCTACACCGCGCTCGTCACGTGGGTGCTGACCCTCGTAGCCGTCGGCGCGTTCCCCGTCGCGTGGTTCGTCGCGATCGCCGTCTCGATCGAGTCGATGGCTGCCACGGTCTGGAACGTGGTCATGGTGTCGCTGCGCCAGCAGATCATCCCGGCCCACCTGTTCGGCCGGGTCAACAGCGTGTATCGCTGGTTCGGATGGGGCACGCTGCCGATCGGTTCGGTGCTCGGCGGGCAGGTCGCTGCGTCGTTCGGCCTCCGCGCGACCTACTTCGTCGGTGCCGCAGTGATGGTGCTGGCGCTGCTGGTCGCCATGCGCCACGTGAGCACGTCGGCGATCGTGCGCGCGCTGTCAGGCAACCGTGTGGCGCTCGGGACCGATGCGACGCCGGTCGCGGTCGTCCCCCGCGACGAGCTGTTCTTCGACTGACCCGGTTCAGCCGTTGCCGATGACGCCGGCGCCACCGTCGATCACGTAGGTCTCGCCGGTGATCCACGACGCTGCGGGTGAGGCGAGGAAGGTCACGAGGTTGCCGATGTCCTGCGGCTCGCCGAGGCGCTTGAGCGGCATCTGCTGCGCGAGCCGGTCGCCGAAGTTCTCGACGAGGTACGCGGCGAAGTCGGTGGCGACCAGGCCGGGCGCGACCCCGACAACCCGGGTTGGCCCCAGCTCGCGTGCCAGCTGACGGGTGAGATGGATGAGCGCGGCCTTGGTGAGGTTGTAGACGCCGAGGCCCTCGCCGGCGCGGATGCCGCCGACGGAGGCGATGTTCACGATGACACCCGGCTTGTCGCGCATCACGGCCTCCCACGCTGCCTGGCACCACAGGAGCGGGCCGCGCAGGTTCACCTGGAACGTCTTGTCGAAGCGAGACGCGTCGACGCCGAGCGTCGGGCCGTAGTAGGGGTTGGTCGCCGCGTTGTTCACCAGGATGTCGAGGCCACCGAACCGCTCGATCGTCGCCGCCACACACCGCGTCGCGCTGTCGCTGTCGCCGACGTTGGCGGCCATCACCGCCGTCTGGCCGGACGCCCCCGACTCGGTGATCTCGGCAGCAGCAGCCTCGAGCTGATCCTGCTTGCGCGAGACGAGCATCACGTCGGCGCCGCTGGACGCGAGCGTCGCCGCGATCGCCTTGCCGATGCCCTTCGACGCGCCCGTGACGAGCGCGACCTTGCCCTCGAGTGAGATCTGCACGGGCCCGGACCCTACTCGGCGGGAGTGTCGTCCACCGGCTCCGAGTCGGGCTCGGCGGGAGCCACCATGACGCGCTTGATGCGGCGGCCCTCCATCTCGGTGACCGTGAAGCGCCAGCCCTGCGCCTCGACGAACTCGCCCTCGGCGGGGATGTGCTCGAGCCCGTCGAGGATGAGCCCGCCGAGCGTGTCGAAGTCGTCGTCGGGCAGCTCCGCGTCGAGCAGGTCGTCGAGGTCGCCGATCGAGATGCCGCCATCGACGAGGAACGTGCCGTCAGGCATGCGCTGCACCTCGGCGTCCTCGGTGTCGTACTCGTCGACGATGTCCCCCACCAGCTCTTCGAGGCAGTCCTCGAGGGTGATGAGACCGGCGATCGCGCCGTACTCGTCGACGACGATCGCCAGGTGGAACTTCTCGGCCTGCATCTCGCGCATCAGCCGCGACACCGGCTTGTTCTCGGGTACGAAGCGGACGTTGCGCATGAAGTCGGTGACGGGTCGCTCGCCGCCGCCTTCTCGCTCGGTGCGCATGAGGTCCTTCGTGTAGGCGAGACCGACGACGTCGTCCTCGTCGCCCGGGCCGAGCAGCGGGAGCCTGCTGTAGCCGTGGGCGATCGCGACGTCGAGCGCGCACGTGACCGTCGAGTCGTGCTCGATCGTCACCATGTCGGGCCGCGGCACCATCACCTCGCGCACGACGGTGTCGCCGAACTCGATGATGCTCTCGATGAGCTCGTGCTCCTCCGCCTCGACGACGCCTTCCTTGGCTGCGGCCTCGACGATGCCGAGCAGCTCGCGCTCGTTGACGAACGGTCCCTTCTCGAGCCCCTTGCCGCGCACGATGACGTTGGTCAGGCCGATCAGGCCGCGGGAGATCCACCGCAGCAGCGGGAACCGCACGAGCGCGGTCACGGGACGGGCGGCGAGTCGAGCGGCGCGCTCGGGGTAGATGACTGCGTAGGTCTTCGGGACGGCTTCGGCCAGCACGAAGAAGACGAGCACGTTCAGCACGACACCGATCGCGACACCCGCAGCGCCGAACAGCCGGCCCGACACGATGCCGGTGAGGGTGGCCTGCACGGTCTGGCAGATGTTCACGGTGAGCAGCAGCGGGTTGACCCACCGCTCGGGCTCGTCGATCAGCCACACCAGGGCCTTACCGGATCGGTGGCCGTCCTCGGCGATGCTGGCGGCCTTGTGCCGGCTCATGCGCGACAGGCCCATCTCGGCCACCGCGAAGAAGATGAGCGCGAACAGCAGCAGGACGATGACGACGAGCATCCCGAGGTCGGCACCGGCGAGGGAGATCACGGTTGCTCCTGCCGGAAGCCGTCGGGACGAGGCCCCTGCCAGTGGTGTGCCTCGAGCAGGGTCAGCTCGCGGGCGCGCATCTCGGCGGTCTCGGTCTCGTCGGCATGGTCGCGGCCGAGGACGTGGAGTATGCCGTGCACGGTGAGCAGCGCGAGCTCGTCGTCGAGGTTGCCGGCGTGATCGGGTGCTTGCCGCGCCGCGACCGCAGGGCAGATGACCACGTCGCCGAGGAGGAGGGGCAGGTCGCCCGGGTCGATCGGCGCCCGATCGGGGCCCCGCGTCGCGCCACCGGCCGCGACGATCTGGGTGACCTCGGTGGCATCGATCGGGAACGCGAGCACGTCGGTGCTGCCCTGCTTGCCCATGTACTGCTCGTTGAGCTCGGTCATCTCGCCCTCGCCCACGAACAGGATGGACAGCTCGGCGAGGCCACGCACGCCTTCGTCACGGAGGACGGCCAGGGCGAGGCGCTGCCACCGTTCGAGGTCGATCGTGACGTCGGTCTGCTCGTCGGCACAGAAGACCTCGGGATCTCCCTCGCCCCCCACCCGACGATGGGTGGCGAGCCTGGGTCTGCTCGGATCAGCCACGGCGGTCTGTGCTGCCGGCTTTCGTACTGGAGCGCTCGTAGGCCGCGACGATGTCGGCGACGATGCGATGGCGCACGACGTCGCTCGCGCTGAGGTGCACGAAGGTCAGTCCCTCGATGCCCTGCAGCATGCGCTCGAGGCCGACGAGGCCGCTCTTGCCGTCGGCGATGTCGACCTGGGTCGTGTCGCCGGTGATGACGACCTTCGAACCGAAGCCGATGCGAGTGAGGAACATCTTCATCTGCTCCGGTGTCGCGTTCTGGGCCTCGTCGAGGATGATGAAGCTGCTGTTCAGCGTGCGACCGCGCATGAACGCGAGGGGTGCGACCTCGACGGCCTGGCGCTCGAGCAGCCGCTGGGCGCCCTCGGGGTCGACCATGTCGTACAGCGCGTCGTACAGCGGGCGCAGGTACGGATCGATCTTGGCCATCAGGTCGCCGGGCAGGAACCCGAGGCGCTCGCCGGCCTCGACGGCGGGCCGGGTGAGGATGATGCGCTGCACCTGCTTGCTCTGCAGGGCCTGCACCGCCATCGCGACGGCGAGCCAGCTCTTGCCTGTGCCCGCCGGACCGAGGCCGAAGGTGATGACGTTCTCGCGGATGGCGTCGATGTAGCGCTTCTGGCCGGCGGTCTTCGGCCGCACGGCGCGTCCCTTGGCGCCGCGCATGATGTCGTCGGTCAGCACCGTGCTCGGCCGCTCGTCGTGGCGGATCATGTCGATGGCTCGCGCCAGCCCGGCCTCGTCGAGGTGCTGGCCGTGCTGCAGCAGCACGACGAGCTCGTCGATCAACCCTCCGGCGAGCTCGGCATCGGGGCCGTCGATGTGCACCTCGTTGCCACGCACCACGATCTCGGCGCCCGGGAAGGCCCGCTCGATCTGGCGCAGGAAGACGTCACGCGGGCCGCAGAGCGCAGGCATGATGTGAGGGCCGGGGACGACGACGGTGTACGCAGCTGTGGTCGAGCTCATGCAGGATGGCCGGAGGCCGATCGGCGCCGTGGTCGTCTCATTGCCCCGCCAGGGTAGCGAACGCGAGGCCCGGTCCGGGCCGATTCGTCGCCGCGCACCCCGCCGCGTCTGGGCGCGGTCAGCGGTCGGCGTGCTCGGCGATCGGAGCCAGCTCGGGCTGGACGTGGCGGGCGCCCGTGGCGAAGTCGATCGCGTAGTAGCGCTGCACCTCGATCTGCTTGGTCTCACTGCCCGGCGACACCATCTTCGCGAGCCGTGACACGAGCTCGGCGATGCCCCCCCGCTCGCCCGGCTGGTTCACCATCGGCGCGTCGAAGATGACGAGCGCGCCCTCCTCGGCCTCGAGGCCGAAGCTCTCCCTCGCCAGCCGGACCATCGCACCGCGGGCGACGTAGGCCGGGTGGACGACGACGAACAGCACGTAGTGCAACGCGTTGCGGGCCACGTGCTCGGGGTAGTGCTCCTCGAAGTAGCTGCGGCTCAGGTAGCGCGTGGTGCTGATGTCGGTGGTGATCATCGTCGCGCCGATCGGCTCGTTGTCGTTCCACAGCACCCACAGCCGGTTGCTCGGATCGGCGACCAGCTCGTCGAACTCGGTGCGGTAGAGCATCTCCCGCGAGACGGCCGACTCGGTGATCGGCCGGAACGCCAGCTCGTACATCCTCCAGATGCGCTCGCGCAGCTCGGGGTTGATCAGGTTGGCGTGGCGGGTGACGAACACGGGAAACCTCCTCGGCGGCACGCCCGACCGCACGCCTCGTGGCGGATCGTCTGGATTTCGTCAACCCGTCCACCACTGTGTGCGCACGCGCGAGCACGCCTTGCGTTTCTCCGCTTGATGACGTAGTATAGCGAGGCGATCGAGTTGGCGGGTGCATGGTCAAGGCGGGCCGTAACACCCTCGGTCCGGCGGAGCAGGGCAGGTTGTGAGCAGAACCTACGGAAGATTCGCGAACTGGTACTTCCTGGTCGGGCTGACGGTCAGTGTCGCGGGCGGGATCTGGCCCGAGACGATCGGCGGCCCGAGCTACCTCTTCGCGACCTTGCAGATCGCTCCGGTGATGATCCTGTCCTCCAGGGTCAACAAGGTCTCCCGCGGGCTGATCATGTCGATCTCGCTGCTCGGTGCCTGGTACGCGGCCACCTCGATCGTCGGCGCGGCCTTCGGCGACACGGGCATCCCCCGGCTCATCACCAACATCATGGACATGTTGGGCAGCTTCTTGATCGTGTTCGTCATGGTCATGCTCGTCCGCCGGCGCCGCAACCTGAACGCCAACGCCGTCATCGGCGACGCGATGATCGTCGGTCTCGGCAGCTGGCTGATCTCGTGGGTCGCGTTCTTGCAGCCGACGCTGGCCATCAGCACCGAGCCCCTCATCAGCTCGCTCATCGAGGGTCTCTACCAGCCCACGGGCTCGGTCATCTTGTTCCTCATGGCCGTGTACCTCTTCACCGAGACCAGCCGGAACCCGTCCTCGTTCTACGTGGGCGGCGCGGTGCTCTCGGTGCTCCTCGGCGACCTGATGTACTCCCTCGTCGGCGCCGGGCACGTCGGCGACGGCATCCTGGCGCACACCGACACCTTCTACACGCTGGGCTACTTCTCCATCGCCGCCGCGTTCTTGCACCCGAGCATCGCTGCGCTCGACAACACGGAGGGCAGTGGCGACTCGCAGCGGCTGCTGGGGCGCCTCATCATCACCACGTCGTCGCTCATCTTCCCCGTCATCGTGCTCGCATCCTCGGGCCCGAAGGACGGAGCCGACCAGATCGTCCGCTCGATCTCGGCACTCGTCCTCGCCGGCGCGGTCACGCTGCGTGTCGTCCACTCGGTGCGCGCCAACTCCGACGCGCAGCTCGAGCTGCTCCGCCAGGCACAGACCGACGCGCTGACCGGCCTGCCCAACCGCAGCCTGCTCCTCGACCGCATCTCGACCTACGTCCACGAGTCGTGGCGACCAGATCGCGAGCCCACGCTGTACTTCGTCGACCTCGACCGCTTCAAGAACATCAACGACAGCTTGGGGCACTCGGCAGGCGACGAGGTGCTGCGCATCGTCGCGCACCGGTTGCGGGGAGCCGTCCCGCAGGAGGCGATGGTGGCCCGGCTCTCGGGTGACGAGTACGTCGTGCTCGACCCGACCACCCGTTCGCTCAACTCTGCCTCGTCGCTCGCCGAGCGGCTGCTGTCGGTGTTCCGCGAACCGATCGCGCTCCCCCAAGGCGACGTGTTCGTCACCGCGAGCATCGGTGTGTCCTCGATCGACTCGATGGCTGCCAAGCCCGAGGACGTCTTGCGCCACGCCGACACCGCCATGTACCGAGCGAAGGACAGCGGCCGCAACTGCATGGCGTTCTACGACGAGTCGATGCACGAGCGCATCGCCCATCGCCTGTCGGTCGAGACGGCGCTCTACCGTGCGCTCGATCGGCGCGAGCTGCGCCTCTTCCACCAGCCGATCCTCGACCTCGACACCGGTGAGGTCGTGGGCTTCGAGGCGCTCATGCGCTGGCAGCAGGGCGACGGGACGATCGTGTCCCCGGCGGAGTTCATCCCGATCGCCGAGGAGACCGGCACGATCATCCCGATCGGCGCCTGGGCGCTGCTCGAGGCGCTCACCCAGCTCCGTCGCTGGATCGACGACGGGGTGTGCAGCCCGACCTCGACGATGTCGGTCAACGTGTCGCCGCGCCAGCTCGCCGACCCCAACCTGCCGTCGGTCGTCGCCGAGGCGCTCGCCCGCTCCGGCGTGGACGCCAGCCTGCTCTGGATCGAGCTCACCGAGAGCGTCATGATCAGCGAGCCCGAGCTCGCGTTGTCGACGTTGCAGAAGATGAAGGCGCTGGGCGTGCGGGTGGCGCTCGACGACTTCGGCACCGGCTACTCGTCGCTCTCGCTGTTGCAGCGGTTCCCTCTGCAGCGCATCAAGATCGACCGTGCGTTCGTGCAAGGTGTCGCCGACAACCCGAGCGACCGTGCACTCGTGCGCACCATCGTCGCGATGGGCACCTCGCTCGGCCTCGACCTCGTCGCCGAGGGCGTCGAGAGCCTCCACCAGATGCAGGTGCTCCACGAGCTCGGCTGCAAGAAGGCTCAGGGCTACCTCATCAGCCACCCGGTGCCGGCCGACGCCATGCGGTCCACCGTGTCGGCGCTCGAGCGCATCGGCCGGTTCCCGCTGCTGCGCGGCGAGCACCGAGCAGGCCAGCTCTGAGCTCCCCCGACGACATCGTCACTGCTCGCGGGCTGACCGTTCCTGCCGAGGCGCTCTCGTGGCGCTTCTCACGCTCGTCAGCTCCCGGCGGTCAGCACGTCAACACCAGCTCGACCAAGGCCGAGCTCCGCTGCGATCTGGCGCTGCTGTCCGGCCCGGCGCCGCTCGTCGCCATGGTGCGCGACCGGCTCGGTGCCGAGGTGCGGATCGTCGCACAGAGCGGCCGGTCGCAGTGGCGCAACCGCCGACTCGCGATCGAGCGGCTGACCGCGCAGATCGACACCGCCGCACTGCCCGAGATCGAGCGCCGGGCGACGCGGCCGTCGCGCGCTGCGGTCCGCGAGCGCCTGGACGACAAGCGACGTCGTGCCGAGCGCAAGCAGTCGCGCCGCTGGCAGCCCGACGACTGACGGTCACCTGCCGTCGGGCGAGCGCTCCTGCACGATGTCCGGGTCGAAGGGGCGCCTCGTGAAGACCTCGCGCACCATCGGTTCGAAGTGCTCCAGCGAGGGCGTCGGGTAGGCGGGGTCGAACGACGCCTGGTCCCATCGCTCGCAGAAGCGATCACAGAGGTCGTACCACTCGTGCTCGCGCCACGGCTCGCGCGCGTTCGGGTCGGCGCCGATGTGGTGCCCGTAGTACTGCAGCTGGAACACGCCGTGCATGTGCACGGTCCAGGTGACCTCTGCGCGGACGTAGGGCCGGAGGATCGATGCCGCGTACTGCGAGTGGTTGTCGGGAGCCAGCTCGTCGCCGAGATCGTGGACGAGCGCGGCGACGATCCAATCGATGTCGGCGCCGTCGGCCTCGGCCCGCGCAGCTGTCTGCAGCGAGTGCTCGAGTCGGGTGACCTGGTAGCCGGCGAGGCTGTCGTCGAGCCGGCGCAGGGCCGCGAGGATGCGATCGGGCAGCTGCGCGACATGCTCGGCTTCGAGCCCGTGCAGCAATTGGTAGTCGTCGTAGGTGCCGTCCTTCATCTGCGTGAACTGCACCTGCTGCGCCGTGCGCATGTCAGCCCCCTTCCTGAGTGCGGCCGCGAGCGAGCACCCGGTAACGGCTCGCCGGCCCGTCGTGGTCGATGTAGCACCCCTGCAGGTGCCGGTGCCCTTCGTTCAGGTCGAACTCGGTGCGCCCGTGCAGGACACGCTCGTTCGAGAAGATCATCGCCTCGCCCGGATCGAGACGGAAGACGATCTGGTATGCGGGGTCGTTCAGCAGATCGGCGAGGCGCCGCCGGGCGCGCTGATACGCCGTCGTCTCCGCGAGTGACACGAGCGGCACCTGGTCCATCCGCGGGCTGTACTGCAGGCCCGTGACGCGACCCCGGTGGTCGAGGTCGACGATCGGTCGGCGGGCGACGAGATCGGTGTCGTCGTCGCGGAAGCGGAACCGGACGACCGTGGTGGCCAGCAGCTCGAAGCCGCCGGGGTCGTCCGCGCGCAGCCGATCGGTGACGGCGACCGCGTCGACGAGCGACGACAGCCCTCCGGTCGTCTCGTTCACCAGGCAGTGCAGCAGCTGGATGCCAGGCACCGGGTCGCGGTACGGGTTGTCGGTGTGCGGGCCGAGCGCCACTGTGCGATAGGCGAGGTCGTTCGAGTTCGGAACCGACCGCACGTCGAACAGGCGACCGAAGTTCGTCTCGCGCACGAACCCGAAGCGCTCGGCGATGGCGAGCACCGTGCCCGGCTCGGTCGGCGAGTCGTGCACGACGATGGTGCCGAACCGCAGGAAGTCGTGCAGGGCTGCGAGGAGCGCTCCGTCGTCGGTGCTCACGTCCCGCCAGTCGTGCGCCGGCGGCCTGCCGAGCGCGGCGTCCCACGGCTCGGGGTCGGGCGTGCCGTCATCCGGGTCGATCGCGGCGACCAACGCATCGAGCGCGAACGATTCGTCGTGACCGTCGCTGAACCTGACCCACAGCACGCCTTCGCCGGCGCGCGCGTCCTCGATCGACAGGTCCTCGGCGAGGCGGTGCGGATCGAACAAGCGCTGCTCGGTGACGAGGTCGAGCTGGCTCGGGTGGCGGCTCTGCGCTCGCAACCACAACGCGGGCACCTCGACCCGCTCGCTGTCGCGGACGAGGACCACGACCGGTCCATTCGCTGCCTGGTCGACCGAGAACACCGGTTGGCTCACGGCGCGATGGTAGATGCCGAGCAGCCGTCGTGATCGACGGCCCGCACGCGTCAGTGCTCGGGCCCGAGCAGCACGTGCGGGTTCAGCAGGCAGTCGGGATCGAGGGCGTGCTTGATCGCGCGCATGGCCGCGATCTCGTCGCTCGACCGGTTGAGGTGGAGCCACTTCGCCTTGGCCGTCCCGATGCCGTGCTCGGCGCTGATGCTGCCGCCCATCTGCTGCACCGCGCCGTACACCGTGCGGTCGAGGGCGTCGCTCACAGGTCCCTGGTGCTGGTCGACGCCGACGACGTTGACGTGCACGTTGCCGTCGCCGACGTGCCCGAACTGATAGGTGGTGGCGCCAGGCACCACTCGTTCGATCTCGGCGGGCATCCGCTCGACGAACTCGGCCAGCGCGCCGATGGGGAGGGTCACGTCGAACTTGTGCGGGACACCGATCGTGCTGATGGCGAGCGTGTGCTCCTCCCGATAGCGCCACAGCGCCCGGCGGCGAACCTCGTCGGTGGCCACGGCGACGTCGCCGACACCCGCGACGCCCTCCACCGCTGCAGCCAGCTGGGCCGTCGGGTCGTCGTGGGCCGCAGCCTCGATCAGCACCACCGCCGGGTGCGCGCGCGACAGCGGTGCGGGCACGTCGAAGGTCCGGCACACCAGATCGACGCCGGCGGCGAGCACGAGCTCGGCGGCCTCGAGCGAGTCGATCGTCGATCGCCACTGCGAGACGGCGGCGACCGCCGACGACACCGAGTCGAAGCCGACGAGCGCGGTCACCCGGTGCTCGTGGCGCGTGACCAGCCGCAGCCGAGCCGCCGTGACGACGCCGAGCGTGCCTTCACTGCCGCACAGCAGCGACGGGAAGTGGTAGCCGGTGTTGTCCTTCACCAGGCCGCTCAGCCGGCTGATGCGATGGCCTGTTCCGAGCACGGCCTCGACCCCGACGACCTGCTCGCGCGTGCCGCCGTGACGCAGCACGTTGACACCGCCGGCGTTGGTCGCGATCGAGCCGCCCACCGTTGCCGTGTCGCGGGCACCGAAGTCGACGGCATAGCGAAGGCCCGCCGCGTCCGCGGCAGCCTGCACGGCGGCCACGGTCGCACCGGCACCGGCCGTCACCTGTCGGGCCACCGGATCGACCGGGTCGATGTGATCGAGGCGTCGCAGGTCGAGCACGAGCTCGCCGTGGAGCGGGATACTGCCACCCACCATGCCGGTGTTGCCCCCTTGGGGCACGATCGCGACACCCATGTTCCGGCACGTCGCGATCGTCGCCTCGACCTCCTCGGTCGAACCCGGACGGATGACGGCCGTCGGCCGGCCCGAGAACCGCCCGGTCCAGTCGACGAACTGCGACGCGACGGTGTCGGCGTCGGTGACGACGTGGGGCCCGCCCACGATGTCGACCAGCTCGCGGAGCACGGCACGCACCGTAGCCCCGTTTGCCTGGTCTGCGCCCGGGGTATCCGTCCAACAGCGGGTGACCGACATGGGAGCAGATCAACGATGACCCATCCCTCACAGGACATGCCCGTGTTCACCGATCACCAGGTCCTCGACCGGCGGGGCACGAAGGTCGGCAACGTCGTGGACGTCGTGTCCGACCCGAGCACCCTCGAACCCCGCTGGTTCGTCGTCGACCCTGGTGCGCTGAAGTCAGCCCACTACGTCCCCGTGGCGGGGTCGTATCAGACCGAGGCGGGCGACATCGTCGTCCCGTACGACGGCGACTCGGTGAAGCACGCGCCGAAGGCCCACCGCGACCACATCGTGACTCCCGAGCTCGAGCACGAGATCAGGGAGCACTACGGCCTGGTCGTCTGACCCATCGCCCCGATCGCGGCGAGGGCCATCGACCGGAGCACGTTGCCGAGCTCGGTGACCGTTCCTCGGTCGAGGTACGGCGTCGAGTTCACGAGACCGATCGCGGCTTGCGCGGCCGACGTCAGCGTCGTTCGCTGCTGATCGGGGAACAGCTGCACGATCACGTCCACCCACACGTCGACGTACTGGCGTTGCAACGACCTCACACGGTGCGCGTCAGCCGGCTCGAGGTGGTGGAGGTCGCGTGTGTGGACGACGATCAGGTGAGGCTCCGACAGCGCGAAGTCGACCTGTTGACCGACGAGCCGCTCGAGCGCGTCGGCCGGTGACGACGACAGCTCGACGCAGCGGAGCCCACCGGCCAGCAGGCGCTCGCTGATGTCGACCAGCATCGCCGCGAGGAGCGCCTGCTTGCCCGGGTAGTGCCAGTAGATCGCGGGGCCGGAGACGCCTGCTGCGGCGCCGATGTCGTCGATGCTCGTCGCGCCGTACCCCCGTTGCGCGAACAGCCGCGCCGCCTCGGTGGCGATCGCCGCGGACCGCGACGAGCCGTTCCGGGACGGGGGTGAGGCCACCTGCGCACCCTAACGAACGTTCACGAGCGCCGTGTGGCGTGCTACTTTAACGATCGTTCAATCTCTCGACGATCGGGGTTCCGATGACGCAGTTCGACGACGAGCACGAGGCGTTCCAGATGGTCGTCCGCGACTTCGCCCGGCGCGAGCTCGCCCCGAACGTCGACCGTTGGGAGGCCGCAGGCGAGCTCCCCCTGGAAGCCGTGTCGGCGATGGCCGAGCTCGGCCTGTTCGGGATCGTGTTCCCCGAGCGGTGGGGTGGCGCCGGCGGCGACTTCACGTCGCTCTGCCTCGCCATCGAGGAGATCGGCGCGGTCAGCCAGTCACTGGGCATCACCTTGTCGGCGGCCGTCGGGCTCGGCGCGAACCCGATCCACTCCTTCGGCACGGAGGACCAGAAGGACCTGTGGCTCGCCGACCTGGTCGCGGGTCGCACGCTCGGTGCGTTCGGCCTCACCGAACCCGATGCGGGCAGCGACGCCGGAGGCACGCGCACGAGGGCCGCGCTCGACGGTGACGAGTGGGTGATCGACGGTTCGAAGGCGTTCATCACCAACTCCGGCACGCCGATCACCTCGATCATCACCGTCACCGCACGCACCGACGACGGCATCAGCGCGTTCGTCGTCCCGGCAGGCACGCCCGGGCTCCACGTCGAGCCGGCCTATCGCAAGCTGGGCTGGCATGCCAGCGACACACATGGCCTGACGTTGTCGGAGTGCCGAGTGCCGGCGGCCAACATGTTGGGCAGCCCGGGCGACGGGCTGCGCAACTTCCTCGCCATCCTCGACGACGGTCGCGTCGCGATCTCGGCGCTGGCGGTGGGCTGCGCCCGCGCGTGCCTCGAGCTGTCGGTCGAGTACGCGCAGAGCCGTCAGGCGTTCGGCGGCCCGATCGGCCGCTTCCAGGGCCTCGCCTTCCAGCTCGCCGACCTCGCGGTCGCCGTCGAGAACAGCCGCCACCTCACCTACGAGGCGGCACGGTTGAAAGATGTCGGTCAGCCGTTCAAGCAGGCCGCCGCGATGGCCAAGCTGTACTCCACCGAGACGGCCGTCTCGGCCACGCGGCTCGCGACGCAGGTCTTCGGCGGGTCCGGCTTCATCGAGGAGACGCCGGTCGCGCGGTTGTACCGCGACGCGAAGGTGCTCGAGATCGGCGAGGGCACGAGCGAGATCCAACGGCTCGTCATCGCTCGCGGCCTCGGCCTCCCCGTGGAATGATCGTGGCACCGTGAACGACCAGCCGATCAGCGACGAGCTCGCGCGACGTTCCGGTCGTGCGCGGTCGGGCAACCGTGACGTGCAGGGTGGGCGTGAGGCGGCCAAGTTGGCCCGGCAGAACAAGCTGTTCGTACGGGACCGGATCGCGTTGTTGGCCGACGAGGGGTCCTTCGTCGAGGACGGGCTGCTGGCGAACACGTTGGCGGACGACCTGCCGGCCGACGGTGTCGTGACCGGGCTCGGGCGGGTCGACGGTCGATCGGTGTACATCGTGGCCAACGACCCGACGGTGAAGGCTGGGTCGTGGGGTGCGCGCACGGTCGAGAAGATCGTGCGCGCCACCGAGCACGCGCTGCGGCACGAGACCCCGATGTTCTGGTTGATCGACTCGGCGGGCGCGCGCATCACCGATCAGGTCGAGCTGTTCCCCGGCCGGCGGGGGGCGGGTCGGATCTTCTCGAACCAGGTGAAGCTGTCGGGCAAGGTGCCACAGATCTGCTGCCTGTTCGGCCCGTCCGCTGCGGGTGGCGCGTACATCCCGGCGTTCTGCGACGTGGTGTTCATGGTCGAGGGCAACGCGTCGATGTACCTCGGCTCGCCACGTATGGCCGAGGAGGTCATCGGCGAGCACGTCACGCTCGAGGAGATGGGCGGTGCACGGATGCACGCGACCGTCTCGGGATGCGGCGACAACCTCGCCGTCGACGACGCCGATGCGATCGACCAGGCGCGCCACCTGTTCTCGTACTTGCCGTCGTCGTGGCGCGAGGTGCCACACCAGTTCGACGCCGAGCCGGCGGCGATCGAACTGCGCCGCGAGGTGTTGCCCGCGGAAGAGAGCGCCGGGTACGACATGCACCGCGTCCTCGACGGCATCGTCGACGCGCACAGCTTCATGTCGTTGAAGCCGCTGTTCGCGCCCGAGCTGATCACCGGCTTCGGGCGGCTCGACGGGCACACGATCGGCATCGTCGCCAACAACCCGATGCACAAGGGCGGCGTGCTGTTCGGCGACTCGGCCGACAAGGCCGCCCGCTTCGTGTGGATGTGCGACGCGTACAACATCCCGCTGCTGTTCCTCGCCGACGTGCCCGGGTTCATGATCGGCACCCAGGTCGAGCGCGAGGGCATCATCCGCCACGGGGCGAAGATGATCACCGCGGTCACCGAGGCGACGGTGCCGAAGATCTGCGTCGTCGTCCGCAAGGCCTACGGTGCCGGTCTGTACGCGATGTGCGGCCCTGCGTTCGACCCCATCGCCACCCTCGCCCTGCCCACCGCGAAGATCGCCGTGATGGGCCCCGAGGCAGCCGTCAACGCCGTGTTCGCCAACAAGATCGCCGAGATCACCGACCCCGCCGAGCGCGCCGCCTACGTCGCCGAGCGCCGTGTCGAGTACGAGACCGACGTCGACCTCTACCGCCTCGCGAGCGAGCTCGTCATCGACGCCGTCGTCCCGTTCGAAGCCCTGCGCGACGAGATCGCCCGTCGTTTCAGCGCCGCCGACCCAACCGACCGCCACGCCGTCGCCAAGCACCACGCCGTCTACATGGGCTGACGCGCGGCGGGCGACACGGCATCGGTACGCTCCGGCGATGGCCGTACCTGCGCGACTCTCCATCGTCACCCTCGGCGTCGCCGACCTGCCCCGGGCCCGCGCCTTCTACGAGTCGCTCGGCTGGCGGGTGACGAGTGGGTCGAGCGACGAGATCGTCTGGTTCGCGACGGCCGACTCGCTGCTCGGCCTGTACCCCCGCACCGAGCTCGCCGCCGATGCGCAGCTCTCGCCCGGCTCGGCGAGCGAGTTCGGCGGCGTGATGCTCGGGCTCAACGTCGAGAGCGAGGCCCTCGTCGACGCGGTGCTCGACGAAGCAGTGGCGGCCGGCGCCCGCCTGATCGCGGCACCGGTCCGTGCCGACTGGGGCGGCTACCGGGGCTACTTCGCCGATCCCGACGGCCATCCGTGGGAGGTGCTGTACCACCCGTACATGACCTTCCGCGGGGACGGCTCGCTGGTGAACGACTGAGTCAGTCGATGCGGCCGGTCTCGTGGTCGGTGAACACCTCGGCGTAGGTGCCGCCCTTCACGTGCGGGTAGTCGTCGAACACCGCTTCGTCGAACTCGATGCCGAGGCCGGGCTTGCCGGGCACGATCGCGACGCCGTCACGGATGCAGGTGAGGGCGAGCTCGGGCGCGACGTTGTCGACGAGTGGCTGGTGCGGGTCGATGTCCCACTCGATCATCGGGACGTCGGCCACCGCCGCCCACTGCAGGTTCGCGGCGAGACCGATCGCGGTCGGCCCGCCGACGTGCGGGATGACCTCGAGCCCGATCTGCTTGGCGATCGTGGCGATCTCGAGGCAGGCGAGGAGGCCGCCGCACAGCGTGGCGTCGGGCTGGAACACGTGGATGGCCTGACGTTCGGCGAGCATGCGGTACTGCGCCGGTGAGTAGATGCGCTCGCCGCCGGCGATGCGCACGGGCAACGACCGCGCCGCGAGCCGCGCCAGGCCGTCGACGTCGTACTGCGGGCAGGGCTCTTCGAAGAAGTACACGCCCAACGGCTTCAGCCGCTCGGTGAGGGCGATCGCCTCCTCGGGCGAGTAGCCCCAGTACGCGTCGGCCATGATCCGTCGCTCGGGGCCGATGTGGTCCTTGACCACGCGCACGAGCTCGACGTCGGAGTCGGGGTTCTTGCCGAGACGGACCTTGACGTTGCGAAACCCGACCGAGAGCGCCTGGTCGAAGTAGTGCGCGTGCCAGTCGGCCGACTCCTCGAACATCGTCGTCCCGGTGCCGTAGAGCGGGATGCGGTCGATGCCGCCTCCGAGCAAGGTCGAGACGGGTACGCCGTGTGCCTTGCCGAGCGCGTCCCACAGCGCGATCTCGACTGCGCCGATCACCTGGCTCGTCAGGCCCTCCCACCCGAGGTACCCGTCGAGCAGCACGTGCATCTGCCCCAGGCGAGCTCGGATGGCCGACGCGTCGGTGCCGACGAGGTTCGGCGCGATGACGTCGCGCACGACGGTCTCGACGACCGTCGGATAGCTGTGACCCCAGTTGGACGACGCCTCGCCCCAGCCGACCACCCCGTCGCTCGTCTGCACGCGCACGACGACGAAGCCACGCTGCATCGGCGGGTCGGTCTTGTGATAGCTGAGGCACCGCGCGGTGAGGGACTCGATCGTGCTCATGACACCGGTTCCTCCTGCTGCGCCTCGGCGCGAGCGTCGTGTCCGCTGAACAGCATCGCCGACAGGCGATCGCAGATCTCGTGGAACTCGGGCATCCGCAGCAGCTCGGGCCGGCGCGGTCGCGGCAGGTCGATCGGCACGACGGCCTGGATGCGGCCGGGCCTCGGGGTCATCACGACGACCTGATCGGCGAGGAACACGGCCTCGGAGATCGAGTGGGTGACGAGCAGCGTCGTCGTCGCCCGCTCGGTCCAGATGCGCTGCAACTCGATGTTCAGGCGTTGACGCGTCATCTCGTCGAGCGCACCGAAGGGCTCGTCGAGCAGCAGCAAGCGCGGCTCGGCCACCAGCGCCCGGGCGATGGCGACGCGCTGGCGCATGCCACCCGACAGCTGCGACGGCCGGGCGGTCTCGAACCCGTCGAGGCCGACCAATCGCACGAGGTCGGCGATCGCCGACTTCGGCACGTCGGCGCCGGTCGCCTCGACGGCGAGCTTGATGTTCGCGGTGACGGAGCGCCATGCGAGCAGCGCCGGGTCCTGGAAGGCGACGCCGATGTGGTGGGCGCGGCGAGCGACCTCGGGTGGCTCGCCGTGCACGAGCACGCGACCACTCGTCGGTGCTTCGAGCCCGGCGAGGATGCGCAGGATCGTCGACTTGCCGCAGCCCGAGGGGCCGAGCAGCGCGATGAACGATCCCTCCGCCGTGTGCAGGTCGACGTCGGTGAGCGCCAGCACCGGCTGTCGACCCACGCTGAACTCCTTGCACAGCCCGTCGATGGCGATGCCCTCTCCGGTCATGATGCCTCCTCTCTCGCGGTCGGCGGATGGTGGCGGGTGACCACCAGCAGCAGCCGTACATCCTCGTCGCCCTCGACCTGCCACCGGTGCGGCACCTCGCCCGCGTGCACCAGGCAGTCGCCGGCGCGCAACGAGCGGCTCGGCCGGCCGACGAAGTCGACGCGGAGCGCCCCATCGATGAGGAACAGCACCTTGTCACCTGGGTGTTGGAACCAGACGTCGAGATCGTCGGACGGCGCGGCGCGGTACTCGTAGATCTCGAGGTCGCGTGACTGATCGGCCAGCACGACGCGACCGACCGCGGAGGCCGGACGGTCGCTCGACGGCACCATGTCGCCATCGGCGGCGCCGACGAAGTGGACGTCGTCGGACGGCGTCGACGGCAGCAGGGATGCCGGGCTGACACCGAGTGCATCAGCGATCCGGTACAGCGACGACAGCGACGGAGCGGTGATGCCCCGCTCGGTCTGGCTGACGAACGCCTGGCTGATCCCGCATCGACTGGCGAGCGCCCGGGTGGAGAGGCCCGCCGCTTCGCGCGCGGCACGCACGGCACGGCCGATCGCGACGAAGGTGGGGTCGAGGTCGGTGGCGGTCATGCCCCTCGCTCATCCCGGCGCTCGCCCCGGCGCTCGTCCCGGCTGAAACGTGCAGTGAGCCCGGCATCGCATCGGAGCCGGTCGATCTCGACCTCGAACGCGGCCTGCAGGGCCCGCTGCTCGTCGGCCGGCGCCCAGCAGGCCTCGATCCCGGCGAGGCACAGGTCCTCGACCTCGTCGAGGCTCCACCCGAACGCAGTCGCGACGGCATGCACCTCGTCTGCGGCGTCGACGCCGAACATCTCGGCGTTGTCGGAGCTCACGGTCACGATCACACCAGCGTCGCGCATGGTGGCGATGGGATGCGCAGAGATGCTCGGGATGATGCCGATCGCGACGTTCGAGGTCGGGCAGCACGTGAGGGGGATGCGCCGTTCGGCGATCTCGGCCATCAGGAGGGGATCGTGCACCAGGCTGACGCCGTGATCGATGCGCTCGACCCCGACGACGTCGATGCCGGCGCGGATGTCGGCCGCCGGTCCCTCCTCGCCGAGGTGCATCGTCGTCCGCCAGCCACGCACGCGGGCGTGGTCGAACGGACCGGCGAACGCGGCGAGGTCGACGCCGATCTCGCCGGCGTCGCCACCCACCCCGACGAGGACGTCCCGGTCGCAGCCGTCCGCCAGATCGAGCAGCTCCATCGCCGCAGCCGGTCCGGAGGGCTTGTCGACGTCCATGATCATCCGGCAGGCGATGCCGAAGTCGGCACGGGCGTCGCGCACACCGGCTTCGAGCCCGCGCCAGATGGTGGTGAAGGCGACACCGTGGCGCATGAGGAACGTCGGTGAGAAGAACATCTCGCGATATCGCACACCGGCGGCAGCTGCGATGCCGAGCGCCTCGTAGGTCACTCGGCGGATGTCGTCTTCGTCGACGAGCGTGCGGCAGACGAGGTCGAACACCCGGAGGAAGTCGGTCAGGTCGCGATACCGGTACAGCTCGGCCGGATCGTCGACGCCGAGGTCGATGCCGTTGCGCGCGGCGAGCTCGGCCACGGTGGCCGCGCGTGCTGCCCCCTCGACGTGCACGTGCAGCTCGACCTTCGGCAGCGCGCGCACATGGGCGAGATCCGGCACCGATCCCGCGGATCCCCCCTGACCAGATCCCCCGTGAGTAGTCACACTCATCACGGCGACGTTAGTCGTCGGTGCGCGCAGCGGCCGGCGACCCGCAATACGGCAGTGTGAACGCTGTGCGCGTCGACCAGTCGGCGGATCGTGAGTATGTACAGTGATCACCGATGAGCAACCGGGGGCCGTTGCCGATCCAGCATCCGCTACGACTCGACAACGTGCACCCCGCGCTCCGCTCGTGCTGGCACCCGGTCTGCCGGTCGTCGGAGGTCCTCGACGGCTCGGTGCTCGGCGTGCGCCTGCTCGGCGAGCGGTGGGCCATCGCCCGGATCGGCGGCACGCTGACCGCCTTCGCCGACCGGTGCCCGCACCGCATGGCGCCGCTCAGCGCAGGGCGCGTGTGCGGAGGCGAGCTCGAGTGCGCCTATCACGGGTACCGGTTCGACGCGGCCGGGGCGTGCGTCCACATCCCGGCGATCGGTGCCGATGGCCGCGTCCCGCCGACCGCTGCAGCGACACGTGCCCATTCGGTGACCGAGCGGTACGGGTTGGTGTGGATCGCGCCCGACGAACCCGTCGCCGACCTGATCGACGTGCCCGAGTGGGACGACCCGAGCTTCACGATCGTGCCGCTGCCCACGCTCGACTGGAACGCCGCTGCGGCCCAGATGGTCGACAACTTCCTCGACCTGTCGCACTTCCCGTTCCTCCACCCGGTCACCTTCGGCGACCCGACGGCGACGAAGGTCAACGACTACGAGGTCGAGCGCGACGGGTGGGGCTCGGTCACGTGCTACCGGCACGTCACCCGGTTGCTGCACGACCCGGGCGACGCCGGCGCGCCCAACACCAGCGAGCGCGCCGACGTGTTCGTGTACCGCGCGCCGTTCACCATCCGGCTCCGCATCGAGTACCTCGCCGAGGACGTCGTCCTGACCATCTTGTTCTTCCATCAACCCGTCGACGCCACGACGACGCGCCTCTACTGCTACGACCTGCGCAACGACATCGCCGACGGCCGGGCCACGGTCGACGGCGCACGCGAGTTCCAGCTCGCCGTCGCCGCCGAGGACCAGGCGCTCGTCGAGCAGATCGCCGACAAGTCGATCTCGCTCGACGTCACTCGCGAGGTGCACACCCGCGCCGATCGGATCACGCTCGAGATGCGCCGGATCATGGCCGATCTCGTCGAGCACGTCGCATCCCGCTCATCCAGCGGACCGGACGAGCCGGCATGAGCGCGATGCTGCGCCGCCAGCTGCCGGCACTCGCCGGCATCGGCGCGCTGATCGTGGTGTGGATCATCGGCGGCAAGGCCGGCTGGGCCAACGGGATGATCGTCACGCCGAGCGAGGCGATCCGGCCGATCACCGCCGAGAGCTCTCGGCCCGTGTACTGGCGGGCGACGAAGGCGACCGCCGGCGCGGCCGGTCGTGGCCTGCTCATCGGGGCGGTGGTCGGGATCGCGAGCGCGTTGGTGGCATCGGGCATCCCACCGCTGCGGCGGGTGATCACGCGCGTCGCCGCGCTCAGCAACGCCACTCCGTGGGTGGTGGTGGGACCGGTCCTGCTCATCATCCTGGGGCGCGACCGCGGGCCGGCCGGACTCGCCGCCATCGCCGCGCTGTTCCCCATCTTCGTGTCGACCTACGTCGGTCTGATCAGCACGCCTGCTGCGGGCCTCGACGTCGTACGTGCCCACGGCGCCTCGCAGTGGACCGTCATCCGCACCGTGCGGCTGCCGGCCGCGCTGCCCTCGCTCGTCGACGGGCTGCGCCTCGCCGCGCCGGCTGCGCTCGCGGGCGCGGTGTTCGGCGAGTGGTACGGCGCGCCGCGCGGCCTCGGTGTGCTGCTGGTCGCCGCCATGCAGGGTGCCCGCCCCGAACGGCTCTGGGCCGCGTCGCTGCTCGCGGTCGCGCTCGCATCGCTGCTGTACCTCGTGCTCGGCGGCGTGTCGGCGCTGATCTCCCGCCGGTGGGGCGTCCCCGCCACCGCATCGATCTCGACCCCTCGCCGGCACATCGGGTGGCGGCGCGTCCTGCTCGACTCGGCCGGCGTCCTCGCCTTCGCCGCTGCCCTCGTCGGGCTGTGGTCGCTCTGGGTCCACGCGAAGGACATCTCCCCGATCGTCGTGCCACCGCCGAGCCGGGTGTTCGACGATCTCGGCGATCACCCGATGGCCTACGTCACCGCGACGGGTCACACCCTCGCCACCTCGGCCATCGCGCTGCTCATCGGCGCGGCCTTCGCGCTCGTCGCTGCGGCACTCGCCGGCTGGTCACGCTTCCTCGCCGCGCTCAGCGTGCCGGTCGTCGTCGCGCTGGCCGCGACACCGCTCGTCGCGCTGTTCCCGCTCCTCGCCCGGATCCTCGGCTACGGACCGGGCACCGTGCGGGCGCTCGCCGCCGTCATGGTCTTCTTCCCCGTCTTCGTCCACTCCCGCAGCGGTCTGATCGGCACCCCGGCCGGCCAGACCGACGTGCTGCGATCGCTCGGCGCCGGGCGATGGACCACGTTCCGCCGCCTCGTACTGCCTGCCGCGCTCCCCCGCATTGCCACGGGGCTCCGCCTCGCGGTGGGATCGAGCGTCGTCGCCGCCGTCGTCGGCGAGAGCCTCATCGGCCGGCACGGCCTCGGCGTCGAGTTCATCTACGCCTACAACCTGCTCGATCTCCCGCGCGCCTTCGGCGCCGCGCTGGTGATCGTCGTCGTCTCGCTCGCCGCGTTCTCGGCCGCCACCGCCGCCGAGTCGGCCCTGCACGCACGGTGGAGCTGAGCTCCACCGATTCGCCATCTACCACCACCACCACACCACCAGCAGCCAGCACCACCAGGGGAGACCACGTGAACATCAGCCGCCGACACTTCATCAACCGCTCGACCCATGCCCTCGGGGGGATCGCCCTCCTCGGCACCGCCGGGCAGCTCCTCGCCGCCTGCGGTGGCGACGATGACGACGACACCGCATCCAGCCAGCCCAGCGCGACCACCGGTGCCGGAGCTGCGACGACGGCCGCACCGGCCACCAGCGCGGCGGGCGAGACCGTCGAGGTGCGCACCGCCTTCAGCTGGATCCCCGCCGCCGAGTGGGGCAACTGGTACCTCGGCGAGTCGATGGGCTTCTTCAAGGCCAACAACATCACCTCGACGCTGCTGCACGGCGGACCGAACACGCCGGCCGTCAGCCAGCTCGTCGCGAGCGGGGGCGCCGAGATCGGCCTGGCCGCGGACGAGCTCGAGGTCATCAAGGCCAACGCCGAGGGATCCGACTACGTCATCCTCGCGGCGAGCTACCAGCGGTCGCCGTTCGGGTACACCTGGCTGGCCGAGACACCCATCTCGGGCCCGGCCGACATCGTGGGCAAGCGGATCGGCGGCGTGCAGGGCGACCAGATCCGGATCGACGCGATCTTCAAGATCAACGGCCTGCCGGTCGACTACGAGTTCGTGCCCATGAGCTACGACCCGCAACCGCTCGTCGACGGCGAGATGGACATCATCACCTCGTACGTCACGAACCAGCCGATCGCCCTCGGCATGCAAGGAGTCGAGACCAAGACGGCGACGTTCAGCGACTGGGGATTCACCACCTACGGCGACGTCATCTTCGCCCCGCGCGAATGGGTCGCGGCCAACCGCGACGCGGCCGTGCGCTACTTCAGGGCACTCATCGCCGGCGCCGACGCCAACCTCGCCGACCCCGCCGCGACCATCCCGGTGATGATGAGCACCTACGGCGCCGACGCCGAGCTCGACGAGGCGTTCGAGACCAAGGCCAACGTCGAGTACGTGAAGCTGATGGAGAGCGACTACACCAAGGCCAACGGGCTGCTCTCGATCGACCTCGACTTCGTGACGACCAAGGTGTACCCCGCGTACGAGGCGGCCGGCGAGACCAACCTGCCCGATGTGGCGTCGCTGTTCGACCTCTCGGTCGCGCAGGACGCGCGCAAGTAGGCGAGATGGCCCGAGCGCTGCCGGCCGCGCTGCGCGAGCGGTCGGCGCTGCCGCTCGCGTTCGGCACCGCGCCGCTGGCGACGCAGTTCTGGGGCAACGACGAGGCCACCGCCGTCGACGCGGCGGTGGCCGCCGTCCGCGCCGGGATCACCTGGTTCGACACCGCCCCGCTCTACGGCAGCGGGGAGGCCGAGGAGCGGCTCGGAGCGGCGTTGCGCACGGCCGGCGACCCGCCGGGGCTGCTGGTCGCGACCAAGGTCGGCCGGCCGGTCGTCGGAATCGGCGACGAGCGCACCTCGACCTTCGACTACTCCCGCGCCGGCACGATCGTCTCGCTCGAGGCGAGCCTTGCCCGGCTGGGACGCGATCATGTCGACATCGTCCACGTGCACGATCCGGAGGACCACCTCGAGCAGGCGATCGACGAGTGCATCCCGACGCTCGCGGAACTGCGCGATCAGGGCGTGATCGGCGCCGTCTCGGTCGGCACCATGGTGTGCGCGGCGGCGCTGCGCCTGTTGCGCGAGTCGACGCTCGACGCGGTGATGATCGCCAACCGCCTCACGCTGCTCGACCACACAGCGCTCGACGAGCTCGTGCCGGAGTGCGCCGATCGGGGGGTCCCGCTCATCGCCGCGGCGGTGTTCAACAGCGGGCTCCTCGCGTCACAGCGCGCCGGGGTCTGGTACGACTACGCGCCGGCCGACGACGCGCTCGTCCGACGTGCCCGCGACGCCGACAGGGTGTGCGAACGGCACGGCGTCTCCCTCCGCACTGCCGCACTGCAGTACCCGCTTCGCTTCGCGCCCGTGCGCGCCGTGGTGGCGGGCATGGCGACCGCCGAGCAGGTGCACGAGAACCTCGTGTCGATGTCGGCAGCCATCCCCGACGAGATGTGGGACGAGCTCGACGCCCTCAACCGATGAGGCCGTCCACGACCGAGAGCAGGTGGGCGATGTCGAGCGGCTTGGTCAGGTACGCCTTCGCCCCCATGCCCAGCAGCCGGTCGACCTGACGCTTCGTCGCGTCGGCGCTCAGGATGATCACCGGGATCTCGGCGGTTCGGGGGTCGGCCTGCAGCTCGGTGAGCACCACCTCGCCCGAGATGTCGGGCAGGTGCAGGTCGAGCGCGATGAGGTCGGGGCGATGCTCACGCGCGAGGTCGACACCCAGCCGGCCGAGCATCGCCGACCGCATCCGCACCCCGGGACGCAGCTCGAGCGCGCGAGCGAGCAGCTCGATGTTCGACGGGTTGTCCTCGATGTAGAGCACCGTCCCGGTCGATTCGTCGGACATCGCAACGTGGTGGTCGTCGGTGAGCGAGGCTGAGCCGTTCCCGGTCGTCGCGGACAGCTCGATCCAGAAGGTGCTACCGCTGCCGAGCGTGCTCTCGACCCCGATCCGCCCTCCCATCCGGTCGGCCAGCGCCTTCGAGTGCGCGAGGCCGAGCCCGGTGCCCTCGATCCCGCTCTGCTCGGCTCCGATCCGCTCGAACGGGCTGAACAGCCTGGGCAGCAGTTCGGGCTCGATGCCCGGACCGTCGTCTGCGACCGCGATGCGAACCCAACCGTCCGGCGCGAGCGACGCGCTGATCACGGCCACGCTGCCGACCGGTGTGTACTTCACCGCGTTCGACAAGAAGTTGACGAGCACCTGGTGGAGCCGGCCCCGGTCGGCCATGACGTGGGCGCAGGACGCCTCGATCGGGTTCGAGCGCAGCACGATGCTCCGGCTGGCAGCGAGCGGGCCGAGCAGGCTGAGCGCTTCGGCGACGGTGTCGGCGACGCGCACCGGTTCGAGCGAGATCGTGATCTCGCCGATCTCGATCCGGGCGATGTCGAGGACCTCGTCGATCAGGCCGAGCAGGTGGCGCCCGGCCTTCAGGATCTGGTCGACGCTCTCGCGCTGGCGCTCGCCGAGCTCGTCGAGCTCGAGCAGCTGGGCGAACCCGAGGATGGAGTTCATCGGAGTCCGCAGCTCGTGGCTCATCCGCGACAAGAACTCGCTCTTGGCCCGGTTCGCGGCCTCCGCCGAGGCACGGGCGCTCGCCGCCGCGTCGAGCGCTGCTTCGAGCGCGGCGCGCGATGCCCGTTGCGACGTGACCTCGCGCGCCGTGCCGTAGACGAGGCCGGTGGCCGGATCGAGCTCGGCGTTCCAGTCGAGCCAGTGGACGCCTCCGCGGGCATCGACGTAGCGGTTCTCGAAGGTCATCGTCCGGTGCTCGTCATCGAACTCGCGCTGGTTCTCCTCGACCGAGACCTCACGGTCGTCGGGGTGCACGAAGGTGGTCCACGGGTTGGACAGGATGGTCTGGCGGTCCACGCCCAGCAGCTCGACGAAGGCGGGGTTGACCATCTCGAAGCGCCCATCGGGTCCGGTCACGACCATGACGTCGACACCGAGCTCGAAGAACCGCTGGTAGTCGATGCCGCGGTGCTCGTCGCTCGCAGCGTCCTCGCCCGCCATGACCCTCCTGTCGTGTCGCCCGGCTCGTCATGATTCTCGCATGCCCGCCACGCGCAGTGGTCGATCGCAGGTGACGTTCGTGACACCTTTGGGCTACGGTCGACCACTGACATGGCAGACGACGCACTCGATCGGGCGACGGTGCAGGGACTGCACGAGCTGGGTGAGATGTCCCCGGACGGCGCGGATCGCATCCGGCACCTGGTGCGCACCTACATCACCGACGCCCGTGCACGGACCGAGCAGCTGGTGACAGCCGCTGTCGAGCGCGACGCCGCCGAGCTGAGGTCGGTCGCCCACAGCCTGGTGGGCAGCAGCGCGAACCTCGGTGCACGCCTCGTGGCCGATCTGGGCCGCGAGGTCGAGCACGCCGCCCGATCGGGTGATCTGGCGGACGTGGTGAGCCTGGTGGACCGCCTCGAAGCGGCCCTCGCGGAGGCGATCGTCGCGTTGCGGCTTGAGTTCGGCCTCCCCGAGGACGATGACCATTCACGCTGATCACGCTGATCACGCGTGAACTGATTCGTACCGGGCGGTATCCCCAGCTCTCAGAGGGAGGTCTCCGATGGCGTCGACGAGCCCTTCGGCACCCACTGCACGTGCCTCGATGTGGCCGGCCGCTGTGGTGTTCGCCGCGCTCGCGATCTTGTCGATCGCCGGCTTCGGCATCACGCGCTCGGCCACGCAGCGAGAGGAGCGCAACCTGCTCGAGCAGCGCGGAAGCGAGGTGGCCGCGCTCTTGTCCACGTCGAACAGCCTCGCGACGTCGATGCGCCTCATCGGCGATGTCTACGCGAGCGACGGCACGCCGTCGGCAGCGTTCGGCGCGGGAGCCCGCTCGCTCGTCACCGGCAACGTCACCGGTGTCGGCATCGCGAGGATCGAGGGCGACCAGGTGGTCCTCGTGGCGTACGAGGGCTCGGGTGCATCGAGCGGCGACGTCCTGACCGGCCCCCGCGAGGCGCTCGTCCGGCACGCGCTCGAGGTCGATGGCCTCACCTCGACGCTCATCCGCGCCGAGCCGCTCTCGACGCTCGTGCTCGCCCTCGCCCGTGCCGACTCGTCGGTCGTGGTGGAGGAGACGATGCTCGGCAACGATCCGATCCCGTCGACGCCCGAGTCGCCGTTCCGCGAGCTCGACGCCGCGCTGTACCGATCGGCGACCGCCGACCCTGCCGACCTGCTCCTCGCGACGACCGGCGACCTGCCCCTCGACGGCCCGGTCGACGAGCGGACGCTCACCTTCGGTTCCGAGCAGTGGCTCTTGCAGACCGCGGCGAACTCACCGCTCGCCTCGTCCCACGCCCGCGCGCTGCCCTGGATCATCCTTGCGTCCGGGCTCGTCGCCGCGCTCGGCAACGCGGTCATCGTCGCGCTCCTCACGCGCCGGCGCTCCTACGCGCTCAGGCTGGTCGATCAGCGGACCGCCGATCTGCGCGAGGCGATGACCGAGCTGCAACGCGCGCGGCAGGCCGCCGACGAGGCGAACCGGGCCAAGAGCCTGTTCCTGTCGCGCATGAGCCACGAGCTGCGCACGCCGTTGAACTCCGTGCTGGGGTTCGCACAGGTCCTCGAGCTGAACGATCTCGCACCGCGCGATCGCGACTCGGTCGACCACATCCTGAAGGCCGGCAACCACCTGCTGAGCCTCATCAACGAGGTGATCGACATCTCGCGCGTCGAGAGCGGCGACATCGCCCTCTCGCCGGAGTCGGTGCTCGCCAACGAGCTGGTGACCGAGACGCTCGATCTGATGCGCCCGTTGGCGACGGCTCGGTCGATCCACATCGTGAGCGACCGGCAGTCGACGTGCCTGCACTACGTGTTCGCCGATCGCCAGCGCCTGAAGCAGATCCTGCTCAACCTGTTGTCGAACGCGGTGAAGTACAACCGCATCGGCGGCACGGTGGCGGTCACGTGCGAAGAGGTCGCGGTCAACCGGCTCCGGCTGAAGGTCACCGACACCGGACCGGGCATCTCGGGCGACGACATGCAGCTGCTCTTCGTCCCGTTCGAGCGACTCGGCGCGAAGCTGACCGATGTCGAGGGCAGTGGCATCGGGCTCGCGCTGTCGAAGCGGCTCGCAGAGGCGATGGGCGGCTCGCTCGGCCTCGAATCGACCGTCGGCACGGGCAGCACGTTCTGGGTCGAGCTGCCGCTCGTGGAGGGAGCGGTCGAACGCTACGAGCGCCTCAGCTCGTCCATCGCCGCGCACGAGCCGCCGCCACCGAGCGACTCGGTGCATCGGGTGCTGTACATCGAGGACAACCTGGCGAACATCACGCTCGTGCAGCGCATCCTCGCCGAGCGTTCCGACATCGAGCTCGTGCCCGCGATGCAGGGCCGGCTGGGCGTCGATCTCGCGCGCCAGCACCGGCCTCATCTCATCCTGCTCGATCTGCACCTTCCCGACATCCAGGGCGACGAGGTGCTCGGCCTCCTGCGCGACGACCCGGACACGGCATCCATCCCGGTCGTGGTCGTCAGCGCCGACGCGACGCCCGGCCAGGTGCAGCGCTTGCAGAGCGCGGGCGCGGTCGCCTACCTGACCAAGCCGTTCAACGTGCGCGAACTGCTGCACACCATCGACGAGTACCTGCACGACGACGTCGTCGCGCGACGCGGCTGAACCCGGGCCCGTACCCGACGGGCTCGTCTGCCAAACATCTCGTCCGTTTCAATTCCCTCACTCAAGCAGGCACTCGATCCGGTCGATGAGAACCTTGACCAGTCTCCACGAGAGAGGTCCAGTGAGGTGACGACATGGCAGCACCGCGATCACCGGTGAGGCATCGAGCGTCGTGAGGCGCCGGTCCCGAACCGAGGACGCCACGGTTGGCGAGGCGGCGTCCGTGCCCGATCGCTCCCCCGTCGCCCTCGTGGGGTCCGACGTCGCCGGGCGCATCGTCTCGTGGAACGCCGCCGCGGCCAAGCTGCTCGGCTGGCAGTACACCGAGGTGGCCGGGCGCCACGTGTCCGAGATCTTCGGGCGGGACGTCGCGGTCGGAGCCGGCGTCGACCGATCGCACGTGCGGGCGGCCACATCGTTCGGCTCGACCCTCGACGTCGAGGTGCTGACCGACGGCGAACCGGCCGACGCGCTTGGCGGTGCGGTGTTCGCCGTGCTCCCGCTCCGGCGCGCCGGGACGCGCGTCGAGACCGACTCCAGCCCGCGCGTGCACAGCTGGGCCGAGGCAGCGACCGTCATCCAGGAGGTCGGTCGTCAGGCGACCGGTCCCGTGCAATGCCTCACCGTCGGCTTGATCGGGGTGACGGCGATCAACCGCGGCTACAGCCGGTCGACCGGCGACGCGGTGCTGCGTGAGGTGCTCGTCCGCCTGACCCGCCTGGCCGGCACGCGTGGGCGGGCGATCCGGATCGCGGGCACGCAGTTCCTCGTGATCGCGCCCGACGCCGAGCACCTCGACGGCGAGCGCGTCGTGAACGAGCTCGCTTTGCCGATCGACACCCAGCTCGGGCCCGTCCGCATCGGATCGTGCATCGGTACGGCGACCGGCGAGCCCCGATCTGCCTACGTCCTGCTCGACCAGGCCGACGCGTCCATCCGTCGTGCGGCGTCGCGTGGCGTCGGCGCCGTGGACCGGGCGCCGCAGGACGGGCCCGTGACGGAGTCCCGCCACCCGCGGCTGAGCAGCCTGCTGATCGACGCGGTGGCCAAGCGCGAGATCGGCGTACGGTTCCAGCCCATCCTCGACCTGCAGACCGGTGAGGTCGTCGAGCTCGAGGTGCTCGCCCGATGGACCTCCGACGAGCTCGGCATCGTCGACCCCCACGCGTTCATCGAGGCGGCCGAGGACGCCGGCCTCATCCACGAGCTCGGTCGGTCGGTGCTCGACGGGGCGCTGGACGCGGTCGCGGCCCAGCGGGCAGCAGGGCGCTGGCGGGGCGTGCGGGTCTCGGTGAACCTGTCGGCGGTGCAGCTCGCGCACCCGGACGTCGTCGGCCGCATCACCCATGCGCTGACCAGTCGTTCGCTGTCCGGCGACGCGCTCGTGGTCGAGCTGACCGAGACCAAGCCGGTGTCGACGACCGGACCGGCGGCTGCGAACATGCGCGCCCTGCGCCAGCTCGGCGTCCGCATCGCCGTCGACGACTTCGGGACGGGCTGCGCCAACATGTCGTACCTGCGCGACCTGCCGGTCGACACGATCAAGATCGACCGCCGCTTCGTCGCCGGTGTCAGCAGCAGCCTCGCCGACGCGGCGGTGATCCGCTCGATCATGTCGGTGGCGAACGACCTGCGCATCGACGTCATCGCCGAGGGCGTCGAGACCCTCGAGCAGCACCTCGCCCTCGTCCGTCTCGGTTGCCCTGCGGCGCAGGGCTTCTTGTACGCGACACCGAAGCCTGCCGACGAGCTGCAACTCGACGACTTGCTGCCCCGCTCCGAGCCCGACGGGACGGTCCCCTTCCCGGACGACGAACCGGCCCGGCTGCGCGCGGTGCTGACCGCCGATCTCCTCGACACCCCGCCAGAGCCCGAGTTCGACGGCATCGCGATCGAGGCGGCGGCGCTGTGCGATGCGCCGATGGCGATGGTGAACCTCGTCGACGCCGACCGGCAGTGGGCCAAGGCGAGCGTGGGCACCGACATCGTGAGCCTCGCGCGCACGCAGTCGCTGTGCGCGCACACGATCTGCTCCGACGCGGTGCTCGAGGTGCCCGACGCTCGGTCCGACCGCCGCTTCGTCGACATGCCGATCGTGCAGGGCGAGCCACACGTGGTCTTCTACGCCGGAGCACCCATGCGGGGAACCGGTGGCGACCGGTACGGCACGGTGTGCGTCATGGACGTGCGCGCTCGATCGTTGACGGACGAGCAGCGTGCAGGTCTCGCCCGCCTCGCCCACCGGGCCGCACAGCTCGTCGAGCTGCGACAGCGGACGAGCGAGTCCCGCCGCGCGCTGACCGAGCTGCAGATCGTGACGGACGAGCGGGACGCGGCGCACGCATCGCTGCGCCACGAGGTGACCCACGACCCGTTGACCGGTGCGCTCAACCGACCGGCCTTCATGCATCGACTCGCGGCCGCGCTCACCGGCGCCGAACGCGACACACCTGCCGGCGGCGTCACGCTCGTGATGTGCGACGTCGACCACCTCGGCCTGATCAACGACACCCTCGGCCATGCCATCGGCGACCGGGTGCTCCAGACGGTCGCGAGCCGCATCGCTGCGTGCACGCGCAGCACGGAGTCGACCGCTCGGATGGGCGGCGACGAGTTCGCCGTGCTCGTGCCCACCGGCGACAGCACCGTGATCGACGCGCTCGTGCGTCGGATGATCGAACACAGCGGCGAGCCGATCAACATCGACGGGCTCGCCGAGATCACGCCCTCGATCTCGGTGGGCTTCGCCGTGCGCACCGAACGGGCGTATCCCGACTCATTGCTGCTCGACGCCGATCACGCGCTCCGCCAGGCAAAGCAGCTGGGAGGTGGTCGGGCGGTGCGCTTCGAAGGTCACAGCTCCCTCGGTGCTCACGGCGCGGCCGGTCTCGGAGTCGAGCTGATCGCCTGGCCCGGCACGGTCACCCAGGAGTGACCGACCAGGCTGCGGCTGGTCAGCTCCACCAGCCGTTGACGTCGACGACGACGTGGGCCGACGAGCTGGCGAACAGGCACAGCTGACCGGTGCCCGACAGCGGCAACAGGCCACCGGTGGACACCGCCTTCGTCGGGTCGTAGTTCACGTTCGAGGTCGTCGGCCGGTCGCCACAGGGGAAGGCCGTGAGGAAGCCGGCGCCGGTCGCATCGGTGACGGCGATGTTCACCGAGACCGCCTTCACACCGGACGGGACGCCTCGGCGGCCGGCGACCTGCAGCACGATCGTCTGGCCCGATCCGACGCGGCGTCCTGCGGTGCCTGCGTTCAGGTCGGCGCTGCGCGACTCGCGGGTGTCGGTGAAGCGGAAGGGGGCGGTCGTCGTGAACGCGGTCGAGGTGCTCGTGAGGTAGCCGGTCGCGTCGACCACGAGGTCGACGGCGTTCAGGCTGAAGAAGCACACGGTGCCGTCGGCGGCGACCGGGCTGATGACGAGGTTCGGGCGCACCTGACCGGGCTTCGGGTTGAGGGCCGCAGCGAGGGGCCGAGGCTGGTCGCACGGGTAGGCGGTGACGAAGCCGTCCGTGGCAGCGTCCACGGAGGTGACGTTCATGACGACGGCCTTCGAGCCGGCCGGGACGCCGCCTCGGCCCGCCACCTGCAGCGCCACGGTCTGGCCCGCGGCGAGGCGGCTCGAGCCGCCGAGGCCCTCGCGGGTGTCCATCAGGCGCACCGGCACGATCGAGGCGAAGCGAGCGCTGCCCTGTGAGGTGTAGACACCGTTGACGTCGATCACCAGGTCGGTGTCGACCGGAGAGAACACGCACAGCCCGCCGTCGGCATCGAGGGGCACGCTCGCCGCGTTGGGCACCGTGTCGCCTGCGGCGAAGTTCACCGTCGAGGCAACCGGACGATCGGCCGAGCAGTTCCACACCGTCAGGTAGCCGGCACCCGCTGTCTGCGTCGCGGTGAAGTTCGCGCTGATCGCCTTGGCCTTGGCCGGCACGCCCGCCACGCCGGCGATCTGGACACGAACCTGCTGCTGGCCGGCGAGGCGGCCGGCGCCGAACCCGTCACGGGTGTCGGTGACGCGCACCGGCGTCATCGGCTGGAAGGTCAGCCCGGTCGCCGAGGGGGCCGCGGTCGGCACGACGACGGGGGCTGCGGAGCCGCCGGCGGACGTCGGGTCGATCGTGAAGCTCCACGACACCGTCCGCGCCTGGGTCGTCACCGTCGCGGTGTACCGACCGGGGGCGAGCGGGTTGCGGGGCATCGCGATGACCGTGCTGTCACCCTGCAGCAGCGACTTGGCCACACCATCGGTGTTGCCCGACCACAGCGCACAGGTCTCGACCGCACCGTCGGGCCCGGTGATCGCGGCGCTCACCGAGCCCGTCACCGGCTCGGGCATCATCGCGAGCAGTGGCAGTCCGGCGGGAGCGGTGCCCCACCCGCAGTACGTCCGCGGATCGGGGGTCTCGGCGATGAAGCGGTCGAGGCTCGTGGTCGACCCGTCGCCGGGGAACAGGATCGGCGCGGTGCGTGGAGCGGCGGGCCCGAGACCACGGATGACGTCGAGCGTCGCGCCCGACTTCCACGGGGCGGTCGCAGCGTCGTCGCACTTGCCGAAGCCGACCGTGGTGAGGTTGGGCCGCAGCACGCCCATCGCGTGGAACGGGCCGGTCATCCACAGCTCGACGTGGGACCGCTCGGTCTGCTCGAAGACCGACGACACGGCGACGTTGCCGCTGTTGCCGGCCTCGTCACCCGCGGTGGTGTACCCCGGCTTGCCCGGCAGCTCGTCGTGTGACATGCCGTTCTGCAGCATGTAGCAGGAGTGCTGGTAGGCGCCGGCCGACATCGCCGGGTCCTCGGTGACCGGGTCGAGGCCGGCGATCGCCCGGTACTGGTTCACGGTCGACAGCCAGTCGTCGCCCGCCGGCGACGACGCGGAAGCGGACGCGGCGTGGATCGCCGGGAGGACGGTGGCAGCGGCAACGGCGGCGACGAGGCAACGGCGGACGATGGCGGTGCGGTGGAAGTCCATGCTTAGGCATCGACGTCCTGGTCAGGATCGACATGGACGCACTGCACCGCGCGCCTAGACGATCCGTCCTTGTTGCCCGGAGCTGCTGGATCAGCTCCCTACTTGGATCGGAGGAGCTGGATCAGCTCCCTACTTGGATCGGAGGAGCTGGATCAGCTCCTCTTGGGAGTGCACCCCGAGCCGCTGGAAGATGACGCTGAGGTGGTTCCGGACGGTGCTCTGGCTGAGGTAGAGCGCCCGGGCGATGCTCGGCACCCGCTCGCCCGCCAGCAGGCGCCGTAGCACCTCGAGCTGGCGGGTCGACAGCTTCTCCGACTCCGACATGAGGTCGATCTCGGGGGTCTGGTCGCGGGCGACCTTCAGCATGTCGAGCAGCACTGCGTCGATCTGGCGGCCGACGGAGCTGACCGTGTCGCGGCGGCGCTTGATCGCGGCACGGACCCGCGACACCAGGTCGCGCGGCGCGAACGGCTTGATGATGTAGTCGTCGGCCCCGATGAGGAAGGCCTCGGCCTTGTCGGCCGCCTCGACGCTGGTGGTGAGCATCACGATGGTGCAGCCCCGGGTCTCGGCCTGGGCGCGCAGCTCCTTGCAGACCTCGAGCCCGTTCATGCCCGGCATGTGCAGGTCGAGCAGGACGCAGCTCGGCTGCAGCCGGCGGGCCATGGTGACGCCGGCCGCACCGCTGCCGGCTTCCTCGACGACGAACCCGGCCGCGGTGAGGCTCATCTGGGCGAGCTGCCGGACGTCGGCGGCGTCGTCGACGACGAGCACCACCTCGTTCTGCAACAGCGAGCCGGTGTCGTCCGAGGGCGCCACGGCCAGCAGCCGCTCCCCTGCTGCGTCCGCGGCGATGAGACGGCCGATCTCGTCGGGATCGGTCGGCGTGGCGACGAGGAAGCCCTGGGCCAGGTCGCAGCCGAGCGAGCGCAGCCGTTCGAGCTGCTCGGCGGTCTCGACGCCCTCGGCGACGACCTCCCGCTGCATCGCGTGGGCGAGGCTGATGACCGACGCGACGATCGCGCTGTGCTCACCGTGGATCCCGAGCCCGTCGATGAACGACCGGTCGATCTTCACCTCGTCGATGGGCAGGCGGTGCAGGTACTCGAGCGACGAGTACCCGGTGCCGAAGTCGTCGATCGACACCGACAGGCCCATGCGCTTCAGCTGGCGCAGGACCTCGACGGTCGTCTCGATGTCGTCCATCACGGTCGTCTCGGTCAGCTCGATGCAGAGCGCCGACGCGGGCAGGCCGGTGTCGGTGAGGCACGACCGCACGAGGTCGGCGAGACCAGCCCGGAACTGCCGGGCCGAGACGTTGACCGCCACGGTCAGCGAGCTGCGCGGGTACTCGTTCCGCCAGGCGGCAGCCTGACGGCACGCCTCACACAGCACCCAGGCACCGATGTCGACGATGAGCCCGCTCGATTCGGCGACGTGGATGAACTCGTTGGGCCCGATGACGCCGACATCGGGATCGTGCCAGCGCAACAGCGCCTCGACGCCGACGATGCGGTCGGTGGTGAGCGACACCTTCGGCTGGTAGACGAGGCGGAACTCCTCGTGCGCGACGGCTCGGCGCAGCGCCTCGATCTGCGCGTCGGCTCGTTGCAGATCGACGTCGAAGAACTGATGGCGGCCCGGTCCGAGCTCCTGCGCTCGGCGAAGGGCCGCCTCGGCGTCGAGCACCAGTTGCTCCGCGTCGGCGGATTCGTCCGTGAGCGAGATGCCTGCGCTGACGCTCACCTGCACCGACCAGTCACCGATCGACAGCGGCTGCGACAACGACTCGGTCAGGCGCCGGGCGATCCCACCCGCAGCAGCGGCATCGGGCACCGCCTCGCACAGCACCAGGTAGAGGTTGCCACCCATCCGGGTCACGGCAGCGGCCTTCGTGTCGTGCTCGCGCACCGATCCGCCCAGCCGTTCCGCCAGCACCGCGAGCACCTCGTCGCCCGCGTCGTAGCCGAAGTCCTCGTTGACCTTGTGGAAGCTGTCGACGTCGAGCGCGAACACGGCGACGCCCCACTGCTGCCGTTGTGCGAGTGCCAGGGCCCGGTGCACCGACTCCATGAACGCGGGACGATCGGCCAGCCGGGCCGTCTGTACGTTGCTCGTCGGACCGTCGCGGCTCATCGAACGGACTCGTCGTCGAGCAGCCGCGAGATGAGCGCGACGAGCTCGGGGATCTTGAACGGCTTCATGACATGCTGAACGACGCCGTCGATCGACGTCGCGCTGTCGGGCGGCAACGAACCCGAGACGACGACGATCGGCGGGAGCTCTCCCGCTGCACGGTCGCGCAGGTGCTCGACGAGCTCGGGCCCGGTCATGTCGCCGAGGTAGCCGTCGAGGAGCACGAGGCTCGGCGGGTGGTCGGCGAAGGTGTCGAGCGCCTCGCGCCCGTTGCGCGCGACGGTGAGGGCGACGTGCGGGAAGTAGCGCTCGAAGATCGTGACCATCAGCGACCGATTCGCCTGATCGTCCTCGACGTAGAGCACCCCGTTGTCGGCGGGCATGCCGGCATTCACCTCCTCGACGCGCCCTCGCGGTGGATCGACACGACCCAAGGCCTGATCTCAGCGTAGAGCCGGACACCGCGGAGGGCTGGGATCCTCACGCCGGAGCGACATGCCTCGGTACGCTCGACGGCGATGCTCGTCGACCGGCTCCGCCCGTGGAGGACGTCGCCGATCATGGTGATCGACGACCAGGAGCCCAACCTGCTCCTGCTGTCGCGCGTGCTCGAAGCCGCCGGGGCCGAGAACGTCGAGTGCTACAGCGAGCCTCGACTCGCCCTCGCGGCCGCCGAGGCGAGCCAACCTCATCTCGTCATCCTCGATCTGCACATGCCTCAGATGGACGGCTTCGCCGTGATGGACGCGCTCCTCGCGCGGCTGGCGCCCGACGACGTGATGCCGATCATCGTCGTCACGGCCGACAGCACCGCGGCCGCGCGCGAGCGTGCGCTCGGAGCGGGCGCCAAGGACTTCCTCACCAAGCCCTTCGACGCGACCGAGGTGGTGCTACGAGTGGCCAACCTGCTCCAGTCGCGCGCGCTCCACAGCGGTCTGCGTCGGCACAACGCCGCGCTGGCCGCCGAGCTGAAGGCCCGCGACGAGTCGTTCGAACGGCGTGCCCATGTCGCCGAGCGGCGCGAGCAGATCACGTCGGCGCTCGCGCCCGACGCGCTGCGCACGGTCTTCCAGCCGATGGTCGACCTCGCGGCGGGACAGGTGGTCGGTGTCGAGGCGCTGAGCCGGTTCCGCTCGAAGCTGCTGCCGACTCCCGACCTCTGGTTCGACGAGGCGCACCGGGTCGGCCTCGGCCGCCCGCTCGAGCTCGCGGCCGTGCGATCCGCCCTGTCGCAGATCGAGCTCCTTCCCCCGCACCTGTTCGTCTCGGTCAACCTGTCGCCCGATGCCGTCATGGATCCCGCGTTGCCCGATCAGCTGCCGGCGGGCGTGTTGGGCCGACTGGTCATCGAGATCACGGAGCACGCCCGCACCAGCAGCACCCGCGCGCTCGTCGAGGTGCTCGACGGGCTGCGCTCGGCCGGCGCCCGGATCGCGGTGGACGACACCGGCGCCGGCTTCGCCGGTCTCAAGCAGATCCTCGAGCTCTCACCGCAGATCATCAAGCTCGATGTCGCGCTGACGCGCGGCATCGACCACGACCCCGTGCGCCGCTCGATGACGCGGTGCCTGCTGGCGTTCGCGAACGAGATCGGCGCGCTCATCGTCGCCGAGGGCGTCGAGACCGCCGAAGAGCTGTCGACCCTGCGCGAGCTGGGCGTGACGCTCGGCCAGGGATATCACCTCGCGAAGCCGGTGCCCGCAGAGGAGCTCGGACCGATCGTCGCCCGCAACCTGCTCGCCTGACCGCTCGATCGAGGCGACGTTTGCCCCGCCGGCGCACGCGGGTAACGCTGTGCCGATGCCGCGCGCCGCACAGCGCCGCCCGAAGCCCGCCCAGCGGCTCGAGACCTATCGGCGCAAGCGCGACTTCGCGACGACGCCCGAGCCGAAGGGGCCGACCCGGGCGACCGATCCGCCGTCGGCCGACGGGCACCGGTTCGTCGTGCAGCGACACCGTGCGAGCAGCCTCCACTACGACTTCCGACTCGAGGCCGCCGGCGTCCTGTTGAGCTGGGCGGTGCCGAAGGGACCCACGCTCGATCCGAGCGCGCGCCGCCTGGCGATGCACGTCGAGGACCATCCGCTCGAGTACTTCGACTTCGAGGGCGTGATCCCTGCAGGCGAGTACGGCGGCGGCGACGTCATCGTGTGGGACTGGGGCACGTGGTCCATGGCCGACGACGACCGGCGGGATCCGATCGAAGCGGTCGGCGACGGCGACCTGCACATCGACATCCGCGGCGAGAAGCTCCGCGGTCGGTTCGCGCTCGTCCGTCGAGGCCGTCCGGGATCGCGCGAGCAGTGGCTCCTCATCCACAAGCACGACGACGACGCAGTCGACGGTTGGGACCCCGAGGACCACCCCCGATCGGTCAAGAGCGGGCGAACCAACGACGAGGTCGCCGCTGCGCCGTCGGCGACGTGGTCGGGACGGGCCCTGTGGAACGGGCCGACACCCGACGAGCTGGCTGCGCTCGACGCGTTGAGGAAGTCGGGCACGTGGACGTTGGGCGAGCACGAGCTGCGCCTGACGAACCTCGACAAGGTGCTGTTCCCGGCGCGCCGCCCGCATCGGGCGATCACCAAGCGCGATCTGGTGCGCCACTACGCGCTGATGGCACCGGCGATCCTGCCCTACGTCGCCGGGCGCCCGATCAACCTGCACCGGTACCCGGACGGCATCGACAAGCCCGGGTTCTGGCACAAGGCGGTGCCCGACCACGCTCCCGACTTCGTCACGCGCTGGCGCAACGCCGAGGCGGACCCGGGCGAGACGCAGGTGTACGCCGTGCTCGACTCACCGGCGTCGCTCGCCTGGGCAGCGAACTTCGGTGCGATCGAGCTGCATCCGTGGACGTCGACGGCCGATCATCCCCACCAGCCGACGTGGGCGATGGTCGACATCGACCCGGGTGACTCGAGCTCGTTCGACGACGTCCTGGTCCTCGCCCGGTTGCACCGCACCGCGCTCGAGCACCTCCATGTCGACGCCTGCCCCAAGGTGACGGGCAAGCGGGGACTGCAGATCTGGATCCCGGTCGCCGAGGGCGCCACCTTCGACGACACGCGAGCGTGGGTCGAGCGGTTGTCCCGCCTGATCGGCGAGACGGTGCCCGAGATGGTGAGCTGGGAGTGGGGTGTCGCCGATCGGGGTGGACGGATCCGCCTCGACTACACGCAGAACGCGATCAACAAGACGCTCGTCGCCCCGTTCAGCGTCCGACCGGTGCACGGTGCGCCCGTCTCGGTGCCGATCACGTGGGACGAGCTCGACGACCCGGAGCTGCGTCCGGACCGCTGGACGATCGCCGATGTGGCCGCACGTGTGCAGGCAGCCGGTGATCCGCTCGCACCGCTCGTCGGTCGCCAGCAGCGCTTGCCAGCGCTTTGAGCGCGCCGGACACGTTTCGCATCCCTGGGCAGCGGGGAGAGCTGACCCATGACAGCTCTGAGAACGCGACGTCGATGTGCCGTGGGATCCGCAGCCGTGCTGCTCGTGATCGGCGGGGCGTCGCTCGTCGCGTGCGGAGGCGATGACGACGACGTCCCGGCGCCCACCGACTCGACGATCTTCGGCATCCCGGCGCCGGTCGACAACTCGTCGCTCAACCAGGGTCCGCCGAACAGCGCTGAGCAGTCGCCCGGCGGCTCGACGCCCGGCGCCACGGTCGCGGACAGCGTGGTCGCCAACACCGGCGAGGCACCCTGATCACTGAACCCTGATCACGGGACGACACGAACCACCGCGACCGAGTGCGCCGGGAGTTCGAGCCCGTTCTCGCTCGCCAGGACATCCGTGGACGCGAGCAGCACGTCGCCGCGCACGTCCACCACGGCTGGGTCGGTGCCGAGGTTCGCCGCGATCGCGATCCTGCCGCTGCGGCGCACCACCACCCACCGTGCCCGCTCGTCGAGGTCGATGTCCACGCTGCCGAACCGAGGGTCGGTGAGCGCCGGCTCCGTGCGCCGCAGCGCGATCATGCCCGTGTAGAAGCGCAGGATCCGCGCGTGGTCGCCGCCGGTGATCTCGCTCCAGTCGAGCTTCGAGCGGTGGAACGTCGCCGGGTCCTGTGGGTCGGGCACCAGATCCGGATCCCACCCCATGCGGGCGAACTCGGTCATGCGGCCCTGGGCTGTCGCCCGCCCCAGCTCGGGCTCGGGGTGTGCCGTGAAGAACTGCCACGGCGTGCCGGCGCCCCACTCCTCACCCATGAACAGCATCGGCGTGAACGGGCCGCCGAGCGTGAACGCGGCGGCGATCATCAGCTGGCCTGCATCGAGCGACGCCGACAGCCGGTCGCCGGCCGCCCGGTTGCCGACCTGATCGTGCGTCTGGTCGGCGACGACGAGGCGCCAGGCCGGCATCGTCCGCACGTCGATCGGCCTGCCGTGATGTCGGTTGCGGAACGACGAGTACGTGCCGTCGTGGAAGAAGCCGTGCCGGTACACCTTCGCCAGCGCGTCGAGAGGCTCGAAGTCGGCGTAGTAGCCGAACGTCTCGCCGGTGAGCGCGACGTGCAATGCGTGGTGGAAGTCGTCGCTCCACTGCGCGTGGATGCCGTAGCCGCCGGCCTCGCGTGGCGTGATGAGCGCCGGGTCGTTCTGATCCGACTCGGCGATCAACGTCAGCGGGCGGCGCAGCGCCACCGACAGCGCGTCGACCTCCTCGCCGAGCTCGTGCAGGATGTGCTGCGGCGTGTCGTCGACCAGCGCGTGGACGGCGTCGAGGCGCAGGCCGTCGACGTGGAAGTCGCGCAGCCACATCAACGCGTTGTCCACCACGTACCGCCGGACCTCGGGTTGCGAGAAGTCGATCGACGAGCCCCACGTGTTCGAGCTCGCCTCGTGCAGGTACAGTCCGAAGCGCGGCAGGTAGTTGCCGCTGGGGCCGAGGTGGTTGTACACGACGTCCTGCACGACCGCGAGGCCGCGCGCGTGGCACGCGTCGACGAACCGCTGGTATGCGACCGGACCGCCGTAGGTCTCGTCCACCGCGTACCAGCAGACGCCGTCGTAGCCCCAGTTGTGGTCGCCGTTGAACGCGTTGACCGGCAAGAGCTCGACGGCATCGACCCCGAGCGCGACGAGGTGGTCGAGCCGTTCGATCGCCGAGTCGAGCGTGCCGGTCGGTGTGAACGTGCCGATGTGCAGCTCGTACAGCACGCACCCCGCGAGCTGCCGTCCGGTCCAGTCTCGATCGGTCCATTCGAACGAGCCCGGATCGACGGTGCGCGACAGCCCGTGCACGCCCGACGGCTGGCGCATCGAACGCGGATCCGGCAGCAGCGTCGGATCGTCGTCGACGACGAACGCGTAGTCGACCTCGCGATCGAACGGGAGGTCGACCCTCCACCATCCGCCATCGGCGGGGGCCATCGGGTGCGCCCGACCGTCCACGACGAGCGCGACAGACCGCCGCGCGGCGGGAGCCCACACACGCATGTTCACGGTCCGCGCTCGGCGTCGGGCGCGAGCAGGGCGACCGGGTAGCGCTCGAGCAGCGTGGCGACGTCGACCTCGCCCCCCTCGACGCGTCGGCCGGTGAAGGTTTCGATCATCGGCCGCCGCGGCAGCACGAGACCGGTGTCGCCCCACCCACCTCGACGCTGCAGGCCTACAGGCAGGCGAGTGGCGACGGCGACGACCTCGCCCCGGTCGAACGCCACCACGTGGTCACGTGCCGAGCCGAAAGGCTCGACGGGCGCGTACCTCGTGAACCAGTCGGGGTGGCTCCGTCGCACGCGGAGGGTGCGGGAGGTGACGAGCAGCTTCACCGCACCGGACTCGTCGATCGCCGGCAGCTCACCGGCATCGATCCGGTCGAGCAGCTCGCGCCGGTGGTCGAAGTCGACAGGTCGCCGGTTGTCGGGATCGACCAGCGAGTGGTCCCAGAGCTCGGTCCCCTGGTACACGTCGGGCACACCCGGGCCGGCCAGCTGGATGAGCTTGGCCGACAGCGAGTTCGACCATCCCGGCCCGCGCACCACGTCGACGAAGCGGTCGACGAGGCCGGCGACGTCCGGGTCGTCGAAGACCGCGTCGACCGCTCGGCGGATCGACTCCTCGAACGCGTCCGAGGGCTCGGTCCACGTCGTGCACCGGCCGGCCTCGCGTGCTGCCTTCTCGGCATAGGCCTGCAGTCGGTCCCGCGTGATCGGCCATGCGCCGACCACGGCCTGCCAGAGCAGCTCCTCGTACGACCCGTCCTTGATCGGCGCCGCGCGGCGCAGCGCCAGCAACGTCGAGCGCCACTCGGCCGGTACCTCGGCGAGGACGTGCAGCCGCGCGCGCACGTCCTCGGACCGCTTCGTGTCGTGGGTCGTCAGCGCAGTCAACGTCGCCGGCACGGCGGCCTGGCGGACCTGCTGGCGGCGATGCAGCTCGGCGACGTCGATCGACAGCTCGCCGGGATCGCCGCCCACCTCGGTCAGCGAGCCGAGGCGGGTCCAGCGGTAGAAGGCCGAGTCCTCGACGCCCTTGGCCATCACCATGCCCGAGGTCTGCTGGAAGCGGCGTGCGGCGGGCTGGTCCGGGTCGGCGAGCACCTCCTCGAGATCACCGATCGCCCCGGCCAGGTCCGGACGCGCTGTCGCCGCGTCACGGGCCGCACGTTCGAGGTGGTGGCGGCCGAGCGGCAGGTACGAGCGGTACACGGGGAAGCACGCCAGCAGCTCGGCGACCGCGTCCGCCGCCCGCTCGACCCCGACGTCGTCGCGCACGCGGACGGGCAGGTCGCGCACGATGCGCCGCACCTCTGATTGCAGGAGCAGATCGGCGACGTCCCGCTTGCGATCGTGCACGAGCGCGTCCCACGTCGACGGCTCGTCGGTGGGCCGGAGCTCGGTGTCGAGCTCGTCGAGCGATCCGGCGCCGTCCGGATCGACGAGCACGCGATCGATGTCGGCGAGCGCCTCGTAGCCCGTCGTCCCGGCCGCAGCCCAGCTCGACGGCAGCTGCTCGTCGCGCTGGAGGATCTTCTCGACGACCACGTAGGTGTGGTCGGTGGCCTCGGCCAGCATGTCGAGATAGCCACCGGGGTCGGCGAGGCCGTCGGGGTGGTCGATGCGCAGCCCGGTCGCGAGGCCCTGGCGGATCCACCGCACGATCTCGGCGTGCGACTCCTCGAAGACCCACGGCACCTCCACTCGGATCGCCGCAAGCGTGTTCACGGCGAAGAACCGGCGGTAGTTGAGGTCGGTCGCCGCACGGCGCCAGCTGATCAGCTCGTAGTGCTGCCGGGCGAGCAACTCGTCCATCTTGACGCCCGGGTCATCGGCGGTGCCAGGCGCGATCGGCAGCGTGAGCGCGCCATAGCGGATCGTGCCGTCCTCGACGCGCAGATCGGGGCGCTCCTCGTCGCCCAGGACAGGCAGTCGCACCTTGCCCTGGCCCGCGTCCCAGTCGATGTCGAACGCCTCGGCGTAGCGCGAGCTGCGCCCGTGCAGCAGCACGTCGTGCCACCACGGGTTGGCCGAGGGCGTCTCGATGCCGACGTGGTTCGGGACGATGTCGACCAGCACGCCGAGGCCCAGCCGGCGAGCAGTCCACGCGACCCGCTCGAACGCATCGGTGCCACCGCGCGCCGGATCGACCGACCGGTGATCGACGACGTCGTACCCGTGCTCCGATCCGTCCGCCGCGGTGAGGATCGGCGACAGGTACAGCCAGCCCGCACCGAGTCGCTCGACGTACTCGGCGACCTCTGCCGCGCGGAGCAGGTCGAACTGCGAGGTGACCTGCAGCCGGTACGTCGATGACGGAGCCATCACACGTCTGATTCGGCGTCGCGCGTGGACGACGTCTGCGCGGCGACCGATGCCGCGACCGAGTGATCCGTGTCCACCACGTCGTCGGTCGCTGCCTCGAGCACCACCAGTGACCGTGCGCTCAGCTTGAGCGCCTGCGTCGCGCCGAGCGGGATCTCAGGGTCGAGCCGGCTCGAGGTGTCGAGCACGACGCGCCACTGGGCCGAGAACTCCTCGTTCGGGAGCACGCACTCGACCACGTCGTCGTGGGCGTTGAAGTACAGGACGAAGTGGTCGTCCTCGACCCGCTGGCCGCGCATGTCGCGACCCCGGATGCCCTGCCCGTTCAGGAAGACGGCGACGACTCGGCCGTAGCCCGTGTCCCAGTCCTCGGGCTGCATGGCTTCGCCCTCGGTGGTCAGCCACACGATGTCGGGCAGGGGCTCGCCCTCGCCACGCCGGACCGGCCGTCCGTCGAAGAAGCGGTGACGGCGGAACGTCGGGTGCTCGCGGCGCAGCCTGGCCATCGTCGCGACGAACTCGATCAGCGGTTGGTCGGCGCGATCCCAGTGCACCCACGTCAGCTCGGAGTCCTGCGCGTACCCGTTGTTGTTCCCCTGCTGCGTGCGGCCCAGCTCGTCCCCGTGGAGGATCATCGGCACGCCCTGCGACAGCAGCATCGTGGCGAGGAAGTTGCGCTGCTGTTGGGCGCGCAAGGCCAGGATCGCCGGATCGTCGGTCGGGCCCTCGACACCGCAGTTCCACGACCGGTTGTGCGACTCGCCGTCGTTGTTGTCCTCGCCGTTGGCCTCGTTGTGCTTGTCGTTGTACGAGACGAGGTCGGCCAGGGTGAAGCCGTCGTGCGCTGTCACGAAGTTGATCGAGGCGACGGGGCGCCGGCCGTTGTGCTCGTACAGATCGGACGATCCCGTGAGCCGCGACGCGAACTCCCCGAGCGTCGACGGCTCGCCCCGCCAGAAGTCGCGCACCGTGTCGCGGTACTTGCCGTTCCACTCGGTCCACTGCGGGGGGAAGTTGCCCACCTGGTAGCCGCCGGGACCGACGTCCCACGGCTCGGCGATCAGCTTCACCTGCGACACGACCGGGTCCTGCTGCACGAGCTCGAAGAACGTGGCGAGCCGGTCGACCTCGTAGAACTCGCGGGCGAGCGTCGCGGCGAGATCGAAGCGGAACCCGTCGACGTGCATTTCGAGCACCCAGTAGCGAAGCGAGTCCATGATGAGCTGCAACGAGTGCGGGTGCCGGACGTTGAGCGAGTTCCCGGTGCCCGTGTAGTCCATGTAGTGCTGCGGGTCGTCCTCGACGAGCCGGTAGTACGCCTGGTTGTCGATGCCCCGGAAGCTGAGCGTGGGGCCCAGGTGGTTGCCCTCGGCGGTGTGGTTGTAGACGACGTCGAGGATCACCTCGATCCCCGCCTCGTGCAGCGAGCGGACCATCGCCTTGAACTCCTGCACCTGTTGCCCGGTGTCGCCGGTCGACGAGTACCCGTTGTGCGGAGCGAAGAAGCCGATCGTGTTGTAACCCCAGTAGTTGCGCAGGCCCCGGTCGATCAGCACGCTGTCGTGCACGAACTGGTGCACGGGCATCAGCTCGACGGCCGTGATGCCGATGCGCTGGAAGTGCTCGATCATCACCGGGTGGGCGACCCCCGAGTAGGTCCCGCGCTGGGCCTCGGGGATGTCGGGGTGCAGCTTCGTCAGGCCCTTGACGTGCGCTTCGTAGATGACCGACTCCGCGTACGGCACGCGCGGTGGCCGGTCGCCGGCCCAGTCGAAGAAGGGGTTGACGACGATCGACTTCATCGCGTGCGGCGCGGAGTCGTCGTCGTTGCGCTCGTCGGGATGACCGAGCTGGTAGGCGAACAGCGCAGGATCCCAGTCGTACTCGCCGCACGTGGCCTTCGCGTACGGGTCGAGCAGCAGCTTCGCGGGGTTCGACCTCAACCCGCGAGCCGGATCGTACGGACCGTGCACGCGGTAGCCGTATTGCTGTCCCGGTTGCACCTGCGGTAGGTACGCGTGCCAGACGTAGGCGTCGACCTCGTGCAGCTCGACCCTGGACTCGACACCCTCGTCGTCGAACAGGCACAGCTCCACACGCTCGGCACACTCCGTGAACAGCGCGAAGTTCGTCCCGCTCCCGTCGAAGGTGGCCCCCAACGGATATGCCGTCCCCGGCCAGGTCTCCATGGTGGCCGCAACTACCCACCCGGGTGACCAGCGAAACGTGTCAGGCGGCGGCCGCCTCACCCGCGTCGAGGCGGGCGCAGAGCTCGTCGAAGTCCTCGTCGACGAAGTCGGTGAACCGCAGCGCGACGTAGGTTCGGAAGTCTGTGCCGCGCGCGCAACGCATGACCTCACCGCGTGCGTGCAACCGGAACCCGACGTGCGGCAGCGTCACCAGCATCCGGTCGCCGACCGCGAACCCGATCGGTTCGACGAACGCCATCAGCAGTCCGCCGCGGCTGATGTCGATCGCTCGTGCGCTCGGCAGCGCACATTCCGCCGCCGATGCCGCGACGACCGCTGTGTCGAGCGCTCGCCGGGGATGGGACCTGCGTTCCCTCACGGTGGTCCTCTTCCCCGATCGATCCGACCCGAACACGAGCAGGCCCGAATGTCACGAGATCGTCACGACGGTTGACCCGTGCGGGCGATGGCGACGCGTCCGGAGCGCAACGAGTGACGCGACCCGAGGTGAGCGCCCATCGCCGTTGCGATCGTCTCCAGGTCGCGATCGCTCTCGACGGCAAACCCGTGCCGGCCGAGCAGGGCGGCCATGGACCCGGTGGTCCAACTCGATCGGAACGGCTCGCCCGCCATCGGATCGTCGGCGCGCGCGACGAGTGCCATCGCGCGCGCCAGCAGCCGACCGATGCGGGCACGCCACCGCCGCGATTGGTAGTTCACGACCAATGTGCTGCCCGGCGCCGAGGCACGCGCGATCGCGCGCATCGTCGCGTCGACCTGCGTGAGCGTGAGGTACGGCACCACCCCCTCCCACACCCACGTCGTCGGCAGGCCGCTGACGTGGCCTGCTGTCGCGAGTGCGCTCGCGACGTCGTCCACGACGAGGTCGGCCGTGACGTAGGTGAGCGATCCGGCCACGGGCTCGAGCTCGCCGACGCGCGCACGCTTGTCGGCCTGCGACGCGTGCGCGTCGACCTCGTACACGTCGACACCGGCGAGCTCGGTCATCCGCCACGCCCGGTCGTCGAGGCCTGCACCGAGAACGACGAGCTGGGGCGCGGCATGCGCTCGCACGGCGTCGTCGATCGCCACGGTCCTCGCAGCCATGACGTCGGCGGTCGCGCGCAGGCGCTCGAACTCGACACGCTCGCGGGCACCGGACGGCGGCATGCCGGCCCGCGCGAGGTCGACCGAGATGTGCTCGTCCGGCCAGAGGAACGACGCAGCGACCGGGTCGGCGAAGCGGCCGACCGCCAAACGGCCGTCGGCGACCGCTCGCCCCTGGCAGACCAGCACCGCCGTGCGGCTCGCGCTGCGGGTCATCCCCCGCCGTTGGTCTCGTCGAGCTCGTCGGATCCACCGGTCGACGGCCCGGGTCGCTCCGGGTGGCCGGCGGCGTGCTCGGCCGCCTGCTTGCGAGCCGGCTCACGCTCGAGCGCGTCGTCCTCGGGTTCCGGGGGACGCACGTGTGCGGTCGCCGCGACGACTTGGTGGTTCAGCGCATCGGGGATGTTCTCGCTCATGATCCGAGGCGTACCCTCACGTTTCGCGAGCAAACCCCAGGGGTACCGCACATCGTGCGTACGATCGTGGTGTCCCTCGGAGCTCTTGCGCGGTGCCGATGACCCCGATGCCCAAAACCCGCCCGTCCAACGTCACCGTCGAAGCCGTCTCCCCGGTCGTCGACGCGGGTCGATTCCCCGCCAAGGCCACGGTCGGTGAACCGGTGCTCGTGCAGGCCGACGTGTTCACGTCCGGCCACGACGTCGTCGATGCCGCGCTGCGCTGGCGGTTCGTCTCGTCACCTCGCGCTCGGCCGCAGTGGAGCGAGGTCCCGATGTCCACCGAGGGCAACGATCGCTTCACCGCGACGTTCGTGCCCGATCGCCTCGGGCAGTGGCAGTACGAGGTCGTCGGCTGGGTCGACCACGCCGAGTCGTGGCGGCAGGGCATCGTCAAGAAGATCGACGCGGGCGTCGACATCGCGGTCGACATCCTCGGCGGGATCCGCATCGTCGAGCACCTCGTCGAGCGCGCGTCGTCGGCCGGCGCCGTCGACGACGCGGCGTCGCTGCGCGACCTCGCGGCCGATCTCGCAGCCGGCGAGACCGGCTCGCTCGACGACGACACGTGGACCGAGATCTTCTGGCGCCACGTCGACCGCGAGCCGCTCGCGACCTTGCCGCGCGCACTCTCGATCGACGTCGATCCCGAGCTCGCCCGGTTCAGCGCGTGGTACGAGTTCTTTCCCCGTTCGGCCGTCGCGCCCGCCACAGGGCACCAGACGCTGAAGTCCGCCGTCGACCGTCTCGACCACATCGCCGAGATGGGCTTCGACGTCGTGTACCTCCCGCCGATCCACCCGATCGGGCACACCAACCGCAAGGGCCGCAACAACTCGGTCGTCGCGGTGGAGGGCGACGTGGGGAGCCCGTGGGCGATCGGTTCGGCCGATGGCGGCCACACCGCTGTCGAACCCGCGCTCGGCACCATCGACGATCTGCGGAACCTGGTGCGCGAGTGCCAGGATCGAGGTCTGCAGCTCTCGCTCGACATCGCCTTCAACTGCACGCCCGACCACCCGTGGGTCACCGCGCATCCCGAGTGGTTCGGGCGCCGCGCCGACGGGTCGATCCAGTTCGCCGAGAACCCGCCGAAGCGCTACGAGGACATCTATCCCCTCGACTTCGAGTCGAGCGATTGGCAGGGGTTGTGGTCCGCGCTGGCCGACGTCTTCCGCTTCTGGATCGAGCAGGGCATCACAGTGTTCCGCGTCGACAACCCGCACACCAAGGCGTTGCCGTTCTGGGAGTGGGCACTGCGCACGCTGCGCAGCGAGCACCCCGAGACGATCTTCCTGGCCGAGGCCTTCACCAGGCCGCGGGTGATGGAGCGGCTCGCCAAGATCGGGTTCAACCAGTCGTACACGTACTTCGCCTGGCGGCAGAGCGCGTGGGAGCTGCGCGAGTACTTCACCGATCTGTCGACCCGCACCGTCGACTACTTCCGCCCGAACGCATGGCCGAACACGCCCGACATCCTCACCGAGCAACTGCAGGACGGTGGCCGCCCCGCGTTCGTCAACCGGGCGGTGCTGGCGGCCACCCTGTCTCCGAGCTGGGGCGTCTACGGTCCCGCGTTCGAGCTGCAGGAGGCGGTCGCGGTGCGACCCGGGTCGGAGGAGTACCTCGACTCCGAGAAGTACCAGTTGCGCGAGTGGGACCTCGACGCCGAGCAGAGCCTCGCGCCACTGCTCACCCGCCTGAACCAGATCCGCCGCGATCAACCCGCGCTGCAGCACCTGCGCACCACCTGGTTCCACCTCGTCGACAACCCCAACCTCCTCTGCTTCTCGCGCACCGACCCCAACGGCGTCGGCCACCCGGTGCTCGTCGTCGTCAACGCCGACCACGGGAACCGCCAGGCCGGGTTCGTCGACATCGACCTCGCCCGGCTCGACCTGCCCTATGGCGTCGAGTACGACGTCGTCGACCTCCTCGGTGGCGGCACCTACCGCTGGGTTGGCAACCGCAACTACGTCGACCTGTCGCCGTGGGGAGCGAACGCACACATCTTCTCGGTACGGCCCGCCGCATGACTGCCGACTGGTACCGCGACGCCGTCATCTACGAGCTGCACGTGCGCGCCTTCGCCGACTCGAACGGCGACGGCACGGGCGACTTCGAGGGCCTCACGTCCAAGCTCGACTACCTCGCCGACCTCGGCGTCACCGCGCTGTGGCTCCTGCCCTTCTACCCCTCACCGCTGCGCGACGACGGCTACGACATCTCCGACTACCGCGTCATCAACCCCGACTACGGGACGATGGGCATGTTCAAGCGGTTCCTCGCCGAGGCGCACGAGCGCAACCTGCGCGTCATCACCGAGCTCGTGGTGAACCACACCTCCGATCAGCACCACTGGTTCCAGCGCGCCCGCCGCGCACAGCCGGGTTCGAGGTGGCGCAACTTCTACGTGTGGAGCGACGACCCCCAGCAGTACTCCGACGCGCGCATCATCTTCCAGGACTTCGAGAAGTCGAACTGGACCTGGGACCCCGTCGCCGGCCAGTACTTCTGGCACCGCTTCTACTCGCACCAGCCCGACCTCAACTTCGACAACCCCGAGGTCGAGCGGGCCTTGTTCGAGGTGCTCGACCACTGGCTCGAGCTCGGGGTCGACGGGTTGCGACTCGACGCTGTGCCGTACCTGTACGAGCGGGAGGGCACCAACTGCGAGAACCTGCCCGAGACGCACCAGTTCCTCAAGCGGCTGCGCGCCTACATGGACGCGAACTACAGCGACCGCATGCTGCTCGCCGAGGCGAACCAGTGGCCCGAGGACGCGGCGGCCTACTTCGGCGACGGCGACGAGTGCCACATGAACTTCCACTTCCCGCTCATGCCGCGGATGTTCATGTCGGTGCAGATGGAGAACCGGGTGCCGATCGTCGACATCCTCGAGCAGACGCCCGAGCCCCCGGCCGACGCGCAGTGGGCGACCTTCCTGCGCAACCACGACGAGCTGACGCTCGAGATGGTCACCGACGAAGAGCGCGACCTCATGCTGCGCGCCTACGCCCGCGACGCACAGATGCGCATCAACCTCGGCATCCGCCGGCGGCTCGCGCCGCTGCTCGGCAACGACCGGCGCAAGGTCGAGCTGATGAACGTGCTGCTGTTCTCGCTGCCCGGCACGCCCGTGCTCTACTACGGCGACGAGATCGGGATGGGCGACAACGTCTACCTGGGCGACCGTGATGGCGTGCGGACCCCGATGCAGTGGACGGCCGATCGAAACGGTGGGTTCTCGACGTGCAACCCGCACCGCCTCTACCTGCCGCTCATCACCGAGCAGGGCTACCACTACGAGAGCGTCAACGTCGAGGCGCAGAACCAGACCAGCGCGTCGCTGCTCTCGTGGATGCGCCAGCTGATCGCGCTGCGCAAGCGCCTGCCCGTGCTCGGTCGCGGCGACATCCGCGTCCTCGACCCCGAGAACCCGCACGTGCTCGCGTTCGTGCGGACACTGGAGGGCGAGGATCCATTCCTCTGTGTCGCCAACCTGTCCCGCCTCGCCCAGCACGTCGAGATCGACCTCCGGTCGCACGTCGGCTTCACGCCCGTCGAGGTGTTCGGGCGGACGAAGTTCCAGCCGGTCGGCGATGCCGGGTACCACGTGACGCTCGCTCCCTACGGCTTCTTCTGGTTCGTGCTCGAGGCGCCCAGCACAGCATCGCAGGACGAGGTGCCACTGCCTGCTCTCTCCGGGGCGTGGCGCGAGGTGCTGCGCCGCCGTGCCGTGCTGGCTCGGGCGCTCTCGACGTGGCTGCCCGAGCGCAGGTGGTTCTCGGCCAAAGAGCGCGTGCTGCGCGACGTGACGGTCGAAGATGTCATCTCGATCAGCGAGTCCGAACCCGAGGTCGCCCTTGTGATCGCACGCGCGTCGTTCAGCGAGGGTGACGACCATCGGTACGCGGTGCCGGTGCTGCACGCAGTCGGACAGCTGGCCGCGAGCATCCAGCACGTCCCGCCGGCGGCACTGATCGCCCGCCTCGACGACGGCCTGATGCTCGATGCGATGGCCGTGCCCGAGGGCGTGCACGCGATCACCGCGGCCGCGCTCACCAAGCGGGTCCGCCAGGGCCGTGCCGGTCGGGCCTTCGGCGCACCCCGACGATCCGGCGCAGCGCGCAAGCTGCCCGCGCCGGGCGACATCAACGTGATGGGAGCCGAGCAGTCGAACTCGTCGGCCATCCTCGGCGGGACGATGATCGCCAAGCTGGTCCGCCGCCTCGAGCCGTCACGCAACCCCGACGCCGAGCTGCCCGACGAGCTCACGCGCGCCGGCTTCGAGCACGTGCCCGGGCTCATCACGACGCTCGAGGTGTCACTCGCCGGCGAGAACGAGCCGGCATCCGTGCTCATCGTCCACGACGCGATCGCCAACGAGGGTGATCTGTGGGCGTGGATGCAGGACCTGCTGTCACGCGAGGTCGAGCGTCAGCTCGCCGGCCCCCAACCCGGCGACGAGCACCACGAGTCGTCGGCCTGGGCGCTCGCCGGACTGCTCGGCAAGCGCACCGCGCAGCTGCACATCGCGCTGGCGGGGCTCGGTCGCCACGACGCCGAGTTCGCCGCCGAGCCGTACACGCTGCTGTACCAGCGATCGCTGCTGCAGAACCTGCGCAGCAGCCTCAAGGCGACCCAGCGCGCGATCCGCCGCCCCTCGGCCGCGGCACAACGCTCGATGGGCGACGCCGGCCTCGACCTGGCCGGTGCGCTCGGCCGCGACCCCGACCAGGTACTCGCCAGGTTCGAGCGGATGCGTCACGTGAAGCTGCCCGCGATGCGGATCCGCATCCACGGCGACCTGCACCTCGGGCAGATCCTGTGGACCGGCCACGACGTCGTGTTCATCGACTTCGAGGGCGAGCCCGCGCGGGCGATGAGCCAGCGGTTGATCAAGCGATCACCGCTGGTCGATCTGGCCGGCCTGCTGCGGTCGGTCGACTACGCCGGGCGCAGCGCGGTGGTCACGGCGGTCCAGCGCGGCATCGTCGGCGACACGGCCATGGACGACCTCGACTCGTGGCGGCGGGACTGGGTGGCCAACATGCAGCAGCGCCTGGTCGACGAGTACCTCCTCGAGATCGCACCATCGCGCCTCGTTCCTGCCGAACGGGCCGACATCCAGCTGCTGCTCGACCTGTTCGTGCTCGAGAAGGCCTTCTACGAGATCCGCTACGAGCTCGGACACCGACCGGACTGGGTCGCGTGGCCCTTGACCGCAGCCTCCGAGCTGCTCGAACAGGCGGCAACACGATGACCATCGACACGAACCAGCTGGGCGACCAGGATCTGTACCTCTACAACGAGGGAACCCACCGCCGCATCCACGACTTCCTCGGTGCCCACCTGATCGGCGACGGGGTGCGCTTCGCCGTCTGGGCGCCCAACGCGCGCTCGGTGCGGCTGGTCACCTCCTTCGACGACTGGCAGCACGAGCACGAGCTCCACCCGGTCCACTCCTCGGGCATCTGGAGCACGTTCGTGACAGGTCCGGGGCTGGGGCACCACTACCGGTTCCGCATCCAGACCCAGGACGGCGCGTGGCTCGACAAGAGCGACCCGATCGCGGCCGCCACAGGAGAACCACCGTCGATCGACTCGCTCATCGTCGACCTCTCCTACCAGTGGCACGACCACGAGTGGATGGCCGACCGCCATCGATGGGTGGCGATGGATGCGCCCGCCTCGATCTACGAGATGCACCTCGGGTCATGGGGTCGGGCTTCACCGGCCAACGGCCGGTTCCCCCGTTACGACGAGGTCGCCCACTCGCTCGCCGACCACGCGCTCGCCCACGGCTTCACCCACGTCGAACTGCTGCCGATCATGGAGCACCCCTTCTACGGGTCGTGGGGATACCAGACGACGGGCTACTTCGCGCCGACGGCGCGCTACGGCAGCCCGACGCAGCTGATGCGCATGATCGACACCCTGCACGAGCGGGGCGTCGGCGTCATCCTCGACTGGGTGCCCTCGCACTTCCCCATGGATGCCCACGGGTTGGCGAGCTTCGACGGCACGCACCTCTACGAGCACGCCGACCCGCGGCAGGGCTTCCATCCCGACTGGTCATCGGCGATCTTCAACTACGGCCGCAACGAGGTGCGCTCGTTCCTCATCTCCAGCGCGATCTGCTGGCTCGAGCGCTACCACGTGGATGGCCTGCGGGTCGACGCCGTCGCCTCGATGCTCTACCTCGACTACTCACGACAGGCCGGCGAGTGGATCCCCAACCAGTACGGCGGGCGAGAGAACCTCGACGCGATCATGTTCCTGCGCCAGCTGAACGAGGCCGTGTACGGCGAGTTCCCCGACATCGCCACCTTCGCCGAGGAGTCGACGGCGTGGCCGATGGTCAGCCGGCCGACCTACGTGGGCGGGCTGGGCTTCGGGTACAAGTGGGACATGGGGTGGATGCACGACACGCTCCAGTACATGCACGAGGACCCGGTGCACCGGAAGTACCACCACGGCGAGATCACGTTCCGATCCGTGTACGCCTCGTCCGAGCACTTCGTCCTGCCGCTCAGCCACGACGAGGTGGTCCACGGCAAGGGCTCGCTGCTCGGCAAGATGCCCGGCGACGACTGGCAGAAGTTCGCCAACCTCCGCCTCTTGTACGCGATGCAATGGGCGCAGCCCGGCAAGAAGCTGCTCTTCATGGGCGGCGAGCTGGCGGCGTGGTCGGAGTGGGCGCACGAGGGCACGCTCGACTGGGGGCTCCACGATGCGCCGTTCCACAGCGGCGTGCGCCTTCTCGTGCACGACCTGAACGAGCAGTACGCGGACGAGCCGGCGCTCCATCGTGGCGACTGCGACGCGAACGGCATGCGATGGGTCGAGGGCGCTGACGCCGACCAGAGCGCGTACGCGTTCCTTCGGCTCGACCCGACCGGCGAGGGCCGGCCCGTGCTCGTCGTCATCAACGCGACACCCGTCCCGCGTCACAACTACCGCGTGGGGGTGCCGGTCGACGGCAACTGGACCGAGCTGCTGAACACCGACGCTCACGCCTACGGAGGCAGCGGGCTCGGCAACGGGGGCTGCGTCGCCACCGTTCCGGTCGACTCGCACGGCTTCACGCGTTCGCTGATGCTGACGCTGCCGCCGCTGAGCGCCGTCTTCCTCGCCCCGGAGCACGCCGTTCAGGAGCAGCCGGTTCAGGAGTGCCCAGATCAGGAATGATGGCCGCGCACCATCTCGAACCACACCTGCTTGCCCCGCTCGACCGGTGTGACGCCCCACTCCGACGCGATCATGTCGACGATGCGCAGCCCACGCCCCGAGCTGGGGTCGAGCATCGCACCAGTGCGGTCCTGTAGTGGCAGCTCGGGACTGGTGTCGGCGACGCCGATCCGGATCCGGCGCGAGCCAGGCTGCCGGTGCATGGTCAAGCGGATCGCGCCAGGTGCGTACTGCTCGGCGTTGGTGACGAGCTCGCTGGTCGCCAACACGGCGTCGCTCAGGAACGGGCCACTGACCTGGTCGACCAGCGCGTCGTGGACCATGAACCGCGCCTGCCGCGCGGCGATCGCCGGTTGCAGCTCGACGTCGAAGACGGGAGCGAAACCGCTGTCGATCCTTCCGCCGACGGACTGGGCCACGGCGCGGGACTACCCCGCTCGGCGAAGAGTCAATCGCGCCGATCGATCGGCGCCTCGTCCTCCAGCTCCTCCTGGTCCGATTCGGCCTCCTGCGGGGATCGGCCCCGGTTGACGTTCTTGAACTCTCCGCCACCGACTTGGTTGCCGGGACCGACGTTCTCCTGCTCGATCACGACCTGACCGCCGTCCTCGGTGTCGAGCGGGATGCTGCGCACCGCTCGCTCGACACCGTGATCCCGGTCTGGGGCTTCCCGGTCTGGGGCATCGCTCATGCCGCCCTGCTACCCCCCACCGCCGGCGCCGAAACGCTGCACGTGTCAGCCACGACGGTGTTGGGTAGACCTCCCGCATGGGTCGAACGCGACCAGAGACGCAACACACCGAACAGACCGGGGACGACCCGCATCCGGAGCGCGATCCGGCGACCGGTGACGCAGCATCACCCACCAAGCCGGGGTCGATGGACGAAGCTGATGTGGTGAACGGAGAAGGAGACCCGGGCGAGGGCTCGGACCGACAGCGCGGGTGACCGCGCGACCAGGACGCTGGATACCTGCTCATCGGCGTGATGAGCTGCGGACGTTGGCGACGCGCTCGCAGCAGGTGGTGATGCTCGCCGCGCTGACGGGCACGGTCACCGGCGCTGCGGTGGCCGGGTTCGACCGCTTGGTGATCGACGCGTCGCTCGAGCACATCTGGGAAGGGCCGCTGTGGCTCGTCGGTGTCGCGCCGGGGATCGGTCTGCTCCTGTCGATGCTGATCCGCCGGTACGGCGGACCGTCGTGCTCGCCCTCGACGGCCGACGAGTACCTGCACTCGTTCCACGAGCGCGACCACGTGCTCCGGCCTCGCGCCTTCCTCGCCCGGATCGCCGCGTCCGTGGCGACGCTGGGCTCCGGAGCACCGATGGGTCTCGAGGGTCCGTCGATCTACACCGGCGCGTTCGTCGGCAGCTCGCTCCAGCGACGCTTGCCACGCGCGTTCCGCAGCGCGGATCGCAGGGTGCTGATGACAGCAGGCGCCGCCGCCGGCGTCGCGGCGATCTTCAAGGCGCCGGCGACCGGCGCCGTGTTCGCTCTCGAGGTCCCCTACCAGGACGATCTCGCCCGGCGCATGCTGCTGCCGGCGCTGGTCTCGTCGGCGTGCGGGTACCTCGCCTTCGTCGCGATCAACGGCACCGACCCGCTCTTCCCCATCGCCGGCGAGTTCGGCTTCCGCTTCCGCGACCTGGCGGGGGCTGCGGTCGTGGGCGGCATCGCCGGCTTCGGCGCCCGCGCCTTCGCGTTCGTCCTCCGCCGCGCGAAGGACCTCCAGGGCAAGTGGCCCGGTGCGCTCGGCGCCCTGACAGCGGGCGCCGTGCTCGCCGGCCTGTTCGCGCTCGGCCGGCTGATGACGGGCGAGTCGCTGCTGGTCGGGCCCGGCTACGACGTCGTGAGCTGGGTCTCCGAGCCCGACCGCTCGGTGTGGGTGCTGCTCGCCCTGCTCGCGATGCGCTGCCTGGCCACCGCCACCGTGGTCGCGGGCGGCGGTGCTGGCGGGCTGTTCGTGCCCCTGGTCGTGGCCGGCGCCGTGACGGGCGCGGCGATCGGCAACATCGTCGACCAGACCGAGCTGACGCTGTTCATCGTGATCGGTGTCGCCGCGTTCCTCGGTGCGGGCTACCGGGTGCCGCTCGCGGCCGTGATGTTCGTGGCCGAGACGACCGGCCGACCGTCGTTCGTCGTGCCCGGCCTGCTGGCCGCGGTGGCAGCCGAGCTCGTGATGGGCTACTCGTCGGTGACGACCTATCAGCGCGGCACCAGCACGACGGTCGACGTGCCGACGTCGTAGCACGCTGCGACAAATCGCCGCGGCCGCGTGAACCACGTCGGCGAGACTGACCGCGTGACCGCTCGCATCCCGCCGCTCGAACCGCCGTTCCCCGAGGAGGCCGCTGTCGAGCTGGCCAAGATGATGCCGCCGGGCGCCGACCCGATCGGGCTGTTCCGCACGTTCGCGGTCAACCTGCCGATGACCCGAGCGATGCAGGGCTGGGGCAGCTACGAGCTGGGTCGCCAGCTGTCGCTGTCGTTGCGCCAGCGCGAGATCCTGATCGACCGGACGTGCGCTCGTTGCGGCTGCGAGTACGAGTGGGGCGTCCACGTCGCGTTCTTCGCGTCACGGGCCGGCTTCGACGGCGAACAGGTCGCCTCGCTCACGCACGGATCGTCGACCGACGACTGCTGGACCGACCCGGCCGACCGGCTGCTGATCGCGCTCGCCGACTCGGTGCACGACGACAACGACGTCGACGACGCGCTGTGGACCGACCTGTCGCAGCACTTCTCCCCGGCTCAGCTCCTCGACGCGACGATGCTGTGCGGCTGGTACCACGCGATCAGCTACACCGCTCGGGCCGCCCGGGTCGCGCCGGAGCCAGGCGCGCCTCGGTTCGCCGATCACCTCCCGGGCGGTCGCTGATGTCCGATCCCACCCAGCTCGCCCCGCTCGCCGCGACCCCGTACGTCGCGGTGATCTTCTCGAGCCGTCGGACCGCAGTGGAGCAGGGTTACGACGAGACGGCCGAGGCGATGGAGCAGCTCGCGATGCATCAACCCGGCTACATCGGCATCGAGTCGGCCAGGTCGCCGGACGGCTTCGGCATCACGGTCTCGTACTGGGCGACCGATGGCGACGCGCGGGCGTGGAAGCAGGTCGTCGAGCATCTCGATGCCCAGCGACGCGGACAGACCACCTGGTACGAGCAGTACGTCGCGCGGGTCGCGACGGTCGAGCGCCAGTACGGATGGGCACGCGACGCGCGACCTTCACACGACGGGACGGCACCGACCGAATAACGTGTCGCCGGTGGGTGTGCAGGGCGACGGAACGTGGTCGAACGATGCAGGGACGCACGCACCCGAATCGAGTGGAGGGCTCACCACGTGACCGACTACCCGCCTCCCCCGCCTCCGCAGGGACCGTTCAACCCGCCGCCGCCTCCGGCCGGTCCGCCGCCGGGTGGGCCGCCGCAGTTCGGCGCACCGCCGCCTGCCGGTCCGCCGCCGATGCCGCCCCAGGGCTACGCCGGCTCGCCACCCCCCTCGCCGCCTCCGAAGAAGAAGCTCTCCCCCGGCGCGCTCGGCGCGATCATCGCCGCGGTCGTCGTGCTCGCCGGCGGCGGCATCTGGTTCGCGACCAAGGGCGGTGACGACGACGGCGGCGACGACACGGGTCCGACGACCGAGGCGAGCACGACCCCCGAGACCACGTCGGCACCCGAGACCACCGTCGTGCAGACGACGGTCCCGTTGACGCTGCCACCGACGATCGTGCCGTCGACGACCGAGACGCTGCCACCCGACACGACCGCACCGCCGGTCGACGGCGACGTCGTCGACCTCGGCCTCGGCGTCTCGATGCCGATCCCCGACGGCTGGGAGCTCACCGGCAACGACGACGTGCCCACCCTCACCGACGGTGTCGCCCAACTCTCGCTGCAGGCGCTGGCTCGTGCGCCGGGCGAGGACCCGCAGAGCCTGATGCAGGAGTACATCGACACCTTCGACAGCGACTTCGACGCCATCTCGTACGACCCGAGCGTGCGCTACGACCGCATCGACGGCGCCCTGCCGGTCGACCAGTACGGCGTGCACTACGAGATCTACGACGCCGAGTCCGACACGGGTGTCGGCATCATCGGCACCGCCTACGTGTACGTCCGTGCCGACGGTCTGAGCGTGATCTACGACATCTTCTCGCGCGAGTTCACCGACGGTCCGCCCACGGACGAGTTCAACGCGTTCGTCGACAGCATCATCGACGCGCCGCCTCTCGGCGACGCCGGCACGCTCACCGAGCGCGAGACGTTCCGGGTGACGTCCGTCCACGAATCGGTGACGGTGTTCGACCTCGCGGCCTACACGCTCGCTCCCGGGTTCACTGCCGGCACCCAGGACGACGGCGACGTGGTGGCGTCCACTGGTGACGAGGACTTCGAGGTCCAGCGCTACGACAACCTGCCCGCCGACGCGGCGATGGCAGCCGCGCAGGCGCACAACGCGCTCGTGTACCCGGGCGCGGTCGAGGCGGCTCCCGTCGAGGGCGAGTCGCCGTTCGAGGGCATCACCCGGGCCGATGTCACGTGGGCCACGCAGGCCGGGGCCGGCAACACGCTGACCGGCGTGTACAGCGTGTTCTACGACAACAACACGGGCAGCGCCTACGCCGTGTTCCGGGCGTGGCTCGGCCTCGAGCCGTCGTCGCACCAGCCCGAGGCGAACTTCATGATGCGGTCGTTCACGAACTCGTTCACGACGATCTGACCCGCCGTCCGCCGACGCGGAGGTTGTGACAAAGGGCCCTCGCTCGCGCGTTCGGGAACAGGTTGGCTGACGTCGTGGACACGCTGGATGTCGCACGATGGCAGTTCGGCATCACCACCGTCTACCACTTCTTCTTCGTTCCGCTGACGATCGGGATGGCCTTCATCGTGGCGGGCTTCCAGACCGCCTGGCACCGCACGCACGACGACCGGTACCTGCGTCTCACCAAGTTCTTCGGGAAGCTGTTCCTCATCAACTTCGCGATGGGCGTCGTCACCGGCATCGTGCAGGAGTTCCAGTTCGGGATGAACTGGAGCGACTACTCGCGCTTCGTCGGTGACATCTTCGGTGCGCCGCTCGCGATGGAGGGGCTGCTCGCCTTCTTCCTCGAGTCGACGTTCATCGGGCTCTGGATCTTCGGTTGGGACCGGCTGTCGCCCCGGCTCCACCTCGCCACCATCTGGCTCGCGGCGATCGGCACGTTCCTGTCCGCGTACTTCATCCTCGCCGCGAACTCGTTCATGCAGAACCCGGTCGGCTACCGCTACAACGCCGCGAGGGGACGCGTCGAGCTCGACGACATCGTCGCAGTGCTGACCAACAAGGTGGCCCTGGTCACCTTCCCGCACACCATCGCGGCCGCGTTCCTCACTGCGGGCGGGTTCGTGCTCGGCGTGTCGCTGTGGCAACTCGTGCGTCACCCGCAGCGCGACGCGTTCGCGTTCCGCATCGCCGCGAAGGCCGGGGCGGTGGTGGTGCTGGTCGCGGCCGTCGCCGTCGCGCTGACCGGTGACCAGCAGGCCAAGGTGATGACCGACGTGCAGCCGATGAAGATGGCAGCCGCCGAGGGGCTCTACGAGTCGAAGGACTCGGCGGGCTTCTCGCTCTTCACGGTCGGCACCCTGGAGGGCAGCGACGAGGTGTACTCGCTGCGCATCCCCGGGCTGCTCTCGTTCCTGGCCGAGGGCAACTTCGATGCGCGAGTGGAGGGCATCGACGACCTGCAGGCCGCCTACCGCGCGAAGTACGGCTCGGGCGATTTCACGCCGAACATCCCGCTCACGTACTGGACGTTCCGGTTGATGATCGGCGTCGGCATGCTCGGCGCGGTCGGTGCGCTGTGGGTGCTCTGGAAGATCCGCAACGGCCGCTGGCCCACCAGCCGATGGCTGCGTGGCCGATGGCTCACCATCGTCGCCTGCGGCCTGCCACTGGCGCCGCTGCTCGGCAACTCCTTCGGCTGGATCTTCACCGAGATGGGACGCCAGCCGTGGATCGTGTTCGGCCTCATGCCGACCGCGTCGGGCGTGTCGCCCGGGGTGAGCACCGGCGAGGTGCTGACCAGCCTCATCGGCTTCACGTTGGTCTACGGCCTGCTCGCGGTGATCGAGGTGCGGTTGCTGGTCAGTACCATCAGGGCCGGACTTCCCGCAGCGGCCTCGCCGGGACCGGGCGGCACGGACGACGAGGAACGCCAGTTGGCGTTCGCGTACTGAGGAGGCGCGAGGTGGAGCTCACCACCGTCTGGTTCATCCTCATCGCGGTCCTCTGGATCGGGTACTTCGTCCTCGAGGGGTTCGACTTCGGTGTCGGTGTCCTGCTGCCCTTCCTCGCCCGCACGCAGGTCGAGCGACGGGTGATGATCAACACCATCGGCCCGGTGTGGGACGGCAACGAGGTGTGGGTGCTCGTCGCCGGCGGTGCCACCTTCGCCGCCTTTCCCGAGTGGTACGCGACCTTGTTCAGCGGGTTCTACCTCCCGCTGTTCCTCATCCTCATCTCGCTGATCTTCCGCAACGTCGCCTTCGAGTACCGCGGCAAGCGGGACGATGCCCGGTGGCGGGCGTGGTGGGATCGCGCGATCTTCCTCGGGTCGCTCCTCCCAGCAGTGCTGTGGGGTGTCGCGTTCGGCAACGTCGTGCGCGGCGTCGAGATCGGTGCCGACAAGGAGTACGCGGGCACGCTGTTCGATCTGCTGAATCCGTACGCGCTCCTCGGCGGCGCGGTCACGCTCGGCCTGTTCGTCACGCACGGCGCCGTCTTCGTGTCGCTCAAGACCACGGGCGACATCCGGGTGCGCGCCCGGTCGACCGCGATCGCGACGGGGCTCGTCACGGCCGTGCTCGCGCTGGCGTTCCTCGGGTGGACCTGGGCGTTGCGCGACGGTGCAGCCCACGTCGGGTGGTTCCTCGTCCTCGCTGCCCTCGCCGCACTCTGCCTCGTGACAGGGCTCGTGGCAACTCGCGCCGGCCGCGAGGGGTGGGCGTTCATCGCCACCGCGGCCACGATCGCCGCAGCTGTCGGCGGGCTCTTCGTCGCGCTGTTCCCCGACGTGATGCCTTCGTCGGTCGACGAGGCATACTCGTTGACGACGACCAACGCGGCCAGCACGCACACGACGCTCGTGATCATGACGTGGGTGGCCGCGCTGTTCACGCCGGTCGTGCTCGCCTATCAGAGCTGGAGCTACATCGTCTTCCGCCGCCGCATCGGTGTGCAGGACATCCCGCACCTCGGCGGTGACGCTCACCGGCCCCGCGCCCACGCAGGGCCGTGAAACCGATCGACCCGCGCCTGCTCCGGTACGCGCGGGCCGCACGAGCGCACGTGGTGGCGTGCGTGCTGCTCGGCCTGGCCACGGCGAGTCTCGTGGTGGTCCAGGCCGAGCTCCTCGCACGCGGCATCTCCGGGGTCGTGTCGTCGGGCTCGCGGGACGGCGCGTCCACGGCGGTGTTCGTCGGCCTCGCGCTCGTCGTCGTCGGGCGTGCCGCAGTCGCCTGGCTGCAGGAGAGCGAGTCGGCCCGATCCGCGGCGACGGCGAAGTCCGAGCTGCGCAGCCGCATGCTCGACCACGCGGCCCGGCACGGGACGATGGTCGCCGACGGGGGCAGCCGAGCCGAGCTCGCGCTCCTCGCGACGCGCGGGCTGGACGGGCTCGACGCCTACTTCGGGCGCTACCTGCCCCAGCTCGTCCTCGCCGCGCTGGTCCCGACGATCGTCGTCGCCCGGATCGCCACCACCGACCTCGTCGCGGCGGGGACGATCGCGGTGACCATCCCCCTCATCCCGGTGTTCATGGTGCTGGTGGGCAGGATGACCGAGGCATCGAGCGCGAAGCGCTGGCGCGCGCTCGAACGGCTCTCCCACCACTTCCTCGACGTGGTGAGCGGGCTGACCACGCTGAAGGTGTTCGGGCGGGCGAAGGCGCAGGCCGAGCGCGTCCGCGAGACGACCGACCAGTACCGCGTCACGACGATGGCCACCCTGCGCATCGCGTTCCTCTCGTCGCTCGTGCTCGAGCTGATCGCGACGCTGTCGGTCGCGCTGGTCGCCGTCGGCGTCGGCCTCCGGCTGGTCGACGGCGAGCTCGATCTGCGAACCGGCCTGCTGATCATCATCCTCGCCCCCGAGGCCTATCTGCCGTTGCGACGCGTCGGCGCCGAGTACCACGCCGCGACGGAGGGCGTGGCCGCTGCGGAGCGGACGTTCGCGCTGCTGTCCGCCGACGGGGATCGTGCGAGTGGCGTGGCGACCGTGCCGACCCTCGGGCCCGGCAGCGCGATCACCGTCGCCGACATCACCGTCACGCACCCAGGTCGCTCCGGCGCCGCGCCCGATCGACTCTCCTTCGTCGCCGAGCACGGGCGTCTCACCGCGATCACAGGCCCGAGTGGTGCGGGGAAGAGCTCGTTGCTGCGCGTGCTGATCGGCGCGATCGAGCCGGTGGGCGGCACGGTCACCGTCTCCGATGGCAGCTGCGAGACGGACCTCGCATCGCTGGACCGCGCCGCGTGGCGGCGACACCTCGCATGGGTCGACCAATCGCCGTACCTCTTCGCCGGCACCGTCGCCGAGAACGTGCGCCTGTCACGACCCGACGCGAGCGAGGCCGACGTGGTCGCGGCGATGCGCGCGGCCGGCCTCGGTGCGATGCCGATCGAACGGCAGGTGGGCGAGTCCGGCTTCCAGCTGTCGGCCGGCGAGCAGCGTCGGGTCGCGCTGGCCCGCGCCGTGCTGCGCGGTGCCGACGTCGTGCTGCTCGACGAGCCGACCGCCGGGCTCGACGACGAGACCGAGCGCGATGTGCTCGTCACCATCCGGCAGCTGTCGACCCGCTGCATCGTCGTGATGGCGACGCACCGGCCCGCGGCGATCGCTGCCGCTGGGGTCGTCGTACCGGTGCAGGCCGTGGCCGAGGTGGCGTCGTGAGCGCGCTTCGCTGGGCCTTCGGGCTCGGTCGCTCGGGCCGCGCGCACCTCGGGCTCGCCGTCGTGCTGGGTGCGCTCGCATCGGGCGCCGCGGTCGGCCTGACGGCGGTGTCGGGCTGGCTCATCACACGCGCGAGCGAGCGTCCCCCCGTGCTGCACCTCATGGTCGCGATCGTCGCCGTGCGGGCGTTCGGCGTGGGCCGCGGCGTGCTGCGCTACCTCGAGCGGCTGGCCGGTCACCAGTCGTCGTTCCGCACCCTCGGCGACCTCCGCGTCGCGACGGTGCAGCGACTCGAGCGAGTGCTCCCCGCACGATCGGCTCGTCACGGGTTGACGGGTGACGCGGTGCGATCCGGCGATCTGCTGGCGCGCTTCGTCGACGACATCGACGGGCTGCAGGACCTGTGGGTGCGCGTGGCGCTCCCGTACGCCAGTGCGGCGATCATCGGTGCGGGCAGCGTGCTGCTCGTCGGTGTGCTCGTCCCGTCCGCGGGTGCGGTGCTGGCGGTCACCTTGGTGCTGTCGGTGGTGGTCGGCCCGCTCGTCTCGAGCCGCGTCGCCGGCAACGCCACCGAGCGGGTCAGCCCGCTCCGCGCCGAGCACCACGCGGCCGTGCTCGACCTCGTCGACGGCGCGACCGAGCTCGCTGTCTACGACGCGCTCGACGCTCGACTCGGGCATCTCGCTCGGCTCGACCGAGACATGACGAGGGCGCAGGTGCACACCGCGTGGGCTGCTGGGATCGGGAGCGCGGTTGCGGCGCTCGCCGCCGGCATCGGCATGTGGGCCGGCCTGTGGCTCGGTGCCGGCGCCGTCGGGTCTCACGGGCTCTCGACGGCGAGCCTCGCCGTCGTCGTGCTCGTGCCCCTCGCGATCCACGAGGTCGCCGGCGCGCTGTCGCTCGCCGCGCACGCGCTGCCGCGACTCGCAGCATCGGCCGGTCGCGTTCGCGAGATCTTCGACCTGCCCGATGCGGCGAGTGAGCCCGCGGTGGCAGCAACACTCCCGAACGGTCCGTTCGGGTTGCGGGTGCGCGGGTTGCGTGTGCGGTGGAGCCCGGACGACCCGGACGTGCTGCGCGACCTCGACCTCGACGTCCCCGCCGGTTCGTGCACGGTGGTCACCGGGGCGAGCGGGAGCGGCAAGAGCACCCTCGCCGCCGTGCTCCTGCGCCTCCTCGATCCGAGCGGCGGGCGCGTCGACCTGATCGGCTCGGACGGTTCGGCCGACCTCGCCCAGTTGGCCGGAGACGACGTGCGCACGGTCGTCGGCTGGTGCGCACAGGACGCCTACGTCTTCGATTCGACCATTGCCGCGAACCTGCAGCTCGCGCGCCCATCGGCCACGACAGCCGAGCTGCTCGACGCGTTGGGCCGAGCCCGGCTGCTCGACTGGGTGACGTCGCTGCCCGACGGGCTGCAGACCATGGTCGGCGAGCACGGGTCCCGACTCTCCGGTGGTCAGCGCCAGCGGCTCGCGCTCGCACGCGTGCTGCTCGCCGACCGACCCGTCGTCGTCTTCGACGAACCGACCGAGCACCTCGACGAGCCCACGGCCGCGGCGCTCGCCGCCGATCTCGTCGACGCCACACGCGACCGCACCGTGGTGGTCCTGACGCATCGCCCCGAGCTGTTCGCGAGCGTCCGGCGCGTCAGCCTGTCCGGGGGTGCCACAATCGCGGGGCGATGAGCGACTCGGTCCCGCCGCCACCTCCCCCGCCTCCCCCGTCGCCACCCTCACCGCCGCCGCCGCCCGGCTTCCCACCGCCTGGCTTCCCACCGCCGTCCGGATCGGGATCGCCGGTCCCCGCAGCGTCCGGCGCACAGCCGGCGTGGTGGAAGCGCAAGGCCGCGAAGCTGCCGGTCTGGGCGTGGCTGCTGATCGTGGTGGTGATCGCCGGTGGCGGCATCGGTGCCGCGCTCGGTGGCGGCGGTGACGACGACGCGGCGGTGCCGGCCGCACCGCCGACGAACAGTGCCGACGACGAGCCGCAACCGACCGGCACGCCCAACAGCGAGCCCGATCCGTCCGAGACCCCGCCGACGGTCGCTGACGAGTCGACGACCTCCATCGACGACGTCACGACCACCGAGGCTGCGCCCGGCGCACCGCCCGGGGTCGTGGGGACACGCGACCAGCCGGTCGCGCCGGGCCAGATCGCCGACATCGGCGGCGGGTGGCGGCTGCAGGTGCTCGATGTCGTCGCCGACGGGACCCAGATGG
>JBFWSW010000016.1:80029-82534 GCA_050248155.1 Ilumatobacteraceae bacterium
GCGCCCGGCGCACCGCCCGGGGTCGTGGGGACACGCGACCAGCCGGTCGCGCCGGGCCAGATCGCCGACATCGGCGGCGGGTGGCGGCTGCAGGTGCTCGATGTCGTCGCCGACGGGACCCAGATGGTGGCCGACGAGAACGAGTTCAACGAACCTCCGCCGCCCGGCTCGGCGTTCACCATCGTCACCGTCGCGCTCGGCTACTTCGGTCTCGAGGACCCCAGGGTGGGCCTCGAGACCACCATCTCGGCCGTCGGCGCCGGCAACACCGAGCTCAGCAGCGACTGCGGGCTCATCCCCGCCGAGCTCGACGGCTTCACGTACATCTTCTCCGGCGGCGTCGTGGTCGGGAACGTGTGCTTCGTCACCAACCCGGGCGACGTCGAGGTGCTCCAGCTCTACGCGGTGGGCGATGCGTTCAGCGACAACCCGGAGGTGTTCCTCACCGCTGCGGCACCGGCGACCCCTGCGACCGCGATGCAGGGGCTGATCGGCCCGCAGGACGGTGCCGCGTCGACGCCTGCTCGCCTGTCGCCGACACCGGTCGCCACACCCGCCGACCTGGGCGAGGGCTGGACGTTGAGCGTCGACGGTCCGGCAACGGACATCACCGACGCGGTGGCCGCCGAGAACCAGTTCAACGAGCCACCGCCGGACGGATCGCGCTTCGTCGGGATGCAGGTCACGTACGCCTACAACGGCACGGAGGTGGCTCAGCCCTTCTCGGTCATCGTCAACGCGGTCGGTGACTCCAACCTGCAGCTCTCGGGCAACTGCGGCGTGGTGCCGGGTCAGCTCGACACCTTCTCCGACGTCTTGCCGGGGGGTTCGGTCAGCGGGACGCTCTGCTTCGTCGTCCCCGAGGCGGACCTCGGCAGTGTCGTGCTCTACGCGTCCGCCGACGTGTTCGCCGAGAACAAGATCATGTTCGCGACGGCTTGACCCGGGTGGGGTCGAGGAGCCGCTCGACGTCGACAGCTGCGCCGGGGCGAGCGAAGAAGTAGCCCTGGGCGACCTGGCATCCGAGGTCGCGCAGCAGGTCGTGCTGCAGCTGGGTCTCGACGCCCTCGACCACGATGTCGAGGTGCAGCGCATCGGCGATCGCGATCATCGCCCGCACGAGCGCCGTCGCCTGCATGTCGGTGCCGAGCGGCGCGACGAAGCTGCGGTCGATCTTCAGGATGTCGACGCGCAGGTCGCGCAGATCGGCGAGCGACTCGTGACCGACGCCGAAGTCGTCGATGGCGATGCGCACACCGACGCGCCGCAGCGAGGTGATGAGGTCGCGCACCAACGGTGCGTCGCTCGTCACCAGCCGCTCGCTGACGTCGAGCACCAACAGGTTCGCCGGCAGCCCACTGCGATCGAGCGCGTCACGCACGCGATCGACGAAGCCGGGAGCGAGCATCTCCGGAGCCGACACGTTGACCGAGAGCGTCAGCGCGTGTGCGGGATCGGCCGGCTGCCATCGAGCCGCCTGCCGGCACGCCTGGTGCAGGATCCAGTCGCCGAGCGCGACGATCACACCGATCTGCTCCGACGCGCCGAGGAACTGGTCGGGCGTCAGCAGGCCGCGCTGCGGGTGGTTCCAACGGAGGAGGGCCTCGACGCCGATCACCCGATCTGCCTGCAGGTGGAGCAGCGGTTGGTAGTAGAGCTCGAACTCGTCGGCGTCGAGCGCCCGCAGCAGCTCTCCCTCGAGCTGGTTGCGTGCTTCGCGCCGCTCTGCCATCTCGCGCTCGAACACCGAGTAGCGGTTCTTCCCCGACTGCTTCGCGTCGTACATCGCGAGGTCGGACTCACGGAACGCCTGCGAGGCGTCCGCGACGTCGTGCAGGCTGGTGATGCCCATGCTCGCGGTCACAGCCATCTGACCGCGGCTGAGCACGACGGGCGCCTCGAGCTGCTGGAGCAGCCGGCGCGCGACCGTCGTGGCGCCGTCGACGTCGACACCGCGGAGGAGCGCCGCGAACTCGTCGCCGCCGAGCCGGGCGATCACGTCGTCGGGCCGGAGCGTCTCCTGCATGCGCCGGGCGAGCTCGACCAGCAGCTCGTCTCCAGCAGCGTGCCCGAACATGTCGTTGACGCCCTTGAAGCCGTCGAGGTCGATCAGCACCAGCGACGAGCGCGAGCCGGCTCCGTTCGCGATCACGCGGTCGATCTCGTCGGTCAATGCGGTGCGCGTGGCGAGCCCGGTGAGGCTGTCGGTGCTCGCCCGCACGATGAGCGACGTCGCCTCGGTCCGGTCGTGTCGCACCCGCGACGAGAGCGCTGTCGCCATGATGATCCACACGCTGAACGAGATGCCGAGCCGCACCCATGTCCAGGGCTCGATGGTCTCTTGGCAGGCGAGCCAGCACGGTGTGGCGACGAAGGCCATCGCGACGGCGACGGTGCGGCGCTGGGTGAGGCCGACGTAGATCATGGCCAGGGCGAAGAAGCCGATGAACGTCAGTGCGACGGTGTCCACCACGAGGGCGAGCGACACGGTGCCGGCCCACAGCA
>JBFWSW010000017.1:0-76247 GCA_050248155.1 Ilumatobacteraceae bacterium
ACGCGGTCGAACCCGACGTCGCCGTGCTCGATGTGCGCCTGCCCGACGGCAGTGGCGTCGAGCTGTGCCGAGAGCTCAGGTCGAACCACCCATCCATCGCCTGTCTGATGCTCACCTCCTTCGACGACGACGAGGCGCTGTTCGAGGCGATCGTCGCGGGCGCGGCCGGATACGTCCTCAAGCAGGTGAAGGGCAATGACATCATCAACGCCGTGCGCAAGGTCGGTTCGGGAGCGTCGCTGCTCGATCCGGCGATGACCAGTCGGGTCATGGAGCGACTGCGCAGCGGTACGAACGAGGACCCACGCCTCGCGGGCCTCAGCGGCCAGGAGCGGCGCATCCTCGAGCTGCTGGCCGACGGCAAGTCGAACCGGCAGATCGCGGCGGAGATGTTCCTCGCCGAGAAGACGGTGAAGAACTACGTGAGCAACCTGCTGTCGAAGATGGGCATGAGTCGACGCACCGAAGCTGCGGTGTACGCGGCCCGTCACGCCGAGCGACACCAGCGTCGGGTCTGATCAGTCGATCGGCTCGAGTCGACGACCGTTCACCACTTCGGGCGCCAGGCGGACGAAGGTGTTGCTCCACTGCGACCACGGCACCAGGTCGATCCGGCCTGCCTCCTCGAGCATGTCGGGTTGGTCGACGACGGTGAGCTGTCCGATCGCGGTGACGCTCCACGCCCCGCGCAGTTCATGATCGCCGGAATCGGCCTCGAAGCAGACGATCTGACCCATGCGCGCCGCGCGCAAGATCGTGCCGTCTCCCACCCGGAACAGCAGGGAGCCGTCGCCGAGGCGCGCATAGCGCACTGGTAGGACGCTCGGCAGCGCGCGCTCGGTCAGGGCGATGCGTCCGAGTTGCATCGTGTCGAGCAGCTCGAAGCACTGGTCCTCGGCGAGGACGCTCATGCCCTGGCGGTCGATGCGCATCTGCCCAGGATGGCCGGACAGCCCGTGCGCGCCTAGGGACCAACGTCCCTTTCGATGATCGGCGGGGCGAAGCTCACAGATAGCCGCGATCGTCGGCGCCACGGCGGGAACGACCGGCGCGAACGAAGCGGCCGGTGATGCGCCCGATCTCGATCATCGACCAGACCGGCTTGTCGCCAGCTGCCCACGTGACGAGTCGCTCGTGCGCGTCCCTCGGCACCTCGCCGGCCGCGAGCGACCGCACCCGCCCCCTCGCGATGACGCTCCAGCCCTGGTGCTCGGACGAGTCGATCTGATCGACCTCGAAGGTGACCTCGTCGCCGTCGGTGAACGGCGCGTCGGTTCGGAGGTAGATGCGGCCCTCCACCAGCACGAAGTTGACCGGTCGCACCTTCGGCGGCGTGCCGGACGTGACGATGCGGCCCACCTCCTGGCCGGCGAGCAACAGCAGGCAATCGCCGGGATCGAGATCGTGCTGTCGACCGTTCTCCGGATGCAGATCCATCTGCCCTCCTTCGTCCCCCACCGCGAGTGTGGGCCGGCGAGACGGCGAGCCGACAGGGCCGTCGGTCACTACGTGGGCAGGTCCGTCACTCCTCGACGATGAGCGCGGTCACCATGCCGAACATCCCGGTCGAGGTCTCGGCGTGGTTGAGGATGTGGCAGTGCCAGGCCCACACACCCGGGTCCACAGCCTTGTAGAGCACGGTGTAGCGCTCGCCCGGCGCGATGTTGATGGTGTCACCAGGCATCGGCTCGTCGAGGGGTTGACCGTCCTTGGCGATGATCCAACCGAGCGGCTGGTGCAGGTGCATCGGATGCGCCATCAGCCCCTCGTTGAGGTAGTGGACCTCCATGACCTCGCCGACCCGCATCGTGTACGGCTCGGTGGCAGGGAAGCTCTTGCCGTTCAGGCTGAGCCCGATGGTGCCCGCATCGTTGAGCACCATGTTGACCGTCTTGTCGACCTTGTCGTAGCCCTGGTCGATCAGCTTCTGCGGGATGGGCATCTCGTCGATCAGGAAGGCCCCGAACAACCCGTTCGGCACCTGGACCTGCGCGTTGTGATGGGAGTGGTAGATGCCGACCGCAGGTCCCTGCGCGGTGAACTCGTAGGTGAACGACTGGCCCGGCTCGATCGGCGCTTGCGTGTACGGATCGACGCCATCCATCGAGTTGGGCACCCGCACGCCGTGGAGGTGCATCGAGGTCGACTCCGGAAGGTTGTTGGTGAGGACGATCCGCACCTTGTCCCCGGACTCGACCTTGATCTCGGGCGCCGGCACGACACCGTTGTAGGTCCAGGCGTCGACGAACTTGCCGGGTTCGACCTCCCACTTCACGATCTCGGCCGTGAGGTCGAACTCCTTGGTGCCGTCCGGAAGGATGGTCGGCTCGAGCCGCTCACCGCCGTAGCCCTCGGTCTTCGCAGGGAAGGCGGCGGCCACATCAGCCATCATCTTGTCCATCTCCTGCCAGCTCATCGTGGTGACGGGCTCGGAGCCACCGTCGGTGCCGGCCGAGCTGCCCGAACCGACCATCACCATCCCGGTCATGCCGCTGCCGGCGTGCCCGGGAATCTCGCAGAGCATCGTGTAGTCGCCGGCCGCAGTCGCACCGATCGTCAGCTCGGTCGACGCGCCGGGTTGGATGTCGGCGGTCTTGACGCCGAGCTCGGCGATGGAGAGGTTGTGCACCATCGTTCCCTTGTTCACCACGTTCAGGACCGCGCCCGTCGTGGGGACGTCGATCATCGCCGGCACGATCGCGAACTCGGTCAGCTCGACGGTGATCGTGGGCGTGGCTGCCTCGCCGGAACCACCTCCGTTCGCCGAGGCGTCGGTGCTGTCACGCAGGCCGAAGACGGCGAGGCACAGCGCGGCCACGGCCACGACGAATCCGAACCAACCCAGCGTCGAACGCTCTTTTGACGACATGGGTGCGAGCCTGCCGGTGCGCAAGGGCGCGTTCCAGGGCCGTTCGGAAGGAGAGATCGGGACCAAAGTCCCGGCGCGATTCGGATCGGCGTCGGTATCTTCCGTCAGCTCACCGGCACTCGGCGACGGAACAGGTCGTGCACTCGTTCCCAGTGCAGCTCCGACGCGTACCGGTCGTACCGCTCGGTGCCGGGCGGTGCGTAGCCATGGACGGCGTCGGTGAGGAAGTCGAGCGTGTACTCCACGCCGGCGGCGTCGAGCGCGGCGCGCATCACCGGCACGGTCTCGGGCGGCGCGGTCGCGTCGTTGTCGCACCAGCCGAAGTAGATCTCCGCCCGCACACGGTCGAGATCCAGGTGCGGCGAATCGGGTGAGTCGCGCACGAGCCACGCGCCGTGGATCGACGCTGCGGCCGACACGCGTTCGGGCATCGCGCGGGCGACCGAGACGGCGAGACCGCCGCTCATGCAGAACCCGACGACACCGACGTTGCCAGGGGCCGCGGCGGCATCGGATGCAGCGTGATCGAGCAGCGCCCGGGCATCACCGACGATGTTTGTCGGCGTCACCTGATCCATCAGCTCTCTGCGGCGGTGCATGTCTTCGTCGGACTGCCCGAACTCGCGGAACGGGCCACCGCGGTAGAAGAGGTACGGCAGCATGACGTAGTAGCCCGTCGTGGCGAGGCGGGACGCCATGTCCTTCAGCGCTGGGCGGATGCTCGGAGCGTCCATCAGGTAGAGCACGACCGGGTGTGGCCCGCCGTGCTCGGGATGGAAGACGAAGGTCTTCATCGCTCCGTCGGGGGCGGCGATGTCCAGTTCGAGCTCGATCATCCGCGCATTCTCACATCCGACGGGCGGTCAGGGGAACGGGACCACCTCGAGCTGCTGCCAGACGCCGTCGTTCAGCGAGTTCGGATCGAAGGCCGGATCGTCAGAGGCGATGTACTCGCCCTGATCGTTCACCCAGTAGTCGTTCCACCCGGTCGGGAGCTGCACCAAGGTGCCGCTGAACGGGTCGGTGTAGGTGTCGATGCCGGCGAGCGTCTCGCCGCGGAGCTCGGCGATGCGGTCCTGCGACGCCTGCCGCTCTGCGGTGACCTGCTGCTGCAGTGCGTTGATCTCGTTGCGGTAGGCCTCGAGCGCCTTGCCGAACGCGACGGTGTCGGCCATCTGCTGTTGGATGCCCTGGGTGAAGAGCTGCTGCACCTTGCGGTAGGTCGCCTCCCACTGTGGCGTGGTGGTGCGGCTGGCGACCACCGTCGACACGAGACCCGCGTTCGCGTCGAGCGTGCCCTTCGGTCCGCGCACCGCGTAGGCGAAGTTCACGTACCAGGAGGTGAGGTTCTGGTCGCCCGAGTAGAGCACGGCGAACGAGACGTCCTCCTCCCACGGTTGGCCGTTCGAGGAGTACTCGTACCGCATCCGGTAGGCGTACGCGTCGCCCGGACCCCCGAAGCCGCGGAGGAACTCCTGTGCGATCGCGGGCACCTGCTGGACGTCGACGAGGGTCGCGTTCTGCAGCTCCGGCAGCGTGCCCGGCACCCACATCTGCGTCACGAGCTGAGCCGGATCGGTGATCGGCGGGACGTAGGCCTTTCCCTGGTAGTTACCGCCGATCGGGATCTCGAACCCGCTGGGAGGCGGGAAGGAGATGAAGTCCTGGATGGGCAGCCAGTCGATCGAGATGCCGGTGAACGGATCGTCGACGTGCGTCTGCAGGAAGGCCGCTCTGATCCACTCGGGCAGCCACTGCACACCGGCGTTCGCGTTCCACCCGCGAGGCACCAGCAAAGCGATCGCGTCGACCCCTCCCGCCATCGGATCGTTCACGACGAACGGATCGAACACCAACGCGTCCTGGAACTGCTCGACCGGGGCGCCAGTGGTCGGGGCCTCGTCGCCACCCGGCGCCGACGTGTCGGTTGGTCGGTCGTCGACGGCCACGCTGCCCGGCGGGACGAGCGTGCCGATGGGGTTGGTGGGAGCCGGCGGCGTCGTTCCTTCGTCGACGAGCGGCGTGGTCGTGGGCAGTGCGCGTGGTAGGTGCTTCGAGCTGTCGGAGGAGCAGCCGGCAGCCGCGATGAGTGATGCGCCGATGAACGATGCGGCCGCCACCCACCCCCGCCGAGGCACGGAGCTCAGCCCCAGCCGGACCGCGTGGCAGGCATGCCGGATGCTCCGTCGTCGGTCGGCACGACACCGAGGACTTGATGGATGCCGATGCCGCCATCCTCGAAGCCGATCGCGGAACCGGCCATGTAGAGCCGCCAGACCTTCGCTCGGGCGACGCCGACGAGCTCGACCGCTTCGTCCCAACGTGCTTCGAGGTTCGCGACCCACGCGCGCAAGGTGCGGGCGTAGTGCTCGCGCAGCGACTCGACATCGCGCACCTCGAAGCCGGCCCGCTCCATCGCGAGCACGGTACGTCCCACGTCCACGAGCTCGCCGTCGGGGAAGACGTAACGTCCGACGAAGGACGTGCGTCCGAGCTTCGAGCCGCCGACCGACGAGATCGCGTGGTTCAAGAGCCGACCCTTCGGCCCGAGGCATGCACGCAGGATGCCGAAGTACTGGTCGAGCTTGTCGTGACCGACGTGCTCGGACATGCCGACCGACGAGATCACGTCGAACCTCTCGGTTCCCAGCTCGCGGTAGTCCTGCAGCCTGATCTCGACGCGGTCGGCGACGCCGGCCTCGACCGCGCGCTGGCGCGCGAGCTCGGCCTGCGCTCGGCTGATCGTGATCCCGACGACGCGTGCATCGTGGTGTGTGGCGGCGTGGATGGCCATCGAACCCCATCCACAGCCGACGTCGAGCAACCGTGCGCCGGGCCGCTCGTGCAGCCCGAGCTTGCGGCAGATCAGTTCGTGCTTGGCCTCCTGTGCCTCGTCGAGGGTGGCGTCGTCGTGCGTGAAGCGCGCACAGGAGTAGGTCATCACCGGTCCGAGCACCAGCCGGTAGAAGTCGTTGCCGACGTCGTAGTGGTGGGTGATGGCGCGGGCATCGCGGCGCAACGAGTGGCGCCACCCGCTGAGCCGCGCCTCCTCGGGAGGGGGCTCGAGCGGCAGGCCGAGCGCTCCGACGCTGCGCGCGGCCAGCACGGCCTTCGGCAGCAGCTTGAGCGAACCGAGTCCGTTGGCCGGGTCGGCGTCGCGCAACGTGGTGACGGCGTCGAAGATGCTGCCCTCGAGCTCGATGTCGCCGGCGACGTAGCTGCGACCGAGGCCGAGCTCGTTCGGCATCCACAGCAAGCGGCGCAAGGCGTCGGCCGAGGTGAACCGCAACGTCGCGACGGACGGCTCGGAGCGGATCGTCGAGCCGTCCCAGAACTCGAAGCTGACGGGCGCGGCGCGGCCGAGGAGCCCGCCGACGAGTGGTCGCAGACGACGTGCGACTTCGCCTGTCACGGTGATCACCGGTTCGTCGGGCGCGGTGGCTCGTCCGTGTTGCCGTTCGCGAGCGTCGTCCGGTGCGGACGACTCTGTGCGCAGTTCGTCGGTCTGCGAAGCCATCTGAATCACCCCGTCTCCGTCCGGCTGGTGTGTGGGCGCCATCTTACGGCCGGGCCGCGACCCCCTCGCACCGATGACCTGGTGCGTTTGCGACGTGCGGGCCGGGGGTAGCACCAGTGCATGAGCGCAACACTGCTGTGGATCATCGCCGCGATCCTCGTGATCGTCGGCATCGTCCAACTCTTCCAAGGTCAGGTGCTCCTCGGAGTCATCCTGATCATCGTCGGCTGCCTCGTCGGCCCCGGTGGCTACAGCATCTTCAGCCGAAGAGCCTGACTGTCTCGGGTGCCCGGCGGCCATGCGGGAGTAACCTCGCCGCGTGACCGCCGGCGCACTCGAGAACCAGCTCGCCGACGCAATCGCGTCGCTCGAACAAGGGCTGCGCAGGCTCGGGCGCGTCGTCGTCGCGTTCAGCGGCGGCGCGGACTCGACGTTCCTCGCCGCCGTCGCACACGAGGCGCTCGGCCACCACGCACACGCCGTCACGGCTCTCTCGCCGTCGCTCGCCGGCGACGAAGAAGCCGACTGCCGAGCGATCGCCGACGACCTCGGGCTCCGATGGACAGCCGTGGTCACCCGCGAGATGGAGCGCGCCGCGTATCGGGTCAACGACATCGATCGGTGCTACCACTGCAAGGCCGAGCTGATGGACGTCGTGGGCCCGCTCGCTTCGGCAGAGGGTGCGACGGTGGTCCTCGGCGTCAACCTCGACGACCTGGGCGAGCACCGGCCCGGCCAGCGTGCGGCCCGAGAGCAGGGCGCGCGGTTCCCGCTGGTCGACGCGGGGTTCACCAAGTCGATGATCCGTGAGGCGTCGCGTCGAATGGGTCTGCGCACGTGGGACAAGCCTGCGGCGGCGTGCCTCGCCAGCCGCATCCCGTACGGCACCGAGGTCAGTGTGGCGCTGCTCGGGCAGGTCGATCGAGCAGAATCCGCGCTTCGCCGGCTCGGCTTCGCGCAGTTGCGCGTACGTCATTACGACGACACGGCCCGCATCGAGGTCCCCGTCGACGCGTTCGGCGAGGTCGTCGCTCGTCGCGGCGAGATCGTCGGTGCGCTGAAGGCGTGCGGCTATCGCTACGTGACCCTCGACCTCGAGGGCTTCCGGTCGGGAAACCTCAACGACGGTCACGTACTCTCGTCCGAACAACGGCCGATGCCACCCACACCGACGAAGGACGTGCGATGAAGCTCTCGATGATGATCAACTACAGCGGCGGCTTCAAGGAGGCCGCCCAGCGGGTGGTCGACCTCGAGAAGGCCGGGCTCGATCAGGTGTGGGTCGCCGAGGCCTACAGCTTCGACGCGATCAGCCAGATCGGATACCTCGCCGCGATCACCGAACGGGTCGAGATCGGGACCGGCATCGTGAACGTGTACTCGCGCACACCTGCGCTCATGGCGATGACAGCGGCCGGCTGCGATTACGTCAGCGACGGCCGCTTCATCCTCGGCCTCGGTGCCAGCGGACCGCAGGTCATCGAGGGGTTCCACGGGGTGCGGTACGAGAAGCCGATGCAGCGCATCAAGGAGTACATCGAGGCGTGCCGCATGATCTGGAAGCGGGACGAGAAGTTCGAGTACCACGGCCAGACCATCGATGCGCCACTGCCCGCCGGTCAGGGTACGGGGCTGGGCAAACCGCTCAAGATCATCAACCACCCGGTTCGCTCCGACATCCCGATCTGGTGGGCCAGCCTCAAGGACCGCAGCGTCGAAGCCACGGCCGAGCTCGCCGACGGTTGGCTGCCGATCATGTTCATCCCCGAGAAGTACCACCACGTGTGGGGCTCCCAGTTGAAGGCCGGCCTGGCCAAGCGCGACCCGAGTCGCGGTCGCCTCGACATCTCCGCCGGCGGCATGCTCGCGATCGACGAGAGCCTCACGGGTGAAGCGCGCACGAAGCTGCTCGACCACGCTCGCCCGGGCATGGCCCTGTACGTCGGTGGCATGGGTGCTCGCGGCAAGAACTTCTACAACGACATCGCACGCGCGTACGGGTACGAGCAGGAGGCCGAGCTGGTCCAGGACCTGTACCTCGACGGCAAGAAGGACGAGGCCGCGGCCGCCCTGCCAGGGGAGTGGCTCGAGCTCGCCAACCTGGTGGGGCCGAAGAGCTACGTCAAGGAGCGGATCGGGGCGTTCAAGGAGGCGGGGGTCACCGTGCTGTCGGTGAACCCCGTCGGGCCCGATCCGGTGAAGGCGATCGAGACGTTGCGCGAGCTCGTCGCCGACGCGTGACGATGGCGACCGAAGGGGGCATCGGCGGCTGGATCGCGCCCGGTTGGGAGTCCGTCCGACGCGCGTTCGAGTCGAACCTGTCGTCGGGTGAGGACACCGGCGCGGCCGTGGCGATCCATCACCGGGGCGAGCTCGTCGTCGACCTGTGGGGCGGCTCCTTCGACGGAGGTGACCGACCGTACGACGACTCCACGTTGCAGCTCGTGTTCTCGACCACCAAGGGCATCACGGCGATCGCAGTCGCGATCTGCGTGCAGCGTGGCCTCATCGACTACTCCGCGCCGGTCGCTCACTACTGGCCCGAGTTCGGCGCGCACGGCAAGAGCTCCGCGACCGTCGCCCAGCTGCTCAGCCACCAGTGCGGATTGTTCAGTGTGCAGGGCGAGATCTCGCTCGACGAGGCACTCGACTGGGAGACCATCACGGCGCGGCTCGCCGACACCGAGCCCGAGTGGCCGATCGGGACCAACCACGGGTACCACGCGCTCACGTTCGGCTGGCTGGCCGGCGAGCTCGTCCGTCGCGTCGATCCAGCGCGCCGTGGCATCGGGCAGTTCGTGCAGGACGAGGTCGCCCGACCGCTCGGAGCCGAGTTCTACATCGGCCTGCCGGCCGAGCTCGAGCCGCGAGTCGCACCGATCCTCGGCCAGCCGCTGCAGAGCGACACCGACGACCCCGCGGTCAAGGCGATGATCGAGCAGTTCCTCGGGCCGACGAGCAACGGGGGGCGAGCGCTCACGTTGAACGGTGCGTTCTCGGGCGACGGCGTGTTCAACACGCCACAGGTCCACGCTGCCGAGATCCCCGCCGCCAACGGCATCACGAACGCACGCTCGCTGTCTCGCATCTACGCCGCGACGCTCGCGCCGGTCGACGGGGTGCAGCTCGTCGACGACGCCGTGCGCGACCGCGCGCGCACGACGGTCACGCCGACCGGTGAACCCGACGCGTGTCTCATCATGCCGACGACGTTCGGCATGGGGTTCATGACGCACGGCCTGTTCACGCCCTACGCCGGGCCCGGTTCGTACGGTCACCCCGGAGCGGGAGGTTCCGTCGGGTTCGCCCAACCCGAGCGTCAGCTGGCGTTCGGCTACGTGATGAACCAGTCGGCGCGCAACCTCGCCGGCGACCTGCGCGCAGCGCGCCTGACCGACGCAGCAGTGGCGGTCATCGACGCGCGGGGGTGATCAGGTCGAGCAGTCGATCGAGGTCGGCCAGATCGGGCAGGACGGCATCGGCGCCGAGGTCGATCATCGACTCGAGCGAGTGCGTCCCGGTGGCGACGAGCACGCACCGAACTCCGGCCGCACGAGCACATGCCAGGTCGCGCGGGGTGTCGCCCACGATCCACGTGTGGGCGCGATCGACCGGTCGGTGAGTGTCCTCGATCCGGCGCATGGCGATGTGGACCAGCTCGGCCCGCTCGTGGTGATCGCTGCCGTAACCGCCGACGTCGAGCAGCAAGTGCTCGACGAGTGCGGCGGCCGTCAGCTTCATCCGCGCGACGGGCTCGATGTTGCCCGTCACGACGGTCTGCAGCGCGTCGAGGTCGCGCAGGGCGGAGAGTGCGTCGACGACACCGGGCAACGCTGCGGTGCGTCCGGCGAACTCGGCTTCACGCGCCAGGTACACGGCCGCCATCTCGGTCAGCAGGCGTGTGGAGAGCTCGTCATGATCGCCGATCGCGCCGGCGAAGTGCAGGATCCGGCGAGCGATGTCCGGGTCGGTCCGACCGCCCATGTCCATGTCGCCGGTGGGGAAGTCGAGCCCGGTCACCGTGGTGAGCGCGTCGATGAACGCCGTCACGCCGGCGCCCTTGGCGCGCAACAGCGTCCCGTCGATGTCCCAGAGGATGGCGGGTGGCGCGTTCATGCGGTCGGCGACCTCCGGTCGCGCAGCTCGCCGAGCACATGGTCGAGCCTCGCCCTGATGTCAGGGTCGTCGATCGTCCCGTCGGTCCGCACGTGCCGTCGCTCGACGGGCAGTTCGATCACGGGCTGCGCGCCCAGGTCGGCCATGAGGTAGGTCAGCACCGTCACGAGCGAACGCTGCGCCTCGGAGGCCCCCACGGCCGAGACGTTCACGATCGTCGTGGGCTTGGCCTCGAGGGCGGTGCAGCCCACGAGCCAGTCCAACGCGTTCTTGAACGAACCGGGCAGTGCTCCGGCGTACTCGGGCGTGCAGACGATCATCGCCTCGGCACGCTCGGCCATCGATCGCAGGTGCGTGACCTCGTCGGGCAGCGGATCGATGTCGTCGTCGGGGTCGAAGTGGGGGAGCGCGCGCATCCGGTCGTAGAGGTGCGCATCCGCGTGGATCGCCGCTGCCGTGCGGAGCAGTGCTGTGTTCGTCGACCCCGCTCGCAGGCTTCCGGACATCAGCAGAATCATCGTGTGCTCGTCAGGACGGTGGCACGTGCGCGTGGTGCGCGCCGACCAGGAAGACTGCGAGCCGGGCGAGTGACGTCCCGCGGTTGCGCCACGCGTGCCGGGTGCCGTTCTGCACCACCGTGTCGCCTGGCCGGAGGTGCACCTCGGCGCCGTCGTCGAGCTCGAGCCACACCTCGCCCTCGAGCACGACCTCGAAGTCGATCGTCGCCGTCGTGTGCATGCCAGGCGCGTCCGGCTCCATGTGCCCGGCAAGGCCAGGGAGACGGGACTCCATCTCCGCCATCGCTGCCTCGAGGTCGAGATCGGCGAGCTCGACGCTGCCGTCGGGCGGGATCGCGAACATGCCGAAGCGGAAGCCGCCGACGGGCGGGAAGTACGTCGCGGTCGCAGGCTGCCGACCGTCGTCAGGGAAGGACGGGGCGGCGTCTGCACCCCAGAGTTGGTGGAACTCGGCGCCCGGCAGCAACGACACGGTGACGGGTTCGACCATCGAGTCGCTCGCGAACACCGACGTGCCGTTGGCGTCGTGGCCCGTCACGACTCGTCGGACGCTCTTCGTCATGCGGGAACCATACGCCTCGCCACGGCTCGGGCCGGACGGGCAGCCACGGCTACCGTCGGGACGGCATGACGAGCGTCGCCGGAGCACCTCACATCGACCTGCTGGCGATGAGCTCGTTCGCGCAGGGCCACCCGTGGGATCAGTACGCATGGCTGCGCGCGAACGACCCCGTGCACTGGCACCCCGAGCCTGACGGCCCCGGCTTCTGGGCGATCACGAAGTACGACGACGTGCGCGCGATCAGTCGTCAGCCGCGCACGTTCAGCTCGTATGCACGCACGGCGATGGTGCCCGAGCCCGACGAGATGGGCCTCATGGCGCAGCGGCAGATGATGCTCAACATGGACCCGCCGCAACACGACCGGTTCAAGCTGCTCGTCAGCCGCGGGTTCACGCCGCGCAACGCCCAGCTCCTCGCCGACCGCATCGCGACGATGGCGCGTGAGATCGTCGACGGCGTCGCCGGCCGCGGTGAGTGCGACTTCGTCCACGACATCGCCGGACGCCTCCCGTCCGCGCTCATCGCCGAGCTCATGGGCATCCCCCGTGCCGATGGCGAGCGCCTGTACGAGCTGACCGAGCTGATGCACACGACCGACGACGCCGTCGCATCGCCCGAACGGCGAGCGCTCGCCGTGTTCGAGATGCTCACGTATGCGCACCAGGTCGCCGAGCAGAAGCGTGCCGACCCGGGCGACGACATCGCCTCAGCACTCGTGCAGGCGGAGGTCGACGGCGATCGCCTCACCGACGCCGAGCTGCAGTGGTTCTTCCTGCTCCTGGTCAACGCCGGCGGCGACACGACGCGCAACCTGCTGGCTGCCGGGGTGCAAGCCCTCTTCGATCATCCCGACCAGCGCGCCAGGCTGATGGCCGACCTCGACACGCTGCTGCCCACAGCGGTCGAGGAGATGCTGCGGTACACCTCGCCCGTCGTGCACTTCCGCCGCACGGTGATGCACGACACCGAGATCCGCGGCCACCCGCTGCGCGAGGGCGACAAGGTCGTGCTGTTCTACGGCGCGGCCAACCGCGACGACGAGGTGTTCGCCGAGCCCGATCGGTTCGACGTCGCCCGCGATCCCAACCCGCACCTCGCCTTCGGTGGCGGCGGGCCGCACCTGTGCCTCGGCCTGCACGTCGCCCGCATCGAGATCGCGGCGATGCTGCGCGAGCTGCTCACCCGGCTGCCCGATCTCGGCCCTGCCGGCGATCCCGAACCGCTCGCCTCCAACTTCATCGCCGGCGTCCGTTCGATGCCGGTGAGGTTCACACCCCGCTGACGTTCGTCGCACACCACCCCCGCCGCGCGCCCGACCCCACACGCCCCACGGCCATGTCCGCGCACAAACGCTCCGCGATCCTGTGGCTCGAACGTCGTGACCCACCACCGCGGTCCCCGACCGCCCCGCGCACACAAACGCTCCGCGATCGCGTGCGCTCACACAACCGCGGTTCTCGGGATCTGTGTAAGCGAATGCGAGCGCGGAGCGTTTATGTGGTCAAACAGATTTCGGCGGCGGGGCAGGGGCGCGGCGGACGGGCATGGTTGCGCGAGGCTGGGGCCCGAGTCGGGCGGGTTGTCAGGTGGTGGCGGCGTCGATCTCGGCGAGGGCACCTGGGTGAGTGCGCCCAGTGCGTCGAGGTTCTCGGTGATCCGGCTCGGGTGGCTGGCGCCGGCGATCACCGTCTACACCCTAGGTTGGACCTCGCACGCCCTCCGGATCTCGTCGGCCGGCCACTCGCTCGTCCCCCTGCGCAGCACCTCGCCGGATGCTCTCGACGTCAGGCAGAGCCGGCTCGAAGTGCGATGTCTCCCAGCTGCTGGAGTCGGATCATATGCCGTGCTCTCGATCGGCACCTCGACGGCGGTTGTCCGAGCCGCCGATGAACAGGGCCAGAAGCCAGCGGTGCTGGGCGACCGGTTGCTCGCTCGACCTCGACAGGGTCGAAGTCGAAGAAACCGACGACGCTGTGGCGCTCCGGGTCATCGTTGGGTACGCCGGCGACGGAGACGCCAGCTGTCCGACAGCACTCGGAGTGCGCACCACACGCGTGGCCCTGTCCGTGCCTCTTGGGGATCGGCAGCTCCTGGGTTGCCGGCCTCAGGGCTCGTTCGCTCCGGCAGGAGGCTACGACACCCCGGAATTGCGGGACCCGCACAAGGTCTGCGCGCTTCCATCCTGATCTGGAGAAGCGGTCAGGGCTCGTCGAGGGTCGCGGCGAGCTTGGCAGGGGCGACCACGCGATACGCCTCACGAACGATCGAGGCGATCTCGCCCCAGTCGATGTCGGGGACGTCGAGGTAGACGCCCAGCCACCCGCGACCACCGACGTAGGGCGGGCGGTAGAAGCGCTCGGGTTCGGTCTCGACGAGCTCGGCTTGCACGCCCGGCGGTGCTGCGCACCAGAACCCGAGTCGGTCGTCGTGATGGTGATCGCTCGACTGGACGAACACCTTCTTGTCGCGCACGAACCACGTGGGCTCGCCGTGGCTGAGGCGCTCGGTGACCTCCGGCAGTGCCATGCACACCGCGCGCAGGCGCTCGGTGATGTCGGGACGAGACGGGCGCTCGATCATCCGCCTGGATCGCGATCGCGACGAGCGTGGGCTTCGAGCAGATGGGCGAGACACTCGGTCAGCCGGCGGGCGGTCGGCACGTGGAGGTACTCGTTCGGGCCGTGCGCGTTGGCGCCGGGGCCGAGCACACCGGTGATGACGAACTGAGCCTGAGGGAACATCTCGCCGAGCATCCCCATGAACGGGATGCTGCCACCTTCGCCGACGGCTGCAGACGGTTGGCCGAAGGCGGTCCGTGACGCGTGATCGAGCGCCGCTTCGAGCCACGGTGCGAACGTCGGAGCGTTCCAACCGGGGCCCGAGAACCCGGCTCGGAAGCGCACCCGCGCACCGGACGGCGGATCGTCCTCGACCACTCGCTCGATCGCGGCCAGCGCCGCACGATGGTCACACGTCGGAGGCAGGCGGAAGCTCAGCGCGAACGACGTGTGCGGGCGCAGCACGTTGCCGGCCTGCGCGATCGACGGGATGCCGTCCACCCCGGTCACGCTGAGCGTCGGGCGCCAGGTGCGGGCGAGCAGTTGCTCCGCAGGGTCGTCGACCATGGGTCGCGTCCCGTCGGCCCACGGGAAGTGGCCGGCGATGCGGTGCTCGGCGGCTGTTGCCTTCGCCTGCTCGACCCGGTCGGGCGGTATGTCGACGTGGAGCTCGGGGAGCAGGATGTGCCCGTCCGTGCTGCGCTCGATGCGATCGAGCACCTCGCGAGCGATGCGGAACGAGGAGGGCACGACGCCGCTCGCCTCCCCGCTGTGCACCCCTTCCGTCAGGACGTCGACGCGCAGCTCGCCACCGGCCAGACCACGAAGCGAGGTGGTGACCCACAGGCGTTCGTAGTCGAGGCACCCCGAGTCGAGGCACAGCACGAGCGAGGGTGAGCCGATGCGATCGGACAGCGCGTCGAGGTACGCCGGTAGGTCGGGGCTGCCACTCTCCTCGCTCGCTTCGATCAGCACGACGCAGCGGTTGTGACGTACACCGGCCGCCTGTGCCGCCTCGATCGCGAGCACGGACGCGAACGCGGCGTAGCCGTCGTCGGCGCCACCTCGGCCGTAGAGCCGGTCGCCGTCGAGCACCGGCTTCCACGGTCCGAGGTCGTCACGCCATCCGGTCATCTCGGGCTGCTTGTCGAGGTGGCCGTAGAGCAGGACCGGGTCGTCGTCGGACCCGCCGCCGAACGCGGGCACCTCCATCACGATCAAGGGTGTGCGACCGGGCAGCTCGGTCACCTCGACGCTCAGCCCTGCGACGTGCCGGGCCGAGCACCAGGCGCGGATGAGCTCGACGGCGCGGTCCATGTGCCCGTGCTCGCGCCACGCCGGGTCGTAGGCCAGCGACACGTTGGGGATCGCGATGTACTCGTGCAGTGCCGGCAGGACCTCGTCGGTCCACGCCCGGTCGATGTGGTCGGTGACCGTCACCGGCGCACGCTCGCCAACCGATCGATCGAACGCTCGGCCTCGTCGACCATCTGCTGGACCAGGTCTGCGGCGGGGACGAGGTCGTCGATCGCGCCGACTCCCTGGCCGCACGGCATGAACTCGCGGCTGACCTCGACGTCGGTGCCCGAGGCCGAGCCGAGGTGGTTCACCCCCGCCTTCACCGAGGCGATCGCCTGCTGTGGGAACGGCTGCAGCTCGTCGGGGTGCTGGTCGTAGTGGTTGGTCCACTCGTTCCGCACGACCCGGCACGTCTTGCCCGTGTACGAACGCGAGATCACGGTGCCGTCCTCGGAAGTGGCCAGCAGCGTCTCCTTGTAGCCGTTCACGGCCCGCGCCTCCGGCGTGGCGATGAAGCGGGTGCCGATCCACACCCCGTCGGCGCCGAGCGCCAGCGACGCAGCGAGCCCGCGCCCGTCGAACAGGCCGCCGGCCGCGACGACCGGCACGCGGTCGCCCACGGCGTCGACGACCTGCGGCACGAGCGACATCGTCGCAACGAGGCCGGTGTGGCCGCCCGCCTCGGTGCCCTGCGCGACGACGAAGTCGACGCCACTCGCGACCGCGCTGACCGCGTGACGGACCTTCCCGCACATGCTGCCGACGAGGACGTTGTTCGCGTGCAACAGGTCGATCACCTCACGCGGCACCCCGAGACCGGCGACGAAGATGCTCGCGCCGCCGGAGATGACGCTCTGGATCCCTTGCTCGACCTGCCCTGGCAGCGCGGTGAGCAGGTCGACACCGAACGGCTTCGCCGTCAGCTCGCGCACCTTGGCCATCTCCTGGGGTAGCTCGTCGGCGCTCATCGTCGATGCCCCCAGCGTGCCGATGCCGCCGGCCTCGCTCACCGCTGCGACCAGGCGGTGGTAGCTCACCCCGCCCATGCCGGCGAGCATGATCGGGTGGTCGATGGCCAGCATGTCGGTCAGCCGAGTGCGCATGGCACGGACCGTACTCAACCCGTTCCCGTCCCCCCGACCCCAGCGCCGCACCCATCCGGGGGACTGGACGGGGGGCAGGGACTCGGATGGGTCAGGGGGCGTAGGCCCCGGGGCGGCGGAGGATGCGGCGGTGCCAGCGGCCGGGCGTGAGCAGCAGCGCGCGGGGTTCGTCCTCGAACATCCAGCGAGCGAAGTTGCGGCGCGTCCACGCGTTGGCGCCGATGATCCGCACGGCGCCGCGCGCACCTCGGCGGTGGGCCAGCACGCGCGACAGCAGCGCCGACATGCGGTGGTCGGCGACGAGGTGCCGGCGGACCTCGGTCTCGTACCGGGCGCGCACGACGTCGGCCTGCAGCGCGCCGGTCGCGAGGAGTGCTTCGGCGGCCAGCCGGCCGGTCAACAGCGCCTGCCCGATGCCTTCTCCTGTCATGGTGTCGCTGGCCCGTGCTGCATCGCCGACGAACAGCACCCGTCCCGATGTGAGCACTGCCCGGTCGATGCCGCACGGGATGGGCCATGCGGTGTGCCGATCCTCGAGCTCGACATCCGCACCGAGCGCCTCGACGACGTGTGGCCGCGTCAGCAGCTCGGCCCACAGCGCCTTCATGTCCTGGACCTTGCGCACGCCGTCGCGCTGCACGCCGAACCCGATGTTCACCCGGCCGGCGGGCAACGGGAAGCTCCACATGTAGCCGGGCAGGAGCTCGGGTTCGAACCACACGTACAGCCGGTTCGCCGCAGGGCCGGTCACATGGCGTGCGTACTGGCGGAACGCGTGCCACTCTCCGAGGTAGCCCGGCTCGGCGAGACCCAGGAGCTTGCGCGTCGGTGACCACATGCCGTCCGCGGCGATGACGTACCGGGTCTCGACGCGGCCCACCCCGTCGATCTCGACCGAGACGGTGTCGTGATCGTCGTCGACGTCGCCGTCGATGGCGTCGAGCCCGTGACCGTCCCACACCGTCGCGCCCGCGGCTCGCGCGAGATCGACCAGCGCTGCGTCGAGCTCGCGTCGAGGTGTGGTCGCGGCGAACATCCCCTGCCCGGTCGGCAGCGGCACGCGCACCTCGCGGCCCGAGGGCGATCGCAGCCATGCAGCGTCGACGACCTGCCAGTTGGGCACGGCCGCCGGGTCGAGCCCCAGCGACTCGAGCTCGCGCAGGGCGAGGGTGGTGAGACCGTCGCCGCAGCACTTGTCGCGGGGGAAGGTCGCCTTGTCCGCGACCAGCACGGACCGGCCGGCACGAGCCAGCAACGTGGCGGCTGCCGAGCCGGCGGGACCGGCGCCGACCACGACGACATCGGCGGTACGGGCTCGACTCATCGGGGTTGCAGGCTATGCCCGAGCCGAGCTGACCGGCCCCCGTCGACTGGCGGTCGCCTGGGGGCAGCACCTTATGATGCGCCACATGACCAAGCTGTGTGAAGGACGCGTCGCGATCGTGACAGGGGCAGGCCGAGGGATCGGCCGCGAACACGCCTTGAGCCTCGCGGCTCACGGAGCCAAGGTGGTCGTCAACGACCTCGGTGGCAACGTCGACGGTTCCGGCGGCGACCTCAGCCCCGCGCAGATGGTGGTCGAGGAGATCAAGGGCATGGGTGGCGAAGCCGTCGCGAACGGCGACAGCGTCTCGTCCTGGGAAGGCGCGCAACGGCTGATCAACACCGCGATCGAGACGTTCGGCGATCTCCACGTGGTGGTCAACAACGCAGGCATCCTGCGCGACCGCGTGCTCGCCAACATGACCGAGGAAGAGTGGGACGCAGTCATCAACGTGCACCTGAAGGGCACGTTCGCTCCCAGCCGGTGGGCGGCCGCGTACTGGCGCGAGCAGTCGAAGGCGGGCACGACCGTCGACGGCCGCATCATCAACACCACGTCCGTCAGCGGCATCTACGGCAACCCGGGTCAGACCAACTACGGGGCAGCCAAGGCCGGCATCGCCGCGTTCACGAACATCGCCGCTCTCGAGTTGGCGCGCTACGGGGTGACGGTCAACGCCGTCGGCCCGGTTGCGCTCACGCGGATGACCGAGGGGCTCGGACCGGCACCCGAGACCGACGAGGAGCGCGAGATGCGCTCGCCACGATGGATCGCGCCGATCGTCACATGGCTCGCCTCAGCCGAGTCGAAGGGCGTCACCGGTCGCGTGTTCGAGGCGAGCGGTCAGGTCCTGGCCGTCGCCGAGGGCTGGGTCCGCGGTCCGGAGCACGCACCTGTCGACGATCCCACACAGCTCGGGCCGATCGTCGCCGAGCTCGTGGCGAAGGCGCGGAAGAACTCGGGAATGGATGGTCGCCCCGGGTCGTGGCCCCAGCCGCGCGACTGACACCCCCGAGCCGGCTCGAACGAGCCGTGCCCCGTCGGGCATGATCGGGTCATGCCACTGAACCCAGATGCCGTCGGTGCCGTCGGAGACGTCCGCACCATCTCGTGGACCTCCAAGGATGCCCTGCTGTACGCCGTCGGAATCGGCGCAGGGCAGAACGAGCTGCCGTTCACGACCGAGAACACCCAGGACACCCCTCAGGTGGTGTACCCGACCTTCGCCGTCGTCGCCGGATCGGGCAGTCGGTCGGCGGGTGTGAGCGCGTTGAGCCACATCGGGACGTTCAACCTGGCGATGCTGGTGCACGGTTCACAGGCGGTCACCTTGCACCGACCGATCCCGGTCGAGGCCACAGCCACGTCGCAGGACCGAGTCGTGGCCATGTACGACAAGGGCAAGGCGGCGGTCGTCGTGATGGAAGCGGACGTGAAGCTCGAGTCCGGCGAGCCCCTCTGGACCACCCGATCCTCGATGTTCATCCGTGGTGAGGGCGGCTGGGGTGGTGATCGTGGGCCGTCCGGTCCGCAGAACGAGCCGCCCGCGTCGGCTCCCGATCACGAGGTGACGCTGCAGACCTCGCCAGATCAGGCCTTCGTCTACCGCCTCTCGGGTGACCGCAACCCGTTGCACACCGACCCTGCCTTCGCGGCGTTGGGTGGCTTCGACCGCCCGATCCTCCACGGGCTGTGCACGTACGGCTTCACCGGCCGAGCGCTCCTCGGCGCGCTGTGCGACGACGACGTCACACGGTTCCACCACATCGAGGGCCGCTTCTCGTCACCCGTGATGCCCGGCGACGCCCTCACCATCCGCGCCTGGCGCACCGGCGACGGCGAAGCCGTCTTCACCACCAGCGTCGGCGACCGCGTGGTCATCGACCAAGGGGCCGTGAAGTTCGGGTAGTCGACCAGACCGCTCCGATCATTCGACCGAACGGAGCGAGCGCAGCGAGCGAGAGAGGTCGACGACCACGTTCGCCAACTCGACATCGCGGCGTTCGCCTGATCGGCGGTCCTTCACCTCGACGACGCCGTCGGCCAGGCCGCGGCCGACCACGACGATGGTGGGGACGCCGAGCAGGTCGGCGTCGTTGAACTTGATGCCGGGTGACACGCCGACTCGGTCGTCGATGAGCACTCGCAGCCCGGCGGCCTCGCAGTCGGCGGCCAGCTGTTCGGCCGCGGGCAACTGCGGGTCGCCTGCCTTGCCGGTCGCCACGATGTGGACGTCGGCGGGGGACACCTCGCGGGGCCACACCAGACCCCGATCGTCGCAGTTGAGCTCGGCGATGGCTCCGACCGCGCGCGACACGCCGATGCCGTAGGAACCCATGGTGACGACCCGGGACTTGCCGTTCTGGTCGAGGACGGTGAGCCCCAGCGCTTCTGCGTACTTGCGGCCCAACTGGAAGATGTGGCCGATCTCGATCCCACGCGCGATCTCGAGGGTGCCGCCGCAGCGTGGGCACGGATCACCGTCGAGCACCTCGGCGGCTTCGATGATGCCGTCCGGCGTGAAGTCACGACCGACGGTGAGGTCGAAGACGTGACGCCCGGGCTGGTCGGCGCCGGTGATCCACCGGGTTCCGTCGACGATCCGTGGGTCGACCACGTACCGGATGCCTGCAGGCTTCGATTCCCCGAGCGCGCCCGGTCCGATGTAGCCCTTGGCGAGCAGCGGCTGCCGGGCGAAGTCCTCCTCGGTGAACGGTTCGATCTCGGCCGGCGACACCTGCGCTTCGAGCCGCTTCATGTCGACCTCGCGGTCGCCGGGCACGCCGATCGCGAGCGGGGTGACGGTGCCGTCGGGATGGCGCAGCTTGACGATGAGGTTCTTCAGGGTGTCGGCCGCCGTCCAGTCGCGGTCGGGCCGGCGCAGGTCGGCGCGGGCGTTCATGAGGTCGACAAGGGTCTGGATGGTCGGTGTGTCGGGGGTGTCGTGCACGACGGCGGGCGGCACCTCATCGAAGGGAACGGGCGCCGGGGGAGCGACCTGGACGGCTTCGGTGTTCGCCGCGTAGTCGCAGTTCGTGCAGCGGACGTAGGTGTCCTCACCCACCTCGAGCGGTGCGAGGAACTCCTCGCTCGCCGAGCCGCCCATGGCGCCGCTCATCGCCGACACGATCACGTACGGCATCCCGAGCCGGTCGAAGGTGCGCTGGTACGCAGCGCGGTGCTTGTCGTAGTTCGCCTGCAGCCCGTCGTCGTCGAGGTCGAAGCTGTAGCTGTCCTTCATGCTGAACTCGCGGCCGCGCAGCAGACCGGCGCGCGGGCGGGCCTCGTCGCGGAACTTCCACTGGATCTGGTAGATGACGAGCGGCAGGTCCTTGTAGCTGCTGTAGAGGTCCTTGACCAGCAGCGTGAACATCTCCTCGTGCGTGGGAGCGAGCAGCATGTCGGCGCCCCGCCGGTCCTTGAGACGGAACAGGTTGTCGCCGTAGTCGGTCCAGCGCCCGCTGAGCTCGTAGGGCTCGCGGGGGAGCAGACCGGGGAAGTGGACCTCCTGGAAGCCCTCGCGGTCCATCTCCTCGCGGATGATCCGCTCGACGTTGCGGAACACGATCCAGCCGAGTGGCAGCCACGTGAAGCCGCCCGGGGCCGCACGGCGGATGTAGCTGCCGCGGACCAGCAGGCGGTGGCTCGCCACCTCGGCGTCGACCGGGTCCTCGCGCAGCGTCCGGACGAAGAGGGTGGAGAGGCGCAGCATCGGGCGTGGAGGCTACCGGGCCCCATCTGGGCACTCGGCAGTTATACTCACCCGAGTCCTTGAGTTCATCGAACCGAAGGCGTGGGCCCTCCAAGGTCCACGCCTTCTTGTCTGATGGGCCCCGGGTCACAGCGAGCAACACGGCACCGAACGACAGGAACGGAAGGAGGCGAACATGAGCGACGCGATCGTCGAGCGGGTCACGCGCATGATCGCGCCCCTCATCCGCGACCTGCAGCTCGACCTCTACGACGTCGAGTTCCGGGGCGGTACCCTGCGCATCGCCGTCGACACCCCTGCCGGTTCACCGAGCGGGGTCGACATCGACACGCTGGCGCTCGTCACCCGCATGATCTCGCGCGACTTCGACCACGACGACCCGATGCCGGGGCACTACACCCTCGAGGTCACGAGCCCCGGGCTCGAGCGCTCGCTGCGCACGCCGGCGCACTTCCAGCGCGAGATCGGCAAGCAGGTGGCGATCCGTCTGCGCGACACCGCCGGCACCGATCGCCGGGTGCAGGGCACGCTGGTGGCTGCCGACGACTCGACGATCACCGTGCGGACCGACGAGCAGGCCGAGCGCGTCATCGAGCACGCACAGATCGACCGGGCCAAGACGGTGTTCGTCTGGGGCCCTGCGCCCAAGCCCGGCAAGCAGCCCCGCAGCGCCAAGCAGCCCGCGACGGGCAAGCACGGGCGCGCCGGCGCGTCCACATCCGTCCCGTCATCCGCCGAGCAGGAGGCGTCATGAGCAGTCTCGACATGGCCGAAGCAGTCCGCATGTTGGCGAACGAGAAGAACATCTCGGTCGACACGCTGTTGCACGTGCTGGTCGACGCGCTGGCCACCGCGTACAAGCGCCGCCCCGGCGCTGCCGAAGAGGTCGTCGTCGAGGTCAACCCCGACACCCTCGAGTTCACGTTCACGGCATACGACGTCGACGAGGACGGGCTGTGGATCAACGAGCGCGACGACACCCCTCGCAAGGAGGAGATGGGTCGCATCGCCGCCCAGACCTTCCGCCAGGTGATGGGCCAGCGCATCCGCGAGGCCGAGCGCGACCGCAAGTTCGAGGAGTACGCGAACCGCGAGGGCGACATCGTCACGGGCATCATCCAGCAGACCGATGCCCGCTACACCCTGCTCGATCTGGGCCGGGTCGAGAGCCTGCTGCCGCAGGCCGAGCAGGTGCCGTTCGAGCGTCCGGAGCCCGGCTCGAGGGTGAAGGCCTACATCGTCGAGGTCCGCAAGACCGCCAAGGGGCCCCAGATCGTCGTCAGCCGCACGCATCCCGGCCTCATCAAGCGCCTCTTCGAGCTCGAGGTGCCCGAGATCGCCGACGGCATCGTCGAGATCAAGGCCTGCGCTCGCGAACCAGGGCATCGCACGAAGATCGCCGTCTGGAGCAACGACCACAACGTCGACCCGGTCGGTGCGTGCGTCGGCGCCCGCGGCGGCCGCGTCCGCATGGTGGTCAACGAGCTGCGCGGCGAGAAGATCGACATCGTCCCCTTCAGCGAGGACCTGGCCGACTTCGTGGCCAAGGCGCTCTCGCCGGCCAAGGTGAAAGAGGTGATCATCAGCGAGGACGGCACGCAAGCAGACGTCATCGTCCCCGATCACCAGCTCAGCCTGGCCATCGGCAAGGAGGGCCAGAACGCCCGCCTCGCGGCCCGCCTCACCGGCGTGCGCATCGACATCCGCGGCGAGACCCAGCACGTCGAGGGCCCGGACGAGGCGGAGTACGAAGAGGGCGAGTGGGTCGAGAACGCCGAGGGGGTCATGGAGTTCCGAGCCGCCGACGGCTCCGTGGTCAGCGCAGCCGAGTGGAACGAGCAGGTTGCGGGCGAATCCGCGCCGGAGGGCACGGCCGAGTCGGCTGCTCCCGCCGATACGGTCGAGGACGACACGAGCCAGAGTGGCTCGGCACCTGGCGAGAGCCCACAGGAGCAGGGCGACACCAACGAGGAGGGTGGCGACGAAGCGAGCAGTTGACCGAACCGAGCGCCAACCGATGCGCACCTGCGTCGGTTGTCGCACCACGCTGCCGATCGATCGGCTCACCCGGTGCGTGCTCGCACCAGGGGGTGTCGTGATCAGCCGGACGGCGCCGGGCCGCGGAGCATGGTTGTGCTCGGCGGCCTGCATCGCTCCGGCGATCCGCAAGCGTGGGTTCGAGCGAGCATGGCGACGTCCGATCCCGGATGGCGCGCTCGCCGACCTCCCCAACGCATTCGAATCCACCCACCAGAACATGGAACACTGGTCGGTCGCCGGAACGGGTTCCGGCTCGCCGACGCCAACGAAAGGCTGAATCAGTTTGGCGAAGAACGTACGCGTACACGAGCTCGCGAAGGAGCTCGGGATGACGAACTCGGAGTTGCTCGACCTCGCGGGCAAGATGGGCGTGGAGGCCAAGAGCCAGTCCTCCAGCATCATCGAGGCGCAGGCCGACCGGATTCGTCGTCGCGCGGATCGGGACGGGCTGACGCGTCCCGAGCAGCCGGTCGAGGCCAAGCCGGCCAAGAAGACGGCTGCCAAGAAGGCCGCTGCCAAGCCCGTCGAGGGCGACAGCGAGGCGAAGCCTGCCAAGGCGGCCGCCAAGAAGGCCGCGGCCGCGCCGGTCGAAGCCGCGCCGGCACCCGCCGAAGCACCAGCCGCTGCGGCCGAGCGCGCTGCCCCTGCCGAGGCACCCGCTCCGGAGCGCCCGGCCGCTGAAGCTGCTCCCGCCGCAGCACCGGATCGACCCGTTGCTCCCCCCGCTGCTGCAGAGGCAGACGAGCGGCCGAAGATCGTCAGCACGCGTCCGTCGCCCAGCGAGCCCGTCCGGCCGAGCCCGGTCGCCGCCCGCCCTCTCCCGCCCACCGCACCGCCTCGCCCGGCCGCGGCCGCACCGTCGGCGCCGCCCGCCGCACGGCCGGCAGCACCCCCGCCCGGTGCGTCACAGCGACCTCCTGCAGCACCGACTCGTCCGGCAGCCGGAGCGCCGGGTGCACCCAGCGGACCTCCGTCGCGGCCCGTGTCGGCGTCGGGTCGCCCGATCCCACCGCCGCCCGGGGCACAGCGTCCGGTCTCGGCGTCGGGTCGTCCGATCCCGCCGCCTCCCGGCAGCGCTCGGCCGTCGGCACCCGGTGGTGCGCGTCCGGGCGCCGGCGCCCGTCCCGGGTACGGGCAGCGCACGACCGGCCCCGGTGGTCCCCGTCCCGGTGGGCCGGGCGGACCTCGTCCGGGCGGCTACGGCGGGCCTCGTCCGGGCGGCTTCGGTCCTCGACCGGGTGGCCCCGGCGGCGGTCCTGGTGGCCCCGGCGGCCCGCGTCCGGGTGGCGGCGGTCCGCGCCCGAGCGGGCAGCGCCGCGCGCCGCGCAAGAAGAGCCGGGCCCGTCGGCGTCGTGACTTCGACGCGCAGGGTCCCCAGGGCGTCGGCGGGACGTACGTCCCCAGCAACGCTCCTGTCCCCGAGGGAACGATCGTCATCGAGCGCGGTGCGTCCGCGCAGGAGTTCGCCCCCAAGCTCAACCGCACGGCAGCCGACGTCATCCGCTTCCTGCTCGCCAACGGCGAGATGGTCACCGCGACGATGACACTGAGCGACGAGCAGATGGAGCTGTTCGCCCTCGAGATCGGTGCCGACCTCCTCCTCGTCGACCCCGGCCAGCAAGAAGAGCTCGAGCTGCAGGCCATGTTCGACGACTCCGACGACGAGGACGAGGCGAACCAGGTGCCGCGTGCGCCCGTCATCACCGTCATGGGTCACGTCGACCACGGCAAGACGACGCTCCTCGACCAGATCCGCCACGCCAACGTGGTGGCCGGCGAGGCAGGCGGGATCACGCAGCACATCGGCGCCTACACGGTCGATGTCGACGGCCGCCAGATCACCTTCCTCGACACACCCGGTCACGCCGCGTTCACCAAGATGCGCGCCCGCGGCGCGCAGGTGACCGACATCGTGGTGCTGATGGTTGCGGCCGACGACGGCGTCATGCCGCAGACGATCGAGGCGATCAACCACGCGAAGGCGGCCGAGGTGCCGATCGTGGTCGCGCTGAACAAGATCGACAAGGACAACGCCGATCCCGAGCGCGTGATGGCGCAGTTGGCCGAGCACGAGCTCGTGCCCGAAGCGTGGGGTGGCGACACGATCGTCGTCGAGATGTCGGCCCAGCAGGGCGTCGGCATCGACGACCTGCTCGATCAGCTGGCCGCCGTGGCCGAGATCGAAGAGCTCACCGCCAACCCCGTCGGCCGGGCGAAGGGCATCGTGCTCGAAGCTCAGCTCGACACCGGGCGTGGCCCCGTCGCGACGATCCTCGTCGACAAGGGCACGTTGAAGGTCGGCGACCCGATCGTCGCGGGTGCCGCCTGGGGCAAGGTCCGGGCGATGGTCGATTCGAGCGGCGCGCAGGTCAAGGAGGCCGGCCCCAGCACTCCGGTGCAGGTGCTCGGCCTGTCGGCCGTCCCGAACGCCGGCGACGAGTTCCGTGCCGCGCCGGACGAGAAGACCGCGCGCACCGTCGGCGAGGCGCGCGAGCAGCGTGCTCGTCTCACCAACCAGCGCGGCGATGCCCGTGTGCAGCGCGGCGTCAAGCTCGAGGACATCTTCAGCCAGATCCAGGCCGGCGAGGTCGCGACCCTCAACCTCGTGTTGAAGGCCGACGTCCAGGGCTCGCTCGAGGCGGTCACCGAGAGCCTTCGTCGCCTCGAGCGCGACACGGTCAAGCTCGCCTTCGTCCACCGTGCCGTCGGTGGCATCAGCGAATACGACATCACGCTCGCGTCCGCGTCGAACGCCACGCTCATCGGGTTCAACGTCCGTCCCGATCGGCGGGCTCGTGACCTCGCCGAGGCCGAGGGTGTCGAGATCCGTACCTACGAGATCATCTACAAGCTGCTCGAGGACATCGAGAAGGCCATGGTCGGCATGCTCGCCCCCGAGTTCGAAGAGGTCGTCACGGGCGAAGCCGAGGTGCGCGAGATCTTCCGTGTGCCCCGCATCGGCGCCATCGCCGGTTGCTACGTGCGCTCGGGCCAGATCACACGCGGCTCGAAGGTGCGCTTCCTCCGTGACGGTGTGATCATCTGGAAGGGCAGCATCCAATCGCTCAAGCGGTTCAAGGAAGATGCCCGAGAGGTGCGTGAAGGCTTCGAGTGCGGTGTGGGTCTGAGCGACTTCCAGGACCTCAAGGCCGGCGATCTCATCGAGACCTTCGAAGAGCGCGAGATCGCTCGCGTCTGACGCCACCCCATCGGTCGGTTTCATGTCGAGACGCTGCGGATAGCGTCGGGCACATGGCCGATCTCGACTTCTTCTTCGATCCCGTCTGCCCGTGGGCTTGGATCACCTCTCGCTGGGTGAGCGAGGTCAAGGGACTGCGCGACTACGACGTCGAGTGGCGGTTCATCTCGCTCGCGATCGTCAACGAGGACACCGTCGCCGACTGGTACACGCCCGAGTACAAGGCCGGTCATCGCGACGGCCTGCACGGTCTGCGCATCGCCGACGCGATCCGTCTCGCCGAGGGCAACGACGGCGTCGACCGGTTCTACACGGCGGCGGGCACCGCCATCCACACGCGGGGTGAGCGGTCCGCGCTGCGCGACGACAACCGCGGTTTCTACAAGGCAGCCCTGGGCGAAGCCGGGCTCGGCGAGCAGTACGTCGACCACATGGACGACGACTCGCACGACCCCTACATCCGCGCCGACACAGCGCTCGCGCTCGAGCGCGCCGGCAAGGGGCTCGGCACCCCGATCCTCACCTTCCATCCCGGTCAGCCCGACGAGGGCAGCTTCTTCGGGCCGGTCATGCCGCGCATCCCGCGCGGGGACGAGGCGGCCAAGCTGTGGGATGCCGTCGAGCTCATCGCCACCACGTGCGAGATGGCCGAGCTGAAGCGTGGCTTCCGCGGCAGGCCGCAGTTCGACTGACCGTCCCATCAGGCGCGATGCCGGCCGGCGATAGCGTGGTCGCATGAGTCGTCCTCGCCGAGCTGCGGCACCGTCCACGCATCGCTATCCCCGGACCGCCCGTCTCAGCGAGTCGCTGCGGGAGGTGATCGCGGACGAGCTGACCCGCATCGACGACGAGCGTCTCGAGCTGGTGACGGTCACCGCGATCGACGTCGACCCCGAGATGAACCGGGCCATCGTCTTCTTCGACTCGCTGGTCGGCGAGGAAGGCGACGCCGAGATCCTCGAGGCGCTGGGCGCGCATCGCGTCCGCATCCAGAGCTCGATCGCGCGGCAAGTGCGCTCGAAGAAGACGCCCGTCCTGAGCTTCAAGCCCGATCACGTCATCCGATCGGCCGAGCACATCCAGCGCATCCTCGATGATGCGACGACGCTGCCCGAGCGTCCGCCGTCGCCCGACGATGTCACGCCGTAAGCCGGCGACGATCCACGGCCTCGCCGTCGTCGACAAACCGGCAGGCATCACCAGCCACGACGTCGTCGGCATCGTGCGCCGAACGCTCGGCGAGCGGCGTGTGGGTCACGCCGGCACGCTCGACCCCGATGCGACCGGAGTGCTGCTCGTCGGTGTCGGCAACGCGACCCGGCTGCTGAGGTTCCTCACTGCGCTCGGGAAGCGCTACACGGCTGAGGTGGTGTTGGGCGCCGAGACGTCGACGCTCGACGCGTCGGGCGAGATCACCGCGACGCACGACATGACCGGAGTGACGCTCGACGACGTCCGGCGGGCGGTCGCAGAACATCTCGTCGGGCCGATCATGCAGGTGCCACCGATGGTGAGCGCGTTGAAGGTCGACGGTCGCCGGCTGCACGAGCTCGCCCGCGAGGGTGTCGAGGTCGAGCGACAGCCACGGCCGGTGACCGTGCACCACTTCGAGGTCGAGTCGACGCCGGACCCGCTCGTCTACCACATCGACGTCGGCTGCTCCTCGGGCACATACGTGCGCACGCTGGCCGCCGACCTCGGTCACCTGCTCGGTGGAGGCGCGCACCTCCGAGCGCTTCGCCGTACCGCGTGCGGCAGCTTCACCGAGCTCGAGGCGCATGGCCCCGAGGACGTCACCTTGCTCTCGATGTCCGACGCGCTGCGCGACTACTCGCACGTGCAGGTCGACGCCGAGGACGCAACGAGGGTTGGCCATGGTCGTCAGCTGCCGGCCTGGGAGGGGGACGGGCCGTGGGCTGTGTGTGACGGATCAGGTGAGCTCGTCGCGGTGTACGAGCGCGCGTCGCCCGATCTCGCCAAGCCGGCGGTGGTCATCCCGACCGCATGACCCTCCCGACCGGCTTGCCGGCGCCGGCCGGTCGAGCGGTAACGTCGCCGGTCGTGCGTGTGATCAGGGATCTGTCGAAGTCGCCCTTCGCCGATGGCGACGATGGACGGTTGCGGTCGGTCGTGACGATCGGTGCGTACGACGGCGTGCACCTGGGGCACCAGGCGATCATCGAAGAGGTGCGCAGGAACGCCGATGAGCTCGGTGCCCGTTCGGTCGTCATCACCTTCGATCGGCACCCCGCCGAGGTCGTACGGCCGGAGTCGGCACCACGCCTCCTGACCGATCTCGAGCAGAAGCTCGAGCTGCTCGACGCCACCGGCATCGATGCCACGGTGCTCGTACGGTTCGACCGCGAGCAGGCCGCCGAGCAGCCCGCGTCGTTCGTGTCGCGCGTCCTGGTCGACTGCCTCCACGCCCGTCGCATCGTGGTCGGTGAGGACTTCCACTTCGGCAGCCACCGACAGGGCAACGTCGGGTTGCTCCGCGAGCTCGGTGCGGCCGACGACTTCGACGTCGAGCCGCTCGTGTTGTTGCCGCGTCAGGACGGGGTCGACGAGCCGATCAGCTCGACGGCCATCCGGCGCGCCTTGGCCGGTGGCGAGGTGGAGCGAGCAGGGGCCATGCTCGGGCGTCCATTCCAGGCGCGCGGCGTCGTGGTGCAGGGCGATCAACGGGGCCGCCTGCTCGGGTTCCCGACAGCGAACGTCGAGGTCCCCAACCTCGTGTGCCTACCGGCAGACGGGGTGTATGCGGGGTGGTACCTCCTTCCTGACGGCGAACGGCATCCATGCGCGATCAACCTGGGTCGCCGACCCACTTTCTACGAGCACGCCGACCATTCACTGCTCGAAGCGCACCTGCTCGACTTCAGCGGCGATCTCTACGGTCAGCACGCCCGCGTCGAGTTCACCCACTTCCTGCGCAGCGAGCGCAAGTTCGAGGGCATCGACGCGCTCAAGGCGCAGCTGAACCACGACATCGAGCACGCGCGCAGCATGCTCGGCGACTGACCTCCGGCCGTCGCCGCTCAAGTCCCGCTCGGCCAGATGACCGTGCCCGTGGCGTCGTACACGGCCTGAATCGCGGTCGCGTCGTAGTAAGGCGCGATGTCGGGCACCGTTCCGCCGAACATCCCGATCTGCGCGTAGGCGGTCACCTCGTCGGTCAGGAGGGTGGGTTCGGGCACACCCAATGGCGTCGAGCCGTTGGTCGACACCACCAGCTCCGACTCGACCTTCCAGCGGGCCTCTTCGCCCTCGGGCGACAGGAACATCGCGTTGCCGCTCGCATTGATGTAGCCGAGCGCGACGTCGGATGCTGCCTTCGGATCGGCGACCGCGTCGGCGAGACCCTTCATCGAGGCGCGCACGAAGTCCTGCGCCGCGGTGGGGTGCTCGGTCAAGAACTGCCGGTTCGTGTACAGGATGCCGAAGCTGCCCGGGATGTCGTACTGGGCCGGGTCGAACAGGTCGAACGGGATCCCGGCCGCTTCGAGCTGCAGGGGCTCGTTGCTCTTGTACCCGGGGAACCCGACGATGTTGGGGATCTCGATGTGGACCTTCGGGTCGAACCCGTCGATCAGCACGGTCTCGTAGTCGGCGCCCTCGGTCAGGCCGGCTTGTTTCAGCATCGCCGCGACGCTCGTGGTGATCGCGCCCTTGACGCCGATCGTCGTGCCCCTCAGGTCGTCGAGCGTTGCAGCCTCGCCCTTCTTGACGATGAGCGCGTCGATGCCCGTCTTGCCCTCGATCGCCATCGCCACGAACGTGGCCTCGTTGCTCGTCGCGTAGTTGACGAGCTCGCTGAACGAGCCGCCGGACGAGAACTGGGCGTCGTTCGATGCGAGGAACGGGTAGTTCTGGTTCGACACGCCGGCCTTGACCTCGACGTCGAGGCAGAGCGCGTCGAAGTACCCGGCGTTCTCCGCGACGAGCACCTCGACGATCGAGGCCGACGCGGCGTAGTCGAACCCGGTGAGGTAGGTGATGGTGCCGGCCGCCTTGTTCGCCTCGCACCGAGCGGCGGGGAACGGCTCGCCGGCCGCCACCTCTGCAGCGGGCGCAGCGGTCGTCGGGGTGCCCTCGTCGTCGTCGCCTCCGCACGCGGCGAAGACGAAGGCAATCAGGGCCAGGGCGAATGGGGTGCGGGCGACGGCAGAGACGCGGCGCGTCATGGCAGACCTCCGGAGGAGCGTGAGGGTGATTGGAGTTGCCAGAGCACGGCGAGGACAGCGTGCGTGCGAGAAGGTGCTCGCGTGCCCTCGCACTGCCGTGCGTGAGCGTCACCCTAGCGGGTCAGTCCGCGTGCGCGCAGACCTCCAGCTCCATGCCGTCGAGATCGCGGAAGAACAGCGACCACTCGCCACCGAGCCGCTGGATCTCACCGATGTCGGCTCCGGCGGCGACGAGGCGGTCGCGCACCTGCTCGAGGGTCGACAGCGAGTCGACGGCGATGCCGTAGTGGTCGATCGCGCCTCGACCGCCCTGCTTGCGACGCTCGCCGATGATCTCGTCAACCGATGTCTCGAAGACGTTGAGTGCCGCACCGCCACCGAGATCGAGGATGACCATGCGCGGATGATCAGGTGTGGCCGCCATCTCGAACGTCACGACCGAGTCGAACACGTCCCGGTAGAAGCTGACGGTGCGATCGAGGTCGGGGGTGAGGGTGGCGACGTGGTTGAACCCGCTCGAGATCGGCATGATGCGATCGTACTGCCGGGGGACCAGCGCTCAGCCGTGCGTCGCGGCCAGGTGCTCGGCGACAGCGGTGAACGCGCGGTGGGTCTCGCCCGACAGGTCCACGGGCACCGCAGTCGGGTACGTGGAGAACCGGGCGATCGCTGTGTCGGTCGATCTGTCGACCCACGCGTACTGGCCGAAGATCCCGAGACCGCTGAAGCATGAGCCTCGCTCGATGACCCAGAACGCGTTTCGGTACATCGACCATCCGTCGCTCTCGGCGTCACCGTCCGGGCCGGCGGTGAACGCTCGCACCGTCTCGTCGTCACCGAGCCGCGTGTCGTCGACCCACTCGCGCGGGATCACGTCGTCGCCGTCGCGGAGGTATGCGAGGGCGAACCGGGCGAGGTCGCGCACCGTGCAGCTCATGCCACCCTCCACGACCGGATGACCGAGCGGATCGAGCATGATGTCGGCGTCGTGCTCCTGCCCGAGTGGTGCCCACAGGTCGCGAGCGACGACCAACGGGTAGGGCAGGTCGTTGACGAGCTCGATGAGCCGTGCGGCGATGTTGGTGAGGGGTGAGCGATAGCTGAACCAGGCGCCGTGCGGACGTTCGAGCGGATAGGTGCGGAAGTGGCCGAGGGTGCCGATCGGCGTGCGATCGCCGAGTGGTCGGTACCCAGCCTGGCGCTCGTACTCGATGAGAGGGTGATCCACGTCGCCATCGACGTGGGCGTACGTGTCGTAGTCCTCGTCGAACTGTGTGCCTGCGGTCATGTCGATGACGTGGCGCACGGTGGCACCGTCGAGGCTGGAGCCGGCGAGCTCTGGAGCGAGGTCGGTGACGAGATCGTCGGCTCGCATCAATCCGCGTCCGACGGCGATGCCCAGCGCAGCCCCGCAGACCGACTTCGACACGCTCATCAGCAGGTGGGGGGTGCGCTCGGTCATGCCGTTCAGGTAGTGCTCGAACACGATCCGACCGTGGTGCACCACGCAGACTGCGTCGCAGTAGCTGTGCTCGAGATGATCAGCCCACCGGATCGCGCTCCCATCCGCGGCCTCGAAGGTCACGTCGTCGAGCGTGACCGGGTCGATCTGCAGTGGCTTCGGCACCGGAGATCGCTCGATGAGCGCCGTCGGACAGAGCTCGCGCACGCGCTGGAAGGCGATGCGGTTGAAGGGCGGATCGAGCCAGTTCGACAGGGTGATCCGACGGTCGATCACCACGGACGATCAGCTCTCGGCGAGGGTGTCGAACAGAGCGAGCACGTTGGCTGCTCCGATGCCGACCCGGTGACCGGTGCGCGAGATGAAGCCGAGCTGCAGCCCGCTCGCCGCGTCTCGTGCGGCGAAGAACTGCTCGTGCCCGTCGGCGTCGACGACCACCTTGGTGAGCAGCTCGGCATCGGCGGCGTCGAGGCATGCGCGCGCGTAGCCGGCGTTCAAGACCTCGATCGCGACGTGTTGCACTCCGCCACCGTGCCGTTCGAGGTACGCGGCGACGGCCGGCGACGCGGTGGGCCCGACGAGCACGACGGTCACTCCGCCGGCCGAGAGTGCGACGACCCCGGGTGCATCACCGCCGGCGAGGGGCGTGCGGTGGAAACCGAACGTCGACGTGAACGATGAGACGGCGGCATCGAGATCGGTGACCGCGACGACGACGTGATCGATGCGGGTGGCCACCGTGTCGAGGCCCGAGCGGATGCCATCGGGTGCGGCTGCCTTGTCGGGTGCCGGGTCGGGCCGGTGCCCGGCGACCTCGATGCGGTGCGTCTCGGCGAGGAGCACCCGGAACAGCTGCTCGGCGAAGTCGGGGTCGACCCCCGCGTCGATCGCGAGCTGCCGCCGTGACGTGACGACGTCGCGGACGCGGTCGGGTTGGATGACCGGTGTGTCGGAGGTCTGCTTCACCGCAGCGACCTGCTCGCACAGCGCGAGCCGTGCCGCGACCACGCGCACGAACTCGCGATCGAGCTCGTCGATCCGGTCGCGCAACGTGGAGAGATCGCCCGTCGAGGTCACACGGTCACGCTAGCCCTGCTCTGTCAGCGCGGTCCCCTCCGGTCGTCGAGGAGCACAGGATTGCCTGCGCGATCGTTTGTCACGGGACGGATCGAGTCGACTGCCGCTTCTCGATTCGCTCCGCCGAGCCGCGTTGCGAGGCGTGCCAGTGGAGGATCCACCGCTCGAGAGCGGCGATGACGATGAGCGCGATCGTGCCGAGGATCACCATGCAGAAGACCGTCGCCCACACCGCCTCACCGACGCTGTTGTTCGCCGCTCGCCGCCCGATCGCCCCCAGCCCTTCGTCGGCGAGGTTGCCTCCTTCGACGAGGTAGGCGACGACGAGGGCGAGTCCGGTGTTGTACCGCGCCGTCGTGAACAGCGAGGGCAGTGCGGACGGCAACCGCAGTCGCCAGAGCACCTGCCAGCGCGACGCGTCCACCGACGCGAACAGCTCGCGGCTCGCCGGATCGGCGCTGCGCATGCCGGCAACCGCCGCGAAGACGAACGCGGGCGCGCACACGAGCGCCGTCATGAAGCGGGCCGGTGGGTCGCCCGGTCCGAGCCACACGACGACCGACGGGACGTACGCGACGAAGGGAGCGACCTGCACGAGCACGAGGATCGGCTGCGCGGCTCGTTCGAGGAAGCTCGACGCGGCCAGCGGCGCGGCGATCACCAGCGCGACGACGAGCGAGATCGCCAGGCCGGTGAACGCCTGGCGCGCGGTCACCCATGAAGCCTCCACGAAGTCACCGGGTGCCTGGCGGAGGTAGTCGATGATGTCGCTCGGTGCGGTGAGCACGAACGGTCGGACGTCGCGCAGCTGCACGAACAGCTCCCATGCCGCGACGAACACGACGATGCCCACGATCGGGGCGACGATCCTGAGCCGGTTCATCGGTTCATGCCGTCGTGGAGGCGATGGCGGACCTCGGCGCACAGCTCGACGAAGGCGGTCTCGTCCTCCACGTCGCCCGAGCGTGGGCGGGGGAGCGCGATCTCGATGTCGGCGATGATCTGCGCGGGCCTGGGCGAGCACACCAGGACTCGATCGGACAGGTGCACCGCCTCGGGGATGGAGTGCGTGACGAACACCACGGTGGCCGGGTGTCGTTGCAACAGCCGAGCGAGCATCACACGCATCTCGCTGCGCGTGATCTCGTCGAGCGCGGCGAACGGCTCGTCCATCAGCACGAGCGGTGCGCCCAGCGCGAACCCGCGCACCAGCGCCACTCGCTGCTGCATCCCACCGGAGAGCTGGTGGGGAAAGGCGTCGAGGAAGCCATCGAGCCCCACCTCGGCCAGCAGATCACGAGGCTCTGGATGGTCGGACGGATTGGTCCGCGGGTTCACGTCGAGAAGGAGCCGGGCGTTCGCCTCGACGTCACGCCAGGGGAGAAGGCCGGGTTGCTGGGGCACCATCGCGAGGCGCTTCGCGCGTCGTATCGCCGCAGGCGAGCCCCCGTCGATCGCGACCGCGCCGGCGGTCGCCATCTCGAGCCCGGCGACGAGCCGCAGCAACGTCGACTTCCCGCACCCCGACGGTCCGATCAGGCTGACGAACGACCCAGGCTCGATCGCGAGCGACGTCGGGGTCACCACCTCGAGCGCCCCGAACGACTTCGCCACGCCATCGAGCTCGATCAACGCCCCGGCAGCGGCCACGCCCGGGAGCTTACGGCCAACCATTCGCGATGAGAGATGAGTGGCAGATCGCCACTCATCTCTCATCGCCGAACGTCGGCTGGCGCTTCATATCGGCGACCCGACGGCGGTAGGCACGAACGAGCGCGTCGATCCGGCCGTCGAAATCACGCCGAAGCGACAGGCCGGTGACCCGCGAAACCGACCAACCGATGGCGTCGCATGCGAGATCCCGGTCGGCGTCCTTCGAGGCGCCGGCTTCGGTGAAGTGATCCGGGAAGACGTCGACCTCGACTCCCCACCGGATCGTCGGGATGCAGCCGTCGAGTCGGATCGGGCCCCAGTTCGGAACATCGAGCCAGCGCTGGGGTTCGAGCGGTATTCCGCGGGCGACGAGGGCCGCGACGACCCGGGACTCCCAGTGCGACTCAGGCGATGCTCCACCCGGCAGCTGCTCGAGCTCACGCAGAAAGCGCCTCGCCCACGGTCGACCTGGTGTTGCGAGGGGCTCGGCGACACGGCGCATCGTCTCGGCGGTGCACCGTCTCTCGTGAATCAGCTGGTCGATCACGGAACGCACGTCACTGGGCGGTAGATGGCGGGAGAGGTCGACAGCCGTTCGCGCGGGGAGGTGAGACGAACTCCATCGCGACGGGTGACGATGTCACTGGATCGATGAGGGCCGTGCGGTAGGGGCGGACCCACGGCTCGACCGTCGGGTTGCTGGCCGGCGGCGCGATGACCCAGACGAGTCCGTCTCGAGGTGTGCGCCGCATGTTCCAGAGTCGGCCTGCAGTCGGCGCGCAGACAACGACGTTCGGACGACCGCACACAGCCGCACACCGCGACAGCTCATCGGGGTCGGCTCCACCGATCAGATAGCTCCCGTCGAGCAATCGCTGCAGGTGGCCGTCGCGAACCAGCCGCTTGCGCTGTTCGATGGTGAGGCCGAGCGCCCGCATCGTGGCGTCGGTGACGACACTGTGCCGACGGGCGGCGAGCGCGAGCAGCTGCTTGAGGGCGGTCTCCATGGCTTCTCCTTCCAGTCGAGGAGGGGAAGCGTCCGGGACCATACCGAACCAGCCGGCGAAGTCCCCCGCGATGAGAGATGAGTGGCGGATCGCCACTCATCTCTCATCGCGGCGAGCGTCGGGTGGTGGACGTCGGGGTCGAGCGGTATCGTTTTGGCGTCCGTCGGGGCCCGGCACACGTGCCGCATCCCTCCGCCGGATGCCGATGGCCGAACGGTTGCGGCGACCTCCATCTGGAAGGCAGAACGATGATCGACAAGCAGGAAACCATCGGCGCGCACAAGCTGCACGATTCCGACACCGGTTCCCCCGAGGTGCAGGTGGCCATCCTCACGGCCCGCATCAACGACCTCACCGAGCACTTGAAGACCCACAAGAAGGACCACCACAGCCGCCGTGGGCTGCTCATGATGGTCGGCCGCCGCCGCCGCATGCTCGACTACGTGAAGGGCATCGACGTCGAGCGCTACCGCGCCATCGTCGCCGCCAACGGACTGCGCCGCTGAGCTCCGGGGCCCCCGAGCTGGCGCCCCGAGCCCGTCCATGCGCCCGTTTCGGGCGTCACCGCTGCTAGCCTGGGGCGAAACATCAACCGAGCGGATTTCACGGATCGGTTGTCAGTCGCCTCAGCCGAGGCTCCCCGCGCCTTCGGGCACGTGGTTGCAGCTCCGACCGTGCCGACTGGGAACCGACCTCCCGCTCCAACCGTCGAGGCGCGAGACACAACGCGCCCGACCGAAAGGAGCTCGAGATGGCTGACGCCATTCGAGTGTCGGGTCCCGTCTCCGGGACCGACAAGACCCTGTCGTTCGAGACCGGCAAGCTGGCTCAGCAGAGCCAAGGCGCCGTCGTCGCCGGACTGGGTCGCACCACCGTCCTCGCCACCGCGAACGCGGCCAAGGAGGCCCGTCCGGGAGCGGACTTCTTCCCCCTCACCATCGACGTCGAAGAGCGGGCGTACGCCGCCGGCAAGATCCCTGGTTCGTTCTTCCGACGTGAAGGCCGGCCGACCGAGGATGCGATCCTCACCTGTCGCCTGACCGATCGCCCCCTGCGCCCGGCGTTCCCGGACGGGTTCCGCAATGAGGTGCAGGTCGTGCTGACCATCCTCGGCGCCGACATGGCCAACCCGCACGACGTGCTCAGCATCAACGCCGCATCGGCGTCGCTGATGATCTCGGGGATCCCGTTCGACGGTCCGATCGGCGCAGTCCGCGTCGCCTACGACCAGAGCGGCGAGTGGATCCCGCATCCCACCTACGAAGAGGGTGACGCGAGCACGTTCGAGCTCGTCGTGGCGGGTCGTCAGCTCGACAACGGCGACGTCGCGATCATGATGGTCGAGGCCGGCGGCACGTCGAAGAGCTTCGACTACTACGCGGCCGGTGCGCCCAAGGTCGACGAGGCGGCGCTCGCCCGTGGCCTCGAGGCGTCGAAGACGTGGATCAAGGAGTCGATCGCGCTGCAGCGTCAGCTCGTCGCTTCGGTCATCGCGACCAGGGGCCCGATCGTGACGATGGAGTACACAGTGGCGGCCGACTACGGCCAGGACGTGCTGGAGGCAGTCGCCGCCATCGCGACGGACGGTCTCGCCAAGGCGATCACGATCAGTGGCAAGGCCGAGCGCAACGCGGCCACCGATGCGGTTGCGGCCGACGCGATCGCGCGGCTCGCCGGCGAGGGTGCGCCCTTCGAGGGGCGTGAGCGGGAGATCAAAGAGGCCGTCCGCAGCCTGACCAAGAAGGCCGTTCGCAAGCGCATCGTCGACGAAGGTCTGCGGATCGACGGTCGCGGTCCTCGCGATCTGAGGCCCCTCAGCAGCGAGGTCGGCATCCTGCCGACGGCTCACGGCACCGGCCTGTTCCAGCGCGGTGAGACCCAGGTGATGAACGTCGTCACGATGGCGATGCCGCGCATGAACCAGCTGCTCGACACGCTCGGGCCCGAGACGCACAAATACTTCCTGTTCCACTACAACATGGCTCCTTGGGCCAACGGCGAGACCGGTCGGGTCGGGTCGCCGAAGCGTCGCGAGATCGGCCACGGTGCGCTCGCCGCACGTGCGCTGCTGCCCGTGCTGCCGAGCCAGGAGGAGTTCGCCTACACGCTGCGCCTCGTGGCCGAGGTGCTGTCGTCCAACGGTTCCACGTCGATGGCGTCGGTCTGCTCGGGCAGCCTTGCGCTCATGGACGCGGGTGTTCCGGTGAAGGCTCCGGTCGCCGGCATCGCCATGGGCCTGGTCTACGCCGAGGGCAAGTACACCACCCTCACCGACATCCTCGGTGCCGAGGACGCGTTCGGTGACATGGACTTCAAGGTCGCCGGCACAGCCGATGCGATCACGGCCCTGCAGCTCGACACGAAGATCGACGGCATCCCGGCCGACGTGCTGGCGGCCGCGCTCGACCAGGCCAAGGAAGCCCGCACGCAGATCCTCGAGAACATGAACGCCTGCATCTCCGAGCCGCGTGCCGAGGTGGCTGCGACGGCGCCGAAGATCATCTCGATCACCATCCCGATGGACAAGATCGGTGAGGTCATCGGCCCGAAGGGCAAGGTCATCAACACCATCCAGCAGGAGACCGGCGCCGACATCGCAGTCGACGACGACGGCTCGGTGGGCATCGTCACGATCGGTGCCGTCGAGGCCTCGAAGATGGAAGAGGCCCGGGCACGGATCATGGCGATCGTCTCGCCGGCGATGGCCGAGGTGGGCGCGACTTACATGGGCAAGGTCGTCAACATCACCAAGTTCGGTGCGTTCGTCAACATCCTCCCGGGCCGTGACGGTCTGGTGCACATCTCCAAGCTCGGCCGCGGCAAGCGGATCAACAGCGTGGAGGACGTGCTGCAGCTCGGTCAGGAGATCGAGGTGGTCGTCGAGGAGATCGACGAGAAGGGCAAGGTCAGCCTCACCCCGTCAGCGGCGTGGGGCGGCGGTGCCGCCGACGGCGAGTCGACCACCAGCAACGGTGACGGCGCTCCGGCCGGTCCGCGTGCCGAGACGGTGTCGTTCGACGACGCGTTCGACGCCGAGCTGGCGAACGAGTTCGGCGACCTCGGTCCCGGCGGCGAGGCCGGCGGCAACGACCGCGGCGGCGACCGTGGTCCGCGTCGCGACGATCGCAACGGCGGCCGCGGCGGTCGCGGTGGCGCTCGTCGTCACCGCTGATCCGGCAGCAGGTGAGCGACCTTCGCGTCACCCAGCTCGACTCAGGTCTGACGGTCGCCACCGAGCACGTGCCCGGCACGCGCTCGGTGGCCGCCGGCATCTGGGTCGGCATCGGCGCTCGTGACGAACCGTCCGACCTCGGTGGCGCCAGCCACTTCCTCGAGCACCTTCTCTTCAAGGGCACCCCGTCGCGGTCGGCGCTCGACATCTCGCGCACCGTCGACCGCCACGGTGGCGACATCAACGCGTTCACGACCAAGGAGTACACGGCGTACTACTGCCGTCTCCCGTCTCGCCACGCATCGACTGCGATCGACCTGCTCGGCGATGTGGTCACGTCGCCGGCGCTGCGCGACGAGGACGTCGAGACCGAGCGGCAGGTGATCCTCGAGGAGATCGCCATGGATGACGACAGCCCCGACGACGTCGCCCATCGGGTCTTCGGCGAGCAGATGTTCCCCGACCACCCGCTCGGCCGCGACACGGCAGGATCGCGCGAGTCCGTCACAGCCATCGCGGCCGATCAGGTACGGACGTTCTTCGACGAGGGCTACCGCGCCGGAGCGATGTACGCATCGGTCGCCAGCCCGCTGGCACACGACGAGATGTTGGCGATGACGGCACGTGCGTTCGGTCGCGTTCACCCCGGGGGTGGCACACCTCCTCGCTTCGACCCCGACGGTGTGGCCGGCGACCGAACGGTCGACGACGACACCGAACAGGTGCAACTGGTCCTCGGCGGTCGGGCGTTCGACAGGGCGGACCCGGATCGAGAGGCGCTCGACGTGGTCAACCACGTCCTCGGCGGCGGGCTGTCCAGCCGTCTGTTCGAGGAGATCCGTGAGCGGCGAGGGCTCGTCTACTCGGTGTACTCGTCGCTCGCGCTCTACAGCGATTGTGGTGTGTGGACCGTCTCGGCAGGCGCGCAGCCGCAGCACGCCGAGCCGGTGCTCGCATTGATCCGAGCTGAGCTCGACAAGCTGGTCACCGGTGGCATCACCGACGACGAGCTCGACATCGCAGTCGGATCGCTGACGGGCACGTTCGAGCTCGGCCTCGAGGACACCGGCTCTCGTATGGCCCGCAACGCAGGCCTGCTGTGCACTCGGGGCGAGATCATGCCGATCGCCGAGCAGGTGGCTCGCTGGCAGGCAGTCGACCAGGCGGCGGTGCGTCGTGTCATCGAACGTGTGTACCGGTCGGAGCCGATCCTCGTGACCGTGGGGCCTCTGCAGTGATCACGCGACGTCGCGATGGGTGAGGTGCGACGTCATTTCTTCACGAGACCGTGACAGTTTCGAACCGGTGCCTCGCCTAAGGTGTTGACAGGAGCGGGAGCCACTGGCAGCCCGCACTGGCGGCGCGAGGTGGGATGATGAGAGCGGGACGGCAACGGCTCGTAGCGGTGGTGCTGGCAGCAGCATTCGTAGGCGGGGCGGTGATGAGCGGCGTGGGTTCGTCGTCGACACCGGCGTCGGCAGCGACAGCCGGACCGATCGCGTTCGGCGCGTATGCGAAGCCGCGCAACGGCCAGAGCGAGCGTCAAGCCGTCGAGGCGTTCGAGGCCCAGGCGGGCCGCAAGCTCGAGGTCGTCCGTGTCTTCGAGACGTGGAACCAGGCGTTCCCTGACTCGTACCACACGTGGCTGAAGTCGAGCGGCCACTCGATCATCCTGTCGGTGAAGGCGACCCGAACGAACGGCACCCGGGTCACGTGGTCGAGCATCGCCAACGCCCAGCCGGGGTCGCAGGTCTACAACGAGATGGTCACCTGGGCCCAACGGGTGAAGAACTACGGCGTGCCGATCTACGTCACGCTGAGCCACGAACCCGAGGCCGGCTCGAGCACCTCGAACGGCACGGCCACCGACTTCATCGCCGCCTGGCGGCGCTGGGTCGATCTCTTCCGGGCAGAGGGCGTCACGAACGCGAAGTACATGTGGATCATGACCGACTACTCGTTCTTCGTCTCCACCTCCGATCGCCGGTGGGCACCGAAGTGGTACCCGGGTGATGCCTGGGTCGACTCGATGGGGACCGACGCCTACAACTGGTACACGTGCCGTCCCGGCACGGCGAACTCGTGGAAGTCGCTGCAGCAGATCATCGAGCCCTTCCGTGCCTTCGGCGCGCAGCACCCCGACAAGGACCTCTGGCTGACGGAGTTCGCCTCGGTCGAGGATCCGGCCCGATCGGGCCGGAAGGCCACCTGGTTCGACGACGCGCGCGAGCTGTTCAAGAAGCCCGGCTGGGAGCAGTTCGAGGGCATCGTCTACTTCAATGCGACCTACTCGCAGAGCGGTCGCACCGTCTGCTACTGGTACACCGACACCACGACGTCGTCGCTGTCGAGCTACCGAGCGATGGCGCTCGACCCGTTCTACGCCGGGCCTGCGTTCGCCGGTGGCACCACGCCGACCACCACCACCACGACCACCTCGACCACGACCACCTCGACCTCGCTTCCGGACTCCTCGACGACGACGTCCACGTCCACCACGTCCACCACGACGACCTCGACGACGACCACCACCACCGGCCCGCCTCCTGCAGGTGAGGAGGTGCTGTTCGTCGTCGGCAACGCGGCCTCGGCGACGCCCGGCGACGTCGCGGTCCGCACCCGCCTGGTCGACCTCGGCTACACGGTGCACCTGCTCGACGACAGCGCCGCGTCACCCACGGTCGCCGAGGACATGGTCGTCATCTCGTCGAGCGCGTCATCCAGTCTCGTCGCCGGGAAGTACCGCGACACCCCCGTACCCGTGCTCGTCTACAAACCCTGGGTCTACCAGCCGATGGGCCTCGCCTCGACGTTCGGCACTGCCAGCGGGACCTCTGCCAGCATCACCAACCCGGCGAGCCCGCTCGCCGCGGGCCTGACCGGTACCGTGAACCTCACGACCAGCCGTGGTCCCATCGGTTGGGGCACGCCGGCCGCGTCGGCCGAGGTCGTCGCGACCGCGAGCAACCGGGCCGTCCTCTACGCCTACGACACCGGTGACACCCTGACCGACGGGAGCACCGCGGCCTCGTGCCGCGTCGTGCTGCCGTTCAACGATCAGACGTTCGCCACGGCGACCGCTCAGGGCAGAGCGCTGCTCGACGCAGCGGTCGGCTGGGCCGCCAACTGCTGAGCGTCGGCGCTCGCGATGATCGAGCGCAGCATCGCGACATGACCCTCGAACGCTGAGCGGCCACCGTCGGTGAGCCGTACTCGAACGCGCCGACGGCGGTCGGCGACGCGACGCTCGACGGCGATGTAGCCCGCCTCTTCGAGCGTCGCGAACTGCTTCGACAGCGCTGAGTCCGACAGCGCGAGCCGGTCGCGGACGAACGCGAAGTCGATCCAGTCCGCCGACGCGAGGAGCGCCACGATCGACAGCCGGGTGCTCGGGTGGATGAGCTCGTCGAACTTCGGTTCGCTCATGAAGCCCGCGGCCTCCGCGCCGCCGCCCGGCGGCGCACCCACGCCATCAGCGCGGGGCCGCCTCCGAGGACTGCGACGGCGACGACGATGCCGGCCATCGTGCCGGGGTGCCTCGCCCCGTCGGCGTTCGCTGCCAGAGCCAGCCCGAGGGTGGCGGCGACGAGCACGGCCAACCCGGCGATCACCAGTGTCGGTACGTGTCGCCCGATCACCTCGTGGCGGACGCTGAGGCTGTTCGACCCTCGGCCACCCGACAGGACTCGACCGGCCACGGCCGCGTGCATTGCACCGAAGGTCACCGTCGCGACGATCGACAGCCAGAGGACGTCGAGGTCGGCGATGACGCCGAGCGCGACCCATCCGGCCGCAAGGCCCCACCAGTACCAGGCGGGGATCGAGATCTGGTCGATGACCTGCTGGCGCCTCAGCTCGATGGCGTCGAGCGCGAGCTCGGCCTCGGTGGTCGAGACGCGGGTCTCGGATGTGCTGGTCCGCATGCGGAGCCTCCTTTACTTTCCTGACAGGAAACCAAGCTATCCTTTCCTGTCGGGAAAGACAACGCTCCGGAGCGAGCCAGCCGTGGCGACGTCAGCTGTCGGACGTCGGCGGAGCGGGAGGCGGCAACGTGCTCGCCGCGGCCTCGGCGTCCTCCTTCTTGCCGAGGACTGCAGTGCCTTCGGCCTCGAGCGCCTGCAGCTGCGTCACCAGCTCGCTGATCGCAGCTTCGTCGCCCTCCTCGCCCCGCTCGGTGCGCTGCCGGTAGAGGATGCGGCCGAGGTCGTCGAGCAGGCTGTCGGCCTTGCGCGAGTCCTTGACGTCGTCCACCTTCTCCTTGGCCTGCTGGGCGAGTTGCGACGCTTTCTCTTTTGCCTTGTCGAGGAAACTCATGCCGTTGTTCTACCCGAAAGTTGGGGGCACTACCGTCGGACGGGTGACGATCAAGGTGGGTGTGGTGGGAGGCGCGGGCCGGATGGGTCGCGCCGTGTGCGCAGCGGTTGCGGCGGACGACGAACTCGAACTGGTCGCCGTGGTGGCTCGGTCCGTGGCCGGCGAGACGATCGAGGGAGTGGTCGCCGCTCGTGAGCTGCGTGCCCTCGCCGATGCCGGTGCGGAGGTGGTGGTCGACTTCACCGTCGCGACTGCTGCTCGAGTGACCTTGCCGTGGCTGGCGATGCACGGCATCCACGCCGTCGTCGGCACGAGCGGTTTGCACGAGGACATCGAGGCCCTGCGGCACGTCTTCACCGGCAGCAACTGCATCGTCGCTCCGAACTTCGCGATCAGCGCCGTGCTCATGATGCGCTTCGCCGAGCTCGCTGCGCCGTGGTTCGATACCGCCGAGATCATCGAGCTCCACCACGACGCCAAGGTCGATGCACCATCGGGAACAGCAGTCGCCACGGCCGAGCGGATGTCGGCGGCGTCGAGTGAGTGGGCACCCGACCCGACGCGGGACGAGGTCGTCGCGGGGGCACGCGGCGGTGTGGGTCCGGCGGGCATCCGTGTGCACAGCGTGCGGATGCGCGGGATGGTGGCGCACCAGGAGGTCATCCTCGGTGCGGCCGGACAGACGTTGACCATCCGTCAGGACAGCTACGACCGCATCAGCTACATGCCCGGTGTCGTGCTGGCGTGCAAGCGCATCGGCGAGCACCCGGGCGTGACGATCGGCCTGGACGCCATGCTCGGCGTCTGAGTGGTTCAGCCGAGCGCGGCGATGGCCGAGTCGTAGTCGGGCTCGTTGGCGATCTCGGGGACGAGCTCGTTGTAGGTGACCTTGCCGTTCTCGTCGAGCACCACGACAGCTCGGGCGAGCAGACCGTTCAGCCGGCCGTCGGCGAGCGTGATGCCCCATTGCTGACCGAAGTCGCTGCGGAACGTGGACGCCGAGTCGACGTTCTCGATCCCCTCGGCGCCGCAGAATCGCTTCTGCGCGAACGGGAGGTCGGCCGAGACGCACAGCACGACGGTGTTGTCGAGCGACGCAGCGCGCTCGTTGAACGTGCGCACGCTCGTCGCGCAGGTCGGCGTGTCGATGCTGGGGAAGATGTTGAGGATGACCCGCTTGCCCGCGTAGTCGGCGTTGGTGACCTCGCTGAGGTCGGCCTTCGTGAGGGAGAACGACGGTGACGAACCGACGCTGGGGAGATCGCCGACGGTGTGGACGGGGTTCCCCCCGAGTGCAGTCTGAGCCATGCGAGCCAACCTAGTCCGATGCGCCTTCGTGAACCGACGTGTGGCATCGTGCTCGGGGTGTACGACGAGATCATCTACGAGGTCGACGATCCGGTTGCCACTATCACACTGAACCGCCCGGACGCGTTGAACGCGTGGACGGGCACGATGGACGGTGAGCTGCGCGACGCGATCGAGCGGGCCAATGCAGATCGCAACGTCGTTGGCATCGTGGTGACGGGCGCGGGTCGCGCCTTCTGCGCCGGCGCCGACATGAAGCTGTTGAGCCGGCTGTCCGCGGGGGAGCGAGAGGGAGGGTCTGCCGGGGCCGAGCGCCCGACCTGGGCGTCGTACGAGGGCGACTTCGGCGGTCGCTTGACCTACATGATGACCATCGACAAGCCGATCATCGCCGCGGTCAACGGCGCAGTCGCTGGGATGGCGTACCCCTTCGCACTCTGCTGCGACCTGCGAGTCGTCTCGCCCGATGCCGTCTTCCTCACCGCGTTCGCCCAGCGCGGTCTGATCGCCGAGTGGGGGCTCGGCTGGCTGCTGCCGCAGCTGGTCGGTCCAGCGGTCGCCCTCGACCTGTTGCTGTCGTCGCGCAAGGTGCGCGGAGAGGAAGCGCTGCAGCTCGGACTCGCCAACTACCTCGTGTCGGCTGACGAGCTGTTGCCGTTCTGCCGCAACTACGTCGAGCAGCTCGCTCGCAACTGCTCGCCGGCATCGATGGCGGTGATGAAGCGGCAGGTGTACGAACATCTGCACCGCGGCCTCGGCGAAGCCGAGCGTGCGGCGCAGCGGCTGATGCTCGACAGCTTCGGTCGCCCCGACTTCGCCGAAGGCGTCCGGTCGTTCGTCGAGAAGCGTCCGCCGGCGTTCGATCGCATCGGCGACTGAGCAGATGAGCGTCGACTACGCGTCGCTGTACCCGTCGTTGCGGTACGACCGTCCCGCCCCCGGCGTCCTGCGCATCGCGTTCGACGCGCCCGGGCTGAACGCGGTCGGACCCGACGCACATCGCGACATCGCCGACATCTGGCTGAGCATCGACCGCGATCCAGACGTGCGGGTGGCGATCCTCCAGGGAGCCGGGAAAGGCTTCTCGTCCGGCGGCAGCTTCGAGCTCCTCGACGGGGTCATCAACGACTTCGCCACCCGCACGCGCGTCATGCGCGAAGCGCGAGATCTGGTCTGGAACGTCATCAACTGCTCGAAGCCGATCGTGTCGGCCATCCACGGACCCGCCGTCGGCGCGGGACTCGTCGCCGGCATGCTCGCCGACGTCTCGATCGTGGGTCGCACGGCACGGATCATCGACGGCCACACTCGTCTCGGTGTCGCAGCGGGTGACCACGCCGCGATCTGCTGGCCGCTGCTCGTCGGCATGGCCAAAGCCAAGTACTACCTGCTCACCTGCGACACCCTCACCGGCGAGGAAGCTGAGCGGATCGGGCTCGTGTCGCTCTGCGTCGACGACGATCAGGTGCACGACCGGGCGCTCGAGGTGGCGGTCCAGCTCGCGAACGGATCGCAGTCGGCCATCCGCTGGACGAAGCACTCGTTGAACCACTGGTACCGCCAGGCCGGCCCGGCCTTCGACGCGTCACTCGGCCTTGAGTTCTTCGGCTTCGGTGGCCCCGACGCGGCAGAAGGCCTGGCGTCGCATCGTGAGAAGCGGCCACCGGTCTTCGACGGCCCGACCTCGGAGTAGTTCCTGCCGGCGCCAGGTCATCGTGGCGGGCGGCACCTTCCGGAGCGTGACCGGACGCGCGACCCGCGATTCGGGATCAGGCGGGGACCACCTCGCCGTGACCGGTGTTCTGCATCGTCACCACCGGTGTGCCGCTGTACACGATCGAGCCTGTCCCCGTGAGCGTGGCCTCGAGCGTCGACGTCGCGTCGATCTCGATCGTGCCCGTCCCGTCGAGCTCTGCAATGCCCCTCGCTGCGCCCAGGCCGTGCAGACCGATCGTGCCTGTGCCCGTGAGGGAGGCCCTGGCGAGATCGACCGCACCCATCACCGTCACCGTGCCCTCGCCTGCGAGCTCGGCGTCGAAGCGATCACCCGAGATCCCGTCGACGTCGATCGCGCCGGTCCCGCCGAGCGACAGCGAGTCGAGCGAAGGAACCGAGATGTCGACGCTCATCGGCGCCGTCGTCGAGAAGCTGCCGGTGTTGTCGATGACGAGGCGGCCGTCGTCGACCACGGTCGTCACCCGTCCGACGAGGTTGTCGTCACCCGATACCGCTACGGATTGCGGCGCTCCCACGTGGATCGTGACCGTGTTCGCGCCGGCCAGTTCGACGCTCGAGAAGGGCGCCAGCTCCCGTTCATCGGTGATCGAGATGCCGGAACCCGTGATCGACCACGGCTCCGCGGTGCCGCGCGAATTGTGGCGGGCGAGCACGCCGATGACGACGGCCAGCAACCCGATCACTGCAAGGCCGCCTGCGACGGTGAGCACCCATGTCGTTCTGCCGGGTGCAGACGGTCGAGGCGGCACACCAACCTCGTGGGTCAGCGCCATGCACGCACCTCCCGACGCCGCATCCAATCTGCTCTCTCGCGCCCCGATCTCACCAGGGCCGAAGGACCCTTCGGTCGTCCGGTCAGCTGGGGTCGGGGGCGGGCGCCGCCTCGTCGGGTGACTCGAGCTCGTCGATGATCTCGGGCAGGCTCTGCTTGGCCTTGCGGAACGACTGGGCGAAGGTGATCGCGAACAGGCCGCCGACGATGTACCACTGGTAGTCGTTGATCGCATCGAGGAACCACTTGATCTGGTCCTCGAAGATCTTGCCGCCCTGCCACAGCACGATGAGCTTGGCGACGATGCCGATGCTGATGAACACCAGGAAGCGGATCGGGTTCATCCGCCGGTACCCGGCCATCATGCAGACGAGGTTGCTCGCCGGCATGAGGATCAGCATCAGCCAGCCGGCCTTGTCGACGGCGCGCTGGAACCACCCGTAGATGGCGGGGAGCTCGCCGATCTGGCCCTCGGTCCACTTGATCGCCCGGCTGCCGTACCAGCGCCCGAGGAAGAACAGCGCGACCCCGGCAGCGAGCAGGCGCAGGAACCCGATGATGCTGTAGGGGAGCGGATCGATGAACGGAACGGATCCGAAGAGGTTCCGGTTCCGGGCCGACAGGCCGAGCACCAGTTCGGGCCGCTCGTCCACCCACGCCGGCCCGACGTTCGAGCCGAAGGTCCCGGCCGCGAACAAGATGCCCGAGACGATGAGGATGGCCCGGCGCGCGGCCGGCCGGACGTGGGGTTCGGCGGCGTCGTCCGAGGCGGTCACCGGGGGCTGCATCGGCGGCATCCAGCCACGCTACTGCCGGGACACGTCGGTCACCCGGCGGCGGTTCAGAGCCGGCCGGACGCGATGACGCGGGCCAGGAAGTCGCGGGTCTGAGGGTGCTGGGGCTCGCTGAACATCTGCGCCGGGGGACCTTGCTCGAGCACGATGCCCCCATGGAGGAAGCAGACGGTGTCGGCGATCTCGCGGGCGAACCCCATCTCGTGCGTCGCGATGAGCATCGTCATGCCCGCCGCGCGCACCTCGCGCACCACCTCGAGCACCTCGCCGACGAGCACCGGATCGAGCGCCGCGGTGATCTCGTCGAGCAACATGATCTCGGGCTGCATCGCGAGCGCCCGCACGATGGCCACCCGTTGCTGCTGGCCGCCGGACAGCTGGTCGGGATAGGCCTGGGCCTTGTCGGCGAGACCGAAGCGATCGAGCAGCGACAGCGCTGTCGCCTTCGCCTCCGCTCGTGGCCGCTTGCGGACGTGTATCGGTGCCAGGGTGATGTTGTGCAGCACCGACATGTGCGGGAACAAGTTGTAGCTCTGGAAGACCATGCCGATCCGCGCCCGGATCGGATCGGGAGGTAGGCCCGGCTCGCTGATGTCGACGCCGTCGAGGAAGATCGCTCCGTCATCGATCGGTTCGAGCAGGTTGATGCAGCGCAGCAGCGTGCTCTTGCCAGAGCCCGACGCGCCGATCAGGCACACGACATCGTGCTCGGCGACCGACAACGAGATGTCGTCGAGCACGACCTTGGTCCCGAACGACTTGCTCAGGCCCTCGATGCGCAGCTTGGTCGTCATGCCGTGGCCGTGCCGCTGACCCGCCGGCGCGTGCGCGCGATGTACCAGTCGACCATTCGTGTCAACGGGATGGTGATCATGAGGAAGATCACCGCCGCCGCGACGATCGGCGTGAAGTTGGCGTTCAGGTCCTTCAAGCTCTGCGCCCGCCGGAACACCTCGATCGGCCCGAGGATGCTGATCAAGGCGACGTCTTTCTGCAAGGAGAGGAAGTCGTTCATGAGCGGGGGGATGACCCGCCGCCCGGCTTGTGGCAGCACGACGTGTCGCATGGTGCGCGCGTGTGACAGGCCGAGCGAACGTGCGGCTGCACGTTGGCTCTCGTGGATGCTCTCGATGCCGGCACGGAACACCTCGGCCACGTACGCGGAGTAGGCGAGGATGAGCGCCACCGAACCCCAGATGTACGGCGAGTTCCAGCGTCCGCTCACGATCCAGAAGTCGAACTCGCCGTGCAGACCGAGGCCCGGCACGCCGAAGCCGACGAGGTAGATCGTCATGATGACGGGCACGCCGCGGAACACGTCGGTGTAGAGCGCGCCGAACAGCCGCAGTGGGAAGAGCGCCGGGTTGCGGCTGTTGCGGCACATCGCGATGACGAGTCCCCATACGAGGATGGTGGGCGCGCACCACAGGAACAGCTTCACGTCGACCCACAGGTAGCGCAGCAGCTTGGGGAACGCGCTGCGGAACTGCGCACCGTCGAAGAAGCTGCGCTGCACCCTGTCCCATCCGGGTGCGCGCGGCACCAGCAGCACCAGCAGCAGGACGACGGCGGTCGTGCTCACGCCGGCGATCACGAGTGATCGACGTCGTTGCGCGCGCTGGTACTGCTGGCGCCGGGTGCGGCCGTCCACCCGCGTCGGCGCCGGAACGAGGTCGACGGCCGGCGGCGGCTGACTCATGGCGCGAGGCTGACGCCGCCCACGTCAGTCGGCTCGGTCAGCTGGCCGACAGCGTCGGTGCGTCGTTGTAGTCGCCCATCCACTGCTCGGTGATCGCAGCGAGCTCGCCGCTGGCGGTCAGCGCGGCGAGCGCAAGGTTGGCGCACTCGACCAGCGGGTTGTCCTTCGCGAACAGCAGACCCCACGACTCGCCGGCGCCACCTGCATCGATCGGGAACTGGCCGAAGACCTTCGCATCGGTGATCTCGACGCCGGTGATGTACAGCGCAGTCGGCAGGTCGGCGACGATGGCGTCGATCTGCTGGTTGTCGAGCGCGGTCTTGGCGTCGGCGTTGCTGTTGTAGATGAACGGCTCGCTGTCGGGCTGGATGACATCGGTGATGAAGGTGAGGCTCGTGGTCGACGTCGCGGCGCCGAGCTTCAGACCCTTGAGGTCGCTGAGCGACGTCACGTTGGCAGCCGCTCCCGTTGGGTAGCCGAGCACCGCCTGGTTGGCGGTGTAGTACGGCTCGGAGAACGACACCGTCTGCTGGCGCTCGGGGTTGATCGAGTACTGCTGCAGGTTGAAGTCGAAGTCCTTGGCGCCGGGCGCGATGGCGGCGTCGAAGCCGGTGCGGATCCACGACACGGCCTCGCCGGTGAAGCCCATCTGCTCGGCGACGGCCAGCGCAACCGCAGACTCGAAGCCCTGTCCCGTGGTGGGGTCGTCGTCGATGACGTAGGGCGGGTACGCCGGATCGCCGGTCGCGATGGTGAGCCGATCATCGGCCAGGGTCTTGCCGACCGCGCACTCGGCTGCCGACACCTCGCCCCCCGGCGTGGTGCTGCCCGGTGGGATGTCGGTGGCCTGCGGCGCGGTGGTGGCGGCACCGGCATCGGTCGGCGGTGACGTCGCCCCCGAATCGTCGTCGTCCCCGCCACACGCGGCGAGCAGCAGGGTGCCGGCAACGGCCAACGCTGCGAGTCGCTTCATGTCGATCTTCTCCTCCAGGTGTTCACGCTGAGCGCGCCAGAGTACCAGCGTGCGACGAAACCCGACTGATCTGGTCGGATTTCGGCGTGGCCCTCGACACAGGAATGCCTTGACAGTGAGACGAAAAGAGTCTTAGCGTCTCACCATGACGTCCACGGAACGGCGCGTGCTCGACGCCGCGAAGTCCTGCTGCGAGCGATGGGGGATCGACAAGGTCACCATCGACGACATCGCTGCCGCTGCGGGCGTCTCACGCGCAACGCTCTACCGCATGTTCCCTGGGGGCAAGGACGTGCTCTTCGACGCGTTGCGCGTCCAAGAGCTCGAGGACTTCTTCGTCCGCCTCACCGCGGGTCTCGAGGGAGTCTCCGAGCTCGAGGACGTCATCGTCCGCACCGTGGTCGTGGCCACCACCGAGCTGCGCCACGACGAGCACCTGGCGCTCATGCTCGCCTCCGAGCCCGGGCACACGTTGGGCAACCTCACGGTCGAGGGTTTGCCGCGGATCATCCGGATGGCGTCGCTGTTCCTCGCTCCGAAGATCGAGACCTACCTCGACCGCGCGACCGCCACTCGGCTCGTCGACCTGCTCGCCCGTCTCGTCATATCCTACTTCCTCGCTCCCTCCGACCACGTCGATCTCGGCGATCCCGACTCGGCGCGCCAGTTCATCTCCAACCACATCCTCCCGACGTTCGCTGTGACGTCGGCCAGCACCGGAGCCAGCTCATGACCGTCACCCACAACGACAACCAGACGATCCTCGGCCGCGCCGAGATCAACGACATCGACGCGATCCTCGCCATCCCGACGAGCGATCCGAACGAGATCGAGCACATCGTCAAGGACAACGCCGACGCCATCTTCACGTGGGACTACAGCCTCAGCCGGCCGGCCTTGCGCAAGCTGTACGAGAAGGCCAAGACGGGCCAGTGGAACGCGACCAGCGATCTGCCGTGGGAGACCGAGGTCGACGTCGAGAAGACCGTCGCAGAAGACCAGGCACTGCTCGGCGCGGGTCTCGATCCCAGCATGTACGTCGGCACGCCGGTCGAGAAGTGGGGTGACAAGGAGTGGCTCGAGTTCGGCATCGAGAGCCGCAACTGGAGCCTCAGCCAGTTCATGCACGGCGAGCAGGGCGCGCTCTTGTGCACCGCCAAGATCGTCGAGACCGTGCCGTGGTACGACGCCAAGCTGTACGCCAGCACGCAGGTGGTCGACGAGGCTCGTCACGTCGAGGTGTTCGCCCGCTACCTCCAGGAGAAGCTGGGCGGCGAGTTCCAGGTGAACACCCACTTGAAGATGCTCCTCGACGACATCATCAACGACGCCCGGTGGGACATGACCTACCTCGGTATGCAGGTGATGGTCGAGGGCCTCGCGCTCGCCGCGTTCGGCTTCCTCCACCAGACGACGCAGGAGCCGCTGCTCAAGCAGCTGCTCCGGTATGTCATGAGCGACGAGGCGCGCCATGTCGCGTTCGGTGTGCTCAGCCTGAAAGAGGTCTACGAGGGCATGACCGACGCCGAGATGAAGGATCGCCAGGAGTTCGCCTTCGAGGCTGCGGTGCGCATGCGCGACCGGTTCATGAGCCAAGAGGTCTGGGAGCGCATGGGTGTCGAGCTGAAGGACATCGTGCCGCTGGTGCTCGCCGACCCGACGCGCCAGTTGTTCCAGTCGATGCTGTTCAGCAAGATCGTCCCCAACTGCAAGAAGCTCGGGCTGCTCGATCGCAACGACAAGTGGCTGCGCCACCGCTTCGAGGAGATGGGCGTCATCCAGTTCGAGGACTGGGCCGACACCGGCGAGGAGTACACGGCGTTCGCCCTCGACAGCGAAGCGATGCCCGACGTCCCCGAGCGCGCCTGACCCACGCCCCGAGTCCGCCGCGCCGCGCCGCCGGCCGCCGGCCGACGCGCACAAACTGTCCGCGCTCCTGTGCGCTCACGCACGTCCGGTCGCCGAGATCTGAGTGACCGCACAAACGATCAGCGGTTCTGCGGGCTTACGAAGATCCCGAGCTCGATGGTTGCTTCTGCCAGACGGACACGTGCGCTGTCGACTCGCTCGTGAACGGCGCTCGGTCCCAACCGGCCCACCGCTCCACGAGCGTCAGGCCGGCGAGCTCGGCCATGAGGTCGTACTCGGCCGGCCACGCGTAGCGATGGAACGAGTCGAACCGCTCGACGCGGTCTCCTGTCATCCAGTAGTGGTGCGACACCAGTCGCTGGTTCGCCACGTCGTACTCGTCGATCCCGAGGTGGTGGGGCGTCACCTCGAACGGCACGAAGACCTCACCCGGCGGCAGGCGACGAACCGACGGGACGGTCACCTCGATCACGAAGTGGCCTCCCTCGTCCAAATTCGCCGCCGCGTTGCGGAAGCACGCCACTTGCTCGGCCTGCGTCAGCAGGTTCGAGATCGTGTTGTAGACGAGGTACACGAGCCCGAAGCTGCCGTCGACCTGCGCCGTGGCCATGTCGCCGATCGTGACGGCGATCCGCTCCGCACCAGGCTTCGCCGTCAGCTGAGCGACCATCGCCGTCGAGAGCTCGATGCCCGCGACCTCCACGCCGCGAGCGCTGAGGGGGAGCGCGACCCGACCTGTCCCGAGCGCGAACTCGAGAGCACGCCGTCCATCCGCCAGCGACGCGAGGAAGTCGACCGTCGGCCCGAGGACGGCGTCGTCGAACATCTGAGCGGACGTCGCGTCATAGCTCGCCGCGATCCGTTCGTCGAAGAAGCCGTCGGCCATCGGGGCAGTGTCGCGTTCGCCGTCGTCTCGGTCGCCATGAATTGCCTGGACAGACAAGTGTAAGACAAGTAGTGTACAAGTTGTGGCAGACTGGAACCCGGTGCAGTACGAGCGCTTCGCCGACGAGCGGACGCGGCCGTTCCTCGACCTCCTCGACCTGATCGAACCCGTGCCGATGGAGCGCGCGGTCGACCTCGGGTGTGGCACGGGGGCGCTCACGGCGATGGCCGCCGAGCGGTTCGACATCGACGAGATGACCGGCATCGACAACTCGCCGGCGATGCTCGCCCGTGCGGCCCAGGTGGCGCGCCCTGGCCTCTCGTTCGCAGCAGGTGACCTGGCGCCGTGGACATCGGACGCCGACCACGATCTCGTGCTGGCCAACGCCAGCCTGCATTGGGCGCCCGATCATCCGGCCGTGCTGCGGCGTTGGACCGCTGCGCTGCGCCCGGGTGGCCAACTGGCGGTCCAGGTGCCCTCCAACGGGAGTCGGCCGACGCATCAGGTCGCGATCCGGCTCGGCCGGCGCGAGCCGTACCTGTCTGCGATGGGGGGAGCGCCGCCGCCCGACGTCGTCGTCGGCAACGTGCTCGAACCCGAGCAGTACGCGGGCCTGCTGTACGACCTCGGCTTCCAGCGTCAGCACGTGCGACTGCAGGTGTACCCGCACGTGCTCGCGACCAGCCGGCACGTCGTCGAATGGGTCAAGGGCACGACGCTCACGAGGTTCGAGAAGGTGCTGCCTCCCGATCTCTACGCCCAGTTCCTCGCCGAGTACGAGCGCGACCTGCTCGCCGAGATCGGCGAGCACTCGCCGTACTTCTTCGGCTTCCGGCGAGTGCTCCTGTGGGGACGTCTGCCGTAGCCGTCATCTACGATGGAGCCCGATGACGTCGACGTCCGCCCCGATGGCGCGGACGTCCTCTGACCGAGAGCCGGTCGTTTCATGCCATCGGCACGGTGCTGCTGAAACGAATATGTCCATCGGTGTCATCCGTCGCGGCCGTCACCATGTCGCCATGCGCCGGCACGACGATCTCCCCCTCATCCACCGCCCAGCGGAAGGCTCGTTCTGATGGCTCGCTTCGGTCGTGTGCTCAGCGCCATGGTCACCCCCTTCGGTCCCGACGGCTCGCTCGACCTCGACGTCGTGCAGCAGCTGGCGAGGCACCTCCAGGCGCAGGGCAACGACGGCCTCGTCGTCGCCGGCACGACGGGGGAGTCGCCGGTGCTCACTGACGACGAGCGGATCGCTTTGTTCGCGGCGGTGGTCGAGGCGGTGACGATCCCGGTCGTCGCTGGGACGGGCACGAACGACACGGCGCACTCGGTGCACATGACCAAGGAGGCGGCCGCGCTCGGTGCTGCCGGCGTGCTCGCCGTGTGCCCCTATTACAACCGTCCACCGCAAGCAGGTATCGAAGGCCACATCCGCGCGATGGCGGCGGCGAGCGACCTGCCGGTGATGGTGTACGACATCCCGGTCCGCACCGGCCGCAAGATCTCGACCGCAACGTTGTTGCGCCTGGCGCGTGAGGTCCCCAACGTCGTGGCCCTGAAAGACGCCGCTGGCAACCCGGGCGAGACCGCTGCGCTCATCAGCTCGGCACCCGAGGGCTTCGAGGTGTACAGCGGCGATGACGTGATGACCTTGCCGCTCCTCGCGACGGGCATCGTCGGCACGGTCGGCGTGGCCACCCACTGGACAGCGCCCGACCATCAGGAGATGTTCGACCTGTGGGAGAAGGGCGACACGGTCGGAGCGCGGCTCGTCAACAGCCGGATGCTCGAGAGCTTCGCCTTCGAGACCGGTGACGAGGCGCCGAACCCGATCCCGACGAAGGCAGTGATGCGCCATCTCGGCATCCCTGTGGGTCAGGCCCGCTTGCCCATGGGCGACGCGCCGGAATGGGTCGAGCAGCGAGTGCCGGAAGTGCTCGGCAATCTGCAACGCTGGAGGGATGCGTTCCCTCAACCCCCTGATCGCTGATCGATGAGCGTCACCACACCCCCCACATCGGGCGCCGGTGCGGTGCGCATCTCGTTCCTCGGCGGTCTCGGCGAGATCGGCCGCAACTGCATGGCCGTCGAGCACGACGATCGCCTGCTGCTCATCGACTGCGGGTTGATGTTCCCGGACGCCGACATGCACGGCATCGACCTCGTCCTGCCCGACTTCACGTACCTGCGAGCCAACGCCGACCGCATCGAGGGCTGCGTCATCACGCACGGCCACGAAGACCATGTTGGTGCGCTGCAGTACCTGTTGCGTGATCTGAGCTTCCCGATCTTCGGCTCGCCCGTCGCGCTGGGTCTCGCCCGCAACCGCATCGAGGAAGCCGGCCTGCTCGGCCAGACCGAGCTCGTCGCCGTCCGCGACGGCGAGCGCCGGCGCATCGGCCCGTTCGATGTCGAGTTCATCCCCGTCACGCACTCGGTGCCGCACTCGCACGCGATCGCGCTGCACACGCCTCAGGGCGTCGTCCTGCACAGCGGCGACTTCAAGCTCGACCTCACCCCGGTCGACAGCCGCGTGACCGACCTCGCCCGCATCGGCGCGATCGCTTCCACGCAGGGCATCCGGCTGTTGATGGCCGATTCGACCAACGCCGAGGAGCACGGCCACGCACCGAGCGAGACCAGCGTCGGCACCGTGCTGCGGCAGCTGTTCATGGAGCAGCACGATCGGCGGATCATCACGGCCAGCTTCGCCAGTCACCTGCATCGCATCCAGCAGATCGCCGACGCGGCCATCGCCACCGGACGCGTCGTCGCGACGCTGGGTCTCAGCATGCGCAAGAACGTGCGGCTCGGACGCGACCTCGGCATCCTGCGGATCCCCGACGACTCGCTCATCGACATCGAGGACCTCGACCAGTACCCGCCCGGGCGCGTCTGCATCGTGTCGACCGGGTCGCAAGGCGAACCGATGTCGGCCCTCGCTCTGCTCGCGCGCGGTGAGAGCAAGTTCGTGAAGGTCGGCGAGCACGACACGGTCATCCTGTCCAGCCATGCGATCCCCGGCAACGAGGGGAACGTCAACCGCGTGATCGACGGCCTGCTCCGTGCCGGCTGCGAGGTGGTCCACAGCGGCATCGCCGATGTGCACGCGACCGGCCATGCGCAAGCGGACGAGCTGAAGACCTACCTGTCGATCACCAAGCCGGAGTGGTTCGTGCCGATCCATGGCGAGTACCGGCACATGGTCGCGAACAGCCGGCTCGGCCACCTCATGGGGGTGCCGCGCGATCGAGTGCTGCTCTGCGAGGACGGCGACGTCCTCGAGATCACGGAGGACGGCGTGGCGGTCACGGGCCGAATCCCCGCGGGATACCTGTACGTCGACGGCATCGTGGGTGACGTCGGCCGTGGTGTGCTGCGCGACCGCCGGGTGCTCGCAGAGGAAGGTGTCGTCGTGGTCGTCGTGACCGTCGACGTGAGCACCGGCAAGGTCCTCACCGGACCCGAGATCATCACCCGTGGCTGGGTCTACGCGCCAGAGGCCGAGGATCTGCTGGACGAGGCGTGCGACACGGTCGCGGCTGCGGTCGAGGCGGCGCTGGCAAACGGCGTGCGCGACGTCGAGAACCTCGAGCGCGACGTGCGTCGTGCTGCGGGCAAGTTCGTCAACGAACGCACCCGCCGGCGACCGATGATCGTGCCCGTCGTGATGGAGACCTGATGCGTGCGGCGCGAGGCCGCTGCAGCGTGGTGGCGGTGGCCGGTCTGATCGCGCTCGTCTCGGTGGCGGCGTGCTCCTCGGGTGACGATGACGACGCGGCCGCCGACGTCACCCTGCCCGAGGCGCCCGCCGACTGCGTGGCACGACAGCCCGAGTTGCGCGTCGACCTGATCGACACCGCCATCGAACGCGTCGAGGCAGCGCTCGGCGGGCCGCAGCAGTACTTCGAGATCAACGCCACCGACCTGCTGGTCAACCTGTTCGTCTCGGTCGAGGACGGCACGATGGTGAAGCCGTACGTGTTCCTGCAGGACGAGCTGAACTCGCGCGACCCGGAAGCCGCACAGGGCAACACGTTCGACGCGTCCTCGATCGACTTCGACGCGCAGACGGTGACGTCGTGCGTCACCGACGAGCTCCCCGAATCGAGGGTGACGGCGTTCGAGATCATCGCCGACGCGCAGGGCACGCCGCAGTACTCCATCGTCACGACCTCGGCGCAGGGTGGGCAGCTGATCGTCGCGGTGAACGGTGACGGTCAGGTGCTGTCCGTCGACCCCGTGTGATCAGACGTCGTCGGGCGGCGACTTGAGCTTGAGGTAGAGGAGGATCAGCCCGATCACGACCGCGACCGCGATGATCGAGCGGAGCAGCCACACGACGATGCCGACGACTGCCCCGAGCAGCCAGATGACGATGATCGCGACGATGACGTAACCGACGAGGGTGGCGAGCAGCGAACGTCCTGATCCTTCGGCCACGACAGCAGTATGCCGCCCCTCGACGCGGATGTGGCTGGCCGTGCACTCACGGCTTCACGGCTCGACGCAGCGTGTCGAGGATCTGATCGACGTGGGTGATGGGCGCCAGGTGTCCTTCGCCCTCCCAGGTGGTGAGGGTTGCGTTCGGCAACCGGCGGGCGAGCTCGGCCGAGTGGCGGAGGGGCACCATCGTGTCGGCAGTCCCGTGCCACACCGTGACTGCTCCCGTGGCGGTGGAGAGCTCACATCCCCACGGCCTGCTCAGGGCCGCGTAGTCGGCGACGACGCCGTGCGCACCGCGCTGGAACGCACGCGTGAACATCGCCATCACTGCCGCCGGGTCGCCGACCTCGGCGATCACGGCCCGATCCGAAGCACTGAGCTGCGCCTCGAACGACTTGAGGGCCGAGCGCGGGCTCCGCTCGGCCATCCAACCGGCGAACCCCATGATCCATCGCGCGATCACCGGATGTCGCGGGGCAAGCGCCAGCATCTGCCGATCGGTCTTCTCGAACTCGTCGGCGGTCGCGAAGACGCCGATCTCGCCCATGCCCGCGGCGACGGCGCTCGCGTCGATCCGTTCGGCCAAGCGAGCGACGCACGCCACGGCGTACGGCCCGCCACCTGAGTAGCCCCACACCGAGAAACGCCCGAGGCCGAGTGCGTCCGCAAACGCGGCGACCATCGTCGGGTAGTCGCCGACGACCCAACCCGACCGGCGCGACGACCGACCGACACCTGGCCTGTCCGGGGCGATGATCCTCAGGCCGCGTGCTCGGGCGGGCTCGTCGGCAAACGCGAAGCCTGCGCCGCACGCCGGCGTGCCGTGGAAGGTGAGGACCGGGTAGCCCGTCGGGTCGCCGTACTCGTAGAAGCCCACGACGGCCCCGGTCGCGTCGGTCACGGTGCGGTCGGATGGGATCGCGAGCGCGGAGTCCATGCCGAACGGTACGTCGCCTGTGCGCCGCCGGATCACGCCAGGACGGCGGGAGGTGGGAGTCCTCTTGGCGCCTGCCAGGGGCGACGCGATGCACCAGCGGTCGCGCGCCCCGTTGGTAGCTTGAACATCCATGGCCACCTACGGCCCCTCGCGGGGCAGGTCGAAGCAGACGCCGGCGCGTGGCACCGCGCGCGCGTCCTCGTCGGCCCGTTCCTCCAGCTCGGGTGAGGTCACCCGCCAGGCTCCTCGCACGGCCTCGCGCTCGCGCGGCTCCGGGGGCCGCGCGTCCAACGAGCTGCGCAGCGCGATCGAAGGGCGCGAGCACGAGTTCGCCGGCATCGGCTTCATCGCCGTCGGCTTGCTGATCGCCCTGTCCATCTACGTCGACCTCGCCGGCCCGGTCGGGCGCGCTGTCGAGACCCTGATCGGGTGGTTCACCGGCCTCGGGCGCTTCGTCGTGCCGGTCGCCCTCATCGGCATCGGCATCGCGCTCGTGCGCAAGGGCCGCAGCGAGCACCCCATGCGGCTCGTGTTCGGCTGGGGGATCGCCGCGCTCGCGATCCTCGGCCTGCTGCACATCGTCCGTGGCCCGGACAAGTGGTGGGCCGACTTCGACGCGTTCGGCACGGCAGGTGGGTGGTTCGGCGCGCTGATCGGCCAGCCGCTGCGGTCGCTCATCGCCGATGCCGGCGCGGTGGTGGTCTTCGTCGCGCTGTTCATCGCCGGCGTCCTGCTCATCACCGGATCCACGTTGCGCACGCTCATGTCGCAGACGGGTCGAGGCGTCGGCGCGGTGGCCATGCCGCTCGGCCGTGCTGCGCGACGCGCTCGCACGGCGTTCGGTGAGGTCACCACCTTGCGCAGCGAGCGCGAGAGTGGCGAGCTCGATCGGCCGTCGCCGATGCTGTACGACGCCGCAGCCGATGACGACGTGTGGGCCGAACCGCCACCGAAGCCCAAGCGATCGCGATCGAAGCCGGCGGCGTTGCCCGAGGAGGTGTTCGGCCCGACCGAGCAGACCGAGCTCGAGCTCGGTCCTGGCGCACAACCCGGTGCGTGGGTGCTGCCACCCTCCAGCTCCCTCGTGCGCAGCGAGGCGCAGGCGATCAACAAGGCCGAGGTCGAGGCGCGCGGTCGCACCCTCGTCGAGTCGTTGGCGTCGCACGGTGTCGAGACTCGGCTGCTCGGCCAGACCGTCGGCCCCACGGTCACGCGGTACGAGCTCGAGCTCGGCGCGGGCGTCAAGGTCGCCCGCATCACCAGCCTCAACCGTGACATCGCCTACGCGATGGCGGCCACCGACGTCCGCATCCTCGCGCCCATCCCCGGGCGGTCGGCGATCGGTGTCGAGGTGCCCAACCACACGCGCCAGCTGGTCGCGCTCGGCGACATCATGACGTCGGCCGAGTCGAAGACGTCGACGCACCCGCTCGATGTCGCCGTCGGCAAGGACATCGCCGGCCGATCAGTGTTCCTCAACTTGGCGACCACCCCGCACCTCCTCATCGCCGGTGCCACCGGTGCCGGCAAGTCGAGCGGCATCAACTGCATCATCACGTCGCTGCTCATGCGCAGCACACCCGACCAGGTCAAGCTCATCCTCATCGACCCCAAGCAGGTCGAGATGGGGCAGTACAACCGACTGCCGCACCTCCTCACCGCTCCGGTCACCAACCCCAAGAAGGCGGCCAACGCGCTGTCGTGGGCGGTGAAGGAGATGGAGCGCCGGTACGACGTGCTGTTCGAGGTCGGCTTCCGCGACATCACCGGGTACAACGCTGCCTACGACCGCGGCGACCTCTCGAACGAGCCCGTGCCAGCGCTGCTCACCGACGACGACTCGCCCAAGCAGTACGAGCGGCTGCCCTACATCGTCGTCGTGGTCGACGAGCTGAACGACCTGATGATGGTGGCCGCTCGCGACGTCGAGGAGAGCATCACCCGCATCGCGCAGAAGGCCCGCGCCGTCGGCATCCACCTCATCGTCGCCACGCAGCGACCGAGCGTGAACGTCATCACCGGCGTCATCAAGGCGAACATCCCGGCCCGCATGGCCTTCGCCGTGTCGTCGCTCACCGACAGCCGCGTCATCCTCGATCAGCCGGGCGCCGAGAAGCTGGTCGGCAAGGGCGACATGCTGCTCCTGCCCGGCAACTCCAACGTCGCCCAGCGCATCCAGGGCTCCTTCGTCAGCGAGGAGGAGGTGCGCAAGATCGTCGCCCACTGGCGACGCCAGAACCCCGAACCGCAGTACGTCAGCGGCGTCGAGGGCGACGACGACGCGGCCGGCGGTGGTGGCATGTTCGCCTCGTCTGGTGGGGGCGACGACGAGGACGAGACGCTCATGCGCCAGGCCATCGAGCTCGTGGTGCGCAGCCAGCTCGGCTCGACCTCCATGCTGCAGCGCAAGCTCAAGGTCGGCTTTGCCCGCGCGGGCAGGATCATGGACCTGCTCGAGACCCGAGGGATCGTCGGCCCGAGCGAGGGCTCGAAGGCACGTGCGGTGCTCATGACCGTCGAGGAGTTCGAGCTGCTCGTCGAGAGCGGCGGTCTCTGAGCCGCCGATAGCGTGGCTGGCCATGGGCCGCCGCTTCTACATCGAGACGTTGGGCTGCCCGAAGAACCAGGTCGACAGCGACAAGCTGGTTGGCACGTTGTTGGCCGACGGCATGTCGGCGGTCGACGATGCCGGGTCGGCCGATCTGGTCGTCGTGAACACCTGTGCCTTCATCGAGGATGCCCGCCGCGAGTCGATCGACACGATCCTCGCCCTCGAATCACAACGCAAGGAGGGTGCCAAGCTGGTCGTCACGGGCTGCATGGCTGAGCGGTACGGCGACGAGCTCGCCGAGGCGCTCCCCGAAGTGGACCAGATCGCCGGGTTCGGCGTCGCGGTGCACCACGCTCCACCGGCGTCGGGTCGCACGCTCATCCCGGTGTCCAGCGCGCCGATCCCGTCGTTCGACCTGCTCAACCTGCCGCGGCCTCGTTCGACCAGTCCGTGGGCGTACGTCAAGATCGCCGAGGGATGCGACCGGTCGTGCGGTTTCTGCGCCATCCCCTCGTTCCGTGGGCCCCAACGAAGCCGCGACGTCGACGCCATCCTGCGTGAGGTCGACGAGCTCGGGGCGTCCGAGATCGTGCTCGTCGCCCAGGACCTCGCGTCCTACGGCAAGGACCGCCCCGACGAGCTGGGCGCCGGCAGCATCGTTCCCCTCGTTCGCGCGGTGTCAGAGCGAGTGCCGTGGACGCGGTTGCTCTACCTGTACCCGAGCGATCTGACGGACGAGCTGATCGACGCGATCTGCAACACCGGCGTGCCGTACTTCGACCTGTCCCTCCAGCACGTCAGCAAGCCGCTGCTGCGGCGGATGCGTCGCTGGGGTGACGGCGACCGCTTCCTGCGCCGCATCGCCGACATCCGGGCGCGCGAGCCCGAGGCTGCGTTCCGCAGCAACTTCATCGTCGGCTACCCGGGCGAGACGGAAGCCGACCACGATCAGCTCCTGCACTTCGTCGAGGAGGCCCAGCTCGACTGGTGCGGGTTCTTCGCGTACTCGTCCGAGGACGGCACGTACGCGGCCACCCTCGACGGCGCAGTCGACGAAGCGTTGATGCACGACCGGCTCGCCGAGCTGCGCGAGCTGCAGGACGAGATCACGGCGCGCCGCCGTGACGACCTGATCGGGACGGAGGTCACGGTGCTCGTCGACGAGCCAGGCGTCGCCCGTAGCCATCGCGAGGCCCCCGAGATCGACGGCATCATCGAGGTCCCGCAGTCGGTGATGACCGGCGAGTTCGCACAGGTGCGTATTGTCGAGGCCATGGGGCCCGATCTCGTGGCGCAGTCTGCGGCCGTGGTGGCAACGGCGCGAGCGGAGTAGGTCGCATGTCGGTCGATTCGAACGCCATCGCCACGTGGGCCAACCTGGTGACGGTGGCGCGGTTCCTGATCGCGCCACTCATGTTCTGGATGATCCCCGACGGTCGCGAGGGTGCGTGGGGCGCGTTCGCGCTGTGGTTCGTGCTCTGCAGCAGCGACGCGTTCGACGGGTACCTCGCACGGCGGCACAAGAACACGTCGTCGCTCGGCACGTACCTCGACCCGCTCGCCGACAAGGTGCTGGTGCTCGGCGCGATGTTCACGCTCGTCAGCCGCAACGTGTACTGGCTGGTGCCGGTGGTCATCATCGCCGCGCGAGAGCTGGCGATCAGCCTGTACCGCACCTTCGTCGGCACCAAGGGCGTCAGCGTGCCCGCCACCAAGCTCGCCAAATACAAGACGCTCACCCAGCAGCTGTCGGTGGGCTTCGCGATCATGCCGCTCACCGCGCTCGACGCGAAGTGGCTGTGGAACGGCCTGTTGTGGTTGGCGGTGGCGCTGGCGTTGATCAGCGGCACCCAGTACCTGTGGCGCGCGCACATGGGCAAGCGGCTGGCCGACCTCGCGCAGGTCGGTTGACGGGAGTGCGCTGCGACGTCGTCGCGATCGGGACCGAGTTGCTGCTCGGTCAGATCATCGACACCAATTCGGCCCACATCGGCGAACGACTTGCCGCCACGGGCATCGATTCGTTGCTGCAGGTGAAGGTGGGGGACAACCTGGGCCGGATCGTCCGGGTGCTGCGGGAACGCCTCGCCGAGGCCGATGCCGTCATCATCTGCGGCGGTCTCGGCCCCACGCACGACGACCTCACCCGCGAGGCGATCGCCGAGGTGATGGAGGTGGGGCTTGAACACGACGAGACCGTCGCCGAGGTGATCCGCGAGATGTTCGCAGCACGTGGCCGGGTGATGGCGGCGAACAACCTTCGGCAGGCACAGGTGCCGGTCGGCGCGACGGTGATCCCGCAGACGCGCGGCACCGCTCCCGGCCTCATCTGCCCCGTCGTCATCGACGGCGTCGAGAAGGTCATGTACGCGATGCCCGGCGTTCCGCACGAGATGCACGACATGCTGCAGCGCGCCGTGCTGCCCGATCTGCTCCGCCGCAGCGGCGAGCCCGTCGTCATCGTCAGCCGAACGCTGCGCACGTGGGGCGAGAGCGAGAGCGGTCTGAACGAGAAGCTCGACCCGGTGATCGACGAGCTGGAGACATCGGGCGCGGCGACGCTCGCGTTCCTCGCCAGCGGCTGGGAGGGCCTGAAGGTACGCCTGACCGTCAAGGCGCCGACGGTCGGCGAGGCGATGGCACGGCTCGCACCGATCGAGGAGAAGATCCGCGCGATCGTGGGCGAGCACGTCTTCGGTGTCGACGACGACACGATGGAGTCGGTCGTGCTCGACCAGTTGCGATCTCGCCGGTGGACGCTCGCGCTCGCCGAGTCGGTGACGGGTGGTCTGGTCGCCGGGCGCCTGACCGGTGTGCCAGGGGCGAGCGATGTGCTGCGCGGCTCGATCGTGAGCTACGCGAGCGAGGTGAAGTTCGACCTGCTCGGCGTCGACCAGGGCCCGGTGGTCAGCGAGCGCGCCGCGGCGCAGATGGCGGAGGGTGCGAGACGGGTGCTCGGCGCCGACGTCGGGCTCGCGCTCACCGGCGTGGCCGGCCCGACCGAACAGGACGGCATGCCGGTCGGCACCCTCTGCATCGGTGTCGCGCTGCCCGACGCGACGATCACGCGGACGGTGCGCCTGCCGGGCGCGAGAGATCAGATGCGCCAGATGAGCGTCATCACCGCGCTCGACCTGGTACGCCGGGAGCTGATCGCCATCTCGTAGGCTCGATGCCCACGCCTCCGTAGCTCAATGGATAGAGCAGCGGGTTTCTACCCCGTTGGTTGGGAGTTCGAGTCTCTCCGGGGGCGCCACCCACGCAGCAGCGCGCGACGCTGTCCGGGACGCGTCGGCGTGGCCTCCAGACCGGAGCTCGTCTGTGATTTCGCCTGCCTGGGTAGGTGCCACCACATTCGCTCCCGGAGGGAACCACGATGTCGACCGACGACCACGCCGCAACGGACCACATCTCTCGACGCGACGGTTCGGATGCCGCCGTCCTGTTGTCCGAGATCGAAGCTCTGCGTACCCAGATCGGTGATCTACAGCAGCGGATCGAGTCGGCAGCCGAGGCGGTGCGCGGAACGACGCCGACGCTGACATCGCCCGATTCTGGCCGGGCACTCACATCACCCGACGCTGAGCCACGGACGCGTCGGGCGGTGCTCGGGCTCGCGGGGGTGTCGGCCATCAGCGCGGTCGGCGCCAGCCTCGTCACCGCTTCGCCCGCTCGAGCAGCAGATCCCGACGACGTGGTGAAGAACACGTCGAACCCGGTCGTCGCGTCCACGACGATGACCGGAGCCTTCGGCAACCCGGTCATGGGACTCTTCAACAACGGGACCGTCGGCAACGCCGGAGCGCTGTATCTGTTCGCCCAGACCGCCGACGGCCCGACGGTGCGTGCCGACAACGACGCCGTCGGAGGTCTCGGCGGCGTCGCTGTGGCGGCCAACGCACCCGGTGGTGTCGACCTACATGCCCGGGGGTCCGGGCGGCTCCTGCTCATCGACCACGACTTCGGCTCCGTGGAGCAGTACGCGGCGGGTGAGCTGCACCAGTCCGGAGGCTCGTTCTACGCGATGGTCACGCCTGGTGTGCGGCGCGTCGTCGCCGCGCCCGACTCGGCGGGTGCCCTCACCGTGATCGACCCACGGCGTGTGTACGACAGCCGGGCACCGCAGCCGCAGCCAGGAACCATCGCTCCCGGTCAATCGAGGGTGATCGCGGTCGCCGACGGGCGCGCGATCGATTCGGGCGCCGTGACCGTCTCCGGCGTCGTCCCGCCGGACGCCACCGCCATCGTGTTCAACTTGACCGTGGTGGACACCACGGGGAGCGGCTACCTCTCCGTGACTCCGGTGACCACGATGTCAATCAACGCCTCGACGATCAACTGGAGCACCGATGACACGGTGACGGCGAACTTCTCGGTGGTCGGCTTGGTCGACGGTCGTGCGATCAGGGTGCACTGCGCAGGCAGTGGCACGACCCACTTCGTCGTCGACGTCCTCGGCTACCACCGCTGAGGCTGGTCAGACCTCGATCGTCTTCGGGTAGTACTCGCCGGGCCCGAGTTGGGCGACGTCGGTGTCGAAGTCGGAGGCGAACGGCCAGTCGGCCTCCTCACCGGGGACCGGCCCCTGCGAGAACCGTGACAGGTCGCCGCCGCCGGCGCGCTCGCTGCCGACGAGCGACCACGCCTGCCGCTTGTACGTCCAGTTGTCGGGGTCGAGGCGGTGACACTCGTTGAAGTGCTCGATGGCCGGACCCCTCCGGCCGGCTCGCCACAAGTGGTCGGCGAGCTCGAAGTGCGCGGCGGCGCAGGACAGGTCGTGGTCGCGCGGTCTCGACGCGGCGATCACCTGCTCGGGCGTCATCGCGAAGCGGCTCGCCGGGCCGAGCGCCACCCAGTCCCGGATCGCGTCCGGATACGTCGTCCGGTCCTGTCCGCCACCGAGTCGCTGCAGCATCTCGGCGCGCTTCGACGCGCCCTCGGGGTCGCGGCGGGCTCGCTCCTTCAGCAGCTCGATCATCTCGGGTGGGTACTCGGAGGGTCCGGGCCAGCCGGGCTCGGCAGGACGCACGATCATCCCCGCCTCGTCGATCCAGATGACGTTGGGGATGTTGACCACCCCGAACAGCGCGTCCATCTGATGTGTCGCGTCGAGGAGCGACGGATGCTCGGGGCGGGCACGTTCGATCGACGAGCGCGACGCCTCGGGTCCACTCAGCTCGAGCGAGACGGTGACCACCTCGACCCCGAGGGGATGGAGCTCAGCCCGTAGTGCCTGCCACCCGGGCAGGTCGAAGCGACAGCCTCAATACGGCGCCCAGGCGACGAGGACCACCTTCTGACCACGCAGCGACGACAGGCGGAACTCGTTGCCGTCGAGGTCGGGCAGCACCAGCTCGGGTGCTTCCGCCGAGACGAGGGCGCGGCCGCCGAGCGACTCCGGGCCGACGGCGGAGAAGCCGGTCGTTGCGTCGGTGACGACGGCCATGCCGAGGCGCTCGGCCGCGCCGGCGAGCGTGAACCCGCCGGGGAGCGGCACGCAGACCTCGCCCTTGCACGCGCCTTCTGGCTTGATCGCCCAGCCAGTGCCTCGTTCGAACGTCGCAGCGTCGATGTCGAGCGTGTCGGTGAGCATCTCGAGGACGCTACTCGCAGGGACCGATGCGAATCGGAGTCGTGATGAACCGCTCTACCATCGGTGCGGTCGGTGAGGCGTACGTCATGAGTGAGGGGGCCGAGCGCTGATGGTGAAGCGATTGGAGACCGATTACCTCGTCATCGGTGCCGGCGCGATGGGCATGGCCTTCACCGACGCTCTCATCGATCACGCCGACGTCCACGTCACCCTCGTCGACCGGCGCCACGCGGCAGGTGGCCACTGGCATGACGCGTACCCGTTCGTCCAGCTCCACCAGGCATCGATGTTCTACGGCGTCGCCTCGACCGTGCTCGGCCGCGGTGCGCTCCAGGCCAGCGGTCCTGAAGCCGGCCTGCAGGAGCGGGCTCGCCAGCCAGAGATCCAGGCCTATTACGACGACATCCTCCACCGCCGGTTCCTACCCTCGGGTCGCGTCACCTTCCTCGGTGGCTCCGAGTACTCAGCCGCCGGCTCCGCCCACGTCGTCACCTCGCTGGTGTCGGGCGAGGCGATGGAGATCGACGTGCGCCGCCGGGTCGTGGACGCCACCTACCTCGCGCCCACCATCCCGGCGACCACGCCGCCGCCGTTCGGTGTCGCCGACGACGCGCGCGTCGCTCCCATCAACGAGCTCGCTCGGCTGACGGGCGCGCCCCAGCGGTTCGTGATCGTCGGGTCGGGCAAGACCGCGACCGACGGGATCGTCTGGCTGCTGCTGAACGGGGTGCCGCAGGAGCGCATCACGTGGGTTCGTCCCCGTGACCCCTGGATGCTGAACCGGGCGGTCGTGCAGCCCGACCCGATCGTGGCGCTCGGTCTCGCCGCCGACACGATGGCGTCGGCTGCGGACGCCGAGTCACTCGACGACCTGTTCGTGCGCCTCGAGGCGGCCGGTGTCGTGTTCCGGATCGACCCCGAGGTGACACCGACGATGGCCAAGACTCCGACGCTCGGCGCGTGGGAGCTCGACCTCCTGCGCACGGTCGATCACGTCGTCCGGCTCGGCCACATCCGCCATGTGACCGGCACCGAGGTGGTCCTCGACCGGGGAACGATCCGTCTGCAGCCCGATTCGCTCGTCGTCCACTGCGCCGCGTCGGGGCTCGCCTATCCGCCGCTGGTGCCGATCTGGGCACCCGACATGATCAGACTCCAGACCATCCGTGTCGGCTTCCCCTGCTTCTGCGCGGCGCTGGCCGGATACGTAGAAGCCACCCGTGACGACGATCGCGAACGAAACCGCCTGTGTCCGCCGAACGCGCTGCCGGACAACCCGGCGAACTGGGCCCGGATGCAGGTCCGGGGCACGATCGCTGCGCGCACCTACGGTGCAGAGCCGGACATCGCCGCATGGGCGAACGCATGTGCCCTCAACCCTGCGCGCATCGAACCGGCGCGACGTGAGGACCCCGCGGTTCAGGCGGCAGCAGCCTGCGTGACCGAGCACATCGACCGCGGGCTTCGCCGGCTGTCCGAGCTGAGCGGGGAGCCCCTGCCCCGCCCTTGACCGTTCACGACGTGCCGGTCCGATCCACGTCCTGGAGGAACCGGTCGACCTCCTCGACGAACTTCGGCCAGGCGTCGTCGGACGCCAGGATGAGATGGTTGTCCCCTTCGAGCGAGACGAACCGGCTGTCCGGGATGGTCGAGGCGAGCAGGCGTCCTTGCGCGACCGGCGCGCTGCGATCGCCGCGCACGTGCAGCACCAGCGTCGGGCAACGGACGCGCCGTGCCGCGTCGCGCACGTCGATCTCACCGAACGCGGCGATGAAGCGGGCCGCGTTCGACCCGGAGCACGTGCGTCGCTGGAGCTCGTTGAACTCGTCCCATTGCTGTCGAGTGCCGCCCGGCATGAAGTGCGCCGTGAACACCTGACGAAACGCCGGGTTGTCGGTGCCCCACCCGAGCTCGGCGAGCTCGCGCCGTATCAACGCAGTGCGACGCTCCTCGTCCGACCGCGAGCGGGTCACCCGGCCCTGCGCGTAGCCGCCATAGAGGACGAGGGCCGTGACCTTGTCGGGACGCCGCGCCGCATACTCCACGGCGACGGCCGCCCCCTGCGAGACGCCGAGCAAGGGGAAGCGGTCGAAGCCAGCGGCGTCGACCACTGCCTCGAGGTCGTCGACCCAGGCGTCCATCGAGTACCGATCGACGTCGCGGTCCGACAACCCGCAGCCGCGCTCGTCGTAGCGCAGCAACGTGAACCGCTGCGTCAACGCCTGCAGCCAGTGGTGCCACGTGCTGCTCTCCCAGTCGTACTCGAGGTGCGAGAGCCAGTTCGCCGCCTTCACGAGCGGTGGACCGTCACCGACGACGGCGTAGGCCAACTGCGTGCCGTCGGCGGTGCGGCAGAAACGAACGGATTGGGCCGGCAGCGAGGATGCGTCGGGCGCGGTGGGCGGCAAGGTCAACGCCTTGTCGCGCAGGGCGCGAGCCGCGGGACTCGGCTCCGCCCTGAGCTCGGTCTCGAGCACCTGGCGCAGTCGCTCGAACTGAGCGAGCGCACCGGCTCGGTCCGCCCGTTCGATCCGCGCGCGCATGACGGCGAGGTGAGCAGCCTCGTCGGTCGGGTCGATGGCCAGCAGTTCGTTCCAGTGTGCGCCTGCGCGGAGAAGCTGCAGGTGGAGGTGCTGGACGTGGCCACGCCGCGGCTCGCTCCACTGTTCGTACAGATCATCGGGGAGCAGCAAGCCACCGTGCACGGCCAGGGCGGCGTCGATCGCAGCAGTCGTCGCGCCCGGCGCGAGAGCCGCCGATGCCGCTCGCTCGAACTCGACGACGTCGACTCGAACGTCGGCGTCCGGCAGCAGCTCCACCGACTCGCCGCCGAGCACCAACGCGTTGGTGTGCCCGAGCGCTCGCCGCGCGAAATGGGCCGCCTTGTGCAACCTCGGTCCGGCATCGACGAGCGACAGGTCGGGCCACAACGCGTCGAACACCACCTCGCGGTGCAGCCGACGCGACGGCGCGAGGGCCAGGAGCTTCACCAGCGATGCGGCAGGTCGCCGGCGCCACGCGCTGCTGTCCACCGTCGCGTCGTCGACGCGCACCTCGAACCGGCCGAGCATCGTGATGTCGACGACGCCGTGCCCAGTCATCGGACCTCCTCGGCGCCGAGCCTACGCGTCCGGCCTCAGGCGTCCTCCCGAGGGCTGTTGCGTTCTCACGGGCAGGCGCCGCCGAAGCAGACCCGTGCTGCCGCCAGGCGTTGCGCGAGTTGCGACAGCTCGTTCGCGGAGGGGTCGTTCGCCGGATTCCCGTCCTGCAGCACGTTGGTCAGCTCGAGCGGATCGGACTGCAACCGGTAGTACTCGACGAAGTCGAGGTTGCCGCTCTCGTCGTAGGTCTCGATGTACTTCCAGACGCCGTTGGACAGCGACGCCCAGCTCGGGGTCGGCCCGTTCGCGTCGTTGTCGTACCAGTACTCGGCGAAGTTCTCCGCTCGCGGAATGGCCGAGAACAACGACCGGCCGTCGAGGGGCTTGAGCGGTGTGATGCCGGCGGCTTCGAGGATCGTCGGCAGCAGATCGATCGTCTCGGTGCGCCGTGTGTCGATGCCGGGGGAGAGGTGCCCATCCCAACGCACGAGCAGCGGCACGCGCACCGAGGGCTCGTACGCGACGAACTTCTCCCAGCGGTCGTGATCGCCCCACAGAAAGCCGTTGTCGCTCGTGACGATCACGATCGTGTTGCCGAGCTCGCCGTCGGCGGTGAGCTGCGTGAGCATCGCGTCGATCTCGTCGTCGACGCTCATCAGCGCCCGCGCCTGGCTCTGACAGACGGCGAGGACGTACGCCGGATCGGGGACGACCCAGCTCATGTGGGGCGGCTTGTCGCTCTTGTCCGGCTCTCCGGGCTGCACGCAGTTGCCCACGGGTGCGCTCGCGTACTTCGCCTCTGGTACCGCCAGCGTCTTCCAGCCTCCCTCGATGTGTGGCGCCTGGGGAGCGAAGTACGCGAACCAGGGCTGCGCGTCGTTCGACTCGAACCCGTGCACGTATCCGCGCAGCGCCGATCCGAGGAACGTCGTGGAGTACTGAGACACCTGCTGCGCGACGCCGTCGACCCTCGCCGTGTAGTTCGTGTACCCGCCCTTGATCACCGTGTGCCGATCGAAGTCGGGCGGCGCCGTTGCGTCGGGCCACGACAGGAGGAACTTGCCCGCCATCGCGGTCCGGTAGCCGGCCGCGTCGAGGTAGTGCGCCATCGTGAAGTCCTGGTCGAGCAGGAGCGCCTCGCCCTGGTGCTCGATGCCGTTGTTGTGCGAGTAGCGACCGGTGAACAACGTCGAGCGACTCGGACAGCAGGATGGGATGGTCACGTAGTTGTTCGGGTAGGTGACGCCGCTCGCCATCCAGGCAGCGGTCTTCGGCATGTACGTCAATGCGTCGAAGCGAGCGTCGTCCATGTTGATCAGCAACACGTTCGGCCGTCCGCCGGAAGGTGGTGCCGTCGTGGTCGTGGTCGACGTCGATGTCGTCGTCGAGGGCGAGGCCGGACCGGTCGTGGTCGGGCTCGAGGTCGGTGGTGGCGCGACCTCGCCGCACGCCGTGCCCGGACCGGGCGGCGACGAGCCGACGATGTATGCCGTGACGTCGACGATCAGATGCGTCGAACCACTGTTGAACAGGCAGATCGTGCCGTCCGATCCGAGCCGCGAGATCACGGCGTTGGGCACGGTCTGACCAGTGACGTAGTTCAGGTTCGACGCGTTGGGCCGAGCGACGCCCGCGGGGAACACGGTGACGAAGCCCGGTTGGGTCGGCTGGTCGACCGTGACGTTCACGACGACGGAGGCGTTGGCCGGGATCGGTGCGCGGTCGGCGACCGTCAGCGGCGTGGTCGTGCCGGCCCCGCGCAGCCCGATCCCGACGAACTGCCCGTCGGCGGTCGTCCCGTCAGCGCGCGTGTCGAGCAGGCGCGCCGGGCTCGGCAGCGGCACCACGACCGACGACGTGGCGACGTAGCCGGCGACGTCGACGATGAGGTGCGCCGTCGCGGACGTGAACACGCAGACGGTGCCGCCGGATCCGAGCCGCGCGATCACAGCGTTCGGGACGGTCTGGCCGATGACGTAGTTGAGGTTGGACGCGTTGGGTCGCATCGTCCCGCACGGGTACACGGTCACGAACCCGGCAGTCTCCGGTTCGGCGACCGTGACGTTGAGGACGGCCGAGGCGACCCCTGTCGGGATGGCAGCGCGACCGTCGATCTGCACCACGGCGGAGGTTCCGGCGGCGACGATGCCGCCGCCGGCAGAGCGGCCGTCGACGGTGACGCCGTCGGAGCGAGAGTCGAACAGCCGTGCGGGCGCAACGAGGGGTGTGAACGTCTCGACACCCGGGAAGTACCCGGTGACGTCGACGACGAAATGCGTCGCGGCCACGTTGAAGAGGCACACTGCGCCGGAGATGCCGACCTTCGCGATGACGAGGTTGGCGACGGTCTGCCCGGTGACGTAGTTGAGGTTCGATGAGATCGGTCGTGCCGCACCACACGGGAAGACCGTGATGAAACCGTCACCCGCCGCCTCGGTGACCGTCACGTTCAGGACGACGACACCGGCGTCGACCGGGATGCCTGCGCGTCCGGCCAGCGACAGCGGCAACGTGGACCCGTAGGCCTGGATGCCCGTGGCGGAGAACTGCCCATCGACCGTCGCGCCCTCAGCACGCGTGTCGAGCACCCGCACCGGCGCCGGGAGCGACACATACCCGGTCGCCGCGGCATCCGCTGAGCGTGAGGGGGAGGACGACATGGCGACGACCGCCGCGACGAGCACGGCGACTGCTGCCGCCCCAGCCGACCGTGATCGACCACACGAACCAGGCACGTTCCACCTCCCCGAGACAGGTTCCGACAAGGACCGGACCATCGTCCGTCCGGGCGCGGCGACGCGCCAGGACCGAAGGTCCCATCGCGATGCTCGAGAGAGTCTGGACTGAGTCCAGAATCGGGCGTAAGGTCGGACCGTGGCTGATGCGACATTCGTCGACCCCGCCGACACCCTCCGCCGGGTCGGCTTGCAGGTCACCGCCCAGCGCGTCGCCGTGCTGCGCGCCGTCTCCGAACGTCCGCACGCGACCGCCGACGACATCGACCGAGCTGTTCGGTCCGTGCTCCGCTCGGTCTCGCGCCAAGCCGTCTACGACGCGCTCGCTGCGTTCACCGACAAGGGCCTCGTCCGCCGCATCCAGCCGGCCGGGTCTCCTGCTCGGTACGAGCGGCGGGTGGGCGACAACCACCACCACCTCATCTGCCGCGTCTGCAACCGGACGATCGACGTCGATTGCGCCGTCGGCGACACACCGTGCCTCACCGCAGCCGACTCCGCTGGGTATGAGATCGACGAGGCCGAGGTCATCTACTGGGGCCGCTGCCCCGACTGCCAGAACACCGCAACCGCACGCACGAAGGAGTAGCCCGCCATGCCCGACGAAGCGACACGTAGCACCAGCGAGAGTGAGAACCCGGCGATCCCGTCGCCGCAGCCGAAGACCGATCACCGGCCGCGCAGCAACCGCGACTGGTGGCCGAACCAGCTCGACCTCAGCGTGCTGCACCAGCACTCCCCGCGCGGCAACCCGCTCGGCGCGGGCTTCGACTACGCAGCTGAGTTCGCGCAGCTCGACGTCGAGGCGTTGAAGCGCGACCTCGTCGAGGTGATGACGACCTCGCAGGACTGGTGGCCGGCCGACTACGGCCACTACGGCCCGCTCTTCATCCGGATGACGTGGCACCAGGCCGGGACCTATCGCATCGAGGACGGTCGTGGCGGTGGCGGTGACGGCGCCCAGCGGTTCGCGCCGCTGAACAGCTGGCCCGACAACGCGAACCTCGACAAGGCCCGGCGCCTCCTGTGGCCGGTGAAGCAGAAGTACGGCCAGAAGGTGTCGTGGGCCGATCTGCTCGTCCTCGCCGGCAACGTCGCGCTCGAGTCGATGGGGTTCCGAACGTTCGGCTTCGGCTTCGGCCGTAAGGACGTGTGGGAGCCCGAAGAGATCTTCTGGGGCCCCGAGGACACCTGGCTCGGCGACGAGCGCTACAGCGCCGAACGAGACCTGTCGAACCCGCTCGGTGCGGTGCAGATGGGCCTGATCTACGTGAACCCCGAGGGTCCCAACGGCAATCCCGATCCGCTCGCCGCAGCACGCGACATCCGCGAGACGTTCCGCCGCATGGCGATGAACGACGAGGAGACGGTCGCCCTCATCGCCGGCGGCCACACGTTCGGCAAGTGCCACGGCAACGGCGACCCCAGCCTGATCGGGCCCGAGCCCGAGGGCTGCCCGGTGCACGGCATGGGTCTCGGGTGGCAGAACGCCAACGGGACGGGCAAGGGCAAGGACACCGTCACGAGCGGACTCGAGGGCGCCTGGACACCCCAGCCGACCACGTGGGACAACGGCTACCTCGAGACCCTCTTCGGGTACGAGTGGGAGCTGACCAAGAGCCCGGCGGGCGCGTTCCAGTGGAAGCCGAAGGACGGCGCCGGCGCCGACACGGTGCCCGACGCGCACGACCCCTCGGTGCGGCATGCGCCGATGATGCTGACCACCGACCTCGCGCTGCGGTTCGACCCCGTGTACGAGCCCATCTCACGCCGGTTCCTCGAGCATCCTGACGAACTGGCCGACGCGTTCGCCAAGGCGTGGTACAAGTTGCTGCACCGCGACATGGGTCCGGTGTCGCGGTTCCTCGGTCCGTGGGTGCCCGAGCCACAGCTGTGGCAGGACCCGGTCCCGGCAGTCGACCACGAGTTGGTCGACGCGAGTGACATCGCTGCGCTCAAGGTCCGGCTGCTCGACTCGGGGCTGTCGATCTCGCAGCTCATCAGCACTGCGTGGGCGTCGGCTGCGAGCTTCCGCGGCACCGACAACCGTGGCGGGGCGAATGGCGCGCGCATCCGCCTCGCTCCGCAGAAGGACTGGGAGGTCAACGAGCCCGCCGAGCTCGCCAAGGTGCTGCCCGTCATCGAGCAGATCCAAGAGGCGTTCAACGACGGCCAGCCGGGGAACAAGGAGGTGTCGCTCGCCGACCTCATCGTCCTCGGTGGGTGTGCCGCCATCGAGCAGGCAGCCAGGGCGGCGGGTCACGATGTGACCGTGCCGTTCTCGCCGGGTCGGACCGATGCCTCGCAGGACCAGACCGATGTCGAGGCCTTCGAGGTGCTCGAGCCCAGGGCCGATGGGTTCCGCAACTACTACCGCGCCGGCGACAAGCTGCCGCCCGAGCAGCGACTGCTCGACCGGGCCAACCTGTTGACGCTCACCGCGCCCGAGATGACCGCCCTCGTCGGTGGCCTCCGTGTGCTCGACACCTGCCACGGTGGCTCGAAGCTCGGCATCCTCACCGATCGTCCGGGCACCCTGACCAACGACTTCTTCGTCAACCTGCTCAGGCCCGGCGTCGAGTGGCGTACCTCGACCACCTCCGAGAACGTGTACGAGTGCACCGACGCGTCCACCGGTCAGGTGACGTGGACGGCCACCGCCGTCGATCTCGTCTTCGGTGCGAACTCGCAGCTGCGAGCGATCGCCGAGGTGTACGGCAGCGACGACGGCACGGACCGATTCGTCCGCGACTTCGTCGCCGCCTGGGACAAGGTGATGAACCTCGACCGGTTCGACCTGCGCTGAGACGGCCGCGCCCTACCGCCAGCGCACGAGGCTGCCTGAATCGACGGGGAGGCTGATCCCCGACACGGCGCGTGACGCGTCCGAAGCGAGGTACAGCACGGCGTCGCTGATGTCGCGCTCGTCCACGGGTTGATACACGCGCGCGGTGTGTGCGGCCAACTCGGTGTGACCATTCCAGTACTCCTGGACGACATCGCTGGTCGTGAGCGGCGTGTCGACGCCCGACGGGTGGATGGCGTTCACGCGGATGGCGTGCTGGGCGAGGTCGGACGCGGTCATCTTCATCAACCCGATCAGTCCCCACTTCGAAACGGTGTACGACGTGAACGCGACGTCGTCGTTCGACACGGTCT
>JBFWSW010000018.1:0-73416 GCA_050248155.1 Ilumatobacteraceae bacterium
GGCCGCGAACGAGCCATCCAGGCGAAAGGACCATCCATGGACGTCGAGTTGACCCCAGAAGAGTCGGAGGCCGTGCGGCAGGCACTGCGCTCGTACCTCTCCGACCTCCGCATGGAGATCACCGACACCGACAACCCGGAGTACCGGCGCACCCTGCGCGACGAGCGAGCGACACTCGAGAGCGCGATGACCAAGCTGGGCGGGACCACGCCCGAGGCGGAGACGACGTCGACCGAGGCCTCGGCGCAGACCGTCACCCCGACGCTGCGCGTCGTTCGCATGTGGTGGACCTCGTCGGGCTCGTGAGACCCTGACGGTCAACGAGCGGGAGGAAGCGCCGCCGACAGCTGGCGGGCGACGGCATCGATGACGCCGCGGTCCCATGGCCCCGGCTCGGTGACGGCGTGGATCAGGCGCTTGGCCCACACCACGTGGACACCATCGATCTCGAACGGCTTCGCGAACAGCCCCCACTCCGCCTGGACGAACACGATCGCGGGATGCACGGGTGCGATCGCGAGGCCGAGCGGTTCGAGCACGGCGCGCACGGCCTTCACCGGGCGCTCGAGAGCGCTGACCAGTTCGGTGCGATCGCGGCCGGCCACGACCAGCCGGTGGTCGGGCCGCCGACGGGTCCCGGTGTCCCGGCACTCGACGCGTCCCCGGGTCGATTCGGCGCCGACGATCCACACCCCGGAGGGAGCGACCACGAGGTGGTCGACGACTGTCGAGCCGTGTGGGATGCGTCGCGCGTGGAGCGTGACGAGCTCGTCGCCGGCATGTCGCTCGAGCAGCACGGCGACGACCCGTGCTCCGTCCACGCCGGTGCGCGGAGACACGGTCGAGGGCGGCTCGTCGCCCATCAGCCGGACCATGGTGGCCAGCCGGCCCCACCGCTGGTCGACCTCGGACTGGCGCTTCGCCCGGCGTCGCTCGTACTCGCGCTGGCGCCCAGCGCCCGGGATCGAGCCCGCCCACGCAGCAGCGGCCAGCGCTGCCGCGCGGCTCGCCTCCGTCTCACTCGCGTCGTGGCCGGCGGTCGCCGAGTCCGCGTCGGCCGGAGTTCTCTTCGTCGGCATGCCCGTTGATCGGCGCTCGACGCCGCAGCCTTGATCCACATGAGCGTTCCGCGCAGAGAATTGACCATGACTTGACGACGGACAGACGGAGCGGCCCCGGTGGCGTGACGATGCCATCGACGGGTCGCCGTAGTCTTCGCGAGATGTCGCAGCACGTCACCACGCACACCGATCCGAGCGATGTGGTGCCGTCGCTGATGTCGCCGGTGAAGCCACACGTGATCGTGCTCTTCGGGGCCACCGGTGACCTCTCGCGACGCAAGCTGCTGCCCGGGCTGCTCCACCTCTCACTCGCCGGCCTCGTGAGCGAGTGCCGGATCGTGGGCACCTCGCTCGACGACTTCTCCGACGACGAGTTCCGCAACTTCGCCCGGGAGGCGTGCGACACCTTCTCCAGCCGGGACGTCTCCGACGATCAGTGGGCGAGCTTCGCTCGGCGCCTCTTCTACGTCCCGCAGACGAAGGGGCCATCGGCCCTCGCCGGCGTGGTCGAGGCGGCCGAGGCGGAGCTCGGCGGCGAGCCGCGCCGGCTGCACTACCTCGCGGTCCCGCCCGCCGCCGCGAGGGTGGTCGTGAACACGCTCGACGAGGCCAAGCTCGTCGAGCGCTCGCGCATCGTGATGGAGAAGCCCTTCGGGACCGACCTCGCGTCGGCTCGCGCGCTGAACGCCTCGCTGCACGAGACGTTCTCGGAGGAGCAGATCTACCGGATCGACCACTTCCTCGGGAAGGAGGCCGCGCAGAACATCCTCGCCTTCCGGTTCGCGAACGGTCTGTTCGAGCCCATCTGGAACCGTGAGCACATCGACCACGTGCAGATCGACGTGCCCGAGGCGATCGGGCTCGAGGATCGCATCGCGTTCTACGAATCGACCGGCGCGTACCGAGACATGGTCGTGACGCACCTGTTCCAGGTGCTCGCCTTCACCGCGATGGAGCCACCCACGGCGCTCGAGCCGCGTGCGATCAGCGAGGAGAAGAACAAGGTCTTCCGGTCGATGATGCCGATCGAGCCGACCGACGTCGTGCGCGGGCAGTACATCGGATATCGCGACGAGCCAGGCGTGTCGCACGACAGCGAGACCGAGACCTTCATCGCGCTGCGGTGCAGCATCGACAACTGGCGCTGGGCCGGTGTGCCGTTCTTCCTGCGCACGGGCAAGCGGATGGCCGAAGGCGCGCGCATCATCTCGATCGCGTTCCGCGAACCGCCGAGGAGCATGTTCCCCGCCGGGTCGGGCATCGGCCAGCACGGCCCCGACCACCTCACCTTCGACCTGGCCGATGCGTCGAAGCTGTCGCTCTCGTTCTACGGCAAGCGGCCGGGTCCGGGCATGAAGCTCGACAAGCTCAGCCTGCAGTTCGCGTTGCACGAGACGGGTCGTCAGCACGACGTGCTCGAGGCATACGAGCGGCTGATCCACGACGCGATGTGCGGCGACCACACGTTGTTCACCAGCGCGGAGGGCATCGAGCGGCTGTGGGAGCTGTCGACGCCGTTGTTGCACGCTCCCCCGCCCGTGCGTGCGTACGCGCCTGGTTCGTGGGGGCCGAACGCGATCCATCAGCTCATCGCACCCCACGCATGGCGGCTGCCCTTCGAGCGTGCGTGGCGGACGAACCAGACGAACTGAGCGTCGGCTCGGGTCGGACGTTCGCACCCGCGGAACCCGCACTCATCGGAGCATGATGTCTCGATGGATGACATCGTCCTCGAATCGCTGCCTGCATTGCTGCGTCGCTTGAAGGTCGGGCGGGAGGAGGCCGTCCAACGCTCGCTCACCTCGCTCATCATCGATCAGCCCTACCCACCCTGGAACACGCGCTCGGCCACCTGCGTCAACGGCCGCACGTTCCTCCGGACCGTCTACGAGCGAGCGTTCGGGCCCGAGTGGCCCGGCGACGACCTGGTGTTCGTCGACGAGTACGAGCTGCGAGGCCGCACCGACGAAGAACGAGGTGGGGCTCCCGACTGGGCAGTGCTGTGGGCCGACCGGATCTGGCTCATCGAGCTGAAGACCGAGGTGGGCAGCCACCGGGCGGCACAGATCCCGCTCTACTTCGAGCTCGCCCGCTTCCACCATCGGACGAGCGCGGTCGACGTGCTCTACGTGACTCCGACGATGCCACGCCAGCGGTTCGAGCCAGGGGCTCGGGAGCGCTTCGCCCACCTGACGTGGGACGAGGTCGCACCGATGGTGCGTCGTGCCTGGCGCTCGTCCGGCGCGGCGCGTCTGTCGCTCGTCGACGACGTGTGCTCAGCGATCGGGATGTTGCACTTGCCGCCCACGGAGTGGAGAGTCGCAACGATCGACGCTCCGATTCGCGACCTCGGCCCAGCGTCGGTCAACCCCACGATCCAGCACACCACGGAGGTGGTCGACATGGTGGATGATCCCGTCGAGTCGGCACTTCGGCTCGCCCGCGCGAGCGCGGTCGACGGGAGCCAGCGAGCCCTCGACGTCGACATCGCGTCGTTGGACGATCTGCTCGAGCTTCGAACGGCGGTCAACGATGCGATCGCCGGGGATCCCGACGACAGCGTGCACTTCGTGCGCGCGTGGATGTGGCGGGCGGTCTCGAGCACGGGTCGCGCACTGACCTCGTCGGGCGAGCGGACGGGTTACGAGTTGCGGCTGTCGCGGTATCGCGCACCGCGATGATGGGACCATTCCTTTCGGGAGCGTCCCGCACTCGACGGTTCACGATCGCGTGACTAGGGTCGCCGTAGCGGGCGCTGTCGATCGGAGGAACATGGCCGAACGAACCTCATACGCGCCCGGCACGCCGTCGTGGGTCGACGTCAGCACACCGAGCACGGCGATCGCCGCCGACTTCTACACGGCCCTCTTCGGATGGACGGCCGAGATGGCGCCACAACCGGAGGCCGGCGGATACGGGCTGTTCACCTTGCGCGGCAAGCGCGTAGCGGGACTCGGGCCGCTGCAGGATCCGCAGTTGCCGCCCTCGTGGTCGGTCTACGTGACGGTGACCGATGTCGACGGCACGGCGGCCATCGCAGCCGCCAACGAGGGAACCGTGATCGTCCCGCCCATGGATGTGCTCGACGCGGGGCGGATGGCCGTGCTGCGCGATCCGCTCGGCGCATCGATCTCGCTGTGGCAGCCCGGCACGACCATCGGCGCCGAGCTCGTCAACGAACCCAACACCTTCGTCTGGAACGAGCTCGCGACACCGGGCCTCGCCCATTCGTGCGCGTTCTATCAGCGGGTGTTCGCCTGGCAGCAGATGGAGGGTCCGAACGACGGGACGATCTTCTCCCTCGACGGCGACATGGTCTGCGGTGCGCACCTTGCGGCGGACGGCGAGTCGCCCGGCTGGTCGGTGTGGTTCGCAGTCGACGACTGCGATCGCTCGGCCGCGCAGGTGCGCGACCTCGGCGGCGCCGTCTGGGTGCCGCCGAGCGAGATGGGCTTCGGGCGGGGCGCGGTCGTCGCCGACCCAGCCGGTGCCGTGTTCGGCATCACCAAGCTCGCCGGCTGATCCGGGCACCGCACGGCCACGTCGGCCGCCCGCCGCCCTCATCGGACGCCGGACCGGTTTGAATCCGGGCACCGCACGGCCACGTCGGCCGCCTGCTGCCCTCATCCGGCGCCCTGCGCGGGCCGTCGTGCTTGCCCGCTTGTGCCTTGGCACACTGGTCGGCCCGCCATGTCGACCCCGTCCACCCTCGATCCCCGCCTGGCCACGCGTCCGAGCGTCCGGCTGCGTCCCTGGCAGCGCGCCGCGTTCGACCGCTTCATCGCGCACGAGCACCCCGACTACCTGGCCGTCGCCACCCCCGGGGCGGGCAAGACCACGTTCGCGCTCACGTGCGCGCGCTGGGCCCTCGGCCGCCAGCGCCGGCGCCTGATCGTGGTCGCACCCACCAGCCACTTGAAGTCGCAGTGGGCGCACGCAGCGCACCGGCTGGGTCTGCAGCTCGACCCCGACTGGACTCCGATCGGTGGGCTCGCTCGGGACGTGCACGGCCTGGTCACGACCTACCAGCACGTGGCCACCGCGGGCGCGGCGACGGTGCTCCGCGGTCTGGCGAACGACGCCTTCGTCATCCTCGACGAGATCCACCACGCCGGCGACGAGCGCGCCTGGGGCGACTCGGTGCGGCACGCGTTCGAGCCGGCCGCACGACGCCTCGCCCTCAGCGGCACACCGTTCCGCAGCGACAGCGCGGCGATCCCGTTCATCCGGTACGACTCGTTGGCCGAGGGCGACACCGCGAGCAGCGACTACACCTACGGCTACGCCGACGCACTGCGCGACGGTGGCGTCGTGCGGCCCGTGTACTTCCCGCGCATCGACGGACTGATGGAGTGGAGCGCTCCCGACGGCAGCATCGTCAGCGCGAACTTCCACGACGAACTGGCCCGCGACGCGATGGCGCACCGGCTCCGCACGGCCCTCAGCCTCGATGGAGACTGGCTTCCGGCGGTGCTCCGGCAGGCGCACGACCGGCTGACGACGATTCGCAGCGGGCCGGGAGGCCAGCCCGACGCGGCGGGGCTCGTGATCGCCATGGACCAGCAGCACGCGCAGGGCATCGCGCAGCTGATCCGCCGGAACTTCGGCGTGCCCGCCGAGGTGGTCGTCAGTGACGATCCCACGGCTTCCGCCCGCATCGCCCGCTTCGCCGGCTCCGACGCACCGTGGCTGGTGGCCGTCCGGATGGTCAGCGAGGGCGTCGACATCCCGCGCCTGCGGGTCGGTGTCTATGCGACGACCGTCACCACCGAGCTGTTCTTCCGGCAGGCGGTCGGTCGCTTCGTGCGCTGGCAGGACGGGCGTGGCTCGCAGAAGGCGTACGTGTTCCTGCCCGACGACCCTCGACTGCGCACGCATGCGTTCCGGATCGCCGAGGCTCGCCGGCACGTCCTGCGCCCGCCGTCGTCGACCGAGTCCGACGAGCTCGCCGAGTTCGAGCGCGACCTCGCCCTCGACCCGCTGTCCGAGGTCGGCGAGCCCGAGCAGCTCAGCCTGTTCTCGGCCCTCAGCGCGGTCGCCACCGGCATCGTCGTGCACACCGTCACCGCGGACGGTGTGGCCTTCGACGACGAGCCCGACGCCGCGCCGGGATGGAACGGTGAGGGTCGCGACGGCAGCGACGGCGGCGGCGGTGCCGAGCTCGACCTGGTGCTCCCCGACATCCCGACCGACGCCGGGTTCGCCCGCGACGAGCATCGCAGCGTCGCCGAGGTGAAAGACGAGCTGCGCGCGAAGAACGCCTGGGTCGCGCAGCGGCTCGTCGACCTGACCGGGTTGTCGCACCGCGAGGTGAACGCCGAGATGAACCGCCGGGCAGGGGTCGCGAAGGTGACGCTCGCCACGGTCGAGCAGCTCGAGCGGCGGCTGCGGTACGCCGAGAGCTGGCTGCTGCGCGCCAGAGGTCGATGATCGCATCCTCCGGCCGAACAGGTCGTCCGAGGGGCGGTACATTGTGGGCATGCCCGCCTCCGGAGAGCACCACCCCGCCTTCGAGGAGTACTGCGAGTGCATCTTCGAGCTGAGCGAGGACGACGTCGACGTCATCCAGGCGCGCATCGCCGAGCGGCTCATGGTCAGCCGCCCGGCGGTCAGCGAGATGATCCGCCGGCTCGAGGCCGAGAAGCTCGTCAAGATCGAGAGCGGGGCGATCAGCCTCACCAAGTCGGGCATGATCCTCGCCCAGCAGGTCGTGCGCCGTCACCGTTTGGCCGAGCGCTTCCTGACCGACATGCTCGGTCTGTCGTGGGCCGAGGCACACCACGAGGCCGGCAAGTGGGAGCACGTCATGAGCGAGTCGGTCGAGGCCGCGATGGATCGTGTCCTCGGGAGCCCGACGACCTGCCCTCACGGCAACCCCATCCCGGGCTCGAAGTACGACGCACCCGACTCGACGCCGCTCAGCACGCTGCACGTCGGCCAGCGCTTCACCATCAACCGCATCACCGAGGAGCTCGAGTTCACCCCGGGCCTCCTCGACTTCCTCGAGGAATCGAGCATCCAGCCGGGCCACCAGGGCGTCCTCACGGCGGCCTCTCCCGATGGCACCGTGACCGTCGAGATCGACGGTCGCCATGTGGGCGTCGGCGCCTTCGCCAGTGCTCGCATCCTCGTCATGTCGTGACAGCAGAGGCACCCGTGGTCAGCCGGCGAACATCGAGACGCGTCCTGGTCGCCATCGCGCTCGTCGGCCTCAGCAGCTGTGCCACCACCTACGACGCGACCCTCGTGCAGGACACGTCACCTGCCACCACGACGACCATGCCGTCGGGAGCGGCTGCCGACCTCCTGCCGCGCCTCGAATCCGAGGCTCTCGGGCTGTCGTCGGTGATGATCGCCGGGGGCGACGACGAGGCCGTGTCCGAGCAGATCGAGTCGCTCTGGTCTGCGTCGCGGGTGGAGGTCAGCTCGACGCGACCCGATCTCGTCGACGCGTTCGATCAGAGCGTCGCGCTGGTCGCCAAGGCCGTGCGGTTCAAGCGTGCCGCCGACGCCGACAAGGCCGCGGCGAACCTGTCGACCCTCGTCGACGCCTTTCTGAGCTGACGACCAAGCCCGCGCAGACGATCAGGCCATCGCCGGCGGCAGCGGTCGTGCGTGCACCACCGCGAGGCGCTTCGTGCTGCGAGTGAGCGCGACGTACAGCGCGCGCAGGCCCTGCAGCTCGGACGTCACGATCGCCGCCGGCTCGACCACGACCACTCCGTCGAGCTCGAGGCCCTTGACGACGCTGACGGGCACGACCGTGATGCGCTCGGTGAGCCCGCTGCGCGTCGCCCGCCCGTGCTCGATGCCCCGGCTCGCGAGCGCGTCGGACACCGCGTCGACCATCTCGTCGGCGGCCACGACCGCGATGCTGCCGGTCGGCTCGGCCTGCGCCATCGCAGCGGTGGCCTCCGCGACGTCCCGGAACAGATCCTCGACTCGATCGACTGCCACGATCTCCGGCTGCTCGTCGCCGACTCGCACGCTGACCGGTGACCGCAGTGCCGGCGTGGCCGCCATCATCACCCGGTTCGCCAGCTCCATGATCTTCTCGGGGATGCGGTAGCCGACGCTGAGCCCGATGATGCGGCTGCCCTTGTTGGCGGGGAGGTGAGCCAGCACGTCGCTCCAGTCGTCCGGCGCCAGCGCACCGGTCGCCTGCGCGATGTCGCCGACGACGGTCATGCTGCCGTTCAGCGAACGCCTCGTCGCCATGCGCAACTGCATGGGCGTCAGGTCCTGCACCTCGTCGATGACGATGTGGCCGTAGGTGCGCACCTCTTCCTCATCGTTCGGCACCCCCCGCCGAGCCGGGCGGGGGCCGAGGTAGTGACGCGCCTCGTCGAGCACGGCCACGTCGTGGTCGGTCCACCGGACATCGGTGACGTCGGCCGACCGCGGCCGGTACAGCGAGAGGTACTCGTCCTCGTCGAGGAACTTGCCGGCGGCGAGCTTGAGCAGTGCCTTCGAACCGTAGAGGTCGTGCAGCAGCTGCGCCGGCGTGAGCACCGGCCACATCCGCTCGAGCGCCTCGCGGATCTCGGGCAGGGCGCGGACGTGGTCGCGCACGTCGCCGATCGAGAGGGAGTCGTCGCGCCACGTCGCGGCCATCGCCGTCCACACCTCGCCCTCGACCCACTTGCGCGCGGCGTTGTGGCGGCGGAACCGGCGTTGCGCGGCCCGCACGATGCGCTGCGTCTCGTCGGCGCGGAGGCGGAGGAACCCGGTGCGGAACGGCACCACGACGTCCTCGCGCAACGGGCGCTCGCGGTCGGTGACGGCCTTGTCGATGACGTCGGCCATGCGCAGATCGCCCTTCACCGCAGCGGTGAGCGGGCCGTCGGCCGGATCGACCCCCGGGCGGGTCCACTCGACATCGGGCACGAGGTCGTTGAGGACGACCTGTTCGACCCCCGCCTCGCCGAGCGAGGGCAGCACGCGCTCGATGTAGCGCAGGAACACGCGGTTCGGCCCGATGACGAGCACGCCCTGGTCCTCGAGCGGAAAGCGATAGGTGTACAGCAGGTACGCGGCCCGGTGCAGAGCGACGACGGTCTTGCCCGTGCCCGGACCTCCCTGGACCACGAGGACGCCGGCCTGCGGGCTGCGGATGATCTCGTCCTGCTCGCCCTGGATCGTCGCGACGATGTCGCCGAGCTGACCGGTCCGACCGCGCTCGAGGGCGGCGAGCAGCGTGCTGTAGCCGCGCAGCTCCTGTCCTGCGCCCCCTGCCACAGCCACCCCGGCGATGCCCTCGTCACCGGCGACGCCGAGGTGGTTCTCGCCGAACAGCTCGTCCTCGAGGCCGAGGAGCGTGCGACCCTCGACCGCGAAGTGACGACGGCGGCGCAGCCCCATCGGCTCTCGGCCGGTGGCGCGGTAGAACGGCTCGGCCACGGGGGCCCGCCAGTCGACCACGACCGGCTCGCTGTCGTCGTCGGCGACGGCGAGGCGGCCGATGTGGAAGCTCTCGACCTCGTCGGGCGACTCGGCCAGACGGTCGATGCGGCCGAAGACCAGCGCCGCGTCGCCGAGGTCGAGCTTGGTCAGCCGGTTGACCAGCGCCTCGTCGAACACGTCACGCTCGTAACGGGCCTGGAACGTGCCGCCAAGGGTCGCTTCGCTGAGATCACGGAGCTTCCATGCATCGCTGCGACTCTGTTCGAGGCATTCGTACGCATGATCGATGTACGCCTGCTCGTCAGCGAGATCGGGGTGCTGCTGCGTCATGGGTCGAAAAACTCTACCGGGGCACGCGTCGGCCTCCTCAGGACGGTCCGGCGCGGACCGGTCGGCGCCCGTGACCGGGGTGGCGGATCAGGTCGCGCCCGACCGCTCCTCGACGTCGTCGTCGACGAGGTCGCGCAGCAGGTCGCGGAGGGTGTCGGCGACGCAGGCGCAGTCCCGAGCGCAGGCACCGCAGGACGGGCTCTCGTCGGCCTGCTCGGTGCAGGCGGCGCCGCACTCGACCACCGTGGCCAGGCCGGCCTCGATCATCCGCCTGAGGGCCACGGCCCGGTGCGGCTCGTACGGCCGTTCGAGCATCTCGACCAGTCCCTCCAGCACGGTCGCCGTGTCCTCGCAGAGCGATCGGCACTCGGCCATGTCCTCGTCGCCGCACGTCTGCTTCACGCACATCCGCGCCGACTCGACGGCGCGTATGCACAGGATCCGGGCCTGGGTGAAGTCGAGCGACTCCGAGCCCGTCGAGTCGCGTACCGCTGCGGATCGAGACGTGTCCATGACCGGCAGTGCCCACCCGACCGAGTGGCCAAACGCGACCGCCGGCCGGCACAGCGAGACGGTTGAACGCCGGTCGGTCTGGTAACCGATGGCGGGACATGAGCGATGCAGCGAGCTCGTCCAGCGACACCGGTGGAGCGGCCAGTCGGGTGCGCCTGGGATCGGATGCCGAGCCGGGCATCCGACGGACCGGCACGACGCGACCGAGGTACGTCGACGAACGGACGGGCAGACCTCCGCCGGCATCGCACCTCGAACGGATCCGGCGGCTCGCCGTCCCGCCGGCGTGGACGGACGTGTGGATCGCTGCGGACCCCGCCAGCCACGTGCAGGCCACCGGTCGCGACAGCAAGGGACGCAAGCAGTACCGGTATCACCCTGGCTTCGTGGCGATGCGGTCGGGTGACAAGTTCGGTGGTCTCGTGCCGTTCGGTCAGGCGCTGGGCAGCCTCCGGCGCAGGATCGAGCGCGATCTCGATGCGACGACGTTGACCCACGACCACGTCGTCGCCGTCGTCGTCCGCCTCCTCGACCTGACCGGCCTGCGCGTCGGCAACGAGTGCTACGCGCGGACCAACAGGTCGTTCGGCCTGACGACCTTGCGCAACCGTCACGTGCGAGTGCGTGGGTCGACCGTGCAGCTCAACTTCCGGGGGAAGGGTGCGCACGAGTTCGACGTGACCGTCGAGGACCGGCGGCTCGCGCGCATCGTGCGACGCTGCCAGCACCTCCCGGGGCAGTGCCTGTTCCAGTACGTCGACGAATCAGGTGACGTCCACAACGTCGGCTCCACCGACGTCAACGAGTACGTGAGCGCGCACGGAGCGGCCGGCGCGACCGCCAAGACCTTTCGCACCTGGGAGGCATCGACCCTCGCGGCCGAGCGGCTCGCCCAGGCCGCAGAGGTCGACGAACCCTCCAGCTCGGCGCTGCGCGCCGTGGTCGAGGAGGTCGCCGCGTCGCTCGGCAACACGCCGACGGTCTGTCGCACCAGCTACATCCATCCGACGATCGTCGACACCTACCTGGACGGGACCTTGCCCGATCGCTGGGGAGACCGGGCGCCGGCGTCGCCGTCCGGACTCGCCGCAGCCGAACGCAGACTCCTCCGCCTGCTCGACCGGGATCGCGGCACTACCTCTTGACCGTGCGCCGACACGGTCCCCGTGAGGCGCACAGCAGCTGGGCGCGGCCGCAGGCCGCTCCATCAACTCGACCGACAGGAGCGAGCGAGCGCAGCGAGCGAACGATGGAGGTCGATGCGTCAGCGTCGGCGGATCGCGAGCACGGCGACGTCGTCGGTCTGCGAGGACTCCAGCTGGTCGACGAGGTGGTCGCACAGCTCGGCCGGGCCGGCACCGCGCAACGCTTCGACGGTGCGGGCGAGCCGTGCGAGCCCGACGTCGATCGACTCTCGTCGGCGCTCGACCAGCCCGTCGGTGTACATGAGCGCGATGTCCCCGTGCCGGAACGGCACCTCGATGGATCGGGCGAGCGAGCTCATCCCCAGTCCGAAGCCGAGCAGCGGCCGGCGTCCGCCTTCGAGCACGTACGCCGGGCCATCCGCGGGCATCACGACGATCGGCGGGTGCCCGGCCGATCCGTACTGCAGGCTCCCGGCTTCGTCGAAGCACGCGAAGGCCGCCGTTGCCCCGATCGTGTCCATCCCCTGCGCGGCGAAGGCGTCGACGACCGACATGGTCGTGTCGAGGTCGGTGCTGCTGGCAGCAGCGGTGCTGATCGACGCGCGGAGCTGGCCCATCGCCGCCGCCGACTCGACGCCATGACCGACCGCGTCACCGACGACGGCCAGCACGCGACCTGGCCCGGCGTCGGCGAGCTGGTACCAGTCGCCGCCGACCCGACCCTGAGCCGCCGGCTCGTACCTCGACGCCGCTTCGAGCCAGTCGGGCACGAGCGGCCGGGCGGGCAACAGCCGTCGCTGGAGCACCAACGCGGTCTCGCGCTCTCGTTCGAAGAGCGTGGCCCGCTCGAGGGCCCCGGCCGCCCGCGCGACGAGGGTGAACATCATCGACATCTCGTCGTCGGCGAAGCTCCGCTCGTCACGGAACGAGAACGCCACGATCCCCGACGTCCGGCTGAGGATCCGCAGGGGGAGGATCAGTGCGTGCAGCGCGCATCCGAGGTCGATCGTGTGATCGTCGAAGCCGTCGCGGGCCATCACCGGCTCGGCGTGCTGCTCGATGGCCTCGATCGCGTCGTTCGTCAGGCCGTCCGACGCCAGGAGACGCAGACCTTCGGGCGTCATCACGAACATCGCCGCGCCCGTCGCGCGGATGCCGGCGACACTGTGCGCGAGGACGGCGCGGGCGACGTCGAGTCGGGTGGCGGCGCTCGCGAGGCTGCCGCTGAAGCGCTGCAACGTGTCGAGGGCGGCGCGAGTCGACGCCTGGCGGGTGAACAGGACTGCCGTGTGCACGGCAGCTCCACACCGCTCCGCGAGGTCGTCGATCAGCTCGAGCTCGGTCTCGGAGAACGCCTCCCGAGCGCGACCTCGGATGAGCTGCAACGCGCCGAGCACACCGAGTGGCCCGACGATCGCCACGGTGACGACCGAGTTCACGTCCGCACGAGCGAGCGCCTCGCGCTCCTCGGCTCCGGGGACGAAGAGGTCGGCGAGGCCGGTGAGCACCTCCCGCTGGCCCGTGCGGATGACCTGAGCGGCGCCCCATGGGGCGTCGGGGTCGTACGGGAACTGGCGCTGCACGTCCTCGGCGAACTCGAGCATGCTCGGATCGTGGTGGGCGGCGACGATCAACGGGTCGTGACGCGGACGGTCGACGGCCAGCACGGCGGAGCACCAGTCGGCGAGGTCGGGCACGATCGCCTGGGTGACCCGTTGGAGGATCTCGGCGGTGTCGAGCGATGTGGAGAGCACGCTCTGCACCCGCGACACGTACTCGGCGCGCACACGCGCGGCCCGCTCGAGCTCGGTCAGGTGCGCACGCTCGTCGAGCGCACGGTGGCGGTCGTCGACGTCGACGACGAGTCCCACTCCGCCGCTCGCGCGACCGTCCTCGTCGACGGTCACCTCGCCGATGCCCTCGAGCCAGTGGATGGACCCGTCGGGCCACACGCATCGGTGATCGAACCGGAACGGTTCGGCACGCGCAACACCCTCGGCGACGGCGCCCTCGACGGCATCCCGATCGCGTTCGTCGACCCGCGCGAGCCAGGCCTCGTAGGTTCCCTCGAACTCGTGCGGTTCGAGTCCGAAGAGCGCGGATGCCTGGGCGTCCCATCCCACCCGGCCGGACTCGATGTCCCACCACCACTCGCCGATCTTGCCGGCGTTCATCGCGAGCGCGAGCCGGCTCGCCCGGTCGAGCACCGGTGTCGCGGCGCGCAGGGCATCCTCGCGGCGCTGCCGAACAGATGCCAGCAGCCACGCCGCCACCGCGCCGACCACGTTGACGACGATGCCCGTGCCATGACGCCACGTCCCCCCGATGCCGTCCAGCCACCCGAGCGGGACCGAACACGCGACCGCGAGTGCGCCGACGAGCATCGTCCGCCTGGGCGTCTCGCTGATCGCGGCGACCAGCGGGCCGGTGACGAGCAAGGGGACGAGCACGATCCAGTCACCCGTGACCGAATCCGTCGCGATGATCGCGGCGATGGCCGCGACGCCGAGCCACAGGCCGGCCCACGTGCGCGACTCCCTCCCCACGACTCCGGCCACGCCGGATTGTGTTACAGGGCGACTCTCCGGGTCAAGCAACGGCGTGTGTGCATCGTGCGCGACCCCAGGTCATACGACGTCGGCAAGCGCCCGGCACATCGCCCAAGCGCCCTCGGAGGTGTTCGACACGACCGTGCACGTCGTACCCACGATCGGGTCGTGCCACGAGCGGAACGAGACCCCTGCGTCGTACCCCTCGAGCAGTGGTACGTCGCGCGCCGTCCCGCCGTGCGCTGCGCGGAGCCAGAAACCGAGCCCGTAGTGCAACGAGCCGGACTGCGCGGTGCTCCGCGCACGCAGCATGTTCTCCACGCGCTCGAGCGGAACGATCCGACCCTCGAACAGCGACTGCCAGAAGCGCCGGATGTCGCCGACCGTGCTGTACAGCCCGCCGTCCCCGGAGCCGAGCACCGGGAGGTGCAAGACGTTCGATCGCTCCACGCCGGCGACGGCGACGTACCCGACGGCCGCCGCGCCGGGGAGGTCGTCCGAGCGGAGGAACACCGTGTCGGACGAGCCGGCGGGGTCGCAGACCCGCGCACGCACGAGATCGTGGAACGGGATGCCGCTCGCCCGTTCCGCCATCAGCGCCAGGACGACGTAGCCACTGTTGCAGTACGCGAAGCCGCCGCCGGGGACGAACACCTGCGGGTGCCCGTCGAGGGCGGGTAGGTAGTCGACGGTTCGCTCGAACCGGTGCACGGGGAGGGGCATCACGTACGCGCCGATGTCGTCGAGGGAGGATTCGTCGAGGTAGTCACCGATGCCGGACCGATGCGACAAGAGGTGCTCGACGGTGACCGATGGGTCGACGAGCGGGAGATCGGTGCCGAGAAGCGACCGGGCCGTGGTGTCGCGCGTCAGCACGCCGTCCTCGACCAACGACTCGACGGCGAGGGCCGTGAACCCCTTCGTACCGCTCGCGATGGCGAACTGCGTGTCGATCGTGTTCGGGATGCCATGGCGGCGATCGGCCAGTCCGAACGCTGCTGCGACGACCGTACCGTCACCGCTGTCGACGCGCACCGCCCCGGAGAACCGGGTGTCCGCCGCCGTTCGATCGATCAACTCGGCGACCTGCTCCACCGCGCGAGTCTCGCGTGCAACCTGTGGCGACGACGTTCGTTCAGGCGAGAGTCAGTGCGCTCTGGCGCGAGTTGGTGTCGTACGCGAGCCAGAGGTCGCGACTCGACGACGCGTCGGCGACGACCCACAGCTCGAGCGCACCGGGCGACGCGATGGTCGCCTGGACGCGCCCGAGGTCGATGTCGACGACTTGGAACTGAGACAGCAGGCCGACGAAGCTCTGCGACGCCGTGGCGAGCACCGTGCAGTTGTCGAGCGCCTGCCCGGTGCATCGGGTGAGTGCCACGTTCACCGTCATCCCGTCGAGCAGCAGCCCGGCGGGCGCCGCGTAGAGCCGGACCGACGCGTCGGCGTCCAGGTGCCACACAGCCGATGGGGTGAAGCGGAAGCGCTGCATCGTGGCTGGATCACCGAGCGCGAGCACGCCACCCTTGCGGATCAGCAGTCCTGCGTTCGAGTCGCGGTCGGTGTCGAAGTTCGGGAGCGACGAGTTGAGGGGAGCCCTGGTGACGAGAGGCAGCACCGCCTGCGAGACGACGTCGCCGGGGGCTGACGAGCCGAGTAGCCACGTCCCGATCAGCGCCTGCGGCGCTGCGGTCGTCGTCGGCGCGACCGTGGTCGTGGTGGTGGTCGTGATCGTGGTCGGTACTGCGGTCGTCACGGTCGTGGTGGTGGCGGGGGTCGGCGTCTGGGCCGGTGTCGACGGCGCCGTCGATCGAGGCGCCATCGTGGTCGCCGACGGTGACACACTGAGGCTCGGCGCCGCGGTCGTCGTCGTGGTCGGCCTCGGTGCCTCCTCGCCCGGGTCGGCGCCGCGGCGCGGGGGTTGCGTCGTCGGCCGCACCGTCGTGCTGGTCGCCACCGGAGCGTCACCCGGCGCGACCGTGGTGACCGCAGGAAGGGTCGAGGTCGTGACCCCGGCACCGGGCGGGTCGACCACGCCCGTCTGGTCGCCCCCGATCGCGGGGCCGGCCCCTGCCGCGCCATCGCCCGATGTCAGGGCCTGAACCGGGGCGCCGGGATCCTCCGGCACGACATCGGTCGCAGCCACCACTGCTTCAACCGGCCGGACCGGCTCGGTTGCGATCACGTCGCTCGCGGCAGCGACCCCGATCCCGGCAGCAGCCACGCCGGTGATCGCGGCCACGGCGTTGGCAGCGGGTGTCGCCGCCGTCGCGAGCAGCGACTTCGGGAACACGGCCGCGTGCGTCAGGCACGACAGCGGGCCCATCGCCATCCGCAGGCGCCCGAGTGCGACACTGAGGAACGCCCGCACGACCGCCGGATCGAACTGAGAGCCGGCGCAGCGCGCCAGCTCCTCTCGCGCGGCGACGGCTGACCGTGGCGCCTTGTACGAGCGCGCCGACGTCATGACGTCGAAGGAGTCCGCGACCGACACGATGCGGGCCGGCAGCGAGATCTCGCGGCCTGCCAGACCGCGCGGGTAGCCCTTCCCGTCCCAGCGTTCGTGGTGCTGTGACACGGCGAGGACGCTCTCGCCCAGCCATCCGGCGAGCGGCGCAGCGAGCGTGGCGCCCAGGTCGGGGTGCTCCTTGATGACCTCGAACTCCTCGTTGGTCAGCTTGCCCGGCTTGTTCAGGATCGCTGGATCGATGAGCAGCTTGCCGATGTCGTGCACGAGACCTGCCCAGCGCAGGCGATCGAGCTCGACGCCGGTCATGCCCATCTCCTCCCCGATCATCTGCGAGTAGGCGCGCACCCGCTCGGAATGGCCTCGCGTGAGCCGATCGTGGTTGCGCAGCGCTGCGACCAGCTCGATCAGCCGTTCAGCGGCTCGCGCCGGCTCGTGGGCGCCAGTGGTCTGGTACTCGTCGAGCAGCTTCTTCAGCTGCGTCGTCGACGACGCGCGCAGCGCGATGCTGTACCTGGACGGTGCCTGGTCGGGGAAGATCAGGGTCAGGTCGAACAGCGCAGCGAGGGGCAGCAGTCGTCGGGTGAGCCGATCGACGAGGAAGAGCACGGTGGTCGACACCACCGAGATCGCGATGAACCGCAGGACGGCCACGGCCGTGCTGGGCGCGCTCGGCACGGTCCACCCGAGGACGATGGCGACACCGACCGACACGGTGAACGGCACGAGGTAGACGAGCGCGCGGATGGCGCGAGCGGCCCACGGATGGCCGGTCCACCGGCCCTCGCGCTCGCTGTGCTCCTCCGCCACCACTCCTCCTCGGCGGGACGACCAGCCCGCGCACACATCCGGCAGTCGGGTATCGGCAGGTGAGCGGCCGGAATTGAGCGATCGGGCAGCGCCGGTAGCGTGTCGACCGCATGTCATCCGCTGCGACCACCCGGGTTCCCCTCCTCGATGCCGCGACCGGGCGGCCGGCAACTCACACGCCGGTGTGGTTCATGCGCCAGGCGGGACGCAGCCTGCCCGAGTACCGGGCCGTCCGGGGCGAGGGCAGCATCCTCGATGCGATCAAGCAGCCCGAGATCGCGGCAGCGATCACCCTCCAGCCGGTGACGCGCTACGGGGTCGATGCGGCCGTGCTGTTCAGCGACATCGTCGTGCCTGCTCACGCGACCGGTTTCGGGATCGATGTCACCCCCGGCACGGGTCCGGTAGCCGCTGACCCGTTGCGACGTCCCGGCGACGTCGGACGGCTGCGCCCGCTCGACGCCGGCACCGACGTCCCGTACGTCATCGAGACCGTGCGCGCGCTGGTCGCCCAGCTGCCGGCGACGGTGCCCGTGCTGGCGTTCGCCGGCGCGCCGTTCACGGTCGCGAGCTACCTGATCGAGGGCCGACCGAGCCGCACCTACCAGCACACGAAGGCGCTCATGCGCAGCGAGCCCGCCGTCTGGCACTCGATCATGGAGCGGCTCACCCAGCACTCGGTGGCCTTCGTCTCCGCGCAGCTCGGGGCGGGGGCCCGCGCGTTCCAGCTCTTCGATTCGTGGGCCGGCGCGCTCTCGCCAGCCGACTACCGCGAGTTCGTGCTCCCCCATTCGACCGCCGTGTTCGCTCAGCTCGCCGCGCTGCACCCGGGGGTTCCCGGCATCCACTTCGGCATCGGGTGCGACCACCTGCTCGAGCTCATGCTCGGCGCCGCCGAGGGCGACGGGCGAGCCACTCCTGTGCTCGGACTCGACTGGCGCACCTCGATCACCGACGCCCGCCGGCGGATGGGCGCCGGCCTCGTCGTGCAGGGCAACCTCGATCCAGCGCTCGTGCTCGGCGGTGCTCGACTGGCGCTCGAAGCCGCCGACGCGGTGCTCGCCGACAACGCCGGCCATCCAGGTCACATCTTCAACCTCGGTCACGGGGTCCAGCCCGACACCGATCCGGAGGTGCTCGCTGCCGTCGTCCACCACGTGCACACGACGACGGCCGGCCGCGGGCAGGCGGCCCAGGCCGCGCAGCAGTGACCACACCGGACCGACGTCTCATCGGGGTCGTCGTGATGGCCTACGGCAGCCCGCGCACCCGTGACGAGGTGCTGCCCTACTACACCGACATCAGGCGTGGTCGACCGCCGACCGAGCAACAGCTCGCCGATCTCCTCGCCCGGTACGAGGCGATCGGCTCGACGGGCGACGACCTGTCACCCCTGACCGCGCGCACCGAAGCACAAGGTCTGGCCCTGCAGCACGCGCTCGACGCCGTGCGGCCCGGCACGTTCGAGGTGGCGCTCGGCTTCAAGCACACCACGCCGTCCATCGAGCACGCTGTCGACCAGCTGGCGGCGCGGGGCGTCCGGTCGATCGTGGGGCTGGTCCTCGCGCCTCACTACTCCGCGCTCTCGGTCGGCCAGTACCACGATCGACTCCGGTCGGCTGCAGCCCGCCACGGCATCGACGTCGCCACCATCGACAGCTGGGCGACCGAACCCGCCCTGGTGTCGTTCCTCGCGCGCGAGGTGCGCAGTTGCCTCGGCCGGATGCCGCCCGACACCAAGGTGCTCTTCACCGCGCACTCGCTGCCCGCCCGCGTCCTGGCCGAGGGTGACCCCTATCCGGCGGAGCTCCGGGCGACTGCGGCGGCAGTCGCCGCCGAGGCCGGGCTCGCTCCGTGGAGCCAGTGGGCCGTCGCGTGGCAGTCCGCCGGCCGGACGCCCGAGCCGTGGCTCGGGCCCGACGTCCTCCAGGTGGTGGACGAGCTCGCCCACGCCGAACACCACGCGCCCCCAGGCGGCGACGACCGGATCGGCCTCCTCGTGTGCGCATGCGGCTTCGTCGCCGACCACCTCGAGGTCCTGTACGACCTCGACGTCGAGGCCGCCGGTCGAGCGCGCGACCACGGCCTCGAGTTCGCCCGCACCTCGTGCGTCAACGACGACCCCGAGGTGATGGCGGCCCTGGCCCGTCTCGTGACCGAGCGAGTCGACGTCGCATGACGACCGGTTCCGCCCGGGTCGTGGTGGTCGGCGGGGGCATCGCCGGGCTGGCTGCAGCGCACGCGCTCCTGACCGGCGCGTCGTCGGGCAGCCACGCGGTCACGGTGCTCGAAGCCCAACCTCGCCTCGGCGGCAAGATCCGCACCACGCCGTTCGCCGGCCACGCCGGCGTCGACGAGGGTGCCGACGCGTTCCTCGCGCGCGTGCCATGGGCCACCGACCTGGCACACGCCGTGGGCCTCGGCGAGCGTCTCGTGTCACCGGCGACCGGCTCGGCCTCGGTGTGGTGGGACGGGCTACAGACGATCCCATCCGGCCTCGTGCTCGGGCTGCCGACCGACATCGGCCGTCTCGCCCGCAGCCGTCTCATCGGATGGGGCGGCAAGCTCCGAGCTGCCACCGAGGTGCTGCGGCCGAAGTCCGACGTCGAGCACGACTCGGTGGGTGCGTTCGTGCGCGAGCGCTTCGGCGACCAGGTGCACGAACGGCTCGTCGATCCGCTCGTCGGCAGCATCTACGCCGCCGACACCGATCGGTTCAGCCTGCGCGCCGTGCCGCAGCTCGCCCAGCTCGCGGCCTCGTCGCGCAGCGTGTTGCTCGCCGCGAGGCATCGACCGGCGCCGCCGGCCGGCCCGGTGTTCTACGCCCCAGCGGGTGGCATGGCCGATCTCGTCGACCACACGGCACGCGCCATCGTCGATCTCGGCGGTGAGATCAAGCTGGATGCGGCGTGCCAGACGATCGAGCGCGACGGCGACGCGTGGCGGGTCGACGGCCAGCATGCCGATGCGATCGTGCTGGCCTGCCCTGCGGCGCAGGCAGCACGCCTCCTCGGCAGGGTCAGCGTGGTGGCCGAGCCCATGGCACGGATCGAGTACGCCGACGTCGTCCTCATCACCATCGCCATCCCGCGCCGCGACTGGCCCGAGCGGCTGCACGGCTCGAGCGGCTACCTCGTGCCCAAGCCCGTCCAGCGATTGGTCACCGCGGTGTCGTTCGCGTCACAGAAGTGGTCACACCTCGATCGCGAGGATCACGTCGTGCTGCGCATCTCGCTCGGGAGAGACGGCCTCCCGGTGCTGCACCTGTCGGACGAGCAACTGCTCGACGCCGCGCTGACCGAGGTCGGCGGGCACCTGGGCATCGACCTGCAGCCGCAGGCGGTGCGCCAGAGCACATGGCAGCGAGCCTTCCCGCAGTACCGGCCCCATCACGACCGCCTCGTCACCGAGATCGAGTCGCAGTTGCCGCCGAGCATGGTGGTCGCCGGCGCGAGCTACCACGGCATCGGCATCCCGGCATGCATCCATTCGGGTCAACGGGCCGCCGAGCTGATCGGACAGCGAGCACGTTCTGCGTTACTGTGACCACATGAAGGGGCGGCGCCTTCTCACCTCGATGGGCTTCGCGCTCCTCTCCGTCACCCTGTCGGGTGTCCTGGCGGGCTGCAGCAGCGGCGGCTCGGCGTCGCAGGCATCGACGGTCCTGCCGGCCGAACCCGTCGGTGAGGCGATGCTCGCCGACGTCGAGTCCACCATCGACATCGCATCGCCGACGACCGCCCAGCCCACCACGACCGCACCGGTCACCACGCCCTCCTCGACAGGCCCAGCCCCGACCGAGCCGCCCACCACCGATCCTCCGACCGTCGTCGAGACGCTTCCTCAACCGGCCCCTCCGCCCGAGCCCCGCGCCGACGAGCCGTACGTCGAGCTGGGCACGCTCGAGATCCCCAAGCTGGGCATCGTCGCACCGCTGCTCGAGGGCATCACCCTGACGACGCTCGACCTCGGCCCTGGTCACTGGCCGGGCACGGCCATGCCCGGCCGACTCGGCAACGTCGTCATCGCCGGTCACCGCACGAGCCACGGCAAGGTGTTCCGCGACATCGACCGGCTCGTGGTGGGCGACGAAGTGGTGTTCACCACCGAGGAGGGACGGTTCGTGTACGTCGTCACCGGCACCGACATCGTCCAGCCCGACGCGCTGTACATCATCGACCAGACCCCCGAGAAGACGGCGACGCTGTTCGCTTGCCACCCGCCCGGGTCGACCCGCCAGCGCATCGTCACCCACCTCGCCCTCCAGGACGGCACGACCTCCGGGTAGCCTGCGCCCTCCATGCCCCGGCTCCTCCGTCTGCCGCGGCCGTCGCGCTCGGCCGCCCTGGCACTCGGCGCGGGGCTGCTGGTCGCGCTGTCCCTGCCGCCGTGGGGCATCTGGCCACTTGCCTTCGTGGGGGTCGCCCTCTTCGAGGTGTCACTCGGCGAGCACCCGACCAGTGGCGAGCGGGCGGCCCGTGGGTGGCTGTTCGCCGCCGGCTGGCTGTACCCCGGCTTGTTCTTCCTGTGGTTCCTCAGCGCGCCCGGCTACCTGGTCGCTGCCGCGATCTTCGCCGGGTTCCACTCCGTGGCCGCCCTCGTCGCGCCCACTGGCCGGTGGCGGGTCATCGGCCGCCCGGCCGCGCACACGCTGGCGGAGGCGGTGCGCTTCGTGTTCCCGTTCGGTGGCGTGCCGGTCGCCAGCCTCGCCATCGGGCAGGCATCGGGCCCCCTGCTCGGCATCGTGCGCGTCGGCGGCTCGCTGCTGCTCACCTGGGTGGTCTTCCAGATCGGTTTCGCGCTCGCCGGGCCGTCGCCGTACGTCCCCCGGATCGCCGCTCGCCGTGGCGGGCGCACCCGAGCGGCAGCACCACACGGTGCCATCGCCATCGGTGCGGTCGTGACCGTGATCGTGCTCGCCGCCGTGGCGCCGACCGGTCACGACCTCGGACGATCGCTCCGCGTCGCCGCCGTGCAGGGAGGCGGGCCGCAGGGAACTCGCGCGGCCGACACCGATCCACGTGATGTCGTCGAGCGGCACCTGGCCGCGACCGACACGATCCAGCCGGGCAGCGTCGATCTCGTCGTGTGGCCCGAGAACGTCATCGACGTCGCCGACTTCGCCGCCAGCCGCGAGCACGGCGAGATCGCGGCCGAGGCGGCGCGCATCGGCGCACCGTTCGCCGTCGGCATCACCGACGACGTGTACGACGAAGACGGCCGCGACGTCGCCTTCCGCAACGCGCAGGTCGTCGTCACCCCCGACGGCGACATCACCGATCGCTACGACAAGGTGCGCCGCGTGCCCTACGGCGAGTACGTCCCGCTGCGCACCATCCTGCAGTTCGTCGGCGCCCCGGTCGACCAGATCCCGCGCGACGCCGTTGCCGGCACCGGCCCCGCGTTCATCGAGCTGCCGAGCGGCGAACGCCTGGGTGTCGTGATCTCGTGGGAGGTCTTCTTCGGCAGCCGCGCCCGTGACGGCGCCCGGCACGGCGCGGAGGTGATGCTCAACCCGACCAACGGTTCGAGCTACACGGGGACGATGCTGCAGACCCAACAGGTCGCGTCGAGCCGGCTGAGGGCCGTCGAGACCGGGCGCTGGGTGGTGCAGGTCGCCCCGACCGGCTTCAGTGCCTTCATCGACGACGAGGGGCACGTCCACCAGCGGACGGCGGTGAGCGAGCGACGCGTGATCGTCGGCGACGTCGAGCTGCGCGCGGGCCGCACGTGGTACACGACGCTCGGCGACTGGCCCGTCGTGCTCCTGGTCGCGGCCACCTTCGGCCTGGCCCTGTTCGCGACGCGCCGATCACACCTCGAGCATCAACGTGACGGGACCGTCGTTGACGAGTGAGACCTGCATCTCGGTCCGGAACCGGCCGGTCTCGACCGTGGCGCCCAGCGAGCGAAGGTGGTCGACGACCACGGTGACGAGTGGCTCGGCGTGCTCGGGTCGTGCAGCAGCGATCCAGCTCGGGCGGCGACCCCCGCTGGTGTCGCCGTAGAGGGTGAACTGGCTCACCACCAGCAGCGTCTGCGTGGTGACGGCCACCGACCGGTTCATCACCCCGTCCTCGTCGTCCATCACGCGCAGGTGCCACAGCTTCTCGGCCAGCTTGCGCGCCTGCTCGACGCTGTCGTCGTGGGTGACGCCGACGAAGACGCAGAGCCCACGGCCGATCGACCCCACCTGTGCCCAACCCTCACCGTCGCGCGCGACGACGCTCGCGCTCGTCACCCGTTGCACCAGCCCACGCATCCCGGCGATCCTGGCAGAATCCGAAGCGTGATCGAGCTCGAATCCGGAGACATCACCGCGGAGGTCAGCGCTGCCGACGGAGGCAGGGTGGGCCGACTCACCATCGGCGAGTTCGACCTCCTCGTCACCGGTGATGCGTCGAGCTCGCCGCTCGCGTGGGGGTGCTACCCGATGGTGCCGTGGGCCGGCCGGTTGCGGCACGGGCGCTTCGAACACGACGGCAGGATCGTCGAGATGCCGATCGACATGGCGCCCCATGCGATCCACGGCACCGGGTACACCAGCGCGTGGGACGTGCTCGACCAAGGGCCCGACTTCGTCGAGCTCGACGTCGCGCTGGCATGGCCGCTCGGGGGCCGCGCCCACCAGCACGTGCAGCTCACACCCGACGCGATCGTCTGCGTGCTGACGGTCGTGGCCGGTCACGAGTCGCTGCCGGTGACGCTCGGCTGGCATCCGTGGTTCGTGAAGCCCGAGTCCGATCACCTCGAGTTCGGCGCGTACTACCCGTGCGACGGCGAGCAGATCCCGACCGGCGAGCTCGCGCGGCCGCCGCAGAGGCCCTGGGATCACTGCTTCGTCGAGCCGGTCTCACCGCTCGAGCTCGTGTATCGGCACGGCCTGCGCGTGCGGGTCGAGAGTGACTGTGATCACTGGGTCGTCTACGACCAGCCGGCCCACGCGACGTGCGTCGAGCCGCAGTCGGGGCCTCCGAACGCGGTGAACATGCACCGTGCGCAGGTCGTGCCGCCGGGCGAGATGCTGCAGCGGACGATGACCGCGCGTTGGGATCGCTGACGTCGCGAACGTTCAGGCCACCGGGCGGCCTGCCTGGCTCGGACGCCCCCGGTGACCGGCGGGTAACCTGCCTGCGATGTCTGTCATGCCGGGTGACACAACCCCGAACCGGCGGCCGGTGCGACGGGCCGACGACCCCGATGCCCCCCTGCGGATCGCCTACCTCACGTACCGGGGCAAGCCCCACGTCGGGGGTCAGGGCGTCTACACGCGCCACCTCACCAAGGCACTCGTCGACCTCGGGCACTCGGTGGAGGTCTTCGGTGGCCAGCCCTACCCGGTGCTCGACGAGCGGGTGCCGCTCCACCAGTTCCCCAGTCTCGACATCTGGAACGACCACTATCCCGGGCGGCTGCCGGCCTACTGGGAGATCAAGACCAAGGGCGATCTCGTCGAGATGCTGACGCACCTGAAGGGCACCTTCGGTGAGCCCCTGGCCTTCAGCGTCCGTGCCTACGACGCCTTGAAGCAGCGGCGCGGTGACTTCGACCTCGTGCACGACAACCAGTGCCTCGGCTACGGCATCTTGCAGATCGACAAGCTCATCCCGACGATCGTCACGCTCCACCACCCGATCACGCGCGACCGTGCGCTCGAGATGGAGCACACCACCAGCCGGCGCAAACGTCGCAACATCGGTCGGTGGTACAACTTCGTCAAGATGCAGGGCCGAGTGGCCAGTCGCATGCCCCGCATCGTGGTGGTGAGCGAGAACTCGATCAAGGACATCCACGCCGACATGGGCGTCAGCCTCGACCGCATGCGGCTCGTGCCCGTCGGCGTCGATCCCGATCTGTTCCGGCCCCTGCCCCACGTCGCGCGGCGGCCCGGACACCTCATCACCACCGCGTCCGCCGATGTCGCCCTGAAGGGCCTCGCCTACCTGCTCGAGGCGATGGCCAAGCTGCGCACCGAGCGCGACGTGCGCCTCACGATCATCGGCAAGCCACGCGCCGGCGCGAGCGCCGACCTGATCGACAAGCTCGGGCTGCGCCCGCACATCGACTTCGTCTCCGGCGTGCCCGACGAGCGCATCGTCGAGCTCTACGCCGAGGCCGAGCTCGCCGTCGTGCCCAGCCTGTACGAGGGGTTCAGCCTGCCGGCCATCGAGGCGATGAGCACCGGCATCTGCCTCGTCGCGACCGACGGTGGCGCCCTGCCGGAGGTCACCGGCGCCGACGGCGAGACGGTCCTGCAGTGCCGCGCCGGCGACGTCGAGTCGCTCACCACCGCGATCGCCCGTGGGCTCGACGACGCCCAACTGCGCGCCCGTGTCGGTGCTGCCGGGCGGACGCGCGTCGTCGAGCGATGGAGCTGGAAGCACTGCGCCCAGCTCACCGTCGATCAGTACCGCGAGGTGCTGGCGATGCCGCAGAACGTCGAGAAGCTCCGCCGGAACGGCAGGCTCTGAGCACGTGCTCACCATCCGATTCGATCGACTGGGTGTCCGCACAGGCGACCTCGTGCTCGATGCCGGGGCCGGGTTCGGCCGGCACGCGTTCGAGCTCGCCCGGCTCGGCGCCGACGTCGTCGCGCTCGACTACGCGGCGGGCGAGGTCGTCGCCACGCGATCGGTCTTCGGCGCGATGGCCGAGGCCGGCGAGATCGACGAGAAGCGCTACGTGGGCGTCCTGCAGGGCGACGCGACGCGCCTCGCCTTCGCCGACGACTCGTTCGACCGGGTGATCACGAGCGAGGTGCTCGAGCACATCCAGGCCGACACCGAGGCCATCGCCGAGCTCGTGCGCGTGCTCAGACCCGGGGGCACCTTCGCGGCCACCGTGCCGACCTGGTTCCCGGAGAAGATCAACTGGATGTTGAGCGACGAGTACCACGCGCCGAAGAGCGTCGGCGGACACGTGCGCATCTACAGCGCGACCGAGCTGAAGGCCAAGCTGCGCGCCGCGGGCCTCGAGGTGACGGGCAGCCACCATGCACACGCGCTGCACTCGCCGTACTGGTGGCTGAAGTGCGCGGTGGGGCCACGGCGCACCGACCACCGCGCGGTCAGCGCGTACCAACGGCTGCTCGAGTGGGAGATCACCCGGCGACCCGCGGCGATGCGCGTGATCGAGCGGTCGCTCGCGCCGGTGCTCGGCAAGAGCTACATCGTGTACGGGCGCAAGCCATGAGCGCCATCCCCGACATCCCCGGCGTGCTCTCGGCGGCCGAGCTCGTCCGCAGCGCCGAGTCGATCGCCTCCCTGCAGTTGCCGACCGGGATGATCCCGTGGTTCGTCGGCGGGCACTGCGATCCGTGGAACCACGTCGAGACGGCCATGGCGCTCGACGTCGCCGGCATGCACACCGAGGCCGAACGCGCCTACGAGTGGCTCGTCGAGGTCCAGCGGGCCGACGGCAGCTGGTGGAACTACTACCTCCCCGACGGTTCGGTCGAGGAGGCCAAGCTCGACACCAACGTCTGCGCATACGTCGCGACCGGGGTCTGGCACCACTGGCGCTGCACGTGGGACCGCGGGTTCGTCGATCACCTGTGGCCCACCGTCGAGCGTGCGATCGAATGGGTGCTCGGGATGCGCAAGCCGAACGGCACGGTGCTCTGGGCACGGACCGAGCACGCGGTCCCGTGGGACTACGCGCTGCTCACGGGTTCGTCCAGCATCGCGCACGCGCTGCGTTGCGCGGCTCGCCTCGCCGCCTTGATCAACGAGCCGCGGCCCGACTGGGTGGCCGCCGCCGATCGTCTCGCCCGGATGGTGGTGCACCAGCCACACGTGTTCGAACCGAAGGAGCGGTGGGCGATGGACTGGTACTACCCCGTCCTCACCGGCGCGCTGTGCGGTGAGGCGGCCAAGGCCCACCTCGCTGACAAGTGGGACGTGTTCGCGATGGAGGGCAAGGGCATCCGCTGCGTCAGCGACGAGCCGTGGATCACCGCGTCCGAGACGGCCGAGGCGGCGATCGCGCACGCGGCCATCGGCGACGTCTCGACCGCGACCGACCTCGTGTCGTGGACCCGATCACACCGTCTCGACGACGGCTCGTACTGGACCGGCATCGTGTACCCGTCGGAGGAGCGCTTCCCGGCGGGCGAGACATCGGCGTACACGGCTGCTGCCGTCATCCTCGCGGCCGACGGCATCACCGGTGCCTCCCCCGCGAGCGACATCTTCGTGCCGAAGTCCACCTGACCCGAGTCCCAACTGCCCGTGCACGTCGCCACTCGGATCCCGGGCGGCGACACGTCGGCGACACGGGCGGTTGAGTACTGTCGCGCCGGTGGGCGTGGTGGTGCGCGAGGACCTGGCCGAGGCACATCGGCTGTCGCTCGAGCACATCGCCTCCCCGGGTGCTCGGCTGACCGCCGAGCGGCGGGTGCAGATCGCCGGGGTCGTCCGTGACGCCTACCTCGCCGCCGATCCCACGCCGCCGTGGGTGCGCCCGTTCGGCGATCCGGCCCTCGATGTCGCCTACCGCCTCGGACGCCACGCCGGCACGATCACCGAGGAGTGGTACCGCCAGATCGTCGAGGAGGGGATGGATCCGCTCGAGTGGGTCGAGATCGTCGGCGTCGCAACGGCGATCGTCCCCGTCGTCGCCTTCGCCCGAGCAGTCGGCGTGGCCATTCCGCAGCTGCCGGCGCCGGCCGCTGGCGATCCGACGGGCCGCGTCGCCGCTCCGCTGGCGACCGCCACCTTGAACTGGGTTCCGGTGGCTGCCCCGGCCGACGAGGTCGCGTCGGTCGTGCAGGCATTGAGCGCCCTCCCCGACGAGTGGGCGAACCTCTGGCGGCTCGCCGCGGCGCAGTACATGAGCGACCAGCAGATGGTCGATCCGCTCTGGAACCGCGGCACGCTCAGCCGAGCGCAGATGGAGCTCATCGCCGCTCGCATCTCACTCGTGCGGGAGTGCTTCTTTTGAACGGCGTCGCACGCCAGCATGCTCAGTTGGAGCAGCACCAGCCTCGGAACGCCGGCCGACGTCGCCGCCGTGGCCGACGACGGCCGCGACGCGGGCCTGCCCTTCTCGTCCGAGCTCCTCGCGTTCGCGCAAGCGATCGGAGGCTGGGACGATGCCGAGCTCGCGCACTCCCGCGACGCGCTCCGCACTGCGACAGGTGACGCGTTCATGGTCGACGCCGCGGCGGTCGTCGCCAACTTCGAGATGATGACGAGGGACGCCGACGGCACCGGCGCGCGGTTCCATCCGGCCACAGCCGCGCCGCGCATCGAGGCGGCCGAGCAGCTCGGGATCACCGGTTTCACGTCGGCCCGCTGACCGATGCACCGGTTCGCTGGCATCATGGACGGGTGAGCCTGCCCACGACCGACGACATCATCTCCCTCGCTTCCTCGGCACTGGCCGCGTGTGGCGCCGCCGGGCTCGGCGCGAGCGGTCCGCCCGCCCGGACGCCGATCACCGGCGATGGGCTGGGAGCGGTCGCTGCGAGCACCGACGTCGACGGAGCGGTCGACCGGGCGACGGGCGCGTTCGCTGCATGGCGGACGACACCGGCGCCCGTGCGTGGCGAGCTCGTCCGCCGGTTCGCGATGGCCCTGCGCGAGCAGAAGGCCGACCTCGCTCGGTTGGTGCAGATCGAAGCCGGGAAGATCGAGAGCGAGGCCCTTGGCGAGGTGCAGGAGATGATCGACATCTGCGACTTCGCCGTCGGGCTGAGCCGCCAGCTGCACGGTCTGACGATCGCGTCCGAGCGCCCCGGTCACCGCTTGATGGAGCAGTGGCACCCCCTCGGTCCGGTCGGCGTGATCAGCGCGTTCAACTTCCCCGTGGCGGTCTGGTCGTGGAACGCGGCGCTCGCGATCGTGTGTGGCAACCCAGTGATCTGGAAGCCGAGCGAGCTCACTCCGCTCACCGCGCTCGCGACCCAGGCGCTGTTCGAGCGTGCAGTCGCCGAGGTCGATGCGCCCGCCCACCTGTCGCAGGTCATCGTCGGTGACTCGACCGTCGGCGCCGAGTTGGTCGCCCACACCGGCGTGCCGCTCATCAGCGCGACCGGCTCGACCGGGATGGGGCAGCGGGTCGCTCCGGTCGTCGCGGCGAGGTTCGGCCGCTCGATCCTCGAGCTCGGTGGGAACAACGCGGCCATCGTCGCTCCCTCGGCGGCGCTCGACCTCGCCGTCCGCGGCATCACCTTCGCCGCCGCGGGGACCGCGGGTCAGCGTTGCACGTCCCTGCGCCGCCTGATCGTGCACCGTTCGATCCACGACGAGGTCGTGTCCAGGGTCGCCCAAGCGTTCGCCTCGCTCCCCATCGGCAGCCCCCTCGACGCGGGGACGCTCGTCGGTCCGCTGATCACCGCCGTAGCTCACGGCCGCATGGACCAGGCGTTGCAGAAGGCGACAGGTGACGGCGGGACGGTCGTCGTCGGAGGCGAGAGGGTGCTCGCCGAGGAAGCCCCCGATGCGGCGTACGTGCGACCGGCCGTCGTGACGATGCCCGGCCAGACCGACATCGTGGCGACCGAGACCTTCGCCCCCATCCTCTACGTGATGGCCTACGACGACTTCGACGAGGCGATCGCGCTGCAGAACGGGGTCCCGCAGGGCCTCGCCAGCAGCATCTTCACCACCGACGTGCGCGAGGCCGAGCGCTTCTGCGCCGCCGACGGCAGCGACTGCGGCATCGCCAACGTGAACATCGGCCCCAGCGGCGCCGAGATCGGCGGCGCGTTCGGCGGCGAGAAGTCGACGGGCGGCGGCCGCGAGAGCGGGAGTGATGCGTGGAAGGCGTACATGCGCCGGGCGACCAACACGATCAACTACAGCAACGCCCTTCCGCTCGCCCAGGGCGTGCAGTTCGGCTGACGGCGCCCAGCGCCCGCGGTCAGCTCACGCGTTCGAGGATGCGGAGGCTGCCGCACGTGCTCGTCAGGCGGAACCGTCCGCTCTCGATCGCAGGTACGTAGATCTGCTCGTACGGTGGCCGACCACCGTCGGCGGGGTCGGGGAAGACGTCGTGGATCGCGAGCGTGCCGCCGGGCGCCACGTGCGGGGTCCAGCCCTCGTAGTCGAGGCGCGCGGGGAGCTCACCGTGGCCTCCATCGACGAACAGGAACGCGAGCGGAGTCCTCCATGCTCGGGCCACGGCGACCGAGTGGCCCACGACGGCGACGACGACGTCCTCGAGCCCGGCGTCGTGGATCGTCCGGCGGAAGAACGGCAGCGTGTCCATCTCGCCGGTCACCGGATCGACCACGGACGGGTCGTGGTGCTCCCACCCGGCCTGGTTCTCCTCGCTGCCCCGATGGTGGTCGACGGCGAAGACCACCGTGCCGGCGGCGCGAGCGGCCGCCCCCAGCCACACCGTCGAACGGCCGCAGTACGAGCCGACCTCGAGCATCGCCAGGCCGGGGAGCGCAGCAGCCGCCGCGACGGCTGCGTCGTGCAGCGCGTCGCCTTCGTCGGGCGGCATGAACCCCTTGGCCGCCAGCGCGTGCTCGCGCAGCCGAGGGTCGATCACCACCCGTCCCAGTGGATGATCGTGTCGGCGGGCGGCCGCTTCGCCGGCTGGAACTCGGTGCCGACGGTGAAGGCGAGCGGGCTGAGGCACACCTGCTGCACGGAGTCGAACGGGATGCCGACGATGTCGGCGACCTCGCGCTCGCGCATGAGGTGGAGCGTCGTCCAGCACGTGCCGAGGCCGCGAGCCCGAGCACCGAGCATGAAGCTCCACATCGCGGGCATCACGTTGGCCAGCGCCGATGCGGCCATGAACGCGGGCAGGTTGTCGACCCGGCCTGCACCACTGCACGGGATGACGAGCACCGGCGCGGCTCCCATGCGATCCGCCAGGAGGTCGGCCGAGTCGGCACTCCGCTGCTGCTGCGCGTTCGAGTCCGCGTCGCCCTTGTCGATGGAGCGGATGTAGGCGCCGGGCAACTGCCGGTAGACGTCGTAGCACTGGCGGTAGATCTCACCGATCGCCTGCCGCTTCTCGGGGTCGCGCACGATCACGAACTGCATCGTCATGTTGTTCGAGCCACTCGGTGACTGCATCGCGAGCCCGACGCACTCGCGGATCAGATCGTCGGGGACGGGGCGTTCGAAGTCGAGGCGTTTGCGCACCGCGCGAGTGGTGGAGAGCAGTTCGTCGGGCGACAGGGCGAGTGGCTGCGACACGCCGGGCACCATAACCCGGCGGTCTGCACATGCGAAGATCGGCGGGTGCAGACCGCGCTCGACGACTTGGTGACCCTGCTCGACCTCGAGGTGATCGAGGTCAACCTGTTCCGCGGACGATCGCCGGACGAGGAGCGCCAGCGCGTGTTCGGCGGTCAGGTCGCTGGACAGGCACTGGTTGCCGCCACGCGGACGATCGACGAGCCGGACCGCCTCGTGCACTCGTTGCACGCGTACTTCCTGCGGCCCGGCGATCCCACCACGCCGATCGTGTACGAGGTCGACCGCATCCGCGACGGCCGCAGCTTCACGACCCGCCGAGTGGTCGCGATCCAGCACGGCCGAGCGATCTTCAACCTGCAGGCGAGCTTCCACATCCACGAACCCGGCCCCGATCACCAGCTGACGATGCCGGTCGTCCCACCACCCGAGTCGCTGCCCGACTTCAAGACGAGGATGGCGCCGTACAAGGAGCGGATCGGCGCGTGGTACGAACGCCCCCGGCCGATCGATCTGCGACACATCGGTCCCGATCCCTTCCAACGCGACGGGAACCCCTCGACCGAGCAGCGCGTGTGGATGCGCGCCGATGGCGTGCTGCCCGACGACCCGACGTTGCACGCGTGCATCGTCACGTACGCGAGCGACATGACCCTGCTCGACACCACGGTGTTACCGTTCGGGCTGTCCTGGGAAAGCCCTGGGATGCAGATGGCCAGCCTCGACCACGCGATGTGGTTCCACCGCCCGTTCCGGGCCGACGAGTGGCTCCTGTACGACCAGAGCGCCATCTCGAGCGGCGCCGGCAGAGGCTTGGCCGGCGGCGCGATCTTCACCGCCGATGGCACGCTCGCCGTGACGGTCGTGCAGGAAGGATTGGCGCGAATCGGCAGAAGGTGACCGTGACCGAGATCGATCGCCCGCGCGGCATCTCGCTCGCCGTCGTCGTGCTCGCCGCAGCCTTGTCCGCATGCGGCGGCGACGACAGCGCCCCGGTCGACCGGACCGGCGCAGATGTCACCTTCGCGACCCAGCCCTCCACGCCTCCCCCGGCCCCACCCTCCGGTTCTGGTGCGCCGACGTCGACGGCGGGCCCTGCGCCGTCGGTGCCGAGTCCTCCGACCACGGCATCGGGTGCGACCACACCCGCTCCCGCGGCCGGCCCACCGGTGGTCGCGCTCGCGTCCATCGCCGAGCTCGACTCGCCGGTCGACGTCGCGTGGCGCGCCGGCGACACGACGCTGTACGTCGTCGAACAAGGCGGCCGCGTCGTTCCGGTGCGTGACGGGCAGGTGGGCGATCCCGTGCTCGACATCAGCGATCAGACCGATGCTGAAGGCGAACGGGGACTCCTCGGTCTGACGTTCTCGCCCGACGGATCCACCGCGTACATCGATCACACGGACTCCGACGACGACACCGTCATCGCCGCGTACACGGTGGGTGCGGACGGCGTCTTCGACCCTGCGACCCGTCGCGATCTCCTCCGGATCGACCAGCCGTACGGGAACCACAACGGTGGCAACGTCACCATCGGGCCCGACGGCATGTTGTACATCGGCATGGGAGACGGCGGGGCTGCCGGTGACCCCGAGCGGCGGGCGCTGAACGTCGGCAGCCTGCTCGGCAAGATCCTTCGCATCGACCCCGTGCCGTCCACCGATGCGCCGTACACGATCCCTCCCGACAACCCCTTCGTCGGCATCGAAGGTGCCCACCCCGAGATCTGGTCGGTCGGCGTGCGCAACCCGTGGCGCATGGCGTTCGACCCGGTGACCGGTGATCTGTGGTTCGGGGACGTCGGTCAGGGACAGATCGAGGAGGTCGACGTGGCGTGGGCCGCCGACGGGTCGGGGCGCGGCTTCAACTTCGGCTGGAGCGCGTTCGAGGGCACGCAGCGGTACAACGAGGACCAGCCCGACGGTGGGGTCACCCCGCCGATCTTCGAGTACCCACACGGCGACGCGGGTTGCTCGATCAGCGGCGGAGCCGTGTACCGCGGCACGGCGATCCCCTCGCTCGCCGGCTGGTACGTCTACGGCGACTACTGCAGCGGGGACATCTCCGCGCTGCGCGTCGAGAACCGTCAGGTGACCGACACCGCGACGCTGGGGAACGTCGACTCGGTGTCGTCCGTGCGCGCCGGCCCGGACGGCGAGCTCTACGTCACGTCCGTGGCGGGCACGGTGTCACTCGTCGTCGCGGCCTGATCGACCTGTGCCGCGCGCGGCGAGCTGTCGTCGCATCGCGACCCGTGGCGCGACCTCGATGCCCGTCTCACGTTCGTTGCGGCGAATGGCGCTGAGCTCCGGGCCGAGCTGGGCGTCGTCGATGTCCACGAAGCCGAGCGTGCGGTAGTAGGGACCGTTGAACGAGACGTCCCGAAAGGTGGTGAGCGTGACCGAACCGATGCCGCGCTGCTCCGTCCACGCGCACACCTCACGGATCAGTGCACTGCCGATGCCGCGGCGGCCCGCGGCGAACCGCACGCTGACCTGATCGATGTGTCCCTCACCATCGACCATCGAGGCGAGCACGTAGCCCAGCACACGGTCCTCGGCATCGACGGCCGCCCACGCGGTGCCATCGGTGATGTGACGGCCGAGCACCACGTCGTCGAACGGATCGTCGTCGGCGATCGAGTCCATGCCGATGTCCCGGAACCGGCGCCCGGCGTCGACCTCGATCTCCTGCAATGCAGGGATGTCGCCGATCTCGGCGGGCCGCACGCGCCACGTGATGTCGTCGGTCGCGCTCACGCCACTCGCTCGAAACGGACCTGCCGGGCTGCGACATCGGCAGCGACGAGCTTGACCCGGATGCCGTCACCGGGCTCGACCGTGCGCGACGCGACCCGCGCAACGACCGCGATGTCGCACAGCTGGATGCGCGCGCCTCGTTCGTCGACGTCGGTGACGACGGCGGTGAACGTGGAGCCTTCGTGGCCGGACAGCGCGATCGACTCCACCAGATCGATCACCGCGCGCTCGACCTGCCCACCGACTGCGTCGGCCCGCTCCATCACCTCGGGGAGGCGAGCGAACGCGTCCGCCACGGGCTCTGGGACCGACACCCCGTTGGCAACTGCAAGCGAGGCTGCTCCGACGTATCGATCGGGCAGGCGCCGCAACGGAGCCGTCGCGTGCACGTACGTTGCCGCCATCGCTGCATGCCACGGCACGACGCCGGGCCGACTCGGTTCGTAACGAGCCGCGCCCCCGGCGCGGCGGATGGCGAGCGCGACCGCTGCTTGCGCGGGATCGCGCGGGTCGAGGGTCAAGGCGAACGTCGTGAGCGGCACGTCGTCCGGCCACGGCACGCCGAGCGCTCGGGACTCGTGCCGGAGGCGGCGGATGTCGTGCTCGTCCGGCTCGTCCATCACCCGGAAGAGGCCGGTTCCCGCCGCGTGGAGCTGCGCCGCAACTGCGAGGTTCGTCGCGAGCGAGAGCGAGGAGTTCAGGTCCTCGGACGGGAGGCGCGGTCGGAACACGAGCTGGATGCCGCCCTGACCATCGGGCTCGACCTCCTGCTCCGGCGCCTCGACACGAGCCGCACCTCGAGCGACCTCGGCCACCCGCATCCGTCGCGAGAACTCGGGCATCGCCGCGGGGAGATCGGTGGGGCGGACCGAGTCGTAGGCGAGCTTGGCCCTGCTGCGGACGATGCTGCGCTCGACCCCGTCGAGCCGCGGGACACCGTGCTGATCGAGCCGCACGACGAACACGAGTGCTGGTCGCGGCAACCCCGGCAGCAGGCTCGCCGCACCTTCCGACAAGGTGGCCGGGTACAGGGGCGCCCTGCCGTCGGGCAGGTAGACCGTGGCGCCGCGCCGCCACGCCTCGACATCGAGCGGATCGGCGGGTTCGACGAACCAGCCCACGTCGGCGATCGCGTACCGCAGCACGAGGTCGTCGCCTGATCGCTCGAGGCAGAACGCCTGATCGAGATCGGTCGACGACGCGGGGTCGAGGGTGACGAACGGCAGATCGGTTCGGTCGACGTGCTCGGCTCCCGGGGCGCGGAGCGTTGCCTCCCTCGCCGCGGCTTCGACCCCCTCCGGGAACATGTCGGGGACGTCGAACTGGCGGCGGATGGCGGCCAGGCCCTCGGCCAGGACGCCGTCGGCCTCGGCAGCGGCACGCATCAGTGTCCGGTGAAGATGGGCGGCCGCTTCTCGAGGAAGGCGCGCACGCCCTCGCGATGGTCGGCCGTCGCGAACAGCTCGCCGAGGGTGACGCTGACCCACTCGCCGAGCGAGTGCCAGTCGGGGTCGAGCGCGCGGCGCAGGCCTGCTTTCAAGCGCTGCACTGCGAGCGGTGGGTTGCCCGCGATGCGGCGAGCGAGATGCATCGCCGTCGGCATCAGGTCGTCGTGCGGCACGATGCGGCTGACGAGACCGATCTCGTGCGCCGTGGGTGCGTCGATGATCTCGCCGGTGAACAGCAGCTCGGCCGCACGCTCACGCCCGACGAGCTGCGCCAGGCGTCCGAGACCGGCGATGTCGCTGACCAGGCCGCGCAACACGAACAGCTCACCGAAGCGTGCCCGCTCACTGGCGACCCGGATGTCGGCCATCATCGCGAGCTCCATCCCCCACCCGACCGCCGCGCCGTTCACGGCGGCGACGATCGGCACATCGGTGTGCAGCAGTGCGTCGGCGGCAGGGGTGAGCCTCGGCTTGCGGTCGGGTGTGGACATGACCGGCGAGCGGCCCTCTTCACCGCCACCCATCACCTGGCGCACGTCGTCGCCGCTGCAGAACGCCGGGTCGGCGCCGGTGACGACGAGGCATCGGGTACCTGCGCCGCGCGCATCGCGGACCAGCCGTTCGAGCTCGGCGTACATGCTGTGCGTGAGCGCGTTGCGGGCGTCGGGCCGGCTGAGGGTGACGACACCGACACCGTCACCGTCGAGGGTCCACGTCACGTCGCTCACGGCGTCACCGGCGTGCGCCCATGAACATCCCCTTGAGCGCGTCGTAGTGCTCGATGCAGTGACCCGCCCCCAGCACCACCGCTTCGAGCGGGACGTTCGACATCTTGACGGGAACTTGAGTCTCGCGCTCGATGCGCGCGGCGAGGCCGTGCAGCAGGCCGCCGCCTCCGACGAGGTACATCCCACGCACGAGGAAGTCCTGCGCCAGTTCGGGCGGAGCCTTCGCCAGACAGCGCACCACTGACGAGACGATGCTGCTCACGACGTCGTCGATCGCGAAGCGGATCTCCTCGGGCGTGAGGACGACGGTCTTGGGAAGGCCGGTCATGAGGTCTCGTCCGCGCACCTCGGCCTGGTTCTCCTCCGGCATCGGCTCCGCGGAACCGATGGCGACCTTCACTTCCTCGGCCGTTCGCTCACCGACGGCGATGCCGTGCTCGCGGCGCACGTAGCTCTGGATCGCCGCATCGATGTCGAAGCTCCCGACACGCACCGCCTCGAGCGCGACGATGCCGCCGAGGCTGATGACGGCGGTCTCGCTGGTGCCGCCACCGATGTCGATGACCATGTTGCCCACCGGTTCGTCGATGGGCAGGTCGGCCCCGATCGCTGCGGCCATGGGCTGCTCGATGAGCTGTGCGTCGGCTGCGCCCGCCCGGCGAGCAGCGTCGGTGACGGCGCGGCGCTCGACCTCGGTGATGGCCGATGGCACGCAGATGACCACCTTCGGGCGCGTGAACCGGCTGACACCCACACGCTGCAGCAGCAGCCGGATCATGCGCTCGGTGATCTCGAAGTCGGTGATCGCTCCGCCCCGCAGCGGGCGGACGGCGACGATGTACCCCGGTGTGCGACCGATCATCTGCCAGGCTTCCCGGCCCGTCGCGAGCACCTCGCCGGTCTGCCGGTTGAGCGCGATGACCGACGGCTCGTTCAGCACGATGCCCTTGCCCTTCATGTACACGAGCGTGTTGGCGGTGCCGAGATCGATCGCGAGGTCGCGTGCCATGTCAGTCGGTGTCCTCGTCGTCGCGCTTGCGGGCCCGATCGATCACCTCACGACGCGCTTCGGGCGAGAGCGCGTCGATGTGCCGCCGGAACGAGTGCAGGCCGGAGTCGGTGTGGGGACGCTGCCGCATGCGGAGGATGACGACTGCGGTCGCAACCATGGCGATGAGGACGATGGCGACGAGGACGGGCACCTAGGCGCCCCGGACCGACGGCACCGTTGCCGGGTCGACGATGTCGTGGCTTCCCGTTCCCCATGCTCGGGTCGTACCGGAATGCGGATCGAGCCACGTCTCGTGCTTCCAGATGGGGGCCGACGCCTTCAGCGCGTCGATCGCGTAGCGCGCCGCCTCGAACGCCTCGGCGCGATGCGGTGCGCCGACCACCGCGACGACCGAGCTCTCACCCAGATCCAGCCGACCGGTCCGGTGCAGCAGCACGATCCGGCCGGTGTCGGGCCACCGCACGCGCACCTCACCGGCGATCTTCTCGAACGAGGCGATCGCCTGTGCCTCGTATGCCTCGTACACCAGGTGCTGGACGTCGGTGCGCAGGACGCCCTCGTCGTCGATCGCGTGATCACGCACCACGCCGCTGAACAGCACCACCGCGCCGCAGTTCGGCAGGACGCACCACTCGTACGCGGCCGCGATCGGCAACTCGTCGGAGGTGAGGCCGACCCACGTGTCGCTGGACGCATCAGTGGGCTGGGGCGGCTGCACGGCCCGCATCGTAGCCGGTGACCGATCCGTCCCACCGGGGCGATGCCCACGCGATGCGCCAGCTCACTACGCTGTCGCCTTCGTGGAGCGGAGCGACGCATTCGACGCGTGGGACGACCCCGGCGACGACGCGGGCGACGACTCGTTCTACGCTGCCGCCCCGCTGCCGCCACACGAGCGCACGTGGCGACACCCCTCCGAGCTCGGCCAGAACGCGTGGATGTTGAGCGAGCCGCCCGTGGCCATCGGCCGTGGCCTGCTGGTCACGACCGGCGCCATCGGGTGCGTCCTCGGCATCGCCGTGCTGTGGTTGCTGGTGCCGATCGGAGGCGGGCTCGCCCCGACTGCCGGCACCCCCACGGTCACGTCGTCGACCGGTTTGCGCGGCATCGTCAGCCTGCCGACATCGACGCCGCAGGCCGACCTCGTCGACCACGAATCCAGCACGTCGACCGTGGCGCACTCCTCCATCACCCTCCCGTCCGAGGACGTACCGCTGAACACGGTCCTCGTCAGCCGGCCCGCGGTCGACGACACCGAGCGGGCGCCCGAAGCCGTCGCTGTGGCGGTGTCCGTCGACGACCAACCGTTCATCGTCACGACGGCCAACGCCGTCGCCGACTCCGAGGCGTTCAGCATCGTCAGCACCGGCGACCCGTCCGACGGCAGCATCGTCGCGATCGATGGCGATCTCGCCTACCTGTCGTCGGCGTCCGATCTTGGGGTCACCGCGTTCACCTCGACCGACTCGGCCGATGTCGGCGAGATGGTGATGGTGCTCGGTCAGGAACAGACCCCGATCCACTTCGTCACGGGCGGGGCCGTTCCCGAGCTCGACGCAGCCGCTGTGCGTGAGGGCACTCCCGTCATCGACGACGCCGGAGCCCTGGTGGCCCTGTGCACGTTGGTGAAGGGCACCGACGGCTCGTACGTCGCGCTCGTGCCCATCGCGCCGCCGCCCCAGTCCGCACCGACCACCACGTCGACGACGGTGGCGCCCTCGTCGACGACGACATCGACGACCACGCCTGCGTCCACCACGACGACTGCCCCGGCGCCCGTGCCATGGGCCGGCGTCAAGTTCGGAGATGTCGCACCCGATGCCGCGCCGGTCGTGGCGGGAGTGTCAGGAGACGGACCGGCGGCCGCCGCTGGGCTGCTGGCAGGCGACCGCATCGTCGCGGTCGACGGCAAGCCGGTCAGCCGCGTCGACGAGGTGCTCGCTGCGATCAAGGCCAAGGCGCCGGGCGCGTCGATCGTGTTCACGGTGGTGTCGGGCACACCGCTTCCGAACCCACCGGGTGGCACCACCACCAGCACCAGCACGAGCTCGACCGTGGTCGCCGCGACGACCACCACCGTCGCCCCGTCGACTCACGACGTCACCGTCGTGCTCGGCGTCTACGAACCGACCGTGTGATCGCGACGATCACTGCGACCAGGCCCGCGACACCGACCACGAGCGCTCCGAGCGACAGCTCCTGACGGCGCTTGGGCGTGATCATCGTCCACCACTTCGCTTCCGTCCCCTCGACGTAGGCCTGCTCGTTCGTCACGGTCGGCCGCCATCCGTGGGCCTTCAGCCGGTCGTTGGCCACGAGCCACGGCGAACGGGTGTAGCTGCGCAGCCCCGGCGGGATGGGACCGCGCTGGAACCTCCACCGGATGGTGTTGACGACGTCGGCCAGCCGGTCCGGCAACTGAAGGCGTGGGGCAGCACCCGCCAGTGCCCGCACCGACGCGGCCGGCACGTAGCCGTCAGGTGCGACGTTGAAGACGCCGTCGAGCGAGGTCTCGGCGGCGAGCACCACGGCGCTCGCCAGGTCGTCGAGATGCAGGAACTGCGATGGTGGATCGTCGACGGCGAAGCGCTGCCCGAGCCCGGCCGCCAGCGCACGCGCCAGCCCGCTCGTGCCGTTCGCGGCCATCGCGATCACGGGACGCAGCACGGTGACCGTGCGGCCCGGGCGGGCGCGTCGCCATTCGTCGGCCATGTGTTCGACGGTCGCGAGCTGGCGCGCGTAGGCGAACTCGTTGTCGGGCCGCACCGGTGCGTCCTCGGTCAACGGCACCGGGTTGTTCTCCCACGCGCCGTAGACCATCGCGGAGGAGACGAGGACCAGATGGTGGGCGTGGTCGATCTGGTCGAACGCCGCTGCGGCCCCACGCGTGATGCTCTGCCGGCGGCGGGCCAGGGTGTCGAGATCGGCCGCCCCCGCGTACACGGCGACCTCGCACTCGTCGGGACCGACGCTGCGGAACCCGGACTGGCCGCCGAGCCGCGCGAGCACACGCGTGCCGAGCGCGCCATCGGCATCGCTCACCCAGATGCCGGCCCGGACGGAGGTGAGGGTCGAGCCCGGTGACACGCCAGCACGCTACTTCCGTCCACGCAACGGCACTCGTGTCCCGGCGTTTGTGCACTGGGGCCCCGATGCGGGGCGCGGCGTCAAGGGGTGGGCGAGCGCGGAGGCATCGTGGCGATCGCACGCGTAGCCTGGTCGCATGACCGAAGGCGCTCATGGCTGACGACGAGGGGACGGGGCCCGACCCCGACGACCAGCGCCCGGCGAACCCGTTCGCCAACCTCCCGATGTTCGGCGAGCTCGCAAAGGCTCTGGCCGGGCAGGGGCCGCTCAACTGGGAGGCGGCGCGCCAGTTCGCGGTGCTGTCGTCCACCGGCGGGGCGAGCGAGGCGAACGTCGACCCTGCCATCCGCCTGGCCTACGAGTCGCTCACCACGATCGTCGACATGCACGTGCGCGACGTCACCGCGCTCGACACCCCTCGCGCCTCGCTCGAGCTGACGACGCCGGGCGTGTGGGCCCAGCGCACGCTCGAGGCGTACCGGCCGCTGTTCACCGACCTCGCGACCTCGCTCGGACGATCGGGCAACGACACGGACACACCCGACGATCCCATGTTGGCGATGATGGCTGGGCTCAGCCAGATGATGGGGCCGTCCATGATGGGCATGGCGATCGGGTCGATGGTCGGCCGCCTCGCGGCTCGGGCGTTCGGGCAGTACGACCTCCCGATCCCGCGTACCTCGACCAACACCCTCCTCCTCGTCCCGGCCAGCGTCGACACCTTCGCGGCCGACTGGAGCCTCCCGCTCGACGAGATGCGGCTGTGGGTGCTCGCCCAAGAGCTCATCGGCCATGCGGTGTTCTCCCACGACTCGGTTCGGACGGCCGTCACCGAGCTGGTGCAGCGACACGTGGGAGCGTTTCGTCCCGATCCCACGAGCGTCAGCGAGAAGCTCGCCACGCTCGAGATCGACGAGAACGACCCGATGGCGGCGCTCCAACGCGCGTTCAGCGACCCCGAGGTGCTCCTCGGCGCAGTGCGGTCACCCGAGCAGATCGCGCTCGGTCCGGTGCTCGACGCGGCCACGGCTGCCGTCGTCGGGTACGTCGACTACATGGTCGACTCGGTGGCCGCTCGTGTGATGGGCGGCGACGCGCTCCGCATCGCCGAGGCGGTGCGGCGTCGCCGCGTCGAGGCCACGGCCGAGGACGTCTTCATCGAGCGACTCCTCGGGCTGCACGTCACGGCAGCACAGGTGCAGCGCGGCAAGAACTTCGTGGGAGGCGTCGTCGACCGGGCAGGTGAGGGCGCGCTCGTGCGCCTGTTCCGCGGTCCCGACACGCTGCCGACACCGGCCGAGATCGACGCCCCCGGCCTCTGGCTCGCACGCATCGAGCTCTGACTCCCCGCCCGCGTCTCAGGGTTCGCGATGACCGGGCCGGGGCGGGCGGGGCGGTGCCAGCGGTCTGGGTGATCGAGAGGGGCGGCCACGGCCCCGCGGGGCTCCACGGCGGCCCGGCGGCGGCGGCACCTTGCCTCGGTTCGCCGACGTCGCACGTGCGCGTGCGGCTGCGGACGGGCGTCGATGCCGGTTCGTCCCGGCTTCGCGCAGCGCATGGAGCGGACGAGGTGGCCGCCGACCTTCGTGCACCGCGCGGGTCCCGGCAAAGTAGGTGGCGCCGGCGGCCGCGGCCATCAGACCCACGACGAGGCACCCCACCCGTCCGGGGGGTGTCAACAGCACCGGGATGACGCCCGCTGCTACCCAGCCGAGTTGGAACTTCGTCTCGAACTGGGCGAAGGCGCGGCCTCGGTTCGCGTCGGGTGCATCGCTCTGCACGATCGATTCGAACGCGAGACGTCCCACCGCTGCGGCGAAGTTGACCGAACCCGCGAGCAACATGCCGCCGACCACTCCGCCGAGCACCGCCGTGCCGAGTCCGGTGATCCCGACGAGGACGAGCGCGCCGAACAGCATCGTCTCCTCGCGCACCCTCGAGCGCAACGCCGGAGCGATGGCGTTGCCGGCCATCGTCAGCACGCTGGCGACACCGATCGACAGGCCGAACCACACGAGGCCGGCGTCCTGCTTGCGGAACCAGAAGAAGAGGTGGAAGAACGTGAAGCCCACCGTCGCCCGGGACATGAGCATGGCCGACGCAGCGAGGATGACCCCCGGCGTGTGCAGCTCCTCACGCTCGCTGCGACCCGCCGCGCGCGCCGCCACCACCTCTCGCGGCAACCTCGACGCGTACACGAGCGCGACGACGAAGAGCCCCGCCGAGTAGACCAGGGTGGGTGCCGGGCCGATGAGCTGGAGGACGCCGGCCGGGATGACCGCCACCACGGCGACGAGGCCGGAGATCAGCCCCAGCTTCGAGTTCGCCTCGACGAGCTCCTCCTCGCTGCGCACGACGGACGGCACGAGCGCGCTCTTCGAGATGGTGTACGTCTTCTGCAGCACCATCGCGCCGAACGCGAGCGGGAACAGGAGCAGCGTCGAGACGTAGAACGCCATCGCCACCGAGATGGCGATCCGCAGCACGGTCGTGATCTGGATGAGCAGCCGACGTCCACCTGGCATGCGGTCGATCGCCGGGCCGATGAGCGGTGCGACGAACAGGAACGGCACGAAGGTGATGCCGAGGAACAGCAGCACCCGACTGCGCGCCGCGTCGGCGTCGATGCTGAACAGGACCGAGTCGGCGAGTGCCACCACCATCGCCGCATCGCCGGCGGCCATGGCGGCATGAGTCCGGGCGAGCTTGCTGAACCTGGAGCCGCTCGACGATGGCGGAGGCAGACGGCTCGACACGATGGCATCGTAGAGCCCGACCGGTGCGGGTGGCCCCGATCAGCTCTTGCTTCGCTCGTACTTGTAGCCGAGACCGCGGATCGTGACGATTCGGGTGGGTGAGGCGGGATCGTCCTCGATCTTGCCCCGGAGCCGTTTGATGTGCACGTCGAGCGTCTTGGTGTCGCCCACGTAGTCGCTGCCCCACACCCGGTCGATCAGCGTTTCGCGGGGCAGAACTCGCCCGGCGTTGGCGAGCAGGATGTGCAGCAGCTCGAACTCCTTCAACGGGAGGCTGGTCGGCGTGCCGTCGATGGTGACGATGTGCTCGTCGGGATCGAGGGCAACCTTGCCCACCACGATGGAGTCCCGAGACAGATCGACGGGCGCGTCAGAAGCCATCGCGTTGCGCCGGAGCACCGCGCGCATGCGGGCGACGAGCTCGCGGATGCGGTAGGGCTTGGTGACGTAGTCGTCGGCGCCCACCTCGAGCCCGACCACCGTGTCGATCTCGGCGCCCTTCGCGGTGACCATGATGATCGGCACCTGCGTGCGCTTGCGGAGCTGCCGGCACACGTCGATGCCGCTGATCCGCGGGAGCATCACGTCGAGCAGGACGATGTCGGGACGCACGGCGTCGAAGCGGTCGAGGGCCTCGAATCCGTCGCGGGCGACCTCGACCCTGAACCCTTCACGCTTCAGGCCGATCTGCAAGGCGTCGACGAAGCTCTCCTCGTCCTCGACGAGCAGCACGACGGGCATCGTTGCGCTCACGGAGCCACCGGGATCCGCAACGTGAAGGTGCTTCCCTCGCCCTCGGACGACTGCACGAGTACCTCTCCTTGGTGGTTGGTGGCGACGTGACGGACGATCGCGAGCCCGAGCCCGGTCCCTCCTGTCTCGCGGCTGCGGGCGCGATCGACCCGGTAGAACCGCTCGAAGATGCGGTCGAGCTCGCGGGCAGGGATGCCGATCCCGCGATCGGCGACCCGGAGGCCGACGAATCCGTCGTCGACCTCGGCCGAGACCCACACGTCGCTCGAGGGCTCGCTGTACTTCACCGCGTTGTCGATGAGGTTGCCGAGCGCCGACACCAGCTGGCGGCGGTCGCCGAGGACGACGAGTGGCTGGGCGGGTTCCTCGAGGTCGATGCGTATGTCGCGCTGCTCGGCAGCGGCCAGCGAGCGGACGACAGCATCGCGCATGATGGTGGCGACATCGGTCGGATCGCGAACGGCCATCCCACCGAGCTCGATCCGCGACAGCTCGAGGAGGTCCTCGATGACGGTCGCGGCGCGATGCGCCTCGTCGACCATCTTGCCCGAGAGCCGCTGCACGACGGAGATGTCGTCCTCGTCGGCGATCGCCTCGGCCAGCACGGCGAGCGCGCCGACCGGCGTCTTGAGCTCGTGGCTGATGTTGGCGACGAAGTCGGTGCGGACGGCATCGAGCCGAGCGCGCTCGCTGATGTCCTCGATCGCGACGATCGCGCCGCCCTCCGCGAGTGGGGTCGCGGTCACCAGGATCACCGATCGCGGCGGACCGAAGAGCTCGACCGACGAGTGCGACTCGCGCCCGCGCAATGCCACCTGCACATGACGTTCGACGGCCTCCTGGACCAGCACCTGGGCGTGTCCGGAGGCAAGGTGCGAGCGGGCGTTGCGCAACGCCACGGCGCCGTCGGCATCGACCAGCACGACACCCACGGGAAGGTTGTCGAGCGAGGTGCGCGCTCGCTGGAGCTCGAGGCGCACGCGGGCCAGCTCGGCGCGGAGGTCGGTGAGGACGTCGGTGTCGCCGTGGACCCCGTTCCGCCGTCGCTGGAGCAGTCCCACGGTGTCGTTCAGCCTGACGCGTCGGAGGGTTCTTCGGCGGGCACGGCGACGCGCGCGATCTCGCCGGTGTCGCCCTGGCGGTGATAGCGCTCCGCACCCTTCTGCTCCGGCATCCAACCGGTGACGACGAAGCGCACCTTCTCACCGATGTTCACGGCATGGTCGCCGATGCGCTCGTAGAAGCGAGCGACGACCGCGAGCTGCACGGCGACCTGCAGGTCGATGCGCCCCGCTGCGTGGCTCTCGAAGATCGCCTGCACGAACTGCTTCTGCAGGCCGTCGAGGTACGAGTCCATGTCGTCGATGGCCGCGGCCTTGGCGGCGTCGTTCTCGACGAAGCTCTCGATGGCCGCGTCGTACAGCTGCTGGGCCTGCTCACCCATCCGGGCGATGATGCCGCGCAACTTGGGATCGAGCTCGTGTCCGTAGATGCGCCGGGCGGCCTTGCAGATGTTGCAGAGCAGGTCGGCACTGCGCTCGACGTCGGCGACCATCCGCAAGAGCGCGATCACCTGACGGAGATCGGACGCGACCGGTGCCTGCAGGGCGAGGATGCGGTAGCAGTGCTCCTCGAGCTCGATCGAACGAGCGTCGATCTCGTCGTCGCCGCGGATGATGTAGTCGGCCCCTTCGAGGTCGCCGTCGAGCAGCACTGCAGTTGCGCGCGGCACCTTCTCGGTCACCATCGCGGCCAAGCGGCACAGCTCGGCCTTGGCCTCGTCGAGGTCGCTGTGGAACGTGGGACGGAGGTCGTCCATCAGCCGAACCTCCCCGTGACGTAGTGCTCGGTTCGCTCGTCGTCGGGGTTCGAGAAGATCTTGGTCGTGGCACCGAACTCGACCAGCCGACCCGTTCGGCGATCGCTCTCGGCGTTGAGCTCGGTCGTGAAGAAGGCCGTGCGGTCGCTCACGCGCGCCGCCTGTTGCATGTTGTGGGTGACGATGACGATCGTGTACTCCTGCTTGATCTCCTGCATCAGACCCTCGATGCGCGCCGTCGCGATCGGGTCGAGGGCCGAGCACGGCTCGTCCATCAACACCACCTCGGGGTCGACGGCCAGCGCGCGGGCGATGCACAACCGCTGCTGCTGACCACCCGACATGCCCATGGCCGACGACTTCAACCGGTCCTTCACCTCGTCCCAGAGGGCCGCACCGCGCAGCGACTTCTCGACGACATCGTCGAGCTCGCTCCGCTTCTTGACCCCGGCCAGCCGCGGCCCGTACGCCACGTTGTCGAAGATGCTCTTCGGAAAGGGGTTCGGCTTCTGGAAGACCATGCCGATGTGCCGGCGCACCTGCGTGGCCGAGATCTCCGATCCGTAGAGGTCGACACCGTGGTAGGTGATCTTCCCCTCGACCCGCGCGCCCGGGATCGTGTCGTTCATGCGGTTGAAGCAGCGGAGCACGGTGCTCTTGCCACAGCCGGACGGGCCGATGAACGCGGTGATCTCGTGCTTGCGGATCTTGAGGTTCACCTCCTGCACGGCGCGGAACTTGCCGTAGTACACGGCGAGATCCTCGACGTTCAGGACGATGTCGGTGAGCGTCGACTCGATCCGGCCTCCTTCCGGCGCCGACTCGGACACACGGTTCGTCGTGATCGGTTCGTCGGACACGAGCTCCTGGCTTTCGGTCATGAGGTCACCTGCTCCTCGCGAGGCGTGCGGTCAAGATACGGGCTGCGAACGTGAACGCGAATGCAAGCGCGATCAGCGTGAGCGCAGCACCCCAGGCGCGCTCTTGCGCCGTGATGAAGCTCTCCTTCGCGTTGCCGTAGATCTGCATCGACAGGGAGGTGTTCGTGCCGCTGAACGGGCTCCAGTTCGTCGCCTTGGAGGCACCGATCGTGAAGATCAGTGGGGCCGTCTCGCCCGCGGCGCGGGCCACCGCCAGCAGGCATCCGCTGATGACGCCCGGCGCTGCCTTCGGCAGCACGACCGTCAGCGTGGTCCTGCTCTCGCTGGCTCCGAGCGCGTAGCTCGCCTCGCGGAGGTTCTGCGGGACGAGGCGAAGCATCTCCTCGGACGAGCGGACGACGATCGGCAGCATGAGGCACGCGAGCGCGAGTGCACCACTCAAGCCGTTCAGCCCGTCGACACCCCGCGGCACGACCCAGAACACGTAGATGAACAGGCCCATCACGATCGAGGGCACGCCGGCCATCACGTTGGCGAGGAACCTGAGGCCGCGAGCGAGCGTGCTGCCCTTGCCGTACTCGTTCAGGTACACCGCGCCGGCGATGCCGAGCGGTACGGCGATGACGGTGGCCGTGAGCGTGATGACGCACGTGCCGATGATTGCCGCCTTCATGCCCGGACCTGGCCGGCGTGGCGACAGCTGGATGTCCTCGGTGAACCAGTCGGGGAACGAACCCGACACGATCGACCATCCCTTGGTGAGCACCGTGACCAGCACGAGCACGAGCACGAATCCGACCACGAGGACCGCGAGCAACATGAGCGCGGTCATCACGAGGTTCTTCGTCCGGCGACGCCCCGACACGCCGGCGAGCTCGTCGGCGAGCGAGGCGGCGCCGGCGGGAATTGTCACGGCCGCCATCACACGCTCCCCTGGATGCGGCGAGTGGCCCGGTTGACGATGGCCGTCGCGCTGAAGTTGACGATGATGGTGAGCACGAAGAGGGTGAGGCCCATCGCGACGAGAGCGCTTCGCTTGATGTCGGTGGTCGCTTCGCCCCACTGGAACGCGATCACGGACGGGAGTGAGTCGCCCGACGAGAAGAGGTTGGACGTGACGGCAGGCGACGACCCGATGACCAGCGCGACGGCGATCGTCTCGCCCATCGCTCGGCCCAGCCCGAGCATCACTGCGCCGACGATGCCACCGAGCGAGTGCGGCATGACAGCGCCGGTGATCATCTCCCAGCGCGTCGCACCGAGCGCCAACGCTCCGTCACAGTCGGTCTGGGGGGTGGTGAGGATGACCTCACGGGCAATGGAGGTGATGATCGGCGTGATCATGACGGCGAGGATGAGGCCTGCCGTCATGAACGTGCGACCAGACGACGCCTCGCCGAAGATCGAACCGAGCACCGGCCAGCCGTCGAACCAGCCGTGGACCGTCTTGTAGAAGCCCGTCAGCTTGGGGGCGAGGAAGATGATGCCCCAGAGGCCGAACACGACCGACGGGACGACGGCGACCAGGTCGGTCAACGACACGAGCGGCCGCTTCAGCCAGTCGGGGGCGACGTGCACCGTGAACAGGGCGATGCCGATGCTGACCGGCACGGCGATGACCAGCGCGATCAGCGAGGTGATCGCGGTGCCGTAGATGAAGCTGAGCGCGCCGTACACCTCGTCGGCGGGCGCCCAGCGCTTGGTGAGGAAGAAGTCGATGCCCTCGTGGCGAAACGCCGGGAGGGACTTGCCGGTGATCGTCCACGCGATCAGGACCAGGACGACGAGGATGAGACCCCCGCTCGCCAGCGTGGACAGCTTGAAGAGCCGGTCGGCCAGCCGTCGCTTCGAGGAGAGGTCGATCTGAGAGATGGCCATTCGGCTCCTTCGGAAGGATCGTACATCGGCCGGACCGGGCCTCGATCGAGGCCCGGTCCGATCGGTGGGGAGGTCAGGCGCCGATCTTGGCGACGTTCTCCAGCGCACGTGCTGCCAGGTCCGCAGGCAGTGGTGCGTAGTCGATGTCCGGAGCGAGCTCTTGCGCGTCGGTGAGCAGGTAGGTGAGGAAGCCGCGAAGGGCTTCGGCCTTCGCCGGGTCGTCCTGTGCCGTGTAGGCGATGATCCACGTCTGGGCGGCGATCGGGTAGCTCTCGTCGCCATCGGCCCAGCCGAGGAAGAACGTCAGGTCGTCCTTGATCTCGGCACCTTCGGCAGCCGCAGTGGTCGCCTCGAGGGTCGGTAGCACGTAGTTGCCGGCCTTGTTCTGCACCGCGGCGAAGGTGAGGCCGTTGGCGACCGCATCGCTGAGGTCGACGTAGCCGATCGCACCTTCGGTCGAGCTGACGATCTGGGCCACACCGCTGTTGCCGTCACCGGCCGACGTGCCCTCGGGCCATTCGAGCTCGCTCGCTGCACCGAGCATCCAGGTCCCGCCGGCATCCGGGCCGACAGCGGCGTTCAGGAACTTCGAGAAGTTCTCGGTGGTTCCCGAGCCATCGGCGCGGCGAGCCACCGTGATCGTGAGATCGGGCAGGGTCGCGTCCGGGTTGTCCGCGGCGATCATCGGGTCGTTCCAGTTGGTGACCTCGAGCTGGAAGATGGCTGCGATGGTGGCCGGCGCCAGGTGGAGCTCGTCGATGCCCGGCAGGTTGTACGAGATCGTGATCGGGGCGATCACGGTGGGCACGTAGACGAACTCGCCGCCCTTGTAGTTGGGGACATCCTCGGCCTTGACCACGCCGTCGGTGCCGGCGAAGTCGACCACGTTCTCCTGCAGGTCGCTGCGACCCTTGCCGGAACCGCCGCCGCCGTACTCGACCGTGAGGTCGGGAGCGACGTCGGCGAGCGTCGCGATGGCCTCGTCGTAGAAGCTCTTGGGGAAGGTGGCACCGCTGCCGACCAGACTGCCCGACAAGGCCGAGAAGTCGACCGCCGGGGACATCGCCTCGGTCGTCGGGGCGCCTCCCTCGGTGGTGTCCGGCGACATCGCCTCGGTGGTGTCGGGTGACATCGCCTCCGTCGTGTCAGCGCCCGGCGCTGCGGTGGTGGCAGCGGGAGCCGCCGTGGTTGCCGTCGTGTCGTCGTCGTCATCGCCACCGCAGGCTGCGGCGAGCAGCGAGAGGGTGAGGACGCCGACCACTGCCAGCCGTCGCTTCGAAATGTTCACGCACCGTCTCCTTTGGTTGCCGGACGGGGGCCCGGTCGTCGTGGGAACGAGCGCACCGTAAGAAGGCGACGTGTCGTTCACCTGTTGTTCAGGTGAACGACAGGTGAACGCAGCCCGAAGCGACGGCCAACCCGGAATGGGGGCGATCCGGGTTGGTCAACGGCGCTGGCGGTCGGCGACCCAGCGGTAGAACCGCTCCTGGCCGTCGCCGTCGGAGAACCGGTCGGGACCGCGTCGGTGCCACGCACCCTCGGCGTCGAGCTCCCAGCGCACCGTGCCGGGGTCGAGCAGGAACTCGAAGACGTGGTCGAGCCAGACCTGGTGCTTGGGGTGGCTGACGGGCACCAGCACCTCGACCCGACCGTCGAGGTTGCGCTGCATCCAGTCCGCCGAACCGATGAGGTACAGCGGCTTGGGCTGAGAGCCCTCGGCGGGATGCCGGTTCTCGCTGACGTCACCGTGCGCGAACCACATGATGCGCGAGTGCTCGAGGTACCGCCCGAGCTGCGACCGCACCCGGATGGTCTCGCTCATCCCCGGCACACCGGGGACGAGGCAGCAGATGCCACGGACGATCAGATCGATCGAGACGCCCGCCCGGCTCGCGGCATACAGCGCCTCGATCATCCGCGGGTCGACCAGAGAGTTGAGCTTCACCTTGATGGCGCCTTCGGGACCGAAGCCCGCCTCGTGCTCGATCAGGTCGAGGAGCTGCTCGCGCATGTGCCGCGGCGCGACGAGCAGGGTGCGGTAGTCGTGCTTGCGGCTGTAGCCGGTGAGGTGGTTGAAGAGCTGGGTGACGTCGTCACCGACATCGGGGTCGCACGTGATGAAGCCGACGTCCTCGTAGAGCCGCGCTGTGCGCGAGTTGTAGTTGCCGGTGCCGACGTGGCAGTACCGGCGCAACCCGTCGTCGTCGTTGCGCACGACGAGCACGCACTTGGCGTGCGTCTTCAACCCGACCAACCCGTACACGACGTGGACGCCGGATCGCTCGAGCGTCTTGGCCCAGCTGACGTTGGTCGCCTCGTCGAAGCGCGCCTTCAGCTCGACCAGCACGGCGACCTGCACGCCGCGCTCGGCGGCGCGCATGAGGCTGCGAGCGATGGGGCTGTCGCCACCCGCGCGGTACATCGTCATCTTGATCGATTGCACCTTGGGGTCATCGGCTGCCTGGGAGATGAAGCTCTCGATGCTGCTGGCGAAGCTCTCGTACGGGTGGTGGACGAGCAGCGGCCGCTCGCGGATGACCGAGAAGATGCTCCGCTCGGCTTCGTCGGCTGCGACGATGCGGCCCGCGGTGACCGGCGGCCACGGCGTGTCCTTCAGATCGGGCCGATCGAGCCCGGAGATCTGCAGGAGACATGTGAGGTCGAGCATCGTGGCGTGGAACGAGACGTCGGCGGTCTCGAGGTCGAGCTCACGCACGAGGAGCTCGACCATCTCGGCGGACATGCCGGCCTGCACCTCGAGCCGCACTGCTCGCCCGAAGCGCCGGCGCCGGAGCTCGAGCTCGACGGCAGCGAGCAGATCGTCGGCCTCCTCCTCCTCGAGCGTGAGGTCGGCGTTGCGGGTGACACGGAACGCCGCGCATTCCTCGACGACCATGCCCGAGAACAGCAGGTGCATGTGCGCGGCGATGATCTGCTCTGCCGGCACGAAGCGGTGACCGTCGCTCAGGGCGATGAGGCGCGGGAAGATGTTGGGCACCTTCACCCGGGCGAAGCGGCGCTCGCCGGTGTCGGGATCGCTGACCATCGCGGCGAGGCTGAGGGCGAGGTTCGAGATGTACGGGAACGGGTGCGCCGGATCGACGGCCAGCGGCGTGAGGACCGGGAAGATGCGCCGCTCGAACACATCGGTGAGCTCGTGACGGTCGGCGGTCGCCAGCTCTGCCCAGTCGACGATCTCGATGCCGTGCTGCTTGAGCTCGGGCATCAGCACCCCGAGCAGCAACCCCTCCTGACGGAGCACCATCGCATCGACCGCTTCACCGATCGCGGCGAGCTGTTGCGCTGGGCTGAGGCCGTCGGGTGACGGCGCGGTCAATCCGGCGGCGACCTGATCCTTGAGCGCGGCGACTCGCACCTGGAAGAACTCGTCGAGGTTGCTCGAACCGATCGCGCAGAACTTCACGCGCTCGAGGAGCGGGATGCCGGCCTCGGCGGCGAGCGAGAGCACACGCTCGTTGAACTGCAGCCAGCTCAGCTCTCGGTTGAGCAGCTGCGCTTCGACCACGTCGGCGGTCGTCATGGCACGCTCGCCGGCGCCGGATCAGGCGTCGGGATCGACGTCGAGACCGAGATCCCACTCGATGCTGATGCGCTCGCGCTCGGCGTCGCGCACGATGCGCTCCCGGTTCCGGCGGAACTGCGGGTCGTCGCGGGGCAACAGCACGAGGCGGGCGAGCACGCGGGCGCGGAACTCGTCGAGCAGCGTCCGCTCGCCGTAGTCTCCGTACACCTCCCAGTGCGGCGACACCGGTCCGAGGTACACGATGCGAGCGTGCGCCCGCGGCGGCTCAGTGGCGATGTCGGTCATGGGGTCCTCGCTTGTCGATGCAGCCCCGTGGCGGGCCCACAAGATGGCGCCGTGAGTGTACCGGTGGCCAACCGGCCCTCGACCGCCAAAGGTGTCTCGGAGGGCGTCGGGTGGTACATTCTGAGGAGATTCGGGAACCATCCGGCGGTGGCAGACGTCTTCTCTGACGAGATGTCGTGTGCCACGTTGCCATCAGTTGCCCGAATGCCCTTTCGGGGCCTCGTGCGGGCGCACACACCTCAGCCGCAACGGAGTGCGGTGGACAAGGAGAACACGCCATGCAGTTGAACGAGACCGGCAGTCGTCCGAGCGACGACGATTCGGCCACCGCCTGGATGAGTGGCGGCAACTGTCGGAACTACCCGCCTGCCGTCTTCTTCCCGAGCGACGGCGTCGGCGTCGACCGCGCCCGCAAGATCTGCTCCGACTGCCCGGTCAGCGATCAGTGCCTCGAGTACGCGCTCGAACAGCGCATCGAGCACGGCGTCTGGGGTGGCTGCAGCGAGCGTGAGCGTCGTCGCATCCTGAAGCGCCGCCGCATCTCCAGCATCAACTGACACTGGCCCCCGACGCGACGAAGGCGCCGTCGCCCATGTGAGCGGCGGCGCCTCGATAAAGCTGGCATCAGCTCGTCGAGCTGTTGTCGTCCTTCTTCTCGGCTTCCTTCTGACCCTCGGCGAGGCCGGCCTTGAACTCCTGCTGCGCCTTGCCCAGGTTCTTCGCCAGCTTGGGAAGCTGCGACCCGCCGAACAGAACGAGCACGACGACGACGATCAGGATGATCTCGGGCGGGTCGAGGAAAGCGAACATGCGGTCAGGCTAGCACCGGGGTTTCGACGGCCAGCATCGGCCGCATCATCGTCGAAGGACGGTCACCTGGCGTTCGTCACGCCGTCACCTTGCGTGCCGCGAGGGCCCGCTGGCGACGCAACCGCCGACGTTCGCGCTCGGACAACCCGCCCCAGATGCCGAACTTCTCACCGTTCGAGAGGGCGTACTCGAGGCACTCGAGGCGCACCACGCACCCGCGGCAGACCTCCTTGGCCTCGCGGGTGGATGCACCTCGTTCAGGGAAGAACAGATCAGGATCGACTCCCAGGCAGTTCGCCTCGTCTTGCCAATTGCGCTCTTCGATCGGTTCTTCCAGGAACATGGGCTGCCTCCGTTGTAATTACAACGGTGTCATTGTTCCTTATCACATCCCCTCAGCGCAAGGGCGGATCTCGGAAAGCGATCGTCAAGGCCACCACGGGGCGTGGCGGCGATCGATGTTTCACCTGATCGGGTGGCGACGCCCAGAGAGCTCTCGGCACGGAAAGTGGCGCGAAGTCAGCCGTCGGCGAACGACCAGCCGCGCCGGTCGAGCGCTGCGCGCAACACGGCGAGCGCCTTGGGCCCCATGCCGTGCATCAGCCGGACCTCCGCCTCCGTGAAGGCCGTCAGGTGGCGCAAGGCGGTGACGCCCGCCGAGGCAAGCGCCCGGCGGGCCGGCGAGGCGAGTCCGTCGGGCAAGGGATCCAGATCGATGGCGGGCGCACGCGCAGGATCGTCGTTCATCGAGCGAGAGACGGGGCCGCCCTCGGAAACTCATCGGTCAAAGCGACGCGACCGGCAGGTCAGGCTGCTCGGGGGACACGTGGAGCTGGCCAGTACGGACGAGATCCGCCCGATGAACCGCGTCGTGCTCGCGCATCTCGTCGAGGCCTACCGCCAGCATGCATCTTCGGCAGTCATCGCGCGATCAACGACAGGAGACTGCCGAAGTTCGCTCGCGCTCTGATTCCTCGGCAGTCCGAAGTCGGTGTGCGTCTCGGGACTGCCAAAGTTGCGGAAGGCGCGGCGGTGGGGCCGGTCAGTCGGGGAGGCGACCCGCGCAGTTCGAAGCAGGCCGATCAGCAGGCGGTCGTGCTGGCCGTGACCTCGAGCGCGCTGCCTGCCGGGGGCATCACGGTGTCGACCGGACTGCCGGCGACGACCGTGGTCGTCTCGGAGGGCGCGCCCGACGTGCCGGGCGCACACGCGTCCTCGGTCGACGAGGGAACGGCGCTGCCGGTCACGTCGAGGGGGTACGGCCCCGGCGGCAGGACGGTGGAGACCGGCCCGAGATCGGGGATGTCGACGATCGTTCCTGTCGGCGGCGCACTGGTGTCGATGCCGCCGGTCCCACCCGTGGTCGAGCCGGCGGGCGCGTCGCCGGACACCGTCGCCGAGGGTTCGGGCCGGGTGACCGCCCAGCCGACCGCACCCAGGCCGGGCAGGGCGACGGCCGCGGTCGTCATCGACCTGACGCGCCGGCGGCGCCGAGTGATGCGACGGGTGACGTCGAGGTAGCTCTTGGGGGCAGCAGGCAACGTGCCGGCTCGCCGCTTCAGCGACTCGGCGATCAGGTGGTCGAGGTCGGTCATGACAGCTCCTCCTTCAAACGGGTTCGGGCTCGGTGCAGGGTCGATTTCACGGTCCCGAGCGCGAGGCCGAGGGTCTCGGCGATCTCGGGGTCGGTCGCCTGCAGGTAGTACCGCAAGACGATCGCCTCGCGTTGGGGCGAGGGCAGGCGGCGCACGGCGTCGGCGATGTGGTCGTGCTCGAGACCCTCGGTCGGATCGACGCGCGGAGGTGGTGTGCGACGCATCAGGTTGCGGCGGCGATGGATCCGTCGGCATCCGTTGACGACACAGGTGCGCAGGTATGCCTCGGGGACGTCGAGCCGGTGCCACTTGGGGAGTGCCTTGGCGAAGGCCTCCTGCACGACCTCCTCGGCCTGCTCGCGCGTGTCGACGAGCAAGAACGCGGTGCGCACCAGCGACGGGTAGAGCCGCTGGTACACGACCGACAGTTCGTCGACGGCCGCGCCCTCGACGCGCACCTCGATCGGCACGTCGGGCGTCGGCTGGAGCTCCAATCGGTTCATTCGCACTGTCTGAGCCCCGAGGGGGCCGATCGGTTCCGGCCGAGGGAGGTTTTGTCAGCCGGCTCGGCGGGCCCCTCGCCCGCGGGCGAGCTGCTTCTTGTGCTCGATGAAGTCGACGAGCACGTAGTCGCCCAGGGTCTCGGGCGTGGTGAAGAACGCGCGACCGCGGTTGATCGACGTGAGCTTCTCGATGAACGACTTGAGGTAGCTGTTCGCGTCGAGCATGAAGGTGTTGATGCGGATGTTGTCGCGCGTGCACCGCACGACCTCGCGCAGCGTCGCCTCGACGGTCTCCTGCACCGGTGGGTAGTTGAAGAAGACGTCACCGTTGCGGGTGATGTGCGCCGTCGGCTCGCCGTCGGTGATCATGATGATCTGCTTGGTGCCGGTCTGCTTGGACAGCAGCTGCCGCGCCAGCACGAACCCGTGCTGCATGTTGGTGCCGTACACGAAGTCCCAGCTGACCTCCGGCAGTTGCGCAGCGGTGAGGATGCGCGCCGTCTCGCTGAAGCCGACGATGCCCATGTAGTCGCGCGGGAACTGCGACGTGATGAGCGCGTGCAGCGCCATCGTCACCTTCTTGGCCGGCAGGAAGTTGTCGCGCATCGGCATGCTGAGCGAGAGGTCGAGCATGAGGACCGTCGACGACTTCGTCACGTGCTCGGTGCGCTCGATCTCGAAGTCGTCCGGCGACAGCCGCACGGGTGTCTCGGCGCCGTTGCGGCGGATCGCGTTGCGGACGGTGCGCTGCAGGTCGAGGTTGAACGGATCGCCGTACTCGTACTGCTTGGTCTCGTACGTGCGCTCGTGCCCTTGGCCGAGGCGATCCATCTGATGCTGGCCCATCTTGTCCTTCGCCAGCTTGTCGAACAGGTCGCGGAGCGCGTTGGACCCGATCTTGCGCAGTCCCTTGGGCGTCAGCTCGAGCCGGCCTTCCTTCTGCTCGATCAGGCCCGCGTCCTGCAGCATCTTGGTGAGCTCGGCCAGCCGTTCGAGTGAACGCGCTGCATCGTCGCCCATCAGGTCGCGCACGCGATCCATGTCGGCCTCGGCCAGCGCGCCCGGGTTGGTCGCGTTGCGCATGAGGTTCTCGAGCTGGTCGAGGTCGCCCAGCTCTTGCATGGTCTGCATCGCCTGGCCCATGCCCATCGGGTCGTTGCCCTCGAACTCGTAGCTCTGGTTCCAGTTCATCTGCGGGAACATGCCGCGCAGGTTCTGGCCGAGCTGATCCATCTGCCAGCGCAGGTCCATGTCCTCGAGCAGCTGGTCGCTCAGCTGCTGCAGCTGGGCGCGCTGCTCGGGCGTCATCGAGTTGAGCATCGCCTGCATCGCGGCCATGCGCTGGGCCATCTGCTGCAGCAGCTCGTCGAGGTTCTGCGGGTTCTCGGGGAAGAAGTCGCCGAACTCCTGCATGAACTGCTCGAACTGCGGGTCCTCGCCGCGCTGCTGACGCTCGATCATCTGGTTGAGCGCCGACATCATGTCCTTCATGCGCGACACGTCCTGCGGCGTCATGTTCTGCATCGCGCCGCTCATCTGATCGACCATCTGCTGCATCAGCTGCTCGCGCAGCTTGTCGAGCAGCTGCTCGAACCGCTGCGCCGCCTCGGCCGACTCGAAGTCATATGCCGACAGCTCGCGCACCTTGCCGGCGAGATCGTTGGGCAGCATGTCGAGGCGGAAGTTGCGATCCATCGCCGCGTTGCGCGCCGCCTCCGCGCGGCGCTCGTCGCCGCTGTTCTCGGCGGCACGCGTCGCGTTCTCGATCGCGTGGCGCTCCTCGTCGACGATGTCGTCGAGCTCGGCAGCGATCTCCTGGTACACCCCGCCGAGGTCGAAGCGGTCGAGACGCTCCTGGCGGGCCTGGCGCAACTTGTCCATCAGCTCGCGCAGGCCCTGCAGCCGTTCGCCGTTGCGGTCGGTCATGCCCTGCTGCATCATCCGGCGCAGCGCGCTGTTGATGTCGCCGTGGTAGAGCAGGTCGTCGTTCAGCTCGTCGAACAGGGCGTCGGCGTCGAGGTCGAACCCCTTCTGCGTGCCGTCCCACCGCGAGTACGTGAACCGGGTCGCCATGCGCGAACCCTACTGGCAATCCGACGAGTCCGGCCCGCCGGTCGCGCTCGGTCGGCGCGAACGTGCAGGTCCGCGTCGGTCGAGCTGGGATATCGTTGGGCGGCCATGCGCGTGCCTCGTACCTTCGCCTTCGTCGACCTCTCAGGGTTCACGAACTACACGGCGGCCTTCGGCGACGACGCGGCCGGGCGGATCCTCGGCATGTTCCGGTCGTTGGTGCGCGAGATCGCGAGCGAGCGCGGCGTGCGCATCGCGAAGTGGTTGGGCGACGGGTGCATGATCGTGTCCGTCGAGCAGAGCCGTGCCATCGAGTTCGCGCTCGACCTCGAGGGGCGTGCCGCCGAGGTGTGTGCACCACTCTCGCTGCGCGTCGGCATCGCCACCGGGTACGCGCTGCTCTTCGAGGGTGACGACTACATCGGGTCCGCCGTGAACATGGCCTCACGCTTGTGCGACCTCGCCGGCCCGTTCGAGGTGCTGATGCCGACGATGCAGCTCGAGAGCCTCCCCGAGGGCGTCACCGCGAACCCGCACGGCGAGGTCGAGCTCCGCGGCTTCCCTGGCCCGATCGACGTCATCGAGCTCGACGGCCGCCCGACGCCCACCGCGTTGAACGACACCAGCGAGCTGTGGACTCGCACCCCGTTCGGGTGACGGAGGCAGCGCAACCACAGCTCGACGTCGGCGCCGTCGTGGGTGTGCAGCCCGACGCGTTGCGCGACGATGTCGAGACGGTCGCGGGCGCGTCGCTCGGCCATGCCCGGCTCACCATGTCGTGGGCGGCCGCGCAGCCTCGCGCCGGCGCCATCGACGGTGGGGTCGTCGAGTCGATCCGCTCGGCGATCGCTGCGCTGCGGTCCGCCGGCGCCACGGCTTGGGTGTGCCTGCTGTCGCCCGAGGTGCCCGTCTGGTTCGACAACGAGGGCGGGTTCACCGATGCGCGCTTCGCCGGCCACTGGTGGCCGCGATGGGTCGAGCTCGCAGCCGACGCCCTGGGCGACGACGTCGACGGATGGGTCCCCTTCGAGGCGCCGTACGCGATCGCCAACCGCCTCGTGCCCGACGACCCCCGTCGCCACGGCGAGGTGGTCGACACCCTCCTCGTCGCGTGGCGGGACGCCTGGCGGATCCTCCATGGCCCACGCCCGGTCGCGACGTCGCTCGACGTGCGAACCGTCCCGATCCCTCGCGACGACGTCCCGGCGGCCGAACGAGCCCGGCGTGACGATCACCTGCGCTGGCGGACCTGGCTGCGAGCGCTGCGCGACGGCACGATCACGATCCCTGGGAGAGCCGACCGCGAGCTCGCCGACCTCGACGGCGCATGCGACGTGCTCGGCATCGCGACGAGCGATGCCGACGACCTCGAGGCCCTGCTGCACCGCACCGCCGATCAGGGTCCCGATCGCCCGCTCGCCGTCACGTTCCGCCCCAACGGCCCCGACGTCGACGCCCGGGCCGAGATCGCCCACGACGTCATCGACCACCTCCGCGCGCTCACCGCGACCCTGCCGCTGACGCGCGTGACCTTCACCGACGTCGAAGCCACCGCCCGCGCCATCGCCGGCTGACCCGCGGCCGCAACTTCGGGGCTGCCGGGCGATCTTCTCGCCTCCCAGCCCCGAAGTTGGCGATGGAACGGGTCAGCTGCGGCTGCGGTAGGTGGCGCCGGCGGTGCTGGCGTCCTTGTTGAGGCGCTTCGAGAGGTGCAGGCCCTCGAGGACGAACTCGACGGCTGCGGCGACGGCGGCCGGCGACTCGTCGCCGCCCGTCAGGCCGAGCACCGCCTGGCGCAGTGCGGGCATCTGCTCGACCAGTTGCGCCTCGTCGAGCGACGACACGTCCTCACCGGTGTGGGCGACGATGCCCTCCTCGAACGCGCCGATCACGTCACGAACCTGATCGGGCTGGACGCGCTCTTTGTACACCGTGAGCACGGCCCCCTTCACGAGGTTCTCGAGGATGACGCCGTCGCGGCCCTCCTCGAGCGACTCGATCTCGATCTTGCCGCTGGACGACGCGGCGAGCGCCTCGAGGTCGCACACCCGAGCGACGACCGACCGCTCCCCCATCCGCAGACCACGGCGCAGCGCGTTCGCGCCGAGGACCTCGAGGTTGCTGACCGACAGGCGCACGCTGACGCCGCTGCGCTGGTTGACCTGGTTGCTCGCCCGCGCCATCTGGCTGAACGTGGCGACCACTCGCTCGAGGTAGTCGGGCACGCTGACCTGCACGTCACCGACCGACGAGGGCCTCGCCTCCTGGCGCATGATCGCCGACTCGGTCTCGGTGTCGAGCGGGTAGTGCGTGCGGATCTGGCTGCCGAAGCGATCTTTCAACGGGGTGATGATGCGGCCGCGGTTCGTGTAGTCCTCGGGGTTGGCGCTGGCCACGAGCATGATGTCGAGCGGCAGGCGGATCTTGTAGCCGCGCACCTGCACGTCGCGCTCTTCGAGCACGTTGAGCAGGCCGACCTGGATGCGTTCGGCGAGGTCGGGGATCTCGTTGATCGCGAAGATGCCGCGATTGGTGCGGGGCACGAGGCCGTAGTGGAGCGTGAGCTCGTCGCTGAGGTATCGGCCCTCCGCGACCCGGATGGGGTCGACCTCGCCGATCAGGTCGGCGATCGACGTGTCGGGTGTGGCCAGCTTCTCGCCGAAGCGCTCGTCGCGGTGCACCCAGTCGATGGGTGTGTCGTCGCCGTCGTTCTCGACGAGCGTCCGTGCGTGGCGGCTGACCGGGTGGTACGGATCGTCGTTGATCTCACTGCCGGCGACGATGGGCATCCACTCGTCGAGCAGGCGGGTCAGCGAGCGGATCATCCGGGTCTTCGCCTGGCCACGTTCACCCAGGAAGATGATGTCGTGGCCGGCCAGGAGCGCGTTCTCGAGCTGCGGCATCACGGTGTGCTCGTAGCCCATGACGCCTTCGAACAGAGGTTCACCGGCCGCGATCCGGGCGACCGCGTTGCGCCGGATCTCTTCCTTCACGGGTGACGACGTCCAGCCTGAGGCGCGGAGCTCACCGAGCGTACGAGGACGGGGATCGGGGGGGCTCGTCATGAATCGACCCTACCAAGGCACATGGGGGTGTCGGGGTGGCGCGGCAGGGGAAGCGGGCGCGATGGAGGCGGCAGCCGCCGAGGTCAGCATTACGCTCGGCGCATGGACCTGAGCGGCGCGTGGCGAGCGTGCGCCGCCGATGACGAGCTACGACGCAACGCCATCGGGCTCGAGGTCGACGACAGCCAGTGGCCCACGATCTCGGTTCCCGGGCACTGGCGTGCCACACCGGAGTTCGCCGACTTCGACGGGCCGATGCTCTATCGACACCGCTTCCGACTCGATCCACCGAACGAGGACGAGCGCGTCTTCGTCACCTTCGACGGCATCTTCTACCAAGCCGACGTCTGGCTGGACGGCGCCTACCTCGGCGATCCCGAGGGCTACTTCTTCCAACACCGCTTCGACATCACGAGCCTCGCCCGACTCTCGAGTGAGCACGTCCTCGCGGTCGAGGTCACCTGCTCGCGCCAGCGCGACCCTCGGTCGAAGCGCAACATCACCGGCGTCCTCCAGGACGGAGAATCCTACGACCGCGAATGGAACCCGGGCGGCCTGTGGCGTCCGGTCGCGATCGACGTGACGGGTCCCGTTCGGATCGACCACTGCCGGGTGCTCTGCCGCGACGCCAACGACGCGCGCGCACATCTCCGGCTGCATGCCCGTCTCGACAGCGACGCGCCGCGACGCGCGCGCGTCACGACCTTCGTCGACGGTGTCGCCCACTCGCGCCAGGACCATCCGCTGGCGCTCGGCACCAACGAGATCGCATGGAACCTCGACATCACCAAGCCGCGCCTGTGGTGGCCGTGGTCGATGGGCGAGCAGCCGTTGACCGAGGTGCGCGTCGAGGTCGCGGTCGACGGCGCGCTGAGCGATCGGCACGAGGTGCGCACCGGGTTGCGCGAGATCGCGCTCGAGGACTGGGTGTTCTCGGTCAACGGCGAGCGACTGTTCGCGAAGGGTGTGACAGCAGGCCCGACGGCACTCGACCTCGCATCGGTGTCGGCGGAGACGGTTCGCCACGACGTGGTGCTGGCGCGCGAAGCGGGGCTCGACCTCATCCGCGTGAAGGGCCACATCGCGCGGCCCGAGCTGTACGACGAGGCCGACCAGCGCGGCATGCTCGTGTGGCAGGACTTCCCCCTGCACGGCCACCACGCACGCTCGGTGCGGCGGCAGGCAGTCGAGCAGGCCCGAGCTGCCGTCGACGCGCTGGGGCACCACCCGTCGGTCGCCGTGTGGTGCGGCCACGACACGCCCGAGCAGAGCATCGTCGGACAAGAGCTGCCGACCTGGAACCGGACGATCCTCGACCGCTGGGTGAAGCGCGCCTTCGAGAAGGCGGACGAATCACGGCCCGTCCTCGCCCACAGCGGCGTCCTTCCGCACCTGCCGCAGCTGGAAGGTACCGACACCCGCCTCCGGCTCGGCTGGGGACACGGTGACGAGCGCGACCTCCCTGCCTTCGCCGCCACGATGCCGCGGCTCGTGCGCTTCGTGAGCGAGTTCGGGTCACAGTCCGTGCCCGACGGCGAGCCCCTCGTGACGGTCGGCGGGTGGCCAGACGTCGACTGGGACCTGCTCGAGCGTCGCTGCGGACTCGAGATGGAAGCCATGACGAGGTACGTCAACCCTGGCAAGTTCGCGACCTACGACGAGTGGTGTACCGCGACCCAGGTGTACCAGGCCACCTTGCTGCGCCATCACATCGAGACGCTGCGCCGCCTGAAGTACCGGCCGGCCGGGGGGTTCTGCCTCGCGTCGCTCGCCGATCCGGCGCCCATGATCTCCACGGCGATCCTCGATCACGAGCGGCAGCCGAAGCTGGCGTTCGCGAGCGTCACCGATGCGTGTCGCCCGGTGATCGTCGTCGCCGACCGCATGGCCGATCGGCTGACGGCCGGCACCGGCGTCGCGCTCGACGTGCACGTCGTCAACGACCTCCGACATCCGCTCGATGAGGCCGACTGCACGGCCACCCTTCGGTGGGCGGGCGGCAGCCACCGGTGGCAGTGGCGCGGGGACGTGCCGGCCGACGACTGCGTGCGGGTGGGGATGGTCCGCTTCGTCGTCCCCGACGCACCGGGCGAGATGTGGCTCGACCTGACGCTGGTGTACGGCGACCAGGCGTGTTCGAACCGGTACGCGGCGATCATCGAACGCTGAGCTCGGTCTCGGGCCTCAGCCCGTGCACGACGCCTCGTCGTGCGGCTGCACGCGGTACAGCACGCCGCCGGCGACCTCGTGCTCTGCGTCGAGTCGAACCACCCGCAGCAGGTCGGGACGCCGTTCCTCCGGTCCGTCGCCGGCGTTCGTCAACGACGAGAACCAAGCGAGATAGGTGGGGCGCTCGCACGCGAGCGAGAGCAACCGCTCCGCGCCGATCGGGTAGTGGCTGTTGCCCGGACGCGGCCGCGTGAAGGCGAACAGGGTCGGCTCTCTCCGGCTCTGCCACCAGAGCCCCCACGGGTTGTTGGTCAGCAGCTGCACGTCGGCCGGCAGCGCGTCGACGGCGTCGTACATCTCGGCCGAGTAGAGCGACCGATCGCCGCTCGACGCGTAGTCGGGCACGTCAGCTGCCATGGTGACTCCCTGCCACGCCCACAGCCCGACGGCCGACGCGACGAGCAACCTGCCCGGCCAGGATCGGATGACTGCACCCGCCGCGACGGCCACGACATAGACCAAGGGAATCAACATCGGCGACATCACCCGTGCCGAGATGTCGTTCGCGGTCAGCCGCCGAGCGACCACCGGTAGGGCGAAGTTCGCCGCGGCGTACACGAGCAGCCCAGCCCGCACAGGGTCGAGCGTGCCGTTGCCCTCCCACACCAGCCCGGCGACCACGAGCGCGATCAGGGCCAGCACACCGATCGCCGTCGCCCAGTCGGCCGAGTGCCCCTCGCCGATCAGCACGTCACCGAGGGCTCGGAACGGCCGACGCAGCAGCACGCCCCACGAGTCCGACGTTCCCCCCTCGAAGCGTGGGCCGAGCGGATGTCCGTCGACAGCCAGGTTGTGGACGATCCACGCTGTGGCGGGCACCCCGGCACCGACGGTGTACGCCGCGACCGATCGCCACCGATCGCCACCGCGCTCCGGTCGGAGCACGGCGAGGGCGACCACCATCGCACCGGCCATGACGAGGCTGGCACCGGCGTAGCGAGCGAGGAAGCCGATCGATGCAAGCGCGCCGGCCAAGGCGCAGCGACCAGGGCTGACGCCGTGCCGGAAGACGACGAACATCGCGAGCGACGCCGCGATGTAGGGCAGTTCGCTGAACCCCGACGCAGCGACCAGGACGAACGACGCGCAGGCACCGAGCAGCACCGCACCGATCACTCCCGCAACGAACCCTGCTCGAGCCCGGATCAGGACGTACTGCAACCACGCGGCTGCCCCGACGCACACGGCGCTCACGACGCGGGCCCAGCCGATGCCGCGCCCTCCGGGGGCCAGCAGCAGCGGCTGCACCGGTCCGAACACCGTCAGCTGATCCCCGGTGAAGTCGGTGAGCCCGCGGCCGTGGCGCAGGTGGTCGGCGACCGACAGATACGTGATCGAGTCCGGCGACAGCCGCAGGCCATCGCGTGTCGCGACGAGGACGAGCGAGGCGCACACGACCGACACCGCGAGGGCGACGGCGTGCTCGCCGCGAGCGCTCAGGTGCGCGACAGCGCCCTCCGGTTCTTGAACTTGGCCTTGCGGTAGTCCTGGTGCATGAGCGCGATCACGTCGATCGAGATCTCCTTCGGGCACGCGGCCTCGCACTCGCCGTGGTTGGTGCACGAACCGAAGTAGCCGTCCATCGTCTCGACCATCGCCTCGACCCGCGCGTAGCGCTCGGCCTGTCCCTGCGGGAGCAGGTTGAGGTGGGCGACCTTGGCACCGGTGAACAGGTTGGCCGCGCCGTTCGGGCACGCGGCGACGCACGCGCCGCAGCCGATGCACGCGGCAGCGTCCATCGCCGCGTCGGCCACGGGCTTGGGCACCGGGATGAGGTTCGCGTCGGGCGCGCCGCCGGTCTCGGCCGTGATGAAGCCGCCGACCTCGATGATGCGGTCGAGTGCCGCGCGATCGACCATGAGGTCCTTGATGATCGGGAAGGCCGACGCGCGCCACGGCTCGACGGTGATCTCGGCGCCGCTCTGGTACTTGCGCATGTGCAGCTGGCACGTCGCGGTGCCTCGCTGGGGCCCGTGAGCCTGCCCGTCGATCATGAGCGAACACGTGCCGCAGATGCCCTCGCGGCAGTCGTGGTCGAACACCACGGGCTCGCGCCCCTCGGCGATCAGCTGCTCGTTCAGCACGTCGAGCATCTCGAGGAACGAGGCCTCGTCGCTGATCGACGCGATGAGGTAGCTCTCGAAGTGTCCCGGCGCTTCGGGGCCTGCCTGGCGCCAGATCTTCAGCTTGATGTCGGAGAGGTGGCTCACTTGTAGCTCCGCGTGGCGAGGTGGACGGTGGTGAACTCGAGCGGCTCGACGTTGCGGATGGCCTGCATCGGGTCGCCGGTCCACTCCCACGCCGCGACGTGGGCGAAGTGCTCGTCGTCGCGCTTGGCCTCGCCTTCCTCGTCCTGGTACTCGGCGCGGAAGTGCCCGCCGCAGCTCTCGCGCCGCTCGAGCGCGTCGCGGCACATGAGCATGCCCAATTGGAAGAAGTCGTCGATGCGACCGGCCTTCTCGAGCGTCTGGTTGACCGACCCCGCATCACCGGTCACGCGGAGATCCTTCTGGAACTCGTCGTACAGCGCAGGGATCTCGGAGAGCGCTTTCTCGAGGCCTTGCTCGGTGCGCTCCATGCCGCAGTGGTCCCAGATGATCTTGCCGAGCTCGCGATGGAACCAGTCGGGCGATCGGGTGCCCTTGATGTCGACGAACGCCTGGAAGCGCCGTCGGGCCTCGTCCTCGGCAGCCTTGAACTCGGGATGGTCGGTGCCCGGCACGGGCTTGTTGAGCATCGGCGCGAGGTAGTTGCCGATGGTGTACGGCAGCACGAAGTAGCCGTCGGACAGCCCTTGCATGAGCGCCGAGGCGCCCAGACGGTTGGCCCCGTGATCGCTGAAGTTGGCCTCACCGGCCGAGTACAGACCCGGCACGGTGGTCATCAGCTCGTAGTCGACCCAGAGCCCACCCATCGTGTAGTGGCTGGCGGGGTAGATGCGCATCGGCACGCTGTAGGGGTCTTCGCCCGCGATGCGCTCGTACATCTCGAAGAGGTTGCCGTACCGCTCCTCGACGACCTCCTTGCCGAGCCGGTTGACCGCGTCGGAGAAGTCGAGGTACACGCCGTTCTTCAGGGGCCCGACGCCGCGACCGCTGTCGACGGCGCGCTTGGCCGCGCGCGACGAGATGTCGCGGGGCGCGAGGTTGCCGAAGCTCGGATACAGCCGCTCGAGGTAGTAGTCACGCTGGTCCTCGGGGATCTGCGCGGGTGGGCGCTCGTCACCGACCTCCTTGGGCACCCAGACGCGGCCATCGTTGCGCAACGACTCGGACATCAGCGTGAGCTTGCTCTGGGTGTCGTCGGCCTGCGGGATGCACGTCGGGTGGATCTGCGTGTAGCACGGGTTGGCGAAGAACGCGCCCTTGCGATGCGCACGCCACGCCGCGGTGACGTTGCAGTTCATCGCGTTGGTCGACAGGAAGAACACGTTGCCGTAGCCGCCGGTTGCCAGCACCACCGCGTGCGCGGCGTGCGAGCGCACCTCGCCGTTGATGAGGTCGCGGGTGACGATGCCGGCGCACCGGCCGTCGATGACGACGACGTCGACGAGCTCGATGCGGTTCCACAGCCGGATGTTGCCGAGCCCGACCTGGCGCTCCATCTGCTGATAGGCGCCGAGGAGGAGCTGCTGGCCGGTCTGGCCTCGCGCGTAGAAGGTGCGGCTGACCTGCGCGCCGCCGAAGCTGCGGTTGTCGAGCAGGCCGCCGTACTCGCGGGCGAACGGCACGCCCTGGGCGACCATCTGGTCGATGATCTCGACGCTGACCTCGGCGAGGCGGTGGACGTTCGACTCGCGAGCGCGGAAGTCGCCGCCCTTCACGGTGTCGTAGAAGAGGCGGTGGATCGAGTCGCCGTCGCCCTTGTAGTTCTTGGCTGCGTTGATGCCGCCCTGCGCGGCGATCGAGTGCGCCCGGCGGGGCGAGTCGTGGAAGGTGAACGCGTCGACCTGGTAGCCGAGCTCGGCCAGCGTGGCCGCGGCCGACGCACCCGCGAGGCCCGTGCCGACGACGATGACCTTGAACTTGCGCTTGTTGTTCGGGTTGACGAGCTTGACGTCGTTCTTGTACGTCTCCCACATCTCGGGGACGGCGACGTTCGGCGACTTGCTCTGCAACTTGGGGTGGCCCGCCTGTCCGGCCGTGCCCGGGGTGATCACATCGGTGCTCATCGCCTGCCTTTCAGATCTTCACGACGCCGGCGAGGACCGCGACGGGGAACGAGACGTTGCCGACCACGACGACTGTGGCGAGGCCGGTGGCGAGGTAGCGGCGCCAGACGTTGAAGCGGGGGCTCGCCCAACCCATGCTCTGGAACAGGCTCCACGTGCCGTGGTACAGGTGCACACCGAGGGCGAGGTTGGCGAGGATGTAGAAGATCGCGACGGGCACCCGGCTGAGGCTCGCATCGACGTTGCGGTACACCTCGCCGCGCACGAAGTCGGGGTTGACCTGGCCGCCCGTGAAGTCGAGCAGGTGCCAGACGAGGAACAGCAGCACGATGATCCCGGTCCAGCGCATCGTGCGGCTGGCGAAGTTGGCGATCTGGTAGTCGCGGGCGCTCTGGTACTTCACCGGCCGGGCGCGCCGGTTCATCACGGTGAGCGAGTACGCGGCGTGCACGTGCAGGATGAGGGCGACGATCAGCACGCTGCGCAGCAACCACAGGGTGACGGTGCGGGGCACGATCGGCACGAGCAGCTCGCGCAGGAACTCGCCGTAGTGGTCGAGCTCGTACACCCCGTCGGATCCCTTGCCGAGGTACATCTTCAGGTTCCCCACCATGTGGGCGACGATGTACCCGATCCCGATGATCCCCGTGATGGCCATCACGTACTTCTTGCCGACCGCCGTGCCATAGAGGTCGAGGAGGAAGAACTTCTTCTTCCGCCGTCCGCGAGCGGTGCCCGTGACCGGGCCGCGAGCCGCGCCTGCTGCGCTGGGCGGGGGGATCGTCTGGGCCATGAGTGCAGCTTTCCGTGACGTGTGGTGCGCCGTTCCGGGCGCGTTCGCAACGGTAGCCCTGCAGGTGTGCCAGGGAGAACTTTCGCCGGACGGGCCGCCGACGTTTCGTTCGTCACACGCGAAAGTCCCTACACTCTCCACGTTTCCACCAATGGTGCGCCCAGCGTCGGGCGCGCCCCGAACCACAAGGTGACTCGGTGCCAGCATCCATCCTCGCCGCCGAAGGCGGCTACCAAGCATTCGACCTGAAGGGTGGTGAGTGGGCTGCCCTGCTGCTGTCGGCCGGTGCCGCCCTGCTCGCCATCGCCGTGGGGTTCTTCTTGGTGAAGAGCGTCCTGGCGGCCGATGAGGGCAGCCCCAAGATGCGCGAGATCGCAGCCGCGATCCAGGAGGGTGCCTGGGCGTACCTCAAGCGGCAGTTCAAGACGATCGCCGTCATCCTGATCCCCCTCGCAGTGATCGTGTTCGTCACGTCGACGGCGATCGACAAGCCAGACGGCAACAACGCGCTCAGCTTCGCGGAGGCGGGCCTGTGGCGCACGGTCGCGTTCATCCTCGGCTGCCTCGCGTCGGGCCTCACCGGCTACATCGGCATGACGCTCGCCACCCGGGGCAACGTCCGCACCGCCGCAGCGGCGCTCACGGGCAGCATGCCCAAGGCGCTCACGGTCGCGTTCCGCACCGGCGGCGTCGCCGGCATGTTCACCGTCGGCCTCGGCCTCCTCGGTGCGACAGGGATCATCATGATCTTCCAGAACACCAGCTCGGTCATCCTGGTCGGGTTCGGCTTCGGTGGGTCGCTGCTCGCGCTGTTCCTCCGCGTCGGCGGCGGCATCTTCACCAAGGCGGCCGACGTCGGGGCCGACCTCGTCGGCAAGGTCGAGGCCGGCATCCCCGAGGACGATCCGCGCAACCCGGCCACCATCGCCGACAACGTGGGTGACAACGTCGGCGACTGCGCCGGCATGGCCGCCGACCTGTTCGAGAGCTACGAGGTCACCCTCGTCGCCTCGATCATCCTCGGCGTCGCGGCGTTCAACTCGATCGGCGCCAACCCGGCGCTCGGCCTCATCTTCCCGCTCGCTGCTCGCGCCATCGGCGTCGTCGCGTCGATCGCCGGGGTCTTCGCGGTGAAGGGCCGCGAGGGCGAGACGAACGCCCTCAAGCCGATCAACCGCGGCTTCCTCGTCGCCGGAGTCCTGACCTTGGTCGGCACCCTGCTGCTCGCGCTCATCTATGTCGGCAACGACTACGACAACGCCGGCTGGAAGTGCTTCGGAGCCGTGGCGATCGGTCTCGTGCTCGCCCAGCTCATCAGCCGGCTCACCGAGTACTACACGGGAACCCACTACCGACCCGTCAAGGAGATCGCCGAGAGCGCCGAGACCGGCCCGGCCACCGTCGTGCTGTCGGGTACCGCGAGCGGCCTCGAGAGCTCGGTGTACGCGGTCATCGCGATCGCCATCGCGATCGGCGTCGCCCTCTCGATCGGCGGCGGCAACCTGCAGTTCAGCTTCTACCTCGTCGCCCTCACCGGCATGGGCATGCTCGCCACCACCGGCGTCATCGTCAGCGAGGACACCTTCGGCCCGGTCAGCGACAACGCCGCCGGCATCGCCGAGATGAGCGGCGAGTTCCACGGCGAGCCCGAGCGGATCATGGTCAGCCTCGACGCCGTCGGCAACACCACCAAGGCCGTCACCAAGGGCTTCGCCATCGGCTCGGCGGTCATCGCTGCCGTCGCCCTGTTCGCCAGCTTCATCGAGACCGCAGCCGGCGAGAAGGGCATCGAGATCGTCGACAAGGCCCGCGGCGTGTTCGACGAGATCCCGATCAACGTGGCCGACCCCAAGGTCTTCATCGGCCTCCTGATCGGCGGCGCTGTGCCGTTCCTCTTCTCGTCGCTCGCCATCCGCGCCGTCGGCCGCACGGCCGGCGTCGTCGTGCAGGAGGTCCGCAAGCAGTTCGCCGACGGCAAGATCATGAAGGGCGAGAAGGATCCCGACTACGGCCCGGTCATCGACATCTGCACTGCCGCCTCGCTGCGCGAGCTGGCCACACCCGCGCTGCTCGCCGTGCTCACCCCGGTGGTGGTCGGCTTCGGCATCAGCTTCACCGCCCTCGGAGCGTTCCTCGCCGCGGTCATCCTCGTCGGCCAGCTGATGGCCAACTACCTCAGCAACAGCGGTGGCGCGTGGGACAACGCCAAGAAGTACATCGAGGACGGTCACCACGGCGGCAAGGGCAGCGACGCCCACAAGGCCGCCGTCATCGGCGACACCGTCGGCGACCCGTTCAAGGACACGGCCGGCCCGGCGCTCAACCCGCTCATCAAGGTGATGAACCTCGTCAGCCTCCTCGTGCTGCCGGCGATCATCAACCTCGAGGACAACGACGGCGCCCGCTACGCCATCGCGGCCGGCGCACTGGTCGTGCTCGTCGGCGCGATCGTGTACAGCAGCCGCCAGACCAGCACGATCACGGCCGGCGCCACCAACTGAGCTCGCTGCGATCGAACGAGGGCCCCGGGTGACCTGCCCGGGGCCCTCGCCGTTTTGCCGGTAGCCTCGCCTGCCGTGATCGCCGCCCTGTTCGACATCGAGCGATGGCTCGACAAGGGCGGGCTCGCCCTCTTCGCACTCATCGTGTTCGCCGAGAGCGGCCTGTTCGTCGGCTTCTTCCTGCCGGGCGACTCCCTCCTGTTCGTCGCCGGGTTCCTCGCCTCCGACGCCGGCAACAACCTGATGCCGGCGCTGCCGATCACCGCCGGCGTCGCGTTCGTCGCCGCCGTGGTCGGCGACCAGGTCGGGTACGCGTTCGGCAAGAAGGTCGGCCCATCGCTCTTCCACCGCCCGCAGAGCCGTCTGTTCAACCCGGCGAACCTCGCCAAGGCCCACGCCTTCTTCGAGCGTCGCGGGCCTGCCGCGATCGTGCTTGCCCGCTTCGTGCCGATCGTGCGCACCTTCACACCGATCGTGGCCGGGGTGGGCGAGATGCGCTATCGCACCTTCGTCACGTACAACATCGTCGGCGGCCTGCTGTGGGGCGTCGGTGTGACGACGCTCGGCTACTTCCTCGGGGAGATCGAGTTCATCAAGAACAACCTCGAGATCGCAGCCGTCATCATCGTCGCCATCTCCGTCCTGCCCGTGATGCTCGAGTACCGCCGTCACCGCCGGGAATCGGCAACGGCTGCCGCGCCGGCGACGTCACCCGACTGACACACGCCGGCGGGAACCTGGCGGGCCGGGGCGGCGTCGAACGCCCATGGCACACGTGAACAGGTTCCATGCCCGATCCGCGCTGACCCTCGCCCTCGTGGCGTCGATCAGCGCCCTCACCGCATGCGCCGGCGAGGACCGCGACGACTCGTCGCGCGCTCCGGCCGCAACCCAGCCGTCCTCCTTGGGCGGCGACGAATCGGTCAGCGACGACCAGCCATCATCCGCACCGGCGGACCAGACCGAGACCACACAGGCGGGTGCGAGCAGCCCGGAGTCACCCGGCGAGGGCACGCTCGAGCCGGCACCCACCGAGCGGCAGCTGATCGTCGAGGTCACCGTCGGCGTCGAGGTCCCCGACGTCAGCGCTGCGGTCCGCGACCTGATCGCGATCGGCGATCGGCATCAGGCCCAGGTGTACGGCTCGGACGTGCAGCTGTCGGACCCGACGCGGTCGTCGGGAACGATCGTGTTCAAGCTGCCGCCCGACCAGGTCGAACCGATGATCGCCGAGGCGAACGCGCTCGGCCGTCAGATCACCCGGTACCAGACGACCGACGACGTCACCGACCGGGTGACCGACCTCGCGACGCGCATCGGCACCGCCCGCCAGAGCGTCGAGCGGATGCAGGCGATGCTCGGTGAGGCGACGGATCTCGGGGAGGTCGTCCTGCTCGAAGGTGAGCTCACGGCTCGGCAGACGTTGCTCGAGGAGCTGCTCGCCGAGCAGCGCAACCTCGGCAACCGGACGGCACTCGCGACGCTGACGATCGACCTCAGCACCGCACCCGTCGAGGCGACGGACACCCCTGTCGCCGACGACGGCGACGACGAGGGGGGCATCGGCAGCGCCTTCGCCGACGGCGGACGCGCGTTCCTCACCGCCGTCGGCGCGGTGTTGATCTTCATCGGCTACACCGCGCCGTTCATCGCCCTGGGGCTGGTGTTGATGGTCGTGGCGTGGATCGTCATCCGTCGCCGGGCGCGACGAAATCGATCAGCTGCTCCATTGCCCCCACCAGCTCGGGACGAAGATCGGCAAACGACCGAACCCGATTCCGTAGGCGCGGCCAGAAGTTGACCGGGTCGGCCCCGAGCGCCGCGCAGACGCCGTCCTTCCACGGCTGACCCATCGGCACTCGGGGCCACGCGTCGAGGCCGATCACCTTCGGGCGCACGCCTTCCCACACGTCGACGAACGGATGGCCGGTGACCAGCACGTCGCGATGGGCACGAGCGACGTCGGCGGCGATGCGGTGCTCTTTCGAGCCGGCGACGAGGTGGTCGACCAGCACGCCGAGCCGCCGATCGGGGGCGGGTGCGAACTCGGCGACCAGCTGGACCAGATCGTCGATGCCGTGCATCGGTTCGACCACGATGCCGAGCTCGCGCAGGTCGTCACCCCACACGTGCTCGACGAGCTCCGCGTCGTGCTTGCCCTCGACCCAGATCCGGCTGCCTCGGGCGGTTCGCGCCGGCCGCGGGCCCGCGTCGGCGATCGAGCCGCTGTTGGTGATGCGCGGCACCGCCGCCGATTGCGTCACCGGCCGCACCAGGGTGACCGGCTTGCCCTCGACGAGGAACCCGCCAGGCTTGTAGCGGAAATGGCGATGCGCCCCGTCGCGGTCGCGCAGCGTGACCGCCTCGATGGTGATCTTCACGACGTCACCGCAGAAGCCCGACGCGCGATCCTCGATCACCATCCCCATCCGCGGCGCGATCTCCGGGTAGCGCGGGCGGGCGTTCGCCTCGGCGAGCTCGTCGAGGATGTCGCGCTGGGCGCGCCGCCGCTCGTTCACCGGCTCACCCACCACTTCGTCGCGGTGAGGACCTGATCCACGGCGACACCGTCGGATCGGCGGTACGGCGCGCGCAGGCCGCGGTCGTCGGTGGGCATCGCGAAGGCCGATGGGAGATACGGCGCGCCCCACACGTGCACGCGCTCGCCGGCGCCCTCGATCTGCACCACACCCTCGAGGAGCTCGATCCGTGCGTCGACCTCGCCCGTCTGCCGGTAGCCGCGCTCGGGCGCCACACCCTCCGCGGCAGTCGGTGGCTCGGTGGCGTACCACTCGACGTCGAAGGTCACCGGAACCGGATCGCCGTGGGCGCGGCGCCACGCCTCGGTCGGGTCGTCGAGGAGCACACCGTGGGCCTCGTTCCCCACGCTCCACTGCTGGAACGGCGCGTCGCACTCGTGGCCCGCCCACATCTCCGGAGGCTTGATCTCGAGGCCGCGCCGGAGACCCGTTCCGTCGAGCTCCTCGACGTAGAGGTATGGCTCGCCCTCACGCACGAGCCCGGCCCAGTAATCGAAGCGGTTGCCGCGCAGCTCGATGCCGACGAAGAGGCCGGCCAGGCCGTCGCCACCGTCGGCATCGGCCGCGTCGCGACGCGCCGATCCCCACCACCACCAGGCCTCGCTCGGCGAGTCGGGGTGGCGCAGCTCGTCCGCGTCGGCCCACTCCAGTCCCGCGCCGCCGCCGATCTCGTGCACGATCGGGCAGACTAGGCGCCCGTGATCAGGTATCTCAGCCTCGAATGGATCGACGCGCTGGCCGGCGAGGTCGCC
>JBFWSW010000019.1:0-72036 GCA_050248155.1 Ilumatobacteraceae bacterium
TCGAGCGCCGGCAGCGCGGTCGAGAACATCGCCGGGATGATCGCGAAGTACTTGGCGACGTCGTTGGCGATCGAGAACGTCGTGAGCGAGCCACGCGTGATGAGCAGTTGCTTGCCGACCTCGACGATCTCGATGAGCTTGGTCGGGTTGCTGTCGAGGTCGACCATGTTGCCGGCCTCCTTGGCTGCCTGCGTGCCGGTGTTCATCGCCACGCCGACATCGGCCTGCGCGAGCGCCGGCGCGTCGTTGGTGCCGTCACCCGTCATCGCGACGAGGTTGCCACCGGCCTGCTCCCGGCGGATGAGGGCCATCTTGTCCTCGGGGGTGGCTTCTGCCAGGAAGTCGTCCACCCCGGCTTCACCCGCGATGGCTGCCGCTGTGAGCGGGTTGTCGCCGGTGATCATGACGGTGCGGATGCCCATCTTGCGCAGGTGCTCGAACCGCTCGCGCATGCCCGGCTTCACGGTGTCCTTCAGGCGGACGACGCCGAGCACGTGCCACGTCGTCGATCCGGCCGGGCGGTCGATCACCACGAGTGGCGTCGCGCCGTCCTTCGAGACCTGCTCGACCAGCGGCATCAGCTCGAGCGGCGCGTGCCCGCCCTCGGCCTCGACGAAGCGCCGGACCGAGTCGGCCGCACCCTTGCGCACCATCCGCCCGGACGAGAGGTCCATTCCGGACAGGCGGGTCTGCGCGGTGAACGGCACCAGCGCCGCGCCCGGATCCTCGACGGGAACCAGACCGAAGTCGCGGATGGCCAGATCGACGATCGAGCGTCCCTCGGGTGTCTCGTCGGCGAGGGACGACATCAGCGCACCCTCGGCGAGGTCGGCGAGATCGACACCGGTGACGGGGAGGAACTCGGATGCCTGCCGGGATCCGTAGGTGATGGTGCCGGTCTTGTCGAGCAGCAGCGTCGTCACGTCGCCGGCAGCCTCGACGGCGCGCCCCGACATGGCCAGCACGTTGCGCTGCACGAGACGGTCCATGCCGGCGATGCCGATGGCCGACAGCAGCCCGCCGATGGTGGTGGGGATGAGGCAGACCAGCAGGGCGATGAGCACGATCACGTGCTGCTCGGCGCCCGAGTAGATCGCGAACGGCTGCAGCGTCACGACGGCCAGCAGGAAGATCACGGTCAGGCCCGCGAGCAGGATCGACAGCGCGATCTCGTTCGGGGTCTTCTGCCGGTCTGCACCTTCGACGAGGGCGATCATGCGGTCGAGGAACGTCTCGCCGGGACGCGCGGTGATGCGCACGGCGATCTCGTCGCTCAGCACACGGGTGCCGCCGGTGACAGCCGAGCGGTCTCCGCCCGACTCACGGATGACTGGCGCCGACTCGCCGGTGATCGCCGACTCGTCGACCGTGGCGATGCCCTCGATGATCTCGCCGTCGCCGGGGATGACCTCTCCGGCCGCCACGACGCAGACGTCACCGAGCTCGAACTGCGACGACGGCTTGGTGACGATCGTGCCGTCGGGGCGCCTGACGCGAGCGATGGTCTCGGCGCGGGTCTTGCGCAGCGTGTCGGCTTGCGCCTTGCCACGGCCCTCCGCCATCGCCTCGGCGAAGTTGGCGAACAGGACGGTGAACCACAGCCAGACGGCCACGAGCCCGGCGAACAGGTTCTGCTTGGCCGTGCTGTCGCCCAGGTCGCGGACGAACATGATCGTGGTGAGCACCGAGCCGACCTCGACGATGAACATCACCGGGTTGCGCATCATCGTGCGCGGGTTCAGCTTGCGGAGCGAGTCGACGACGGCCGTGCGGACGATGGTCGCGTCGAAGATCGACTTCGTCGCCGACTGCTTCCGGCGCACCTTCGGCGGCCGCGGGGGCAGCTCGCTGCCGGCCGGTTGTTCGAGGACGGTGCTCATGACAGGTGCTCCAGGATCGGACCGAGGGCGAGTGCCGGGAAGAAGGTGAGGCCGGCGACGATGGCGATGACACCGGCGACGAGCACGCCGAACAACGGCGTGTGGGTGGGGAAGGTGCCGCTCGTCGCGGGGACCTTCGGCTTGCCGGCGAGCGACCCACCGACGGCGAGCGCCGGGATGATGAGGAAGAAGCGACCGATCAACATCGCGAGCCCTTGCGTGACCGTGTACCACTGGGTGCCGGTGCCCTGATAGGCGAATGCGGAGCCGTTGTTGTTCGACGCCGAGGCGAAGTTGTAGAGCACCTCGGACAGACCGTGGGCACCCGATTGGTACGTGGCCGCCGACTTCAGCACGACCGACGCTCCTGCGAACGCGAGCAGGGCCGCCGGCATCGCGAGGATGTACAGCACCACGAGCTTCATCTCGGCCGCTTGGATCTTCTTGCCGAGGTACTCCGGTGTTCGCCCGACCATCAGGCCGGCGATGAACACCGCCAGCAGGGCGTACTCGAGGATGCCCATCAGCCCGACGCCGACTCCGCCCGGTGAGATCTCACCGAGCATCATGTGCGACATCGGGGCCATCCCGCCGAGCGGGGTGAACGAGTCGTGCATGCAGTTGACCGACCCGTTCGAGGTCCCGGTCGTGCTGCCGGCCCACAGACCGCAGGCCTGCACGCCGAAGCGCAGCTCCTTGCCCTCCATGTTCCCGCCCGACTGGACGGCCGAGACCGACTGGTCGACGCCGAGCGCACTCAGCGCCGGGTTTCCTTCTTGCTCGGCGAAGGCCGAGAAGGCGACGAACAGGGCGAGAATGCCGGCCATCACCGCCATCAGCACACGGCTCTGGCGCTTGTCCTTCACCATCACCCCGAAGGTCACGATGAACGCGAGCGGGATGACGAGGATGGCCCAGTTCTCGAGCACGTTGGTGAACCCGTTGGGGTTCTCGAAGGGGTGCGCCGAGTTGGCGTTGTAGAACCCGCCACCGTTCGTGCCGAGCTGCTTGATCGCGATCTGAGAGGCAACGGGCCCACCGGGGATGGCCTGTTCGCTGACTTGCGCTGTCGTGTCGATCGGTGTCGCCGTCGTGTTGCCGTGGAGGTTCTGGACGACGCCCTGCGACATGAGCACGACCGTCAACAGCACGGCCATCGGGATGAGGATGCGCGTCGTGCTGCGGACCAGGTCGACCCAGAAGTTGCCGAGGCTGCGCGTGCGCGTGCGGATGATGCCGCGGATGATGCCGACCACGATCGCCATGCCGGCCGCGGCCGACACGAAGTTCTGCACGGCCAGGCCGAGCATCTGGGTGAGGTGGCTCATGGCGCTCTCGCCCGCGTACCACTGCCAGTTGGTGTTGGTCGAGAAGCTGACCGCGGTGTTCCAGGCACCCCACGGCGTGACCGAGGAGCGATCGGTCGGGTTGAACGGGAGGTGGCCCTGCAGGCGCTGCAGGCCGTAGACGAACAGCAGCGACACGAGGCTGAACGCGAGCAACGAGATGGCGTACACGTTCCAGCGCTGCTCGCGCTTCTCGTTGATCCGGCAGACCCGGTAGATGGCCCGATCGACCGGACCGAACACGCGGTCACCCGGAGCCGAACCGTCGGCACGAGCGCCGTACACCGCCGCCATGTAGCGGCCGAGGGGAGGCACCGTGACCCCCAGCAGGACGACGAGCACCACGATCTGGAGGGCTGCCTGCCAGGACATCAGAACCGCTCCGGGAAGACCAGGACGAGGACGAGGTAGACCACGGCGACCACCGACAGCCCGAGGGCGATGCCGTTGTCAGAGGCGGCGGCGATCATGCTGCGACCTGCTCGCGCTCGTCGGAGACGCTCGCGGCGTCGAGCTCGTCGTCGGCGCCGATGATGCGGTCGCAGAGCTGCACGTACAGGACGCACAGCAGGAAGAACGCGACGGTGATCGCGACGAAGAGGATGTCAGCCATTGCAGGCCTCCGGCTTGTCGGACGGGGCGCGGCGCCCCGTGTAGGTCAGTGCGATGGTGAGGTGGTCGGCGAGCGCCAGGACGACACGGCGCTCGACCCAGAGCGACGTCAAACCCTCCGAGGGACGCAGGACCAGGACGCCGAGCGTCTCGCCGTCGGCGACCAGTGGCAGGGCTGCGCCGTGCGCGGGCAGGACGAACCCGCCGTCGCCCTCGTGGTTGCTGCCCCCGGCGCGGGAGATCAGCGGCATCCCGGGGTGGGGCGCCGCTGCGAACCTGCAGTCGGCGAGCCGGAGCTGGTCCATGATCATCGTCGTCACCGCGGGCCAGACCTCGCTGACGGGATGCGACTCGGCGAGCACCTCCATCACACGTCGCGGAGCGCCCGTCGCCGCGGCCGAACCGAAGGTGATCGCGTCCCGCCGGTGGCGCCACGCGGTGATGTCGCTCACCACCACCCCGAGGGCCGCCAGGAGGGCGATGATCACCACGTCGGACGATTCGTGCACGCGCAACGAGTGGTACGGCTCGGTGTGGAAGAAGTTGAACGACAGTGCGGCGGTGGCGGCGGTCGTCAGCCCGGCCAGCCGCCCGGTCAGGGCGGCCGCCACGACGATGATCGACAGCACGATGCCGACGTTGGTCGCGCCCACATCGTCGCGGATCGACGACGTCGCCGCGGCGATGCCGAATGCGACCACCGGGCCGAGCCCGATCACCCACCGACGAAGCTTGGAGATGTCCATGCCGTCGTTGTACGGCCTCTGCGGCGTCCCTTGCAGGGTCTTCACGCCCTCTTCACGGCTTCTGACCCGATCTTCACGGCTTTCGTCCAGGCGCCACATAGCATCGTCGGCCGTGACGATCCGAGACGCTGTGCGACGCCTGCGGACCGATCCGGAACAGCTCGAGCGCAAGCGGCTGCGCGAGCGATTCGGTCACCGCGGGCTGACGCCGATCGACGCCCTTCCCCTGCGCCGGCACGCCTCGGTCGGCGGCGAGGTCATCCGCATGACGGTGCGACCGCGCAGCGGCATCCCGTCGTTCGAGGTCGTCATCGGCGACGGCACGGGCGTCGCTGTGGCGGTGTTCACCGGCCGGCGATCGATCGCCGGGGTCGACCACGGCAGGGCGATGATCATCGAGGGCGTCGCCCGCGACGAGCGCGGTCGGCGCGTGATGCTGAACCCTGCCTACACGCTGCTGCCCGACTGATCGACCCGCTCGCCGATGAGCACGGACCGCACCTTCGGCTCGGCGTCGCCCGTGATCAGCACGATCACCTCGTCGGCCTCTCGCAGCACGGTGTCGCCGTGCGGGACGACGACGCGCTCTTGACGCAGCACGGCGACCACGGTCGTCTCGCGCGGCAGGTCGAGCGTCGCGATCTCTCGATCGGCTGCCGGCGAGCCCGCGGCGAGCGTCACCTCGACCAGCTTGGCCCTGCCGCGGTCGAACGACAGCAGGCGCACGAGCGAGCCGACGTCGACCGCCTCCTGGACCAGGCCGGTGATGAGGTGGGGGGTCGACACCGACACGTCGACGCCCCACATCTCGTTGAACATCCACTCGTTGTTCGGGTTGTTCACACGGGCCACCACGCGAGGCACGCCGAACTCCTGCTTGGCCAGGAGCGCGACGACCAGGTTGTCCTCGTCGTCACCCGTGACCGCGGCGACCACGTCGCACTCCGCGAGGCCCGCTCGCGAGAGGACGCGCAGGTCGCAGCCGTCGCCCTCGCGCCACTCGATCGCGGTGTTCGGTGCGTGCTTCTGCCGCTGCCGAACCGTCGCCGGGTCGACCTCGAGCACCGTGACGTCGTGACCCGACGATCCGAGCTGTTCGGCGATGAACCGCCCGACGCTGCCGCCGCCGACGATCACGACCTTCATCGCACTGCCTCGAGCTTGCGCTCGGCGTTGGCGACGTAGGCGACGTCACCCACCTGCGCGACGAGGTCGGGCGTGGGCAACGAGGTCGTCCCCAGCCGGCTGACCGCGACGAGCCGCCAGCCCTCCGACTCCTCGATGTCGGCGTACCGCCGGCCGGCGAGGGCCGCCTCGATGTTGTGCCCGACGAGCGACACCTGCGCGGTGGGATCGAGCCACTCGACCGCACCCTCGTCCTGTGGCTGCAGGCGACGCATCACCTGCTCGCTCGTCCACGCGACCGTCGCAACCGTCGCGATGCCGAGACGCTGGTAGATGGAGGCTCGGCGCGGGTCGTAGATGCGGGCGACGACCCGCTCGACGCCGAAGTTCTCGCGCGCGACGCGAGCGATGAGGATGTTCGAGTTGTCGCCGCTGGTCACGGCGGCGACGGCGTCGGCGCGCTCGATGCCCGCTTCCACCAGCACCGAGCGGTCGAACCCCACGCCGGTGAGCGTCTGCCCGCCGAACTCCGGCGAGAGCCGACCGAAGGCTTCGGACCGGCGATCGATGATCACCACCGAGTGGGCGGCCGCCGCCAGCTCCTCGGCGAGCGTGCTCCCCACCCGTCCACATCCCACGATGACCACGTGCACGTCACGAGCGTAGACACCTGCGTTCGCACGGCTTCGCGGCGCGGCGTGAAGAAGTCGTGAAGGTGTTTGCTTCCCGTGAAGGCCGACACGAAGCTGCTGGTCGATGGCCACTCCTTTGAAGCGGATCCTCATCGGGCGTCCCATCGCGTCCGCCGAGGAGCACCACCACCGACTGTCCAAGAAGGTGGCGCTGCCGGTGTTCGCGAGCGACGCGATCTCGTCCACGGCCTACGCCACGGAGGAGATCCTCCGCGTCTTCCTCCTGACAGCAGGCGCGGGCGTCGCCGCGTACTCGCGCCTCGTGCCGATCTCGATCATGGTCCTCGTCCTCTTGGGCGTCGTCGCGATCAGCTACCGGCAGACCATCCACGCCTACCCCAGCGGCGGCGGCTCGTACGTCGTCAGCCGCGAGAACCTCGGCGTCCGCCCGTCGCTCGTCGCCGGCGCATCGCTGTTGACCGACTACATCCTGACCGTGGCGGTGTCGGTCGCGGGCGGGGTCGCTGCGATCATCTCCGCCTTCCCCGACCTCGGCGACTACCGGGTGCACCTGTGCGTGGGGTTCATCGCGCTCATGACCGTCGCGAACCTCCGTGGCGTGAAGGAGTCGGGTGCGATCTTCGCACCGCCGACCTACGTGTACGTCACCTCGCTCGTGCTCCTCGTCGGCGTCGGCCTGTACCGCATCTTCCTCGGAGACCTCGACGCGATCCCGCACACCGGAGAGCAGGCTGCCTTGCTGGAGGGCGAGGGCGCGGTGACGATGCTGATCTTCCTCAAGGCCTTCGCCTCGGGTGCCGTTGCGCTCACCGGTGTCGAGGCCGTCTCGAACGGCGTGCCCGCGTTCAAGAAGCCCGAGTCGCGCAACGCGTCGACCACGCTGAACTGGATGGCGGCGATCCTGGGCTCGTGCTTCTTCGGCCTGGCGATCGTGTCGCAGCACCTCAAGCCGGTGCCGGCCGAGCACGAGACGGTGCTCGCACAGCTGGCCGAGCAGGTCTTCGGCGGACGCAACGTGCTGTTCTTCGTGATGCAGTTCGCGACGTTCGCGATCTTGATCCTCGCCGCGAACACCGCCTACGCCGACTACCCGCGCCTCTCGTCGATCATCGCCAAGGACGGATACCTGCCCCGCCAGTTCGCCAACCGCGGCGATCGCCTGGTGTTCTCGAACGGGATCATCTTTCTCGCCGCGATGGCCATCGTGCTCGTGATGGTGTTCGGTGGCAAGGTCGAGGCGCTCATCCCCCTGTATGCAGTCGGCGTCTTCACCGGGTTCACGCTCAGCCAGACGGGCATGTGCCGACATCATCTGCGCGACCGCGAACCGAACTGGCGCGTCAACCTCGTCGTCAACGGCCTCGGCGCGATCACCACCGCTGCGGTGGCACTGATCGTGATCACGACCAAGTTCACCGACGGCGCGTACGTCAGCGTCATCGTGATCATCGTCCTCGTCCTGGTCTTCATGGCCATCAAGCGCCACTACGCCCGCGTGCAGGACGCCGTCACCGTGCACGAGGGTTACCACGTGCAGCGCAAGCAGCACCTCGTGGTGGTGCTGGTCGGCTCGATCAACAAGGGCGTCGTCCACGCGGTCGAGTACGCCCGCAGCCTCGCGCCCGACCGCCTGATCGGGCTCTCGGTGGTGGCCGACCCCGAGGAAGGCCAGCGCCTGCTGGCCGACTGGGATCGCTTCGACATGCCGATCGAGCTCCACACCATCAGCTCGCCCTACCGCGACCTGACAGGGCCGGTGCTCGCCTACCTCGACGAGCTCGACCGGGAGTCCGAGGACGAGCAGATCACGGTGGTCATCCCCGAGTTCGTCACGAAGCTGAGCAGCCAGTGGCTGCACAACCAATCGGCGCTCGCCCTGAAGGCGAAGCTCCTGTACCGGCCCAACACGGTCGTGACCTCGGTGCCGATCGTCGTGCACTGACCGCTGCGCCCGCAGGGGACCTAAGCCCCTGTCGAGCGCGACCGGTGCGGCGCACCATGAATGTGATGATCCGCCGATTGATCGCCGTCATCGACGACTCGCCGGTGTCGGAGCGAGCGCTGCCGCTCGCGTTGCAGTACGCCGAACGACTCGGAGCCGAGATCGAGCTGTTGGGCCTCGCGCGCGAGCAGCTGGGGGCGAACGATCTGCGTGACCACCTCGACGACCTCATCCGCCAGTGCGGGCCGCCCGTGGCCTCGAGCTCGGTGTGCGTCGGCGACGACGACCGAGCCGCTGAGGCTCACCGCCTTGCGTCGGATCGCGACGCTGCTGTCGTGGTCGGCGCACAGGGGCACCGTCTCGTCGACCACGACCCGACCACGCTGCTGATCGAACAGCTCATCGCCGAGGACGTGCCGGTGCTCGTGGCGACGCCACACGTCCACGCACCCGCTCCAGAGCTGCCGGTCGCGGCCTGCATCGACGGATCGGACGAGTCGCATCGGGCGATCGGTGCCGGCGCGCGCTGGGCACGGGCGCTCGGAGTCCCCCTGGTGCTCGTCCGTGTGACCCAACCAGACCTCGTACCGCCGCAGGTGCCCGCGCCGATGTCAACCGTCACCGAGGACGCCGTCACCGACGAGCTGGCCGCGACGATCGAGCAGACGTCGACGCGATGGCCCGACCTCGAGGTGCAAGGTCGGGTCGTCGAGTACCGCTGGGCCGCCGCCGACGCGCTCGCGCTCCACTTCGCCCGCCACCCCGCCCAGCTCGTCGCGGTGGCAACCCATCCGACGACGTGGTGGAGGCGACTCGTCCACGCCGGCGTGACCGCGCACCTCGTCGACGAGCTGCCGGTGCCCGTCGTGATCACCCTGGCCTGCGCACCCCGACGCGGCGACGAGCGGCCCCCGTCAGCCGACGTCGCGCTGCCGACGAACGGGCACCCGTACGACACGGTGGTCCTCGCGGTCGATCCCACGCACTCGCCACCGCCGGCGGCGGCCCGCACGGCGGTCGCGCTCGCGCGAGTCGGGCGCGCGAGGCTCTCGGTCGTCAGCTGCGACGGCGTGTCCGAGCGCGAGCTCGACCGGCAGCGACTCACCATCGATCACATCGCGGGCGACGTCAGCGTGACATGGGACGTCGTCCACTCCTCCGAGGTCGCCGATGCGATCGTGCGTGCCGCGACGCGAGGCGCTCCCAGCATCGTGTGCCTCGGCACGTCGCCGCCCGGCACGCTCGCGGACATCCTCGCCACGACGGTGACCGGCGCGACGCTTCGGTCGTCGCACGATCCGGTGGTGCTCGTCGGGCCTCGGTGCGACGGCGTCGCGGCGCGGTTCGCGGAGGTCGCCGCGTGCATCGACGGGTCCCGCGCCTCCGACGCGGTCGTCGACCTGGCGGCCACGTGGGCTGCAGCGTTCGCCGTGCCGCTGCGGATCATCGAGGTGGTCGAGCCATCGACGACCATCCCCGGCGCGCCGGGTGCGCCGGCACGCCTCGTCGACCGTCTCGCAGACCGCGTGGCCCGCGCTCATGGCATCACTGCGTCGAGTCTCGTGATCGAATCGCCCGACGCCGCGGCGGCGGTTCGTGACTGGGCCGACGACCACCCGAACTCATTGCTCGTCATGGGCAGCCATGGGCACGGCCTTGCCGCACATCCGCTGGGCAGGACCGTGCAGTCCGTCGTCCGCCACGCGCCCGTCCCGGTGGCCATCGTCCCACGGCGGCTGACCGCGGCCGCGTGAGCACGGCCGCGTGCCCCACGCCGAAGGCGACGTAGTGTCACCGCACGTGAGGGGACGTCGATGACCGAGCAGGACCAGCCGAGCACCGCCTACGAGCGCGGCATGAAGGTGCGCCGCGAGGTGCTCGGCGACGCGCACGTCGACCGGGCCTCGCAGAACGTGACGCAGCTCGACGCCCGCTTCCAGCGATGGATCACCGAGACGGCGTGGGCCGGCGTGTGGGATGACCCCACGCTCGACCGCCGAACCCGCAGCCTCGTGACGATCGCGATCCTCGGTGCGCTGCGCAGCGACGAGCTGACGCTCCACCTGAAGGCGGCGCGCAACACCGGCGCCACGCCGGACGAGATCGCTGAAGTGCTGATGCACGTCGGCACCTACGCTGGCGTCCCGGCGGCGAACAGCGCGTTCGCCGCGGCGAAGGCCGTGTACCACGACACGACAGAGGGGGCATCCGATGCCTGACGATCCCACAGTCACCTGCGAACCGAAGCTCTACCTCGACCACCCACCGTTCTCGTACCCCGACTACCGATCGACGGTGAAACGAGCCCGTACCAAGGACATGGTGCGCATCGTCCACACGTTGAGCGAGCTCACCGGCCCCACCCCCGGCTCGGGGTTCGCAGCTGACGGTGGCTGGTCGGCCGTGACGGAGGCCGACGCCGATCTCACGACCAACGCCGGCACCGGGGGTGAGGCCATCGGGTCGCGCACGATCGTCGTCGGGAAGGTGCTCGACATCCACGGCCTGCCCGTGCCGAACGCGCTGATCGAGATCTGGCAGGCCAACGCGTCGGGTCGCTACGCGCACTGGCGCGAGACCGCGTTCCCCGCGCCGCTCGATCCGAACTTCCTCGGAGCCGGCCGCTGCGTCACCGACGCCGAGGGCAACTACCGGTTCCTCACGATCCGGCCCGGGGCCTATCCATGGGGCAACCACCCCAACGCCTGGCGGCCGGCGCACATCCACCTGTCGCTCTTCGGGACGTCGTGGGTGTCGCGCCTCGTCACGCAGTTCTACTTCGAGGGCGACCCGCTCCTCCGGCTCGATCCCATCTTCAACTCCGTGCCGGCTCACGCGCGCGACCGACTCGTCGCCCGGTACGACCACGACGTGACCGAGGAGAACTGGGCGCTGGGGTACCGCTTCGACATCGTCCTCCACGGCCCGTCGGCGACACCGTTCGACGTGCCGATCGAGGACGAGCTGGACAGGCGGCGCGAGCAGGTGACCGTCTGATGCCGCACCAACGACTCCCGATCACCCCCTCGCAAACCGTCGGCCCCTACTTCACGATGGCGCTCGCCGGCGAGGGCCAGAACGTCGTCGCCGGTCCGGACGTGCCCGGCACCCATGTGCGCATCGAGGGTCGCGTGCTCGACGGCGACCGGACTCCGATCGAGGACGCACTCGTCGACCTCTGGCAGGCGAACGCGGCCGGACGCTACCGCCACCGGCTCGATGCACGCGAGTCGATCTCGCTGGATCACGGGTTCACCGGACACGGTTCGGCCGCGACCGAGTTCAGCACGGGGGCGTACTGGTTCGAGACGGTCAAGCCCGGCGCGGTGCCCGACCCCAGCGGTGGGATCCAGGCACCACACCTCAACCTGATCGTGCAGGCACGGGGGATGCTGATGCCCTCGTACACGCGCCTGTACTTCCCGGAGGACACCGAGGCTCACGAGCACGACCTCGTCCTGTCGATGGTGCCGGCCGATCGGCGGCACACGTTGATCGCGACGCTCGCCGCGCCTTCGGAGGGCGGTGACGTTCCCGTGTACCACTTCGACATCCGGTTCCAGGGAGACGACGAAACCGTCTTCTTCGACCTATGAGCCGGCTCGACCGATGAGCGCCGACGCGTCGATCGATCCTGGCTTCAGCACGCCGGCGATGTCTGCCTGCTTCTCCCCCGACGCGCACGTGCGCACGATGCTCGAGGTCGAGGCTGCGCTGGCCGTGTCCGCCGCCGACCTCGGCCTCGAGGACCGGGCGATCGCCGACGAGATCGCGAGCACCTGTGCGAGCGTCCAGCTCGACGCTCGCCGCGTCGTCGCCACCGGCTGGGAGGTCGGCACCCCTGTCCTGGCGCTGCGCGCGGCCGTCGGCCCTCACCTGTCACCCGCGGCGCGACGCTCGCTCGACGGAGGGCACGGTTCGACCTCACAGGACATCGTCGACACCGCGATGCAGCTGCAGATCCGAGCGGCGCTCTCGGCGATCGAGGGCGACCTGCGGACGATGGCCCGTCGATTGGCCGAGATCGCGCGGCTGCATCGCGACACCCCGATGATCGGCCGGACGTTCCTCCAGCACGCACGACCGACGACGTTCGGGCTGTGCGTCGCCGGGTGGCTGGCACCGGTCGCCGACCTGGCCGCGGAGACCGGCGCACGGATCGACGCCTGCAGCGTGCAGCTCGGTGGACCGGTGGGCACGCTCGACGGGCTCGGCGCGAACGGCCACGGCGTGGCAGCGCGCCTGGCCGAACGGTTGTCACTGCACCATCCGGCAGCGCCGTGGCACACCGACCGGCGCAGGGTGACCGAACCGTGCGCGCTCGCGGGCCGCATCGCCAGGTGCATGGCCACCATCGCCACCGACGTGGCGCTGCTGAGCTCGAGCGACATCGGCGAGATCGCCGTCAGGGCCGGCGGCTCGTCGAGCATGAGCGGCAAGCGCAACCCGTTCGACTCCGTCCGCGCCATCGCCGCAGCCGACGCGTGCGCCGGCCTGGTGGGGACGCTCGGCGGGGCGAGACCGATCGAGCTGCAGCGCGGACTCGGGGGCTGGCACCTCGAGTGGTTCGCGGTGCCGTTGATCTTCATGACGGCCGGCGCGACCGTCGAGGCGATGCTCGGGTGCGTGCACTCGTTGCGCGCCAATCCGGCGGCGATGCTCGAGCACCTGTCGGAGAGCGGGCCGACGGACGACACCATCGCTCGGGCCGGCGAGCTGGTCGACCGGATCCTGCACCACCACGGACTGCTGCATGAACGCTGACACCACACCTCGACGCACACGTGCGGCTGACGGCACGTCGATCGCCTGGCGATCGGCAGGGCGCGACGACGCACCCGCGATCGTCCTGATGCACTCGCTCGGCGCGAACGGCGCGATGTGGGCTCCGCAGGTCCCCGCCTTCGGTGCGAACCACCGGGTCGTCACACTCGACACCCGCGGCCACCGCGAGTCCGACGCGCCACCCGGGCCGTACCGGCTCGACGAGCTGGCCACCGACGTGCTCGCCGTTGCCGACGAGGCGGGCATCGAGCGGTTCCACGCAGTCGGGTTGTCGCTCGGTGGGCAGATGGCCATGTGGCTCGGTGCGCACGCCCCGCACCGCGTGCGCTCGCTGGTGCTCGCCGACACCGGCCTCCGGATCGGCAACGACGAGTCGTGGCGGGCGCGGATCGAGGGCGTGACGAACGGCGGCATGCGCGCGGTGCGCGACGCTGTGCTGGCGCGGTGGTTCGCGCCGAAGTTCGAGGATCGCCACGCCGACTGGTTCGCCGCGGCGCAGACGACCTTCGACGCGATCGACCCGATGGGGTACGCGGCCTGCTGTGCCGCGCTGCGCGACACCGACCTCACCGAGCTCGCCGGCCGCATCACCGCGCCGACGCTCGTGATCTGCGGCGACGTCGATCTCGCCACCCCGCCCAGCGAGGCCGAGCGGATTCACGCGCGCATCGCCGGCAGCGAGCTGACCATCCTCGACGACGCCGGCCACCTGTCGAACCTCGATCAGCCCGAGGCGTTCACCGCACGAGTGCTCGAGTTCCTGCGCGATCGGTGACGATCAGCTCCAGATGTGCGCCGCCGCGTCAACCGTGAGCGACAGCTTGGCCCACTGCTGATCGGCGGTGAGCGCGTTGCCCTCGACGGTGCTGGCGAAGCCACACTGGGGGCTGAGGCACAGCTGGTCCATCGGGACGAACTGCGCGGCCTCGCCCACGCGCGCGCTCAGCTCGTCGACCGATTCCAGCTCGGGACGCTTGCTCGTGATCAGGCCGAGGACCACGGTCTTGTCCGGCGGCACGAAGCGCAACGGTGCGAAGTCGCCCGATCGCTCGTCGTCGTACTCGAGGAAGTAGGCGTCGACGGCGAGCTCGTTGAACAGCACCTCGGCGACCGGCTCGTAGCTGCCTTCGGCGAACCACGTGCTGCGGTAGTTGCCGCGGCACAGGTGGATGCCGACCGTCAGGTCGTCGGGGCGACCCGCGATGCAGGCATTGATCAGTTCGGCGTAGGCGTGCGGCAGCTCGTTCGGGTCGTCTCCGCGCTCGACGGCACCGGCACGCATCGCCGGGTCGCACAGGTACGCGAGGTTGGTGTCGTCGAACTGGATGTAGCGGCAACCCGCCGCGTACAGCGCATCGATCTCGGCTCGGTAGCAGGCGGCGAGGTCGTCGAAGAACACCTCGAGGTCGGGGTAGGCGGTGAGGTCGATGCCGGCTCGCCCGCCGCGGAAGTGCACCATCGTCGGCGAGGGGATCGAGACCTTCGGCGTCTGCGTGGTGACGGACGCGAGGTATCGGAAGTCGGCCACCTGGATGTCGCGTACGTGCCGCAGCGGGCCGACGACCGACAGCTTCGGAGGCGTCATGTGCACCGTGTCGGCCGAATCCGAGCTCGACGCGATGTTGCCGGTGACCGCAACCCCCTCGAGCTGCTGCAGGAAGTCGAGGTGGAACCACGCGCGGCGGAACTCACCGTCGGTGATGCTGCGCATGCCGAGGGACTCGACCTTGCGGACGGCAGCGGCGATGGCGCGATCCTCCACAGCTCGCAGGTCGGCGGGCGTGATCTCGCCCGCCGCGCACTTCGCCCGGGCCTCGTGCACCTCCTCGGGCCGCAGGAGGCTGCCGACGTGATCGGCTCGGAAGGGAGGATCGATGGGGCTCACGGTGATGTCCTGTTCGTTCGGTTGGCGACCATGTGTCCGGATTGCGGCCATTATGGTGCAGGGGATCAGCACCACGGCAAGAGGGGACGGTGTCATCAGCATGGCTTCGAACAAGCCCACCTTCGGCATCTTCGACCACATCGAGGACATCCCGGGCACATCGACCCCGCAGCTGCTGAGGGATCGCCTCGATCTCATCAAGATGGCCGACGAGGCCGGGTTCGCAGGGTTCCACCTCGCCGAGCACCACGGCTCGGACCTGTGCATGGCACCGAACCAGGAGGTCTTCATCGCCGCGGCCTCGCAGATCACGACGAACATCCGCCTGGGACCGCTGGTCAAGCTGCTCCCCCTCCACCATCCCGTGCGGATCATCGAGGACATGGTCGTCGCCGACAACCTCACCAACGGTCGGCTCGACTTCGGTGTCGGCCGCGGGGTCGCCCCGATCGAGCACTACTGGTTCGGCAGCAACTGGCCCGAGTCGAAGGATCGCTTCGTCGACGTCCTCGGCATCATCTGCGATGCGTTCGCCACGGGCGTCATCAGCAGCGAGAGCTCGAAGTACTACGACTTCCCGCCCATCCCGCTGTCGACCAAGCCGGTGCAGAACCCGATCCCGTTCTGGTACCCGGGCAGTCCGGTCACCGCCGGGCGTCATGGCATGAACCTCATGTGGCCCGGCCCGATCGATCAGGACTCCTACGACATCTACGTCGAGAACTGGCACGCGCACCGCGGCGACACGCACCGCGTCGACGGGCCCGATTCACAGCCGCGCGTCGGCTGCACGATGGTGCTCGCGATCGCCCCGACCGAGGACGAGGCCGTCGACATCGCTCGGCGCGGGATGACCGGCCTCACGCGGCGGGCCCACAACGTGCACCAGCACGACCACCTCGTGCTGAGCGACGAGGAGTGCGACGCGGCGCTGGGGCCGCTGCGCGGGATCATGGCCCACATCGAAGATGCGATCCACGCAGGGGCCGGCACCGCCGAGCAGATCACCGAGCGCTTCGCCGGCATCCTCGAACCGGGTCTGACCGACTACATCGTGTTGCAGATCCCGACCGGCGACATGACCCTCGACGAGGCGAAGCGCACGATGGACGTCTTCTGCAGCGACGTGAAACCGGTGCTCGAAGCGAACGCGCGCTGACACCGCTTTTCGCTGACTAAGGTCAGCGACATGTCCGACGCGGACATCGAGCAGGTCCGAGCTTTCAACCGCACGGTCACCCAACGGATCGGCGCGCTCCACGACCAGTACCTCGCGCGCGGTCGCCCCCTCGGAGCGTCGCGTGTGCTGTGGGAGATCGAGCCCGAGGGCACCGACATCCGGGTCATCCGGTCACGACTCGAGCTCGATTCCGGCTACCTCAGCCGCCTGCTCCGTCGACTCGAGCGCGAGGACCTCGTCGAGATCGTCCCGAGCTCATCTGACCGGCGAGTTCGTCTGGCGCGCCTCACCGACGCGGGCCACGCCGAGCGCGACGAGCTCGACCGGCAGAGCGACGCGCTGGCCGAGTCGCTCCTCGCCGCGCTCGACGATCGACGCCGCACCCGTCTCGTCGACGCGATGGCCACCGTCGACCGGCTGCTCACCGCGGGCCGCGTGACCGTCGGTGTCGAGTCGCCGACGAGCCCCGACGCGCGTCGATGCATCGAGGCGTACTTCCACGAGCTCGACACCCGGTTCGAGGCGGGCTTCGATCCCGCGTCCAGCATCTCTGCCGATGCGCACGAGCTCGTCGAGCCCGCCGGCCTCCTCCTGCTCGCCCGTCTCGGCGACGAGGCGGTTGGTTGCGGGGCGCTCAAGCTCCACGGCGAATCGCCGGCAGAGATCAAGCGCATGTGGGTGTCGCCGCGAGCACGGGGCCTCGGCGTCGGGCGCCGGCTGCTCGACGAGCTCGAGCTCGCCGCGCACGCCCGAGGCGCCACCGAGGTACGCCTCGAGACGAACCGCAGCCTGGGCGAAGCGATCGAGCTGTACCGGTCGTCCGGCTACCTCGAGGTCCCGGCGTTCAACGACGAGCCGTACGCGCATCACTGGTTCGAGAAGCGCCTCTGACGTGCGGTGACTCTCCTATACTCCCCCGACGGATGGCTGTCTCCCGTCGGTGGAAGCTCGCCGCCACTGGGAGCCTCCTCGTGATCGTGCCGGTGGTGTGGACGGTGCGGCACTTCCACCTGCTCGACCGAGGCTCGTCGACCCCGCTGTCGGTCGACGACGCCCGCGAGCGCTACCGCGAGTCGGCCTCCACCACCCTCGTCGCCTCGACCGCTCCACCGCCGACGAACACGGTCGCGCCGGACACCGTCGCACCGGACACCGTCGCTCCGGTCACCAGCGACACGGCGACCATCGCACCGGCGACCACCGAGACGATCCCGCATGTCGAACTGCCCACGCCCGGGGTCTACACGTACGCCACCACCGGTCGCGACTCGGTCGACGCATTGGGCGGCGCACATCACGAGTACCCCGCGACGACCACGATCACCGTCACCACGTCCGGCTGCGGGGTCCTGCAGCGCTGGGACGTGTTGGTCGAGCGTTGGGAGGAGTGGCAGCGCTGCGTCGACGGTGGCGCCGTCCGCGAAGTGGCGCGTACGACCTACGACCAGTTCTTCGGACAGGGCCAGACCGACGCCTACGTGTGCACCGGCGACGCGCGACCCGTCGACGCGCCGGTCGGAGCCACGTGGACCTCCTCCTGCGCGCAGGGCGACGACGTCGAGGTGCGCACCGGCGAGGTGGTGGGGACCGAGTCGCTGACGGTCGGCGACGTCACCGTCGACACCGTGCACGTGAAGGTCACGATCACGGTCAGCGAGTATCCCGACGACACACGGATCGTCGAGACGTGGTACGGGGCGGGCAGCGATCTGGTCGTCGCGCAGCGCGCTGTGGCCTCGACCACCAACCCCTCGCCGATCGGAGAGGTGCACTACGAGGAGACCTACGAGATCCACCTCCAATCGCTCACACCGCTGACGTGATGCCGTGACGACCGAGATCGAGCGCAGGTTCGTCGCCGTCGATCCCCCTCCCGGCGAACTGCTGGGGCCGGGAGAACGCATGCGCCAGGGCTACCTGACCGACGACGGACCGGTCACCGTTCGCATCCGCATCACGGACGCGGCGAGCGTGCTGACGATCAAGGCCGGGAGTGGGCTCAGCCGCACCGAGATCGAGGTGCCGTTGAGCCGCGCCGACGCCGAGGAGCTCTGGCCGCACACATCAGGTCGCCGCATCGAGAAGACCCGCCACCGCGTCATGCTGTCGGATCGTGACGGTGGATCGGTGGCCGAGGTCGACCTCTACGACGGTGGGCTCGCCGGCCTGTGCACTGTCGAGGTCGAGTTCGACAGCGAGGCCGACGCAGCGGAGTTCCGACCGCTCGACTGGTTCGGCCGCGAGGTCACCGGGGATGCCAGGTGGACCAACGCGGCGCTCGCCCGCCACGGTCGCCCCAGCGATGGCGGCTGATCAGGCGATGAACCACCCGGCGACATCGGCGACCAGGTTGCCGCCGGTCTGGTGGAAGATCGACACCTTGCCGCCCGAGCTGAGCGGCGACGCCACGAGGTTCGGCACGATCTGACCGACGACATCGACGTTCAGGCTCGAGACCAGCGCGAGCGGGGTCCCGGCCGGGTACATGGTGACGAAGCCGGGCGCTGCGGTGTCGACGGCCGTGAGGTTGGCGACGACGCCGGCGACGCCGTCTTCGGGCACGCCTGCCCGACCGGCGATGGTGACATCGATCGTGCCCAACGCCGGCACCGGCTTCGGTGCGGCGCCGGTCCCGTCTCGCGTGTCGAGGACGCGCGACGGGTCGACCGGGACGAAGAGACCGGAGTAGCCCCCGCGACCGAACTCGTTGCTGTACCAGCCGGCGACGTCGACGATCAGGTGCGCCCCCTTCTGCGTGAACAGCACGATCTGACCGTCAGCACCGACCGGCACGACGGCGAGGTTGCTCACCGTGCCACCGGTCCGCTCGACGTTGAGGTTCGACGTCCCCGGTTGCGGTGTGCCGCTCGCGTACGCCTGGATGAACCCTGGCTCGTCCGCCTCGGTCGCGGTGAGGTTGACGATCACCGCTGACACGCCGAGCAAGGGCACTCCGAACCGACCGGCGACTTGCACGTTCACGTAGCCGAACGCACCCGGCTTGGTGTTGCCAGGATCGCGCGAATCGAAGAGGCGCGCAGGCGTCAGCGGGGTGAACCGGCCAGCGCGACTGATCGGCGGGGAGTAGTAGCCGAAGACGTCGATGATCAGATGCGCGCGGCTCTGGACGAAGATGTTCACCTTGCCGTCGACGCCCAGCTTGGCCGACGTGAGCGTCGCCTTCGTGCCGTCTTCCGACACGTTGGTGCTCGACGCCAGCGGCCGCGGCGTGCCGGACGGGAAGATCGTGATGAAGCCGTCGTCGTTCGCCTCGGTCGCCGTGAGGTTCAGCACGACTGCAGTCGCGTTCGTGGGCACGCCGGCGACGCCGGCCACCTGCAGTTCGAGCGTGCTGGCGCGCTTGGGCTTGTCGCCGAGCTCGCGGGTGTCGAGCAGCCGGGTGGGCGACACGGGCGTGAACTGCGACGAGCCCTCCGGGATCGGCGGGAGCGCGGCGAGGTCGATGACGCCCACCGCTCCCGAGCCGATCGTGCCGAGCGGTGACGCGAGGCCGCTCGCCAGGTCGATGGCGAAGAGACCGGTGAACCCGGCGACGCGCATGGCAGCGAGCGCCGTGCCGTTGGCCATCACGTCGAACCCGACCTCGTTGGTGTCGGGCGTCGTGCCGAGCATGCCGCGGAAGTACGTGTCACCCGAGTTCGCCGACGGTTCTCCGTCAGGTCCACCCAACAGGTTGAGCCGGGCTGTGAGGTTGTCGATCGAGTACAGCGTCGTCTCGCTCGCGCCGGTGACGGAGCGGTCATAGGCGACGGCGGTCGCCTTCGAGCCGGTGATCGCCACGTCGACGGCGGTCAGCTCGCCCGAGGTCGGGTTGAGCCGCAGGTTCAACCCGCCGCCGTGGATGAGGCGGATGCGGTCGGTGACGGGATTGATGTCCACCGCCCAGCTCCCGCCGTTGGGCAGGTCGATCGCGAACGGTCCGCCCGACAGTGGCGTCGCCCCACCGGTCACGGGGTCGATGCGATAGACCTTCCCGGCCTGGCCGAGGATGCCGACGCCGATCACCTCACCGGTGGAGGGGCGGACGTCGATGCCGACGATGTGCTCGCCGGGCTGCAGGCCGGTGATCGGGATGACCGGACCCGTGGCTCCGGGGCTGGAGGCGTCGAACCGCACGAGCCCGTCGGCCGATGTGAGCGCCAACATCGCACCGCTGGGCGGCCGAGGGAGCGCGATGTCGAGGATCGACACCGTGCCGTCGCCGACCACGCCCACCACGTTCGCCGCGCCCGTGGCCAGGTCGACCGCGAACAACCGTGTCGCGCCTGCCGTGCGCATCGTCGCGAGGGCGTCCCCGGTGGAGGCGATGTCGAAGCCGACGAGGTTGCTGACGACGTTCACCCCCAGCGGCCCGCGAGGGATCGTGACCCCGTCGTTGTCGGACGGCACGCCGTCGACTCCCCCGACGATGTTCAGCGTCGAGTCCGTGGCATCGATCGAGAACATCGTGGTCGCCGCGGGCGCGCTCGGGGTGTTGCGGTCGTATGCGATCGCGGACGGCGACGCAGGACCGATCGCCGCGTCGATCGCGACCAGGGCACCGTTGCGCGGGTTGACCCGGTAGCTGGCGCCCGTCGAGTGCACCAGGCGCATCCGGTCGACGACCGGGTTGAAGTCGAGCGACCAGCGTCCTCCGAGGGGCAGGTCGTCGGCGATGGCCGTCTCGTTGACGAGGGTGGCCTCGCCGTTCGAGGTGTTCAGCGTGTAGACGTGTCCGCGCCGGTTGGCCACGCCGATCGCGAACAGCTGCCCGGTGGCGGGGCGGATGTCCATCGCCACGATCGCCTCCCCCGCGATCAGCCCGCTGATCGGCGTCGAGCTCAGGACCGTTCCAGGGTCGCTCGCCGCGAAGTCGAGCAGCCGCCCGGTCGTCGTCAGCGCGATGACCGGTCCGGCCGTGACGGCGGCCGACGCGACAGGTGGCGTCGGGACGCCGACGACCAGCCCGATCGAGCAGGCAGCGAGGGGGATAGCGATCTTGGCGCGCAATGGCATCGAGGGACCTCCGCCGGCCGACGACTGACGATGGTGCCACCAGTCCGACCGCAATGACTGTCGGGATATCGGCACCAGCCCGGTCCGCCATGAGCGGGCGCGGGCAGAACGGCAGGTGACGGCAGTCGCGCCGACATCCGTTCAGGTTCTGTGCAGAGTTCGTCAGGAAATCGTCAGGTTCCGGACCACTCCGGCGGCCGCTTCTCAGCGAAGGCGCGAGGTCCTTCCTTCGCGTCGTTCGACGTGAAGACCTTCTCCTGCAACGGTCGCTGGATCGCCCAGAACTCGTCCTCGGTGACACCTTGCGTCGCCTTGATGAGCTGCTTGGAGGCCGCGACCGCGAGTGGTGCGTTGCGGGCTACCCGCTCGGCGAGCTCGAGCGCCACATCGAGCGCTGCACCCCGCTCGGCGAGGCGCGCGACCAGACCGAGCTCGGCGCCCTCCTCGGCCGTGATCGGATCGCCGGTGATCGCCATCTCCATCGCCCGGCCGAAGCCGACGCGACTCGGGAGGCGCAGCAGACCGCCGCCGGCGGCGAACAGGCCGACACCGACTTCCGGAATGCCGAGCCTCGCGCCGCGCGCCGCCACCAACAGGTCGCACGCCAGCGCGAGCTCGAGCCCTCCTGCCAGCGCGAAGCCCTCGATCGCACCGATGAGCGGCTTGGTGGCACCGTTCTGGATGAACGTCATCATCGGGCCGATGTTCTCGCCGCGGGCGAACGCCTTCAGGTCCATGCCCGCACAGAAACCACGCCCGGCGCCCGTGAGCACACCCGCCGTGAGGCCTTCGTCGGCGTTCAGGCGCTCCACCGCGCTCCAGAGCCCCCCGGAGAGCGCTCCGTTGATCGCGTTCATCGCCTCCGGCCGGTTGAGCGTGATGAGCAGCACTCGGCCTCGCTGCTCGGTCAGCACCGCGTCGGGTGCCACCTGCGCGGCGTCGTCGTTCGTGGGTTCGTTCGTGTCGGTCATCGACGGCTTCCTTGTCGGTGGGGTGTGGGTCGGTGGGGTGTGGGTTGGGGGGTGTGGGTTGGGGTGTGGTTCTGCGATCGATGTGGGTCCGGTCAGACGTACACGTCACCGGCGAGGTACTTGAGACCGGAGTCGGGCTGCACCGTCACCACGCGGTGGCCGGGCCCGAGACGCCGGGCAGTTCGCAGCGCGGCGACGATGTTCGCCCCACCGGACGGCCCGGTCCAGATGCCGTCCGTCACGGCTGCTCGACGCGCCATGTCGAACGCGTCGGCGGTCGACACTCGCTCGATGCGGTCGAACTGCTCGCCGACGAGATGTGGCGGGACGAAGCCCACCCCGCCTCCTTCGATGCGATGGGTCCCCGCCGAGCCTCCCGACAGCACCGCCGACTCGTCGGGCTCGACGGGGATGCGCTCCATGCTCGGCCAGTGTGCTCGCATCGCCTGCGACATGCCGATGAGGCAGCCGCCCACGCCGACGTAGACGCACAGCGCGTCTGCCGGCCCGGGGAGCTCGTCGACGATCTCGTCACCGATCGCCCGGTAGCCGTCGAGCGCGTCGGTGTTGTTGAACTGATCGGTGGCGAACGCTCCCTCGCTCTCGGCGATCTCTCGGGCACGTTCGCGCATCGACGGGATGAGCCCCGGGTGGATGCCGTTCGGGCTGTCGACGATCTCGAGGAGCGCGCCGAACGCTGCCATCGTCCGCAGCTTCTCGAGCGCGAAGGCGTTCGAGGTGACGATGCGCAGTGGGTAGCCCTTCAACGCGCAGACGAACGCGAGGGAGCTACCGGTCGATCCGCCGGTGTACTCGACGACCGTCTGCCCAGGCTGCAGCGCACCGCGGCGCTCGGCGCCCTCGATCATCGCGAGCGCCATCCGGTCCTTGTACGAACCGGTCGGGTTGGCGGCTTCGAGCTTGACCCACACCTCCGCGTCCTCCGAGGTCGTCGACGACGTCAACCGGACGAGCGGCGTCCGTCCGATCCCTGCGAGCGCCCCCGGCCGTTCGAGCATCCGCCGATCGTATCGACGTCCCGGCGTGTCGTCAGGATCGACGTCCCGGCCGCTCCGGTCGCACATCGACCTCGGCGAGGGCGGGCTCGAGCTGGGCGGCGAAGAACTCGAAGAACGCTTCCTGCTCGTCACCGATCTGGTTGATGTACAAGCGATCGAACCCCGCGTCACGGTATGCGACCACGGCCTCGACGATCGGCTCGACGTCGGGCCCGCACGGCATGTTCTCGGCCATCGACTCGACGGTCACGTTCTGCGCAGCCTGCTCGAACAGCGCGGGCGTGCGCAGCTCCTGGCTGAGCTCTCCGGGCACTCCACTCGAACGCCACAGGCGATGGGCCTGCTTCGCGCACGACTCGCGGTCGGCGCCCCACGAGATCTTCAGACCGGCTTGGGCCGAGCCGCCGCCGCCGTTCGCGCGGTACTGGCCGAGCAGATCGCCGTCCGGCTTCGTCGATGCGAACCCGTCGGCGATCCGGCTCGCGACCTCGCACGACTTCGGACCGAACGCGCTCATGACGATCGGCGGCGGCTCCGACGGGAGGCTGTAGATGCGAGCGTTCTCGACCGTGAAGTGGGGTCCGTAGTGGCTGACCTCGTCGCCGATCCACAGCATGCGCATCACGTCGATCGCCTCCTCCAACATGTCGAGGCGTTCGTCGGTCGTCGGCCAGCGATCGCCGAGCACGTGCTCGTTGAGGTTCTCCCCGGTCCCCACTCCGAGCTCGAAGCGCCCGCCGAGCATCAGCGCCGACGTCGCCGCGGCGTGGGCGATGATCACCGGGTGGATGCGCATCGTGGGGCAGGTCACCGCGGTCGTGACGCGCAGCTCCGTCGACGCGGCGATGCCGCCGATGACGCTCCAGACGAACGGGCTGTGACCTTGGTCGTCGAGCCACGGGTGGAAGTGGTCCGAGATCCACACGGACCCGATGCCGGCCTGCTCCGCCAGCTGCGCGTGGCGGACGAGGTCACCGGGACCGTGCTCCTCGGAGGACAAGAAGTAGCCGAGCTCCATGGCCGCCCTCGTACCCAGTCACCTACGGGGTCAAGCGTGCCCGTGCCCGGACTCCTCGCCGACACGGCTGCGCCCGTCAGCGGTCGCTCAGCCTCGACCGGCGTCACCCGTGGTCTCGCCCGGCGCCGAGTTGCCCGGCACCTTGCTGTCGTTTCGCGCGTCGCGCAACGCATGCAGCACGTCGGCATCCTCCGCAGACGACGTCGGTCCGAAGCCGAGGGTCAGTGTGCCCGTCGCCGCGCAGGCCGGGCACGTCACGGCGACGACCGCCATCATGTCGGCGGGATCCGACTCACCTTCGAGCCGACGCAACGAGCTCATCTGGACCGAGCCGGGCTTGGAGACGACCCCGCACGTCCCACACTCGATGCGCGAGTCGTCGGTGACCGAGAACTGCGCTGCGAAGCCACCGGCTGCATATCCGGCGAGGACCTCGGTCAGCGTCGTGCCCTCGCTGCCACTCAGATCGATCTCGGGTTCGTTCTCCATGCGGCGGCGGTACCCGAATCACCTCGGCCTGAACCGTGTCACCTGTCCGGGCCACCCGTGCGGGCCGGTGGGCACGTCAGATGAGCCATCCGATGCGGTCGACGACGACGTGGGTGCGATTCGCGCCGGCGCGGATGGTGATCTGGCCCGACGCATCGACGTCGGTGATGACGCCGTTCGACAGGATCTGACCCGTCTCGCTCCAGTTCAGCGTCGAGTTGCCCGGCCACTCGATGTCGCCGCGGAAGACCGCGGCGAAGCCACCGCCCTCGGTCTCGGTGACGGTGAGGTTGAGGACTGCGCCGCGAGCACCGGGAAAGCCGAGCGCCAGTGTGCGCTCTTCGTTCGGTTGGAACTTGCCGCCGGTGACGCGGGTGTCGAGCACGCGCGGCCCGCCGAGGCCTTGGAACGGGATGAACGACCGAGTCGGCGGCACGTAGCCGACGGTGGCGCCGAACACGGAATCGCCTGCCGAGCAGAAGAACTGGAGGATGTACGTCGATCCGTACTCGATGGTCACTGGTGTGGTGACCGGAACGGTCTGGGTTTTGGCCCCTCCGCCTGCAGCGAGCGTCTCCTGGAAGACGTCCGATGGCGGGTTGGGACTCGCCATGTCTCGACGCGTGATCGTGAGGACCGGTTGCACCTGGTAGGCGACGGACACCTCGGTGATGACGGATCCGACCGGCAATGACAGCGGCGCGGCGATCCAGTTGGCCGGGGCGGACGGTTGTACACCGGTGCTGAGCTGATACAGCCTGGAGATCGTGTACGGGAAGAAGGCCAGCGCGTCGTACTGCACGTAGCTCAGGCCGTTGGTCTGCGCGGCGACGACCTCGGTCGGCGGCGGCGCGGCGTGCGCGGTCGCAGTCCCGAGCGCGGCGATGCCGGCACCGAGGGCGGCCGCCCCGGTGATCAGGCCACGGCGCGAGACGGCGTCGCCCTGCTGCGGTTGATCGGTCATGTACGGATCCTCTCTGCTCGACCCGCCGATGATGACCGCTCGACCGTAGCCGAGATCATCGATGCGAACATCTCCGCGGCGCGATCGGTCGCGTCTCGATCGCCGGTGGCCACGAGGTCGAGCAAGAGACCGCGGATGACGGCCAGTGCGAGCCGGCCGAGCACGGCGCGATCGCTGTCGGGATCGACACCGCGATCGGTGATCGCGCGCAGCGTGTCGTCGACGAGCTTCGGGACCAGCCGGTCGAACGGTGGCTCACCTTGTGCGCCGCGGGCGTAGCACTCGAAGAACAGCCGCTCGACGGGCCAGAACGCCGGATCGGACGTGCGCCGCCACGTGTCGCGGACGGCCTCCACAGGGTCGGCCGGCTGGGCGCGGATCCGCTCGATCTGCTCGCGCTCCATCGCCTCGACCACTGCGGCGAGCAGCCCGTCGCGACTGCCGAAGTGGTGGATCAGCATCCGGTGGCTCGTCCCGACCTGCGCGGCGAGGTCGCGGAGCGATCGCCGGGCGAGCCCGCCGTCGGCGGCCGCCGCGATGACGGCCGACAACAACTCGTCGCGACGCGACGTCACGCGGAAGGTGCGACGCCGGCGGCGATCTGCTCGCTCCGCTGCTTCAGCCCGGCGGCCTCGAGTCCCATGTAGCGGGCGGTGAGCGAACGCCACACACGACCCAGGAGCCGTCCGACGACGCCACCGTTGCTGATCGACATCTCGGCGACGGTCGAGTCACCGACCGGCCGCAGCACATGGGTGGCGACGGTGTGCGCGCCGGGTCCCGTCGCTTCCCACGTCCAGGAACGGCCCGGCTCGAGAGCTGTCACCGTCCACACGACCGTCGGCAGGCGTGGCTGTTGCACCTTGGCGCGTGCGCCGACCCGGAGCTCGCCGTCGAGCAGCTCGACGGACGTGATCGACGCGGTCCAGGTGTGCCACCGCTCGACGTTGCTGAAGACGTCCCAGACGATGTCGACCGGGGCATCGATCGACGTCGAGGTGGAGTGGTCGATGGTCTTGTGCGTGTTCGACATGTACCAAATGGTACATCGACGGCGTCCGTCCCGCCACCCCCATTCCGCTACCGTCACGCCGGGGACGAAGGGGGACCACATGCATCCGGGACGCCACGCTGCCGAACATCCCGATCGAGCGTGCTTCGTGATGGCGGGCACCGGCGACGTGGTCACCTACGGCGAGTTCGACGAGCGGTGCAACCGGCTGGCGCACCTCTTCCGCGCTCACGGTCTCGGCACCGGTGCCCATTACTCGATCTTCATGGAGAACAACGACCGCTACCTCGAGGCCTGCGGTGCGGGAGAGCGCTCCGGACTCCACTACACGTGCATCAACTCACACCTCACCGCCGACGAGCTCGCCTACATCGTCGACAACAGCGAGTCGCAGATCCTCATCACGTCGGCCCGGATGAGCGCCATCGCGCTCGACGCTCTCGCCCAGTGCCCGCGTGTGTCGCTGTGCCTCGTGGTCGGCGGCGTGCCGGCCAGCAGGGCCGGTGTCACGGCTGAGGTCGTCGCCTACGAGACGGCGACGAGTGCGATGGCGTCGACACCGATCGACGACGAGCGCCTCGGCGCAGCGATGCTCTACTCGTCGGGCACGACGGGTCGCCCGAAGGGCATCATCCGACAGCTGGCCGACGTGCCCCCCGGCGAGATGCTGCCGGTCATGCAGTTCCTGCTCGGGCCGTGGCGCTACCGCGAGGGCATGGTGTACCTGTCGCCGGCACCCCTCTACCACTCCGCTCCGCAGGCGGCCGTCGGGTTGACGGTGCGGATGGGCGGCACCGCGATCATCATGGAGCACTTCGACCCCGAGGAGTACTTGGCGCTCGTCGAGCGATACCACGTGACGCACAGCCAACTCGTGCCCACCATGTTCAACCGCATGCTCAAGCTGCCGGCCGATGTGCGGGAGAAGTACGACCTCAGCTCGCTCGAGGCGGCGATCCACGCCGCGGCACCCTGCCCCATACCCGTGAAGGAGCGGATGATCGAGTGGTGGGGACCGATCATCCACGAGTACTACGGCGCGACGGAGGCGATCGGCTTCACGGCGTGCGACTCGCACGAGTGGCTCGCCCACCGCGGGACGGTCGGACGTGTGCTGCTCGGCGAGATGTCGATCCTCGACGACGACCTGCAGCCGTGCCCCGTCGGCACGCCGGGCACGATCTGGTTCCGCACGCCCACCCCGCTCCAGTACTTCCACGATCCCGAGAAGAGCCGGGCCGCGACCTCGCCGGATGGCACCCTGGCCACCACCGGCGATGTTGGCTACGTGGACGCGGACGGCTACCTGTACCTGACCGACCGCAAGAGCTTCATGATCATCTCCGGTGGCGTGAACATCTACCCGCAAGAGACCGAGAACCTCCTGGTGACGCACCCCAAGGTCGCCGACGCAGCCGTCTTCGGCGTGCCCAACGCCGATCTCGGCGAAGAGGTGAAGGCGGTCGTCCAGCCGATGCCCGGCGTCGAACCCGGCCCAGCCCTCGAACGCGAGCTGATCGACTTCTGCCAGCAGCACCTGTCCCGGCAGAAGTGCCCACGCACCGTCGACTTCGACCCCGAGCTCCCGCGCCTGCCGACGGGCAAGCTGTACAAGCGGGTGCTGCGCGACCGTTACTGGGGCGACCAGCTGTCGAGGATCTCACAGCCCGGCTGACCCGACCGGTCCATCAGCCGCGCGATCCATGTCGCCTCGGCCGCCGCGGCCGGCGTGAGCGGGAGGTCGGGTGAGTCGAGATCCGGCTCCGGCAACACGTCGGCCCATGACCGACCGTCGGCCACCACGTCGCGCACCCTCCCCCGGTCGACGAACACGACCGCGTCGGCCACCTCGAGCGCGCCCGAACACCCTCGGCCACGATCGAGGGCGTGCTGCCGCGCGATCACCTCCGCCAACGCTGCACTCGACGAGCTCCGGCCGCCACCCCGTGCGTCTCGCAGTTCGTCGAAGAACGCGACCTGCTCGACCAGCCCTGCCGCGGCGAGCTCGACCACCGCACGGCGCGCGAGGTCACGGGGCAGCGGCCCCGCCACGACGCCGGGCGACGTGCGATCACCGCACGACACGAGCCGCCCGACCCCCGTTCCGGGTCGCCTCAAGTAGGCATGTGGTTCCCGGCGAGCGGCCGGCGTGGCACTGCGCCATCGCATGGCCGCGATCTCGGTCGCCACTGCGTTCGCCACGTGCAGGTGCTCGATGCGGTGCACGTGGTGCACCACCCGGGCGGGCACCCGTCGCGCCGGCAGCGGGTCGTCGGGGTCGAACAGACGGCGCACCTCGTGCCGAACGTCCGGGCCGTCCACCACGTGGAGCACCTCGCCGTGACGATCGAGCAGTCGCGCCACGCCTTGCACACGAGGGACGGCGGCCGTGACGGCGAGCCGGGCACGATGCCGATGCCGCATCAACGAGGGCAACCGGATGAGGTCGTCGAGGTCGAACACGCCGTAGTGGGTGGCACGTTCGATGACGAGGTGCAGCAACTCGACGGTGGCAGCGGCATCGGCGAGCGCACGGTGGGTCGGCCGCTCCTCGAACGAGAACCGACGCGCCAGCGTGCCGAGGCGGCAGTCGTCGGCGTCGTCGCGCAGCAACCGTCGCGCCAACACCATCGTGTCGATCGCATCGGACGGGTCGAGCACGTCCTCGCGACCCGCGCGCCACAGCGCACTGTTCAGGAACCTGAGGTCGAAGCGGATGTTGTGACCGACGATGACCGAGCCGCGAACGAACTCGAGCAGCGACGCCAGCACCGCATCGATGCTCGGGCGTTCGGACGTGCCCGACGAGAGCGAATGGCGGACCATCGTCTGGAACGTTCCGAGCCGCTCGCCCCCGCGCACCTTGACCGCGCCGATCTCGACGATCTCGTCGACCTCGTCGGCCGTGCCCGTCGTCTCGAGATCGAGCACACAGAACGTGACGTCTACGAGACGCACGAAAGGGTCGATGAGGGTCACCGGACCAGTATGTACGAACGCGTGTTCGATGTCGACTCCCCAGTCGTGGGCGACGGCGGCGAGGGCACGACACGACCAAGTGCCCTGGTGCCGGTCACGGCCGGGGCGGACCATGAGAGCATGGGTGCAACCCGAGCCAATGGTGGCGTCGGTGACCGACGATGGACAATGCGCAGCGACGACCTGCACCGTCTGGTCAGGGCGCTCCGCAGCCGCTTCGACGAGGTCATCGGCCCGGTCGTGCACGACGGGGTCATCCGACTGCGGCCGATCGCCTCGGCCGGCGAACTGCCTCTCGGCGTGACCGACGCACAGGAGGCTGCGACCTATCGGTTGGTCCCGAGCGGGACGCCGCTCCACTTCTCCTACGGACCCGGCCCCGATTCGCTGAAGTCGCTGGTCCATCCACCACGCAGCCCGGTGTGGACGATGCACCGCCGCGACGGATCGATCGTCGTCGCACCAGCCACGCATCCCTCGACGACGCGAGCGGTGATCGGTGTTCGCGCCTGCGACCTGCGGGCGTTGGCAGTGCTCGACCGCACGCAGACCGGAGGACCGCACGCCGACGCTGCGTTTGCCGCCCGGCGAGACGCGCTGTTCGTCGTCGCCGTCGACTGCACCCACCCCGCCCCGACGTGCTTCTGCGACACCGCGGGTGGCGGCGGTACGGCGGAGGCGGGCTACGACCTCTCGCTCACCGAGTTCGACGACGAGTCGCAGGGCCCAACGTACCTCGTTCGCTGCGGCAGCGAGCGCGGTTGCGAGCTCGTGGCCGAGCTGGCGCTCGAACCTGCGACCGAGGACCAGGAGCAGTACGTGGCTGCGGCCTTCCGGTCGGCCGTGGGCCCGCAGCACCGCTCGTTGCCCAAGGACGCCGCCGCCGTTGTCAGCGACGCAGAGCATCCCCATTGGAGCACCGTGGCCGACCGCTGCCTGACCTGTGGCAACTGCACGGCCGTCTGCCCGACGTGCTTCTGCACCGACATGGACGACCGTGTGTCACTCGACGGTGCGTCGTCCACCCGGGACCGGGTCTGGGACACGTGCTTCAGCATGGAGTACTCGCACCTGGGCGCCGGTCCACATCGTGCGTCGCCGAGGTCGAGGTACCGGCAATGGCTCTCGCACAAGCTCGGCACGTGGCACGACCAGTTCGGCGAATCGGGTTGCGTCGGCTGCGGCCGCTGCATCACCTGGTGCCCGGTCGGCATCGACCTGACCGCCGAGGTGCGGGCACTCGCTGGACCTGTGGAGGCCGCACCGTGACGGCGACGGAGCTTCGAGTGCCATCGGATCCGCTCCTCGAGCCCCAGATCCACGAGGTGCTGGCGCGCCGTGACGAGATTCCCGGTGTCGTGACCTTGCGTGTCGCTCCCCTCGGCGAGCCGCCCCGATCGTTCTTGCCCGCCCAGATCGGCATGGTCGGAGCGTTCGGGATCGGTGAGGCTGCGCTGTCGATCTCGTCGGCGATCACCGACCGGACGGCACACGAGTACACCATCCGTCGAGCCGGCGCGATCACCACTGCGTTGACGCGGCTGCAGCCAGGCGAGCAGCTCTGGGTGCGTGGGCCGTTCGGCGAGCCATGGGATCTCGCCCTCGAAGGGCGAGACGTCGTGATCGCCGCCGGCGGGCTTGGCCTCGCACCGCTGCGCCCGGCGATCTACGAGCTGCTGCGCCGGCGGGATCGCCTCGGCGAGGTCGTCGTCGTCATCGGAGCGCGCAGTCCAGAGCTCCTCCTCTATGCGACCGCGTACCCCTCATGGCGAGCGGGTGGGATTCGCGTCGTGGCGACGATCGATCGCGCCGCCGACGGCTGGGGCGGCCGCGTCGGTTTCGTTCCAGACGTCGTCGACGCGGTCAGCCACGAGCTACACCTCGAACCCGACCGGACGAGCGCCCTCGTCTGCGGTCCTGACGTCATGATGCAACTCGTGGCCGAGGTACTGATCGGTCGGGGTGTCGCCGCCGACGACGTCCAGCTCACCCTCGAACGCAACATGCAGTGCGGCAACGGACTGTGCGGCCATTGCCAGCTCGGTCCGCTGATCGTGTGCCGCGACGGGCCGGTGGTGCGCTACCCGATGGTCGCCGACGTGCTGGGCGTGGAGGAGCGCTGACGTGCAACACGAGCTCCGCACCACGCCGCTCGTCTGGCCCGAGAGCATCGACCGGGGCGCACGACCGTCGCTCGCGGTGTGGAAGTTCGCGTCGTGCGACGGCTGCCAGCTCAGCCTGCTCGACTGCGAGGACGATCTGATGGCCGTCGCCGGTCGCGTCGCGATCTCGTACTTCCCGGAAGCCTCGAGTGTGATGGTCGCCGGCCCGTACGACGTGTCGCTCGTCGAGGGATCGATCACGACGCAGCACGACGCCGAGCGCATCGTGCAGATCCGCGCCCAGTCCAGCCTGCTCGTCACGATCGGCGCGTGTGCGACGGCCGGAGGGATACAGGCACTTCGCAACGGCCGGGACGTCGACGGGTTCCGCTCGATCGTCTATGCCCATCCCGAGTACGTCCAGACGCTGCCGACCTCCACTCCGATCGCGGCTCACGTGCCGGTCGACCTCGAGCTGCGCGGCTGTCCCATCGATCGCGAGCAGCTGCTGCAGACGCTGGCAGCCGTGCTCCACCGGCACGCCCTGCGCCTGCCGACGACCAGCGTGTGCACCGAGTGCAAGGCCCGGGGGACGACGTGCGTGATAGTGGCCCACGGAACGCCGTGCTTGGGGCCGGTCACCCAGGCCGGCTGCCAGGCGCTGTGCCCATCGTTCCATCGAGGTTGCTATGGGTGCTTCGGTCCGATGGAGAGCCCGAACGTCGCTGCGCTGCGTCGTCACCTCGCGTCGCTCGGGCTCGCCGGGGAGGCGATCGACCGCCTGCTGCACACGTTCAACACCGGTGCGTTCACAGTCGCCGAGACACCGGTCGAGGTGTCACGATGACCCACAAGACCGTCAACCTCAACGTCCCCACCCTGACCCGGGTCGAAGGCGAGGGCGCGATGCACGTCACCGTGCACGATGGCGTCGTCGAGCAGGTGGAGCTGGAGATCTACGAACCGCCGCGCATGTTCGAGGCGTTCCTGCGTGGCCGCCACCACACCGAACCGGTGGACATCACGGCTCGGATCTGCGGCATCTGCCCCGTCGCCTACCAGATGAGCAGCGCGCATGCGATCGAGTCGCTCGCCGGCGTCCACCCAGCCGGCGCGATACGCGAGCTCCGTCGCTTGCTGTACTGCGGTGAGTGGATCGAGAGCCACGTGCTGCACATGGCGTTCCTCCACGCACCGGACTTCGTCGGCGTCGACTCCGGCATCGAGATCGCCCAGCAGCACCCTGATCTGATGGCCGAGGTCCTGTTTCTGAAGAAGACCGGGAACCGGATCATGGAGGTGGTCGGTGGGCGCCCGATCCACCCGGTGAACGTGCGCCTGGGCGGCTTCTACCGGGCACCGACCCGCAGCGAGCTCGACACCTTGCTGCCCGACCTCGATCGCGCGCACGCCGGTGCGCTGACATTGCTGCGCTGGGTCGCGACGTTCGACTTCCCGTCCATCCCGAACCGGCTCGCAGACGACACGGAGTACGTCTCGCTCCGGCACGAGCACGAATATCCCTTGAACGAAGGTCGCGTCGTCTCGAACCGGGGGCTCGACGTCTCGGTCGCCGAGTTCGGCGAGCGGCTCCACGAGTACCAGGTCGCACACTCGACCGCTCTGCACGCGAGGCTCGATGGCGACGAACGCAACGGCTGCCGCTACCAGACCGGCCCACTCGCGCGGTGGATGAACTGTGCCGACCTGGTGCCGGCCTCCATACGTGCGATTGCCGACGAGCTCGGCGTCGCCCGCGTCGAGACCAACCCGTTCAGAAGCATCCTGGTCCGCGGCCTCGAGACGCTGTGGGCGATCGAGGAGGCGCAGCGAATCATCGGCTCGTACGCGATGCCGGGTCGTCCTGCGCTCGACGTCCCAGCCGTCGCCGGCACCGGTCACGGGTGCACGGAAGCGCCACGCGGTGTCCTCTACCATCGGTACCAGATCGATGCCGACGGGACGATTCTCGACGCGACGATCGTGCCGCCGACGAGCCAGAACCAGGACGCGATCGAGGCCGACCTGCGCGACTTCGTCGCGTCGCACCTCGATCTGGACGATCACACGCTCGGGCACCGCTGCGAGCAGGTGATCCGCAACTACGACCCGTGCATCTCGTGCGCGACCCACTTCTTGCGGTTCTCGATCGATCGAGGCTGAGATGAGCCTCCTGGTCATCGGCGTCGGCAACCGCGATCGGGGTGACGATGCGGCGGGGCCGATCGTCTGCGATCTCGTGCGCGCCACCGGGCCGACCGATGTCGACACGGTGGTGCTCGAAGGTTCGGTCGTCGACCTACCCCTGCGCTGGCGACACGACGATCGAGTCATGATCGTGGACGCCGCAGCGCCCGCCGGTTCGCCGGGACGCGTCGTCGAGGTCGATGCCCTGACGAGTCGCCTCGTCGCGCCGGTGACGGTGTCGACGCATTCGGTCGACGTGGGGGCGGCGATCGAGCTCGCTCGTGCGATGGGGCACTTGCCCGTGTCGCTCTCGGTCATCGGGATCGAAGGCGTGTCGTTCGGGTTCGGCGCCGACCTCGACCCACGCGTAGAGCGCGCGACTCGTCAGGTGGCCGACGACATCAGCCGGCGCGCAGGTCGTTCAGCTGCTCGTCGGTGACCCGACGCAGCCATCCGAGCCGGCGTGCGTCGAGCCGCTCGCAGATCCAGTCCCAGTGGACGGCGACCACGTCGCCCGGTTCCACGACGATCTGGCTGTCGACCGGCTCGATCACCGGCGTGCCGTACTGCAGGCGGCTGCCGGCCCAGACGAGCGGTGCCCGCCGGACGAGCACCCGGCCGTCTCCGCAGTCGCTCGCGAGGACCTCGGCCCAGCTGATGCGACACCGGTCGACGATCCGCAGCGGCTCGTCGACGATCCCGTCGCGCAGCAGACCCGCCCACGGCATGACGTGGAGCACATGGAACGAGTGGTTGGCGACGCCGACCGGGATCGCGCCCTCGATCGCCCGCCACGAGCTGCCGGCCCTGCGCCGGAACCTGTGGTCGATCGAGCGGCCGAAGTCCTCACGCGACACCCGCTGCAGCAGCTCGTTGCCGAGCCAGTAGGCCTCGACCACCTCCGAATCAAGGGGATCGGCGCGGCGGTTCGACCCAGCGAGGAGCTGCAGATAGGGATAGGCGCCCTCGAAGTCGGCCGCCATCTCGCGCAGGCCTGGGTCCTCGTGGCCGGCCGCATAGTGCGCGAGCTCACCGTCGGTCCCCGGCCCGCAGTAGCCGAGTCGGTTCGGCGGGAAGGCGAACCGGGCGAACCGCACGGGTCCCGATGGCGGTGCCAACGTCGCCGCGGTCATGCCGTCAGCCGCTGGCCCGTGGGTCGAGTGTCCACCCGCCTCATCGCGATCGCCGCGACCCCGAGGGCGATGAGCACGTAGCCCGACGAGTCGACCGTCAGCGGCACGCCGCGGAAGCCCGCGTCGAGCAGCCCGGTGATCACGGCTCCGAGCACGAGCACGGCGGTCACATCGACGGCCGGAGCGAGCGAGAGCGCCGTGTACCAGGTGCCGACGAACACCGCGAGCGTCGCACCGGTGAGCAGCACCCAGAGCCACTGCGTGCCGTCGAGCGAGGTCAGCCCGCCGAGGTCTCCCTGCACCCCCAGCCAAGCGACCAGCAGCGCGCTACCACCGACCATGCGCGCAGTTGCGGCCAGCTCGGGCGGCACCTCGGGCAACATCCGCTTGACGACGAGCACCTCCACCGACCACAGCAACGTTGCGGCCAGCACCAGCAGCTCGGCCGATCCGAACGCGGCGGCACCCAGACCGCCGGAGAGCACGAGGTGACCGATGAGCAACAGACCGATGGCGGCGACGTGAACCGAACCGACCCGCTCGCGCAGGACGATCGAGGCTCCGATCGCAACCCAGACGACGAGCGTCTTGTGCACGAACGACGCGTTCGTCGATGTCGCCCGGGCGAGACCCTCGAAGAACAGCACGAACGGTACGGCACCGCCGATCGCCGCGATGAGGCCGAGCACCGCCCAGTGGCTGCGCGCCGCGCCGCGCATCCGCAGCGCCCGCGCGGGCGCGCGCCACATCGTCACGAGCAGAACCGCTGCCAGCACCGCGCCGGCGACGAGGTTCTTCGCCGTCGTGTACACGGTCGCGTCGGCGAAGCGCCGGACGGCGAGACCGTTGACGAAGACAGCGACGCCACTCACCGCCGCGGCGGCGAGCGAGCATGCGGTGCCGCGGTGCGAGCTCGTCACGTGAGCGCCTCCTGATCGTCGTCGGCGACGTGCAATGCCATCCCGATGGAGACGGCCACGGTGTCCCCGGGCCGGACGGCCACACCCTCGGCGACGAGCACTGCCAGCGACACCTCACGGCAGCTGCCGTCACCGAAGCACACCTCAGCGCTTGCGGGGCCGAGCAGTCCGATGACCGTCCCGTACTCACCGAGACACATCTGCGCCTCCTCGTCCTTGTGTGAGCGCGCACGCTCCTCGCTTCCAGTCAGCCACCCGCCCCCCGTCGCCACCAGTGTCGAACGTCCCGAATGGCAACCCGCGGCGAGGTCCGGCGTGCCGGTGATGGGCTCGTCCCCAGGCGCGGATCCGTCACGCGTTCGCGCAGAGGCCCTTCGGCTCTGTGCACCGGCGTTCCGCAGGCGTTTGATGGGAACCGATGGGTGCGCCGAGCTTGTCCATCGGAGTGATCGCGCCACCGTGGGTTCCCGTGCCGCCGCCGGTGTACGGGGGGACCGAGGTGGTCGTGGATCACCTCGCACGAGGCCTCGAGCGCGCCGGTCACCATGTGGTGCTGTTCACCACTGGTGACTCGACCTGTCCGGTCGATCGCCGGTCGGTGCTCCGTGACGCCCGAGGCACGTGCGGCCTCTTCACCGACGAGCTCGCTCATGTGCAGGCCGCGTACGACGAACTGGACGGGTGCGATCTCATCCACGACCACACCCAGCTCGGACCGCTCTGGTCGATGCTCAAGGGAGGGTCACCTCCCGTCGTGACGACGGTCCACGGATCGTTCACGCCCGAGCTCACCCGGCTGTACCGCACGGTGTCGCCGCACGCCGCGGTCATCGCGATCTCCGAGCACCAGCGCCGGAGCGCGCCGTCGGTTCCGGTCAGCGCGGTGATCCACCACGGCATCGACGTCGAGCGTGTGCCCGTCGGCCGTGGTCGCGGCGGCTACGTGCTGTTCCTGGGGCGGATGAGCCCGACCAAGGGCGTCCATCGTGCCATGGCCGTCGCCCGCCGAGCGGGGAAGAAGCTGTTGATCGCAGCGAAGATGTGGCAACCGGAAGAGGTCGAGTACTTCAGGGAGCGCGTCGAACCGCACCTCGGCGCCGATGCGGTCTACATCGGTGAGGTCGGCGGTCGGGCCAAGTTCGATCTGCTCGCCAAGGCCGAGGCCCTGCTCAACCCGATCCGCTGGCCGGAGCCCTTCGGCCTGGTGATGATCGAGGCGTTGGCGACGGGCACGCCAGTGGTCGCCTTTCCCGAGGGTGCAGCTCCCGAGATCGTCGACCACGGACTCACCGGCTTCCTGTGCCGGGACGAGGACGAGATGGTCGAGCGCCTCCGGCAGATCGACACGATCGACCGACGAGAATGCCGCCGGACCGCGGAGCAGCGCTTCTCGGCCGATCGCATGGTCGCCGACCACGTCGCGCTCTACCGTCGGATCGTGAACGGCGCCAGCAGGCTGCAGCGGTTCGACCTCGGGCGCGCCGGATGAGCTCGACCGGCGGTTCGCCATACGCCGGTACGCAACCCGTCGCCACGGGCACCTTGCCGACCTCCACGGTCACCTTGGTCGAAGGCCGCACGTTCTGTCTGTCCGACTTCACCGGCGACATGGCCGCCGACCTGCCCCAGGGAGTGTTCGTGCTGGACACGAGGATCATCTCGAGGTGGCGACTGTCGATCGACGACCACCGCATCGAACCACTGGCGACGTCGAGCCCGGAACCCTTCAGCGCCACCTTCGTCGGCCGCAGCCGCGCCACCGTCGGTCAAGCGGATTCGCACCTCGTGGTCTTCCGCTACCGAGACGTCGGCCAAGGCATGCGTGAACGCATCGTGCTCACCAACCACGGTCTCGAACCTGCGCAGGTGCGGGTCCGGCTCGACTGCGATGCCGACTTCGCCGAGCTGTTCGCCGTCAAGGAGAGCCGTGTCCACTCGCGCGGCCGGCACACCCACCAGCCGGGGCCCGATCTGCTGCGCTTCCATTGGGCCCACAAGGGGCTGACACGCGACGTGGAGGTGCATTCGTCGCGGCCGGCCTCGGTCGGCGCCGGCTCGTTCGTCTGGGACGTCGAGCTCGGACCGGGCGCGTCGTGGGAGGTGTGCCTCGAGGTCACGGCGTCGTTCGACACCGAGCGGCTGACACCGACGTTCGCCGGTGCACGCCCGGTATCTGCAGGAACCGCCGCCGGTCACAGCCGCGCCTCGCCACTCCAGCGACTTGCCGATTGGCGGGCGATGGTGCCGGTGGTGACGAGCGACGACGAGCGCCTGGATCAGACCGTGCGCCGCTGCCGCGAAGATCTGGGCGCGCTGCGCATCTTCGATCCGGATCATCCCGACCTGCCGATCGTGGCGGCAGGAGCGCCCTGGTTCATGACGGTGTTCGGACGGGATTCCCTGCTGACGGCGTGGATGGCGCTCATCGCCGACACCTCGCTCGCGCACGGCGTGCTGGCGACGCTCGCCCGGTTCCAGGGTGTGCAGACCGACGCCGCTACCGAAGAGGAGCCCGGGAAGATCCTCCACGAGATGCGCTTCGACGAGGCGACGACCGCCTCGCTCGGCCACGGCAGCGTCTACTACGGATCGATCGATGCGACTCCTCTCTTCGTCATGCTGCTCGGCGAGCTCCGACGCTGGGATCCTCGCGACGAACTGGTCGATCAGCTCCTGCCGCACGCCGACCGCGCGATGCAGTGGATCGAGCAGTACGGCGACCGCGACGGCGACGGATACGTGGAATACGAACGGCTGAACCCGCACGGCTTGGCGAACCAGGGTTGGAAGGACTCCTGGGACTCCATCCGCCACCTGGACGGACAACTGGCCGAAGGGCCGATCGCGCTGTGCGAGGTGCAGGGGTACGTGCACGCCGCGTACCTCGCCCGCGCTCACTTCGCCTGGGAGACAGGCGACCACGCCACCTTCCAACGCTGCTGCGCACGAGCGGCCGAGCTCCGGCGGCGCTTCGACGAGGACTTCTGGGACGACGAGCACGGATGGTTCGCACTCGGCCTCGACGGCGACAAGCGGCGGATCAACACGCTGGCCTCGAACGTCGGGCACTGCCTGTGGACCGGCATCGTCGAACCCGACAAGGCTGCCCTGGTAGCTCGCCGTCTGCTTTCGCCGGCGATGTTCACGGGTTACGGGATCCGTACGCTCGCGACGACGATGCCGTCCTACAACCCGATCAGCTACCACAACGGTTCGGTCTGGCCCCACGACAACGCGATCTGCGCAGCCGGATTGGCTCGCTACGGCTTCATCGAGGAGGCAGGGCGCATCATCAGCGGACAGCTCGAAGTGGCACGAGCAAACGATGGACGGCTGCCCGAGCTCTTCGCCGGGTTCGACAGCGGAGCCCTGGGCGTCCCGGTGCCGTTTCCGACCTCGTGCTCTCCGCAGGCGTGGGCCGCGGCCTCCCCGCTGCTGTGGCTGCGCACGCTGCTGCGTCTGGACCCGGTTGCCGCCGAAGGCCGATTGTGGCTCGACCCGTGGCGGCCCGACGGGATCGACGAGCTCCAGGTGACGGGAATCCGGGTCGGGCGTTCCACGATCGACGTCCACGTCGACCGCGACGGTGCGCAGTTGAGCGGCGCCGACCAGTTGGACGTCACGTTCGCCCCCAAGCCGCACCTCTCCGAAACCGGCGCGGACCCCGGCCGACCCCTGGGACACACGTCGTCCCCGCCCTCCTGCGGGAGAGCGGGGACGACGTGATCCGGGGGGACCTCGACCACCCGTGTTCCCTGTGACGAGCGACGTCAAACACTGATCTTCGGGTCAACCCGCGTAGCGGACCGTTGCGTCGCCGTTGTCGGTCGTCACGTCGATGTGCCGGTCGCTCGCCGGATCGGTGCGGAGCTGGTTGTCGGCGTTGCCGTTGCCGGTGTCGACAGTGACGGCGTACAGCTCGTCGCCCGCAGGCACCAGCACCACCACGTCACCGTTGTCCGAGCGCGCGTCGACCGACATCGGCGGTTGCACCAGTTCGAGCTCGATGCCCCCGTTGTCAGAGCTCGCGCTGACGTGACCGGCGTTCAGGCCGAAGGCGTGGATCCCACCGTTGTCGCTCGTGAGCACAGCGTCACCAACCACGTCCTCGAGCCGGATCGACCCGTTGTCGCTGTGCGCCTCGACGTGGCCGTGCACGCCGACGATGGTGACGCCGTCGTTGTCACTGTCGACGACGACATCGATCTCCCTCGGCACCTCGATCGTGTAGCGCACGTCGCACCACTCCGAGCCGAAGACCGGGCAGGACCCACGGACGAGCAGTGTCTCGCCGTCGACGCGCACCGAGCTGCCCGAGCGGCGCAGGCCGTGGCCGATGCGGGCTCGGACGGTGATCTCATCGACATCGGCGGCCTCGATCGTGACCGATCCTGCGTCGTCGTCGACCTCGATCCTCCGGATGCCCTCGGCGGGCACCGTCTCGACGCGGGTCTCCATCTCGTGGGCCAGGAGGCCGATGACGTTGTAGGTGCCGCTCACCAGAGCAGCTGCCGCGAGGATGCTGCCGGTGACGAGCCATGCTGTTCGTGCCATCTCAGTCGTTCTCTCTCGTTGTCGCTCGCATCGGGGGCATCAACCGTCCAGCCACCGGAGCACCGCGAGCACGCGCCGGTGGTCGGCCTCCGTCGGAGGCAGGTCGAGCTTCATGAAGATGTTGCTGACGTGCTTCTCGACCGCCTTGTCGCTGACGACGAGCTGGCGGGCGATCGCGGGGTTGGTTCGGCCCTCGGCCATGAGCGCGAGCACCTCGCGCTCACGTGGCGAGAGGCGTTCGAGCGGCCCCGGCCGGCGGGCGCGGGCGAGCAGCTGGGACACGACCTCGGGGTCGAGCGCAGTGCCCCCGCTCCCCACGCGCCGGAGCGCGCCGAGGAAGTCGCTGACGTCGGCGATGCGGTCCTTCAACAAGTAGCCGATGCCCGACGTGTCACGAGCGAGGAGCTCGGTGGCGTAGCGCTCCTCCACGTACTGCGACAGCACGAGGATGCCGATCTGCGGCCACCGCTCACGGATCGACAGCGCAGCGCGCAGTCCGTCGTCGGTGTTCGTCGGCGGCATCCGCACATCGACGAGCGCGAGGTCCGGCTGATGACGTTGCACGGCGAGCAGGAGCTCGTCGGCGTCACCTACCGTCGCGACCACGTCTTCGCCCGCGTCGATCAAGATGCGCGTCAGACCGGCCCGCAGCAGCACCGAGTCCTCGGCGATCACGATCCGCACGGCAGTTCCACCGAGATCGTCGTCGGGCCGCCCGGTGGGCTGATCACGTGCATGTTGCCGCCGAGGCCGGTCACCCGGTCACGCAAGCCCTGCAGCCCTGTCCCCTCGGATGCATCGGCGCCGCCGACGCCGTCGTCGCGGACCTCGACGACGAGCCGATCGCCGGCTCGCGCGATCGAGACCCAGGCACGCGTCGCCTGCGAGTGGCGAGCGACGTTGGTGAGAGCTTCGTTGACCACGAAATAGGCAGCGCTCTCGACCGCAGGCGACGGTCGCGGCTCGACCCGTACGTCGAGCTGCACCGGCACGGGGGCCCGCGCGACCACAGCCGACAGCGCGGCGTCGAGGCCACGGTCCTCGAGGATCACGGGATGGATGCCGCGCACGAGATCGCGGATCTCCTTCAACGCGGCCTTGGCCTCCTCATGGGCGGCCGCCACCATCTCGCGACCGTGCTCGGGATCGGTGTCGAGCTTCTCCCTCGCCGCACCCAGGTCGGCGGCCAGGGCGACGAGGCGTTGCTGCGCTCCGTCGTGCAGGTCGCGCTCGATGCGGCGCCGCTCGTACTCGGCGCTGTCCACCGCTGCGGTCCGTCCCGTCTCGGCTCGGCGCACCTGCTCGGCGATCGCCGCGTTGCGGTCGGGACCGAGGAGCCCTTGCGCCATCGACGCCTGCAGGCGGGCGAGCGCGACGGTGATCCACGGGGACACGAGCACCAGGCCGACGACACCGGCGAGTGCAGCACCGAGCGCCTCGGCTCCTTGGTGGAGCTCGAAGAAGTAGAACTTGGCCGAGTCACCCGGGAACGCTCCGACCACTGCTGGAAGCGCCACCATCGCCAGCGGACCACACCACGCGATGGTGATCGCGGCGAAGGCGAACACGCCCGTCGGCAGCATCGCCACGTGGTAGCCGATCTCGCGCCACCGGGGCTTCGACCGGACCCGCTCGGCCAGGCGCTTGCCCCACGATGGGCCGGTGAGCGGCGGGACCGGGTCGGGCAGGGCGATGCCGAGCAGCGACGCGACCCGTGAGCGCTCCATCGAGGCGAAACCGTGGGCCATGACGAACAGGAGCCAGATGACGGGCAGCGCAAGAAGGAACGTCACCATCAGACCGGCTCCCAGAGCGAGCAGGGTGACCATGAAGGTGAAGGTGATGATCCCGATCGGCAACGACAGGGCCGAGAAGGTGATCGCCTGCCACAGGGCGAGCGGTGAACGCCAGGGACGGAGGATCCGCTTCATGGTCGCGCTCACGTTAGATGGGCTGTTCATGACGGTGTCGCGATCGCCTCGAGGATGTCCAGCCGTGCCGCGCGTCGTGCGGGGCGCACGGCGGCGAGCACGCCGGCCGCGGCAGCGAGCCCGACGATCACCGCCAACTGCCCGGCCGGAACGGCGAAGGTGCCGAAGCCTTCCTGCACGGCGAGCGCCCGGATCAGACCCCACCCCAGGAACGTGCCGAGGCCGATGCCACCGAGCGTTCCGAAGACGGCGATGATCACGGACTCCCACCTCACGGACGAGCGCAGCTGGCGCCGCGTCTGCCCGACCGCACGCAGGAGACCGAGCTCTCGCGTCCGCTCGTGGATGGACAGCGACAACGTGTTGGCGATGCCCATGAGGGCGATGAGGACGGCCAGCGCGAGGAGGCCGTACACGAACGTCAGCATCTGGTCGATCTCCGCGGCCACCGAGTCCATGTACTCGTCGCGCGTCTGCACCTGTGGCGCCGCGAACTGTCGGGTCGCTGCGTCGACCGCCGCCTTGCCCTCGTCGAGCCCGACGCCGTCGGCCAGGTCGATCAACACCACCATGTCACCGGCACGGCCCGCGTGGGGCATCCAGTCGTCGCGGGTGATGAGGAGGTCACCGACGATGTCGCCCTCGGCGTACACCGCGGACACGACGAGATCAGAGGTCGCGCCGTCTGCGAACTCGCCGTGCAGCACGCTGCCAAGGGCCAGTCCGTGATCGTCGGCGTAGCGCTCGCTGACGGCCATCTGGCCGGACCGCATGCCGGCGAGGTCGCCGGACTGTACGTCGAGATCGAGGATCGCCGCGAGCTGCGTCGGGTCGACCGCCAGAGGATCGCTGTCAGCTCCGTCGAGCCGCATCACGGCACCCGAGAGCGGAGCGGCCGCCGCAACCTCGGGGAGCGCCTCGATGGCACCGACGGCGGCCGGATCGATGGTCGCACCACTGAAGCCGTCCTGTTCGATCACGAGATCGCCGCCGAAGGTGCGGTCGACCGTGTCGTCGAGTGACGCCTTGATCGACGCCCCGAAGGTCGTGAACAGGACGACGACCGCCGTCCCCACCATCAGAGCCGATGCACTGCCCGCAGTGCGCCGGGGGTTGCGCATCGCGTTGCGGCGCGCGAGGCGACCGGTCTGCCCGCGCAGCACGGGCAGCGGTGAGCCGAGCACAGCAGCGGCCGGCCGTGCCGCGACGGGTCCGAGCACGACGGCGCCGGCGACCACGATGAGCGCACCGAGCCCGGCTCGTGCCAGCGCGCCGTCGGCCGAGCTCGTCGCGTTGACGACGAGCGCCACCCCGCCGGCCGCCAGCAGGGCGCCGATCAGTGCACGGGTCTTCGACGCCGCCGTGCGGTCCACCGCCACGTCGCGCATGGCTGCGAGCGGCGGGACGCGAGAGGCCTTGATCGCGGGGACCAGGCTCGCCACCAGCGTCACGACGATGCCGACCGCAGCAGCGATCACGACCGAGTCGGCCTCGACGACGATGCCGGACATCGACATCTCGAGCCCGATCGACGCGAGCAGCGCCTTCAGGCCGTACGCGATGCCCGCCCCGGCGCCGAGACCCACCGCCGACGCGCCGGCACCCACGACGAGTGCCTCCGACGCCACGGATCCGACGATCTGGCGACGAGACGCACCGAGTGCGCGCAGCAGGGCCGACTCACGAGTGCGCTGCGCGACGAGGATCGAGAAGGTGTTGTGGATGCTGAACGTCGCGACGAGCAGCGCGATGCCGGCGAAGGCGAGCAGGAACGTCTCGAAGAAGTTGATGAAGTCACCCTCCATGTCCGCCTGCTGCTCGGCGGTCAGCTCCGAACCCGTGAGGGCCTCGGCGTTCGTCGGGATGACCGAGGCGACACGGGCACGCAGCGTCTCGGGGCTGACCGAGCCGTCCGCGTGGACGAGGACGGACGTGATCTCATCCGTGCGCCCGATCAGGTGCTCCTGCGCAGCCTGCATGGTGAACGCCACGTATGTCGCGCCGCTGACGCCGTCGAGATCGCCGAACTTGGCGAGGCCGACGATCGTGACCTCGACGGGTTGCGGCGTGAGGACGGTGGCCGTGTCACCGATGGCCAGATCGCCTCGGTCGGCGGTCGACACGTCGAGGACGACCTCGTCGTCGGCCCGAGGTGCACGACCCGACGAGAGGTGCCAGGAGTTGAGGTCGGGATCGTCGATCCAGTTCCCTGCGAGCGTCGGCGGACCGTTCCCTCCGATCGGCTCGCCGTCGGCGGCGAGCACCTGGGCGATGCCCTCGACGGCTGCAGCAGCGCGACCGACCCCGTCGACCTCGGCAACGCGCGACACGACCGCCTCGTCGAGCTGCCCGCGAACGGGCTCTTCACCCGCCTCGAGGACGGTGCTGTTGCGGACGATCACGTCGGTGCCGGCGTTGCCGGTGGCGATCAGCTGGCCGAAGCCGGTGCGCATGGTGTCGCCCAGCACCAGCGTGGCGACGAGGAACGCCACGCCGAGCACGACGGCCGTGCCGGTGCCGACGAGGCGCCGCTTGTGGCTCCACATGCCGTGGAGAACGGTGCGGAACATCGGGATCACTCCCCCCAGGTCTTCAGGTGGTCGAGGACGGCACTCGCCGTCGGATGATTCATCCAGTCGACGATGCGACCGTCGGCGAGGAAGACGACCGAGTCCGCGTAGCTCGCCGCGACCGGATCGTGGGTCACCATGACGATCGTCTGCCCCATGCCGTCGACGGCGTGGCGCATGAACTGCAGGATCTCGCCGCCGGTGCGGCTGTCGAGGTTGCCCGTCGGCTCGTCGGCGAAGATCACCTGCGGCCGCCCTGCCAACGCGCGGGCCACCGCGACTCGCTGCTGCTGGCCACCCGAGAGCTCGCTCGGGCGGTGCGCCAGGCGGCTCCGCAGACCCACGGTGTCGATCACGACGTCGAGCCACGCGCGGTCGGGCTTCGCTCGTGCCAGTCGAGTCGGCAAGGTGATGTTCTCGATCGCGGACAACGTCGGGACGAGGTTGAACGACTGGAAGACGAAGCCGATGTGCTCTCGGCGCACCTTGGTGAGCTCGCGATCGGACAGCGTGCTGAGATCGACGTCGCCGATGAAGACCTTGCCCGAGCTCAGCGTGTCGAGCCCTGCGAGGCAGTGCATGAGGGTGCTCTTGCCCGACCCCGAGGGTCCCATGACCGCTGTGAACCGACCGGCGGCGATGTGCAGGCTGACGCCATCGAGAGCGCGCACCTCGTTGTCGCCACGGCCGTAGACCTTGACCGCGAGCTCGGCGCGCGCGGCGACGGGCGCAGTCGGGGCGTGGGTGGGTCCGGCCGCGAGGGGTGTGCCGAGAGATGTCGTGGTGCTCATACCTCGAAGGTACGAAGTGCGGCGTTCGGTGACGATGGAGCCCGCCGGTGTCCGCGAGGTGGGGTGTTCCCTACCCGTCAGCCACACGGCGCGGATCCGGTGCCGAGACGCCGCACGGTGTTGAATGGATCAGATGAGCGCAGGACGACGATTGCCATCCACGCCCGAGCCGATGCACCACTGGAGCGGCGCCGGTGGCATCCGCCTCGCCGGTGACGCGTGGGGCGACCCGGAGGGACCACTGGTCCTCCTCCAGCACGGCGGAGGTCAGACCCGCCATGCCTGGAAGAACGCCGGTGAGACCCTTGGCGCGGCCGGCTACCACGCCGTCGCCTTCGATGCGCGAGGACACGGCGACTCGGACTGGGCGCCGGACGGCGACTACAGCCAGGACGCGATGGTCGACGATCTCGTCCGGCTCGTCGATGAGCTCGGCGGTCGTCGCCCCGTCCTCGTCGGGGCCTCCATGGGCGGCGGCACCAGCCTCGTCGCGGTGGGTGAGGACAGGATCGACGCCACCGCGTTGGTGCTCGTCGACATCGCGCCGCGCGTCGAGGTGCACGGGGTCCAGGCGATCGCTGCATTCATGAACCAGCGTCCCGAAGGCTTCGACACGCTCGAGCAGGTCGCTGAGGCGATTGCCGGCTACCAGCCGCACCGGCCGCGCCCGCGCAACCTCGACGGCCTGGCCAAGAACGTCCGCCTCGGTGAAGACGGGCGCTACCACTGGCACTGGGATCCCCGGTTCCGCTCCGGCAATCGAGACCTCGACCAGCGTCGCATGCGGCTCGAGCGCTGCGCCCGCGCCCTCACGCTGCCCACCCAGCTCGTCCGCGGTGGACTGTCCGACATCCTCAGCGAGGAGGGCGCGCAGGAGTTCCTCCAGCTCTGCCCGCAAGCCGAGTACGTCAACGTCGCCGGCGCTGCCCACATGGTGGCCGGTGACCGCAACGACGTGTTCGCCGACTCGGTCATCGACTTCCTCCGCCGTTCCGTGCCGGTCGGCGGATCGCCGCTGCAGCCGCCGCACGAACCGTTGCCACGTCGAGGCGACTCGACCGGCAAGATCATCGACGTTCCCTAGATCTCCCTGACCGCGGCGGTGCGAGCACGGTTGCGGTACCGTGCGAGCGACGACGAGCGAAGGGGGGGTCGGCCATGTCTCCGGGGCTGCCGGCGCATGCATCGGGCGCGACAGACGTGCCACTGCTGTCCGAGACGATCGACGCGAACTTCCGGCGCGCCGTCGAGCGCTTCGGCGAACGTGACGCGCTCGTCGTGCGTCATCAACGCGTCCACTGGAGCTACGCCGAGCTCGACCGTCGGATCGACGAGCTGGCTCGCGCGCTCGTCTCGAGCGGCATCGACGTCGGCGACCGGGTCGCCCTGTGGTCGCCGAACCGGTACGAGTGGGTGCTCGTCCAGTACGCGACCGCCCGCATCGGGGCGATCATGGTGTGCATCAATCCGGCATACCGGACATCCGAGCTCGAGTACGCGCTCAACCAGTCAGGCAGCAGGGCGCTGTTCGCCGCTCCCTCGTTCAAGACCAGCGACTACCGGGCGATGTGGGCCGAGGTCGCACCGCGGTGCCCCGGGGTGGAGCGGGCCGTGTTCTTCGACACCAGCGAATGGGACGAGCTGCTCGGCGGAGCCGTCGCTGTCACGAGCGACCAGGTCGCCGTGCTTGGTGGGTCCCTCTCACCCGACCAACCCATCAACATCCAGTACACCTCCGGGACGACCGGGTTGCCGAAGGGCGCGACGCTCTCGCATCGAAACATCCTGAACAACGGGTACTTCGTCGGTGAGACGTTGCACTACACCGAGTTCGACCGCGTCTGCATCCCCGTCCCCTTCTACCACTGCTTCGGGATGGTGATGGGCAACCTCGGCAGCACCACGCACGGCTCGTGCATGGTCGTGCCCGGCGAGGCGTTCGATCCGGTCGCCGTGCTCGAGGCCGTCGAGGCCGAGCGCTGCACCAGCCTGTACGGCGTGCCGACGATGTTCATCGCCGAGCTCGCCGTTCCCGACTTCGACCGCTACGACCTGACCAGTTTGCGGACGGGCATCATGGCCGGATCGCCATGCCCGGCCGAAGTGATGAAGTCGGTCATCGAGCGGATGCACATGACCGACGTCACCATCTGCTACGGCATGACCGAGACGTCACCCGTCTCGACGCAGACGGTCGCCGACGACCCGTTCGACAAGCGCGTCGGCACGGTCGGTCGCGTCCACCCGCACGTCGAGGTGCGCATCGCCGATCCGGACACGAACGAGACGCTCGTGCGTGGGGTCGACGGCGAGGTGCAGACACGCGGGTACTCGGTGATGCGCGGCTACTGGGACGAGCCCGACAAGACGGCCGCGGCGATCGATGCCGAGGGCTGGATGCACACGGGCGACCTCGGTGTGATGGACGACGAGGGCTACGTGGCGATCACCGGTCGCATCAAGGACCTCATCATCCGCGGCGGCGAGAACATCTCGCCGCGCGAGATCGAGGAGTTCCTGTACGGCCATCCCGACGTGCGGGACGTACAGGTGGTCGGCGTCAGTGACCCGTTGTACGGCGAGGCGGTGTGCGCCTTCATCCAGCCACGTGGGGAGGGGCCCGTCACCACAGAGCAGATCCGCGCGTTCTGCGAGGGGCGGATCGCCCACTTCAAGATCCCCCGCTACGTGCTGTGCGTCGACGAGTTCCCGATGACCGTCACCGGCAAGATCCAGAAGTACAAGCTGCGCGAGCAGGCACACGCGGTACTGCACATCGAGACGCCCGCCTGACGTCGGACGCGTTCGGGCGTCACGGTGCGATGGGCACGCCCATCTCGCCGTTCCACTCGTCCCAGGGCTGCGGGTTCTGCGCGTACCCGCCGCTGGCGCTCCATCCACCGTCGACGCTGAGCACCACGCCCGTGACGAAGCTCGAGGCGTCGGAGCAGAGGAACAGGAAGGGCCCGACGAGCTCGGGCAGCTCGCCCATCCGACGCATGGGGGTCCGGCTGCGCATCCAGTCGGCCATGCCCGAGTCCTCGAGCAGCGTCCGGGTCATCTCGGAGACAAAGAAGTTGGGCGCGAGCGCGTTGACGCGCACGTTGCGATCGCCCCACTCACACGCGAGCAACTTGGTCAGCTGGTTGACGCCGCCCTTCGCCGCGAAGTAGCCGGCCGTGCGGTTCTCGGAGCCGGCGTTGCCGAAGATCGACGAGAGGTTGACGATGCTGCCGCCGCCACCGCGCAGCATCGAGGGCGCCACCGCACGGGTCATGTAGAACAACCCGACGAGATCGGTGTTCACCATCTTGGCGAACATCTCGGGCTCGCAGTGCTCGCTGCGCACCAGCCGGTCGTCGGCCCACCCTGCGTTGTTCACCAGCACGTCGATGCGGCCGAAGGTGTCCATCGCCCGCTCGGCGACGCGGGCACAGTCGTCGTAGGACGTGACGTCGCCTGCGACCACGAGGCACTTCCGCCCGAGCGACTCGACCATGCGCTGCGTGTCGGCGAGCCTGTCCTCCGAGCGGGCCGTGACCACGAGCTCGGCGCCGGCACTCGCCAGGATCTCGGCGAACAGCACACCGAGCCCGTAGGACGCGCCCGTGACGATCGCGACCTTGCCGTCGAGGCGGAATGGCGTGATCAGATCGATGCCGCTCGTGGCGCTCACGACGGCTGCTCCTGAGCGAAGCGATCGCGCAGCTCGCGCTTGATGATCTTGCCGCTCACCGTCTTCGGCAGCTCGTCGAGGAAGATGACGCGCTTGGGCTTCTTGTAGCCGGCGAGGCGGTCGCGAGCGGTGGTGATGATGTCGGTTTCGCTGGCCGTGGTGCCGGGCCGCAGGACGATGACGGCTGTGACGTTCTCGCCCCACACCGGATCGGGAAGACCCACCACCGCGGCTTCGGCCACCGACGGATGCGCGTAGAGCGCCTCTTCGACCTCGCGGCTGTAGACGTTCTCGCCGCCGGTGATGATCATGTCCTTCATCCGGTCGACGATGTAGAAGAACCCCTCCTCGTCGCGCCGTGCCATGTCGCCGGTGCGGAACCAGCCGTCGACGAACGCCTTCGCCGTGCCCTCTTCGTTCCGGAAGTAGCCCTTCAGGACCTGTTCCCCGCGGATGACGATCTCGCCGACGACACCCGGCGGGCACTCGACCATGTTCTCGTCGACGACCTTCACGTCGGCCAGGCACATCGGCGTGCCACACGACGCGAGCAGGTGCTCGTCCCCGTGGATCGCCCGCTCGTGAGCCGACTTGGGGAACGTGAGGACGTTGCCGCCGAGCTCGGTCATGCCGAAGCCCGAGTAGACGATCGGGCCGAAGCGCTCGATCGCAGCGCGCAGCACCTCGACCGGCATGGCAGCCGCGCCGTAGCCGATTCCGCGCAGGGTCGCGAGGCTGTACTCGTTCACCTTCGGATGCATCAGGATCATGTTCAGCATCGTCGGGGCCATCGCGGTGCCCGTGATGCCGTGACGGTCGACGAGCTGCATCCAGAGCTCGGGCTCGAACAGCGGTGTGAGGACGATGCGCCCGCCGCGGACGTGCGTGACCGGCACCGTGTAGCCCGACACGTGGCAGAGCGGGAAGGCGACCAGGTTGCGCTCGTCGGGTTGCGGTTCGTACTCGATGACCGAGTTGAGCGCTGCCACCATCAGGTTGCGGTGGGTCAACATCGCACCCTTCGGGAACCCGGTGGTCCCGCTCGTGTAGAGGAGCCATGCGGTGGAGTCCTCGTCGACGTCCTGTGGCGGCTCGTCCGCCGGCGCCCCACCGACGACATCGGCGTAGGTCGGCCTGCCGTGACCGTCGCCTCCGATCACGATCACGTGCTGCAACGACGCGATCTCGGGCAAGTGCGGCTCGATCTGCTCGAGGTACTTCTCCTGCACGAGCAGGACGCTCGCCTCCGCGTTGTTGAGGATCCAGGTCCACTCCTTGGGGTGGAGCCGGTAGTTGAGGAACGTCAGCGCCATCCCGGCGGCCGGCACGCCGTAGTAGCACTCGACGTACTCGGGCAGGTTCTCGGCGAGGATCCCGATCCGGTCGCCCGGACGTGCGATCTGGCGCATCGCGTTCGCGACGCGCCAGGCTCCGTCGCGCAGCTCGCCGAAGGTGACCTCGCGCTCCTCGGTCACGATCGCGGTCCGCGCAGGGTACTTGCGTCCGTTCAAGCGGACGATGTCACTCAGCAGCATCCGACCCCCCAGTCACACTCGCTTCGTAGTTGACGACGCTATCAACTTTCGAGGGCGCACGGGTCACCGAGGCGCGTGGCGTCGGTGGGGCCGGACCGTCAGACCGGGTCGTGGCCGCGGTACGGCAGGCCGAGGGCGTTGCAGTACAGACGTGTGAGCTGCTCGACGGCAGTCTCGACGTCGTAGGGTTCACCGAGGACGATCCAGACGTAGGCAGAGCGGTCGATCATCGATCCGAGCGCGCTTGCCGCGTAGTCGGCGTCGATGTCGCGACTGACGAGCCCACGCTCTTGCCAGCGGGCGATGGCCTCACTGTTGCGCTGGCGCCAGAAGCTGCGCATGGTGCGGCGCATCTGGGCGAGTCGGGGGTTGAAGGTGGACACCTGTTCGAGCACCGCCATCATGCGCGCGTTGGCCTGGTACGCATGGATGTAGCCCCGGTTCGCACGTTCGATGCGCTCCGAGATGGCGCCGTGATCAGCCACCGTGGGCTCCTCCGACGCGATCCGTTGGAAGTCCGCGAGCAGGTTCTCGGCGACCTCGATGAAGATGTCCTCCTTCGAGTTGAAGTAGGTGTAGAAGGTGCCGTGCGCGACCCGTGCCCTGCGCGCGATGTCGCCGACGTTGGTGTCGAGGTAGCCGTTCTTCTCGAACAGCGCTCGGGCCGCCTTGACGAGCGCCGCACGGGTGCGCGCGCCGCGGGCCGTGACAGGTGACGGCGCGGACGGCATCGAGGCCTTGGCACGAACACTCACCTTGCCGCTGGCCACATCACCACCTGTTGGAATCCGTGCGCCGGGGGCAGGCGCGCGTGCACGACAGACTATCCGGGCGACCCAACATCGCTCGAACCACCTCTCTGCCGGGTGACTGCCGCGGCATCGGCGCCTGAGCGCGGCCCCCTCGATCTGCGCACTCGGGACGATGGTGCCACAAGTTGACGAAAGCGTCAATTGATGGACGCGCCACTGCCGTTGTCGGTACCATCACGAGGTCGCCCGTCGGGGGACGGCGACGATCGATCGAGGGGGTTCAGATCATGATCGTCAAGCAGGGCCGCACGCCGTCGATCATGCCGTTCGACATGACCGGCATCGTCCGCACCGACGACGGGGTGCTGCGGTACACGGGGCTGCCGGCGTCGTTGCTGGCGATGTTCCGAGAGTCGGTCGACCGCACCCCTGATCGCGAGTGCATCGTCGTGCTCGGAGGCGAACGGGTGACGTATCAAGAGGTGTGGGACCGCTCGACGCGCGTGGCGGGCGGCCTCGCTGCTGCCGGCGTTCGCCCCGGTGATCGGGTCGCGAACCGCTACGGCAACAGCCTCGAGTGGTGCCTCGGCTTCTGGGGCACGCTGATGGCAGGTGCGATCGTCGTCCCCGTGAACACACGCTTCTCCGAGTCGGAGGTCGACTACGTCATCACCGACTCCGGCGCCACCTACGTCTTCGAGCCCGACGCCCCGCTGCCCGACGGCGAGCCCCTCGTGACCGAAGGTCTCTCCCAGAAGGACCTCGCTGCGATCTTCTACACGAGCGGCACCACCGGCTTCCCCAAGGGTGCGATGACGACCCACGAGAACTTCCTGTCGAACAGCGAGACCTGCCGCCGGATCATGAACCTGCCGGAGGGCACCCACCTCCGCAACCTCGTCTCGGTGCCGCTGTTCCACGTCACCGGCTGCAACAGCCAGCTGATCATCACCACGCAACTGTGCGGCACGACGGTCATCATGCCGGCGTTCGAGGTGCAGGCGTTCCTGCGGGCGACCGTCGACGAGCAGATCAACATCCTGACGTCCGTGCCGGCCATCTTCTGGCTGGCGATGAGCCAACCGAACTTCCAGGAGTTCGACGTCAGCAACGTGCGCTACGTCACCTACGGCGGCGCGCCGACCGCCCCCGACGTCATCGCCCGCCTCCGCGCTTCGTTCCCGAACGCCCGACTGGGCAATGGGTTCGGACTGACGGAGACGTCGTCGGTTTCGACCTTCCTCCCCGACGAGTACGCCGAGCTCCGCCCCGAGACGGTGGGCTTCACTGCGCCGCCCGTCGAGGTCGACCTGCTCGAGCCCGACCCCGAGACCGGCGTCGGCGAGCTCCTCATCCGCGGCCAGAACATCGTCGCCGGCTACTGGAACAAGCCCGAACAGACCGCCGACACCTTCGTCGACGGCTGGCTGCACACCGGCGACCTCGCCCGGGTCGACGACGAGGGCTTCGTGCAGATCGTCGATCGCAAGAAGGACATGGTCAACCGCGGCGGCGAGAACGTGTACTGCGTCGAGGTCGAGAACGCGCTCGTCGAACACCCCGGCGTGTTCGAGGTGGCCGTCCTCGGTGTGCCCGACGCGATGATGGGCGAGAAGGTCGGCGCCGTGATCGTCCCTCGACCGGGGGTGGCGCTCGACCCGGCCGACGTGCGCGCGTTCGCCAAGTCGAAGATCGCCGACTTCAAGGTGCCGCAGTTCATCTCCGTGCGCGCCGATCCACTGCCGCGCAACGCCGGTGGCAAGGTGCTGAAGCCCGTCCTGCGCAAGGAGACCGAGTGGGGCGACCAGCTGCGCTGATGCCGGCTCAGGGATCGGGGACGTACGCGTCGCGACCGGTCCCCGAATCGGCGAGCCGGGCCATGTGCGTTCCGTCGAGGTAGTAACGGCGGTGCCAGATGCCGGTGCCGTCCTCGTCACCCACCGGCATGCGCCATGTCGTGGTGCGGCTGCTCGGGTCGGTCATCGACACGGCGATCAGCGCTCGTGGCTGGTCGATCGTGTCGTCGACGTAGGCGTCGGCTGCTTCGGCGGGCACGTACCGCTTGGCGATGCTGCGGTACAGCTCGCGCCACTCGTCGTCGTTGCCGGGCTCGTGCACGATGCGAGCAATGCCCCGCACGGTGACCTTCCGGTACGGCAGCGGGTCCTCGTCGATCGACAGACCCACTCGCGGTTCGCGACGGATGTGGGCGAAGAACGCCGACGGGCCCCTGGGCGTGAACATGATGTCGTCACCCTGGCGGATGAACCAGATGGGGACCACGCACGGGTGCCCCTCGGCATCGATGGTGCCGACACGGAGCAGATGCCCCGGTTCGTCGAGGAACACCTCGACCTCGTTCGCTGTCATCTTCGGCATCAGAAGAGCTCCCAGTACGAGTCGCGACCCCGCATCTGCTCGGCGGTCTCTTCGAGGATCACGCGCCCTGACCGCATGACCGACACCCTGTCGACGATGCGAAGGGCCTGACCGACGTTCTGCTCGAGCAGCAGCACAGCGAGGCCGTCCTCGTCGGCAAGGCGGCGCACGGTGCCGAAGATCTGCTGGACGACGGCCGGTGCGAGTCCGAGCGACGGTTCGTCCAGCATGAGCAGCGACGGGCTCGCCATGAGTGCCATCCCGAGGCTCACCATGCGCTGCTGACCGCCGGACATGGTTCCCGCGGCCTGGTTCGAGCGTTCGGCGAGGATGGGGAACAGGTCGCGGACGAGCTCGAGGCGCTGCGCGCGGCGTGACTCGTCGGGATCGTTCGCGCCACCGAGCAGCAGGTTGTCCATCACCGTCAGGTCGGCGAAGACGAACCGCTCCGACGGGATCATCGCCATGCCGGCCTTGACGTTCGCCCGCGAGCTGCTGCGCGTGACGTCGTTGCCGTTGAACTCGATCGACCCGCCGAGCGGCGGCATGATGCCGAGGATCGTGCGGATGGTGGTGCTCTTGCCGCTGCCGTTGTGGCCGAAGACGCCGAGCACCTCGCCCGCGGCCACCTCGAGGTCGAGGTCGAACACCACCTGCTTGCGGCCGTAGCCGGCCTGCAACCCGCTCACCCGCAGGACGGTGCCGTCACGCCGTTCCAAAGTAAGCCTCCGCGAGTCGGGGCGTGTTGGTGAGCTCGGCGATCGTGCCCTGCGCAGTGATCTCGCCGAGCTCCATGAAGTACGTGTGGTCGGCGAGCCGACCGACGACGTGCAGGTTGTGCTCGACGACGCACACCGTGCGGCCCTGCTCGCGAACCGCCTCGATGAGGTCGAGCATGGTGTCGACCCACTTCGTGTCGATGCCCGAGGCAGGCTCGTCGAGCAGCAGCACCTCGGCCTCGGTGGCGAGCACGCGGGCGAGCGACACCAGCTTGGTCTGCCCGTACGACAAGGCGCCTGCCGGCACCTCCGCGAACTCGGCCATGCCGACGAAGCCGAGCCAGTCGAGCGCCCTGGACCGAGTCTGCTCCTCGACCGCTTTCACCTTGCGGTGCGAGAACGCCAGCGTGGCGAAGTTCTCGCCCGCCTGGTTCTGCACCGCCATCATCACGTTCTGGAGGCAGGACAGCCGGTTGAACAGGCGGACGTCCTGGAAGGAGCGGACGAGGCCGTGACGGGCCACTTGGTTGGGGTTCAGCCCGACGAGCTCGGTGCCGTTCAGCTTGACCGACCCGCCGTCGGGCGGGATGAAGCCGGTCAGCAGGTTGAACACCGTCGTCTTGCCCGCTCCATTCGGCCCGACGAGGGCGGTGATGGTGCCTCGACGGAGCTGGATGTGCAGGTCGTGTGCCGCCACGATGCCGCCGAACCGCTTGCCGACGCCCGACGTCTCGAGCACGACCGGGGCGTCGTGCCACGATCGGTCGCGCCGCTGCTCGGACTCTGCCACCGACTCACCTGATGACGATGCGGCGTCGATCCCGGCCGGCTCGCGGACCGCGACGTTGGTGACCGGCACCCAGTCCTTCACCATCTCGACCCGCTTGGTCTGACCCCGGTCACCGCGGATCCATCGGAGGACCGAGAACCCCTCCGGGAGCGCGCCCTGCGGCCGCACCCGCATCAGCACCACCAGGACCAATCCGTACACGATGAGTTGGACGATGCTGGCGCGGCTCGCCTCCATCTTGACGACCCTGCGCAGGACGGGCTCGAGCAGGACCACCACGGCCGCGCCGAGGATGCTGCCGTTCAGGTTCCCCATGCCGCCGAAGATCACGATCGCGAAGATGGTGAGGGAGAACGCGAACCCGTACACACCCGGGGTCGCGAGCTGCAGCCATCCCGACAGCATCGAGCCCGCGAACGCGGCGAGCGCGGAGGTGATCCCGAAGACCGCCACCTTGTAGCCGAACACGTTCTTGCCCAAGGCCTGTGTCGAGATCGGGTCCTCGCGCAGGCCCTTGAGCACCCGCCCGACCGGCGACTCCCCGATGCGATGGCAGATCGCGTACACGAACACCATGCCGAGGAACGACGGGATCAACCAATCGTGAGGCTCACGCAGATGCCATCCGAACAGGTCGGAGAACGGCAGGCCGATCAGCCCGTACGTCCCACCCATCGACGGCGTCGCGATGAACAGGGCGAGGATCACGGAGCTGACCGCGAGCGTGAGCAAGATGAGGTACTCGACGGTCAGCTTCAGCGCGGGCAGCGCGACGAGGCTGCCGATGACGAAGGCGAACACCATGCCGAGTGCCGTGCCGACGAGGAAGTTCCAGTGATGCGTCTGCGACAGGTACCCCATCGTGTAGCCGCCGATCGCACCGAAGGACGCGTGCGCCACCGAGACCTGCCCTGCATAGCCGAGGAGCAGGTTGAGCGACAGCGCCAGCGCGCCGTAGATGAAGATCTGATCGAGGTAGTTGAGCCAGAGCTCCATCGGTCATGCCCTCGACAGCGTGGGACGGCGGAACCGCGCCCGGAACGCGCTCGAACGGATGGCGAGCACCGTGAGGTACCCGACCAGGATGACGAAGACCGCGGTCTGCGTCCACCGCACCGACAGCCACATCGACGAGTACTGCTCGATCATCGTGATGACGATGCCGGTGATGAACACGCGCACGGGCGACGACGCGGTGCCGGCGAGGAAGGCGATGACGAAGGCGTAGATGACCGGTGAGCTGCCGATGTCGGGAGCGACCGTGAACTTGAGCCCGTACCAGATCGCCGACACCCCGGCGCAGATGGTGCCGAGGAAGAAGCAGATGACGTAGGTGCGATCGGCGTCGATGCCGATCGTGCGCGCCAGATCGGGGTTCGAGCGGGTGGCCTTGATGCGCCGGCCGAGGCCGGTGTAGCGCAGCATCAACGTCAGGATGACGACGATCACGACACCGCTCAGCGCCTGCCACACGTCGAAGTTGAGGAAGGTCGTGTCCCACCACTCGTAGCCCTTGCGCGTCGGGCCGTAGTACGCCTGTGTCTCGGATCCCCAGAACAACCGGATGATGTTCTCGCCGGCGATGCCGAGGCCCAGCGCAGCGACGAAGACGGCCAGCAGCGCGGTCGGGCCCGCGTTGTTCGCGAGTGGCCGGTACACCACCCGTTCGAGCCCCGCGCCGAACAACCCCGTCACGAGCACGGCGAGCACGGCAGAGGGCCAGAACGGCCAGTCGACCCGGAACGTGAAGGTGAACGCGAGGTACACCGCGAGCGTGTAGGTGAACCCGTACGCGAAGTGGAACCGTCCGGTGACGCCGAGGATCATGGCGAACCCGACCCCCAACAACCCGTACCCCGTTCCCCGGAAGAAGCCGGACACCGTCAGCTGACGGAACGTCAGCCAGTCCGCTGCGTACAACAAGCTGTCTCCTCTGTCTCGTTCCGTTCGATCGCGCGACCGCCCGCACGCGGCAGGGCCGGTGGGGCCGCGGGGAAGTGCGGCCCCACCGGCGACCGACGCGGTCAGGCCAGCCGGAAGCCTTCGCCACCGATCCCGAAGAACGCCTTCGGGGTGACGGTGCCGGACTTGTACTCGAACACGCCCATGTCGCGCTTGATCACCGAGTGCGTGTCGGGATCGAGCGTGTACGTTCCGACCGTGCTCTCGTCGCCGCCGTAGACGCTGACCACGGTGAGGTTGTCGCGCAGCGCCGTGTCGAGGTCGTCGCCGTTGCGGATGTCACCACCCTTTTCGATCACACGGCGCATGACCTCCCACATCACCAGCGCGTTCTCGTAGAAGTTCGCCGCGTAGAAGTCGGGGTCCTCTCCGTACTCGGCCACGAACTCGCTGACGAAGAGCTTGGCGAGCGGACTCGTCGGGTTCTTGGCGTCGAAGTAGTCGTAGGCGAAGGTGTACCCGTCGTTGTCGTAGGAGTTCTTCGATGCCTCGACCCCGTCGGGAGTGAACTCGAAGCCGATGCGGATCGCGTTCAGCCCGGCGGTCGCCGCCTGGTTGGCGAACGACCCGGGATCCTGGCCGTAGATGCTGACGAGCAGGATGTCGGGTTCGTTGGCCTTCACCTTCGGCAGCACCTGCGAGAAGTCCTGACCGCCGACGGGCACGAGCTCGTACAGGTCGTTGAACTCGAGGCCGGCCGCGGCGATCTTGGCGAGGATGTCCTCCTTGATGATGCCGTTGTTGGGCTCGCCGAGATCCCAGCCGACCAGGCCGACGGTCTTCTTGTCGGGGTACGTCTGCTTCAGGTACTCGAACAGGCCGGGCATCGGGTCGTTCGGGGTGATCGCCCGAGTGCCCCAGAAGTACGGCTGCCCCTGCCCGAAGATGCTCGTGCCGCCGCCGCCGTCGAGGGTGAAGATCTTGTACTGCGCTGTACCGGCGAGCATCGCCCCGAGGTCGTCGACGTATGACGCGAACTTGGCGGCGACCTTCTTGGAGCTGAGCTCGGTGATGGCGGCTTCGCCGGCTGCGGCGTCGCCCGACTTGTGGTCGATGTAGATGTACTTGAACTCCGGGCCACCGGCCGCCTTGATGTGCTTGGCGGCGAGGTCGAGGCCGTGGCTCATCGTCTTGCCGTAGAACGAACCAGGGCCGGTGAGTGCGAGCACGGCACCGAGCTCGACGGACTCGCCCTGTCCGGCCTTGGCAGGGTCGATGCCGAGCATCTGGGCGAGTTGCGCTCCGGCATCACCGCCCGAGGGGGCGTCGGTACCGCCACTCGACGGCGCGGTGGTCGTGCCGGTGTCGCCGCCGGATGCCGTGGTCGCGCTGCCGCCGTCGTCGTCATCGTCGCCGCCACACGCGGCGAGGAACGCTGCCGCTCCGGCTGCTCCGATGACTCCGAACAAGGTGCGACGCGTCACCCGCCCGTTCACCAGCGTCCACTCGTTCTCCAACTCGTCCATGAAGCCCCCTATCTCGATGTCGGTGTTGCCGAGAGGCGCGTGGACGTGATGCGGGCGGAGGGCGTTCACGCAGCCCCCGTCACCACACGTTCAGCATCCCCCTGACCGGCGTCCGTGACTCGGCGTCCCCGAGCCGGCCGGTCTGTCGGCACGGTACCGCAGTGATCTCCGCAAGGCAAGACTTTTGTTGACACCTTCGTCAACTCATGCGCATGGTCGACACGCCAGTCGCGTCGTCACATGTTGAGGTGGTGGAGCTTCGCGCCGGGCCGCGGCCACGTGGTCTTCATCAACTTCCCGGTCGCCGAGATCGTGATGTAGGCCGTGCGCAGGTCGTCACCGCCGAAGCACACGTTGGTGGTCAAGATGTCACCGGTCGGGACGAAGTCGACGAGCTCTCCCTGCGGCGAGATGACCGTGACGCCACCGTTGACGAGGGTTGCGACACAGACGTTGCCATCTCCGTCCACCGCCAGCGAGTCGAGCAGCTGGAAGCCGGGGAAACCGTAGAGGCACTGCGAGGTGTCGACGAGCGTGACCTCGCCGAGCTTGCCCGGGGCCACGACGTCGCGCTGCATCACCCTGCCGTGCCACGTCTCGGCCCAGTAGAGCTTCGAGCCGTCGGGCGACAGGCCGATGCCGTTGGGGTCGTGGATCGGGAAGACGAGCTCCTCGATGTACGAGCCGTCCGCCTTGGCGTAGTAGATGCCCGACAGCCGAGCGATTCGCTGGTGCTCGTCCACCATGCCGTGGTCGGTGAAGTAGAAGCCGCCGTGGGCGTCGAAGACCAGATCGTTCGGCGCCCAGAGCGGGTTGCCGTTGCACTCGGTGTACAGGTCGGTCACCTCGCCCGTGGCGAGGTCGACGGTCTGGATGCGCCCACCGATGTAGTTCTCCTGCGTGCACGCACCGGGGAAGGTCATGCCCTCGAGATCGACCTCGGTGAAGCGTGCCCCGTTGTTGCACAGGTACACCTTGTTGCCCGGGCCCATCGCAGCACCGTTCGGACCGCCCGGGATGGTCGCGATGGTCTCCTTGCTGCCGTCGGGATGCACTCGGGTGAGCCGCGGCCCGAACATCTCGACGAGGATCACCGTCCCGTCCGCCATCGCGATCGGCCCCTCCGGGAACTTCAGCCCCGACGCGACCTCCACCAACTCCGACATGTGCACCTCCCGTACTCGAAGCCGGCACGCGACCACGCGATGCCCGGCGTGCGGCCCCCCACGGCCGCTGCTGAATGGTAGCCAAACCTGACGAGCTCGTCGACACGAACTTGAAGTTGACGAACGTGTCATGTTCGGGGGATGATCGCGCACGACGCAGCCGCTACGGGGGGACCACATGCACGACTTCCGCGAGATCGGACGACGCCTGAACAACTGGGGCCGGTGGGGTGACGACGACGAGCGGGGGACCGTCAACCTCATCACGCCCGAGGCGATCGTCGCCGCCGCGAAGTTGGTCCGACGAGGAGCGATCTTCGACCTCGGCATCCCCTTCGACGCCAAAGGACCGCAACCGGGCGGGGGTCGTATCAACCCGGTCCGGCTGATGAGCGAGACCGGGCAGCACCAGGAGTTCCCCGGGGCGTTCCACTATGCCGACGACTACGTGTTCATGCCACTCCAGTCCGCCTCGCAGTGGGACGGCCTGTCGCACGTGTTCTACGACGAGCAGATGTACAACGGGTTCCCGTCGAGCGACGTGGGACCCTACGGCGCGAAGCACTGCTCGATCGACAAGCTGGCGAAGGGGATCGTCGGTCGTGGCGTGCTGCTCGACATCGCCAGGCTGAAAGGCGTCGAGTGGCTCGAGGCCGGCACCGTCATCACGCCCGCCGATCTGGACGAGGCGGCCGAGCGGCAAGGCGTGACCTTCGGCAGCGGCGACATCCTGCTGTTCCGCACCGGCTGGCGCACGAAGTTCGTGCGTGAGCAGAACGCCGCCGAGTTCATGGCGGGCGAGCCCGGTCTCGGCCTCGACTGCTGCCAGTGGATCGCCGATCACGAGATCGCCGTGGTCGCCTCCGACAACTGGGCGATCGAGGTGTTGCCGGGTGAGGTCGAGACCGAGGTCCTCCCGGTGCACATGGTCCTCATCCGCGACATGGGCGTCACGCTCGGCGAGATCCTCGATCTGGACGAGCTCGCGGCAGACTGCGTGCAGGACGGTGTGTGGGAGTTCCTGCTCACTGCCCCACCCATCAAGTTCACCTCCGCCGTCGGGTCCCCCATCAACCCACTGGCCATCAAGTAGAGGAGCCCGAATGGACTTCGACATCCCAGAGGATCTCGCCGCGTATCTGCAGGTGCTCGACGACTTCATCGATGCCGAGATCGCCCCCCTGCAGGCCCAGGACGACAACGATCGCTTCTTCGACCACCGGCGCGAGGACGCCCGGACCGATTGGGACCGCGAGGGGCTGCCGAACGAGGAATGGGAAGAGCTGATGCGCGAGTGCCGCCGCCGGGCCGACGCCGCCGGTCACCTGCGCTACCCGCTCCCGAAGGAGTACGGCGGTCAGGATGGCACGAACCTGGGCATGGCGATCATCCGCGAGCACCTCGCCCGCAAGGGGCTCGGTCTGTTCAACGACCTGCAGAACGAGCACTCCATCGTCGGCAACAACGTCGGCCTCCTGCTCATGATCAACTACGGGACCGACGAGCAGAAGGCCGAGTGGATCGAGGACCTGGCGGCCGGGCGACGCGGCTTCGCGTTCGGCATCACCGAGCCCGCGCACGGCTCAGATGCCACGCACATGGAGACGATCGCCGTGCGCGACGGCGACGAGTGGGTGATCAACGGCGAGAAGACGTGGAACACCGGCATCCACAAGGCCCAGTACGACATGATCATGGCGCGCACGTCGGGGAAGGCCGGCGACGGCGATGGCATCACCGCCTTCCTCGTGCCTACGACCTCCCCCGGCTTCGAGATCGTCGAGTACCTGTGGACCTTCAACATGCCGACCGACCATGCGCACATCCGCCTGACCGACGTCCGCGTGCCCCACAGCGCCGTGTTCGGCGGCGAGGGCCGCGGCTTGCAGGTGGTGCAGCACTTCTTCAACGAGAACCGCATCCGCCAGGCAGCGTCGAGCCTCGGCGCCGCGCAGTTCTGCATCGACCAGTCGATCGAGTACGCGAAGCAGCGGAAGCCCTTCGGCAAGCCGCTGGCGTCGAACCAGGCGATCCAGTTCCCACTGGTCGAGCTGCAGACCCAGTGCGAGATGCTCCGCGCGCTCATCCACAAGACGGCCTGGATGATGGACAAGTACGGCGCGTTCAGCGTCAGCGACAAGGTGTCGATGTGCAACTACTGGGCGAACCGGCTCTGCTGCGACGCAGCCGACCGGGCGATGCAGGTGCACGGAGGTCTCGGGTACAGCCGCCACAAGCCGTTCGAGCACATCTACCGGCACCACCGCCGCTACCGGATCACCGAGGGCGCCGAGGAGATCCAGATGCGCCGGGTGGCCGGCTACATGTTCGGCTTCATGAACCAGCGGGCACCGAAGGGCGTCGCCAGCGTCACGGGTTGATCACGTCACCTCGGCCGCGGCGGCAGCGAACTGCGCCTGGTAGAGGTTGAAGTAGGCACCACCACCGGCCAGCAGCTCGGCGTGGGTGCCCTGCTCGACGATGCGCCCGCCGTCCATGACCAAGATGACGTCGGCGTCCCGGATGGTCGACAGCCGGTGCGCGATCACGAAGCTCGTGCGCTGCGAGCGCAGCGCGGCCATCGCTCGCTGGATGAGCACCTCGGTGCGAGTGTCGACCGAGCTGGTCGCCTCGTCGAGGATGAGGATCGCCGGGTCGGCGAGGAACGCGCGCGCGATCGTGACGAGCTGCTTCTCGCCGGCGCTGAGGTTGCTGCCCTCGTCGTCGACGAGCGTCTCGTAGCCGTCGGGCAACGAGTGCACGAAGCGGTCGACGTAGGTCGCCCGGGCCGCGGCCATGATCTCGTCGTCGGTGGCGTCGAGCCGGCCGTACGCGATGTTGTCGCGGATGGTGCCGCTGAACAGCCACGTGTCCTGCAGCACCATGCCGATGTTGCGCCGGAGCTCGCGTCGCGGCATCGTCGAGATGTCGACCCCGTCGAGCTCGATGCGTCCACCGTCGAGCTCGTAGAAGCGCATGATGAGGTTGACGAGCGTCGTCTTGCCGGCTCCGGTGGGTCCGACGATGGCGACCGTCTTCCCCGGCTCGGCGACCAGCGACAGGTCATCGATCAGAGGACGGTCGGGATCGTACGAGAAGGTGACGTCGTGGAACTCGACGCGGCCTCGAACCGGTGCAGCCGCGACGTCCTCCTCCTGTACCTGTTCGGGCGCGTCGAGCAGCTCGAACACGCGCTCGGCGGACGCGATGCCCGATTGGAGCACGTTGATCATCGACGCGAACTGGGTGAGCGGCATCGAGAACTGCCGTGAGTACTGGATGAACGCCTGCACGTCGCCGAGGCCGATCGCGCCGGACGACACGCGCAGGCCGCCGATGACGGCGATGGCGACGAAGTTGAGGTTGCCGAGGAACATCATGACCGGCTGGATGGCGCCCGACGCGTACTGCGCGCCGAAGCTCGCTTCGTAGAGCCGGTCGTTGGTGGCGCCGAACCGCTGCTCGACCTCGCGCTGGCGACCGAAAGCCTTCACGACGGCGTGTCCGGTGAACGTCTCCTCGACCAACGCGTTCAGGTCACCTGTGTGTCGCCACTGCGCGATGAACTTCTTCTTGGACCGCGCCGCGATGCTGCGCATCGAGAAGATCGAGAGCGGCACGGTGACGACGGCCACCAGCGCGAGCAGCGGCGAGATGACGAACATCAGGACGAGCACGCCCGTGATCGTGAGCGCAGACGTGAGCAGCTGACTGAGCGTCTGCTGCAGGCTCTGCGCCACGTTGTCGATGTCGTTGGTGACCCGGCTCAGGAGGTCGCCTCGAGGTTGCCGATCGACCCAGCTGAGCGGGAGGCGCCCCAGCTTGTCCTCCACGTCGGCACGCAGCCGGAACATCGTCCGCTGCACGATGCCCGCGAGGACGAACGACTGCAGATAGGCGAGGAGGAACGACGCGGCATAGAGGCCCGTCACCAGGTACAAGATGTGATGGAGCTCGGTGAAGTCGATCCCCTGTCGTCCGTCGCGGTGGGTGATCCCGTCGAAGATGATGTCGGTGGCATGACCGAGCAGCTTCGGTCCGAGGACCACCAACGTGACGCTCGACAGCGCCATCACCACGACCAGCACGACCCGTGCGCGTTCGGGTCGCAGGCGGGCGAGCAGCCGGCCACTCGACGCCCGGAAGTCCTTCGACTTCTCGGTGGGCACACCGACGGCGTTGAACCTGCCGCCCTGCCCCGGACGCATCTCCGCGGGCGGTGGACGCATCGGACCATCGTCACGCGTCTCGTCCGTGAGATCGTCCTGATGGGTGGTCATGCCGCGTCCTCGGCACTGAGCTGCGACGCGACGATCTCGGCGTACGTGCGGCAGGTGCGCACCAGCTCCTCGTGTCGTCCGAGCCCGACCATGTGGCCGTCCTCGAGCACCATGATCTGATCGGCCCCCGAGATGGTCGAGACACGCTGACCGACGACCAGCACGGCGGCATCCCGCGTGTGCGGGGCGAGCGCTGCCCGCAGGCGAGCGTCGGTCACGAGGTCGAGCGCCGAGAACGAGTCGTCGAACAGATACACCTCCGGCCGCCGGATGACGGCACGGGCGATGGCCAGTCGCTGACGCTGCCCTCCCGAGACGTTGACGCCTCCCTGTGCGATCGACGCCTCGAGGCCACCCATCGCCCGGACGAAGTCGGCGGCCTGGGCGACGGTGAGGGCGTCCCACATCTCGTCGTCGGTGGCGTCGTCCTTGCCGTACCGCAGGTTGCTCGCCACGGTGCCGGAGAAGAGGTAGGGCTTCTGCGGCACGAGTCCGATGCGACTCCAGAGCGCAGAGGGCTCGAGGTCGCGCACGTCCACACCGTCGACGAGGACCTGGCCTGCGGTGGCGTCGAACAGCCGCGGGATCAGTCCGAGCAGCGTGGTCTTGCCCGATCCCGTGCTGCCGATGATCGCCGTCGTCTGGCCGGCTTCGCACCGGAACGAGATGCCGGTGAGCACCGGTTGCTCGGCTCCGGGATACCGGAACTCGACATCGCGCATCTGGACGGTGCCACGGTGGTGCACGACCGACACCGGCCGCTCGGCGACCGCGATCGACGAGGGGGTGTCGAGCACCTCGACGATCCGCTCGGCGCACACAGCGGCGCGTGGCCAGAGCGCACCGATGAACGTCGCCATCAGCACCGACATCAGGATCTGGGTGAGGTAGGTCAGGAACGCGACGAGCGATCCGACTTCCATGTCGTTGGTCGACAGACGATTCGCGCCGAACCACAGCACGGCAACGCTCGAGAGGTTCACGAACACGATCGCGGTCGGGAACATGAGTGCCATCAACCGGCCGGCGCGCAGCGCCGTCACGGTGACCTGGTCGTTGGCGCCCTCGAAGCGCTGGGCCTCGTGCGGCTCGCGCACGAACGCGCGGACCACGCGCATGCCGGTGATCTGCTCGCGCAGCACTTGGTTCAGGCCGTCGATCCGATCCTGCATCAGGCGGAACTGCGGCACCATCCGCCGGACGACGTTGCTGATCGCGACGACGAGCAGGGGGATGGAGACGACCACGATCCACGACAGGCCGGCGTCCTCGTTGACGGCCATGATCGTGCCGCCGATCACGGTGATCGGTGCGGCGATCAGCAACGTGCAGGTCATCTGCACGAGCATCTGGACCTGCTGGACGTCGTTGGTGATGCGTGTGATGAGCGAGGGCGCGCCGAAGACAGCGACCTCCCGCGCCGAGAACCCGGTCACCTGGTGGAAGAGGTCGTTGCGGACGTCGCGACCGAAGCCCATCGCAGCTTTCGAGCCGACGTAGACCGCCGCCACGTTGAAGCCGACCTGCACGAGTGTGACCAGCAGCATGATCGACCCGAGCCGCCAGATGTAGCCCGTGTCGCCCTTGGCGATGCCGTCGTCGATGAGGTGTGCGTTGAGGCGCGGCAGGAAGAGACCGGCGGTCGCCTGGACCGCCTGCAGGACGACGACGAGCGCGAGCAGCCGCCGGTACGGGCGCAGGTGCGAGACGAGCAAGCGGATCAGCACGAGGGCCTCGCACGGACTCCGTCGAGCAGCAACGACACGATCTGGGCAGGTGAGACCGGCCGATCGGGCGCGAGCGCCGGGTGTGTGAGCGCCAACGTGAGGCCACGGAGGGTCTGCGCGGCCAACTTCGGCGGTCGCGACACCTCGGCGCGACGACGCTCGAAGATCGCGGTCAGGGCGGCGAAGTCGGCGGCTCGTGTGCCGGGGCGGGGTGCACTCGTGACCCCCACCGCAGCGGTGATGTTCCAGATGTCACGCATGCGCCGCTGCATGATGACGACCGCCTGCGTCAGCTGGTCTTCGAGGGGCCGCGTGACGTCGATCGCAGCGAGTGCCCGCTCGACGGGCGCCGGATCGAACGCCGACGCGACGACCGCCGCGACGAGTGCGTCCTTGTCGGGGAACACGCGGAAGATGGTGCCCTCGGCGATGCCGGCTGCCTCGGCGATCTGCCGGGTCGACACGCCGATGCCGTGCCGCAACATCAGCGGCATGGCGGCGGCGACGATCGCTGCCCGCCGCTCATCGGGGGGCAACGCCTTCGCACGCTTGGTCGACTTGTTGGCGAGCATCCGGCGGCACGCTAGCAACGTGACGGTCGAAATGAGTGTGTCCTCACTCATTCGGGTTCCGAGCCCGGCCGGCCGATTGCGGAGGGGCGAGATCCACGCCGTAGGGTGCCGTCACCACCCCGATCGAAGGAGCCCGAACCATGCAACGCGAGGCCTGGATCATCGACGCGGTCCGATCGCCCCGAGGCAAGGGCAAGGACACCGGATCGCTGCACGGCGTCCACCCGCAGCGCATCCTGGCCCAGGTGCTGAACGCGCTGCAGGCGCGGAACGGCTTCGACACAGCCGACGTCGACGACGTCGTCATGGGCTGCGGCGCCGGGAGCGGCGACCACTCCATGGACATCGCTCGCATGGCCGCGCTCGATGCCGGCTGGTCGTTCGATGCGCCGGGCGTCACGTTGAACCGGTTCTGCGGATCGGGCCAGCAGGCGGTGAACTTCGCCGCGGCCGGCGTGCTCGCCGGCTTCCAAGATCTGGTCGTCAGCGGCGGCGTCGAGTCGATGTCGCGCCCTTCCCCCATGCACGTCGACGGGTTCACGGCGAACAACGCCCACCTCCGCGAGCAGTACCCGATGGTGCCGCAGGGCATCTCTGCCGACCTCATCGCCACTGTCGAGGGGTTCTCACGCGAGCAGTGCGACGCACTCGCAGCCGACAGCCAGCTGCGAGCGCAGGCAGCGATCGCCGAGGGGCGCTTCGAGCGCTCGATCGTCGCCATCCACCACGACGACGGCACGCTGGCGCTCGACCACGACGAACACCCACGCCCCGGGACGACGGCCGCCGACCTCGCCAAGCTGCCGGCCAGCTTCGCGTCGATGGGCGCGCACGTGCCCAACGGCGGCACCCTGTCGATCGACCAGACGGCGCTGCTCACCTATCCACAGCTCGACCACGTCGAGCACGTCCATCACGCCGGCAACTCGTCCGGCGTCGTCGACGGAGCATCGGCCGTGCTCGTGGTGTCGCCCGACTACGCGCGAGCCCACGGGATGACACCGCGGGCCCGCATCGTCATGACGGCAGTGGCGGGCACCGAGCCGGTCATCATGCTGACCGCGCCGGGTCCCGCCTCGGCCCGGTGCGTGCAGAAGGCCGGCATGACCTTCGACGACATCGACTTGTTCGAGGTGAACGAGGCGTTCGCGTCGGTCGTGCTGAAGTTCCTGCGCGACACCGGGGTCGACTGGGACAAGGTCAACGTCAACGGGGGCGCCATCGCGCTCGGCCACCCGATCGGGGCGACCGGGGGCATGCTGATCGGCACCCTGCTCGACGAACTCGAACGCCGCGACCTGACGACAGGTCTCGTGACGATGTGCACCGGCGGTGGCATGGGCACCGCGACCATCATCGAGCGCATCTGAGCTCGCGGCGTGGCTGCGACGCATGGTCGGCTCGCCGTCGTCGGGGCCGGACGCGTCGGACGAACCATCACCCGACTTCTCCCCCGTGCCGCTGGGCCGTTCGGCCGCGGCTTCGACGGGCACGGGTTCGACGCCATCCTGCTCGCGGTTCCCGACAGCGCGATCGGTGACGCCGCACGCGCGATCGAGCCGGGCCCACTCGTCGGCCACTGTTCGGGCGCGCTCGGCCTCGACGCCGTGTCGCCGCACGAAGCCTTCGCCGTCCATCCGCTGATGACCATCACCGAGCGAACGGGTTCGTTGGCCGGAGCGGGAGCTGCCGTCGCCGGATCCACCGCACGGGCGCTCGCAGTGGCGACCGGGCTCGCCGCCGACCTGGGCATGCGGGCCTTCGCGATCGCCGACGACGATCGGGCCGCCTACCACGCTGCCGCGTCGATCGCGTCGAACTTCCTGGTCACCCTCGAGGACGCTGCCGAGCGGCTGATGGCGACGGCTGGGCCGGATCGATCGGCGCTCGCACCGCTCGTGCGCGCCGCCGTCGACAACTGGGTGGCCGACGGTGCCGCCGCCCTCACCGGACCGATCGCCCGCGGCGACCACGCGACGGTGGCGCGCCAGCGCGACGCGATCGCCCGACGCCTCCCCGAGCTGTTGCCGATGTTCGACGAGATGCGTGCCCTCACAGAAGCGCTGAGCCGACGCAGCACCCCCTGATCCCGCTCGTCGACGTGATAGATCGTGGGCATGGCAGACCACTGCATCGTCGGCGCCGGGCCAGGCGGCATCGCTGCGGCTCGGGGCTTCCTGGCAAACGGGCTGAGCATCGACGTCTTCGAGCGGCACACGTCGATCGGCGGCATCTGGGACCAGGCCAACCCCGGGTCACCGATGTACGACTCGGCCCACTTCATCTCGTCCAGGCACGAGTCCGGGTACCTCGGTCACCCCATGCCGGACTCATATCCCGACTACCCGAACCACCGCCAGATCCTCGCGTACGTGCGCGAGGTGGCCGATGCATCGGGAGTCGTCCCGCACGTGCGGCTCGGTGTCGGCGTCGAGCGCGTCGAGCGGGCTCCTGGCGGCAGGTGGCTCGTCCGCCTGAGCAACGGTGACGAGCGGACCTACCGCACGATCACGTGCGCGACCGGGACGCAGTGGCATCCCTCCATGCCGAAGATCCCCGGATCCTTCGACGGGACCGTCATCCACTCGTCGCAGTACCGCAGCGCATCGATGTTCGAGGGACGTCGCGTGCTGGTGATCGGCGCGGGCAACTCCGGCGTCGACATCGCCTGCGATGCCGCGCAGCGAGCCGGCCACGCGGCCATCAGCGTCCGGCGCGGCTACCACCTCGTGCCCAAGCACATCTTCGGCATGCCGGCCGACGTCTTCGCATCGAGCGGTCCCGAGCTCCCGATGCGCGTCGCTCAGGCTGTCTTCCCTCGAGTGCTGAAGGTCGTCGCCGGCGACCCGACCAAATACGGGTGGCCGAAGCCCGATCACAAGTTGTTCGAGACCCATCCGATCGTCAACGACCAGATCGTCCACCACTTGCGGCACGGCGACCTCGCCGTACGGAGCGACGTGCGGCGTTTCGATGGAGACGTGGTCGAATTCGTCGACGGCACCCGCGAGTCGTTCGAGGTCGTCGTCGCGGCCACGGGCTATCGCACCGATGTGCCGTACCTCGATCGCTCGTACTTCCGGTGGAAGGGCAACCGACCGTCGCTCTACCTGCGTCTCTGGAGCCAGGACCACGACGGCCTGGCAGCGATCGGGTTCACCGAAGGCGACGGCGGCGCGTACGGGCTGTTCGACAACATGGGCGATGCGATCGCTCGATCAGCGAAGATGCTCGTCGAGGACCGCGCGTCGTACGAGCGCTTCCGCGCTCGACGCCGCGGCACCGATCCGGACGTGTCCGGCGGAGTCCGCCACGTCGACAGCGATCGACATGCGGCGTACGTCCACCTGCCGGCGTACCGCAAGCAGATGGACCGCCTTCGCCGCGAGCTCGGGTGGCCGACCACCGCCGAGCTCGGCGGCCAGTACGCACGCTGAGCTCACCGAGCCCGCAGCAACACCTCTTGGGCGACGGTCGCGAGCAGCGCACCGTCGCGGCGGCGGATCGTCCCCATCGACAGGCCACGGCCACTGCCCGTCGCCACGGGCAGCAGCTCGGACAGCAACCACTGGTTCGCGTCGACCGGCCGGTGGAACCAGATGCTGTGGTCGAGCGACACCGACATGCGGTTGGCGTCGTCGGCCAGGCTCGCGTGCGGCTCGCGCGCCGCACGGGTGGGGCCGTGGTCGCTGAGGTACGCGAGCACCTGGAGGTGCAGCAGTGGATCGTCAGGGATCGGCACGGTCGGACGGAACCACGACCGCCGCGAGTGCGGCAGCACCGCCGGCACTCCCTCCACCGGCACGTCGCGTGAGTCGAACCAGCGCGAGCGGTAGCGACCCGGCGGGAGATCGTCGGGCGACGGGAGCCCGCGCACCGCGGGCAGCTCGTACTCCAAGCCGGCCTCGTCGTCATGGAAGTCGGCGGTGAGCACGAGCACGACTCCCTTGGCCTGCCGTGCGACGACCCGCCGCGTCCCGAAGCTCGCGCCGTCGCGAGTGCGCTCGACCTCGTACTGGACGCGTTCCTCAGGTGTTCCGGCGCTGACGAACGACGCATGCAACGAGTGCACCGGACGGGTCTCCCCCACCGTCGTTTGTGCCGCCCGCAGCGCTTGCGCGACCAGCAGCCCGCCGAACACGTGATGCCGTTCGGTCGGCGCCGCGCTGGAGAAGGCACCATCGCCGTCCTCGATCAGCGCCAATCGGTCCACCATCGAGGGTCGCTGCCCTCCGGTCACCTCACCCTCCACAAGCCGCCGAACGTACCAGCGCGCCACCCTGACCCGCCGGGCCGGGCGGGTTCAGGCGACTTCGGTGCCGTCGTTGCGGTACGTGTGCCAGTAGCCGCGTTCGTCGAGGACGGTGCGGGCGTGGTTGGTGTAGCGCCATCGGTTGTGCTTGCCGCAGGCGGGTCCACCGTTGGTGGTGGAGGTGTTGCCGCCGTGGGCGTGGGGGTGGAGGTGGTCGGCTTGGCTGTCCCCGGACACGGTGTCGCATCCGGGGTGGGTACATCGTGTCGCTGCCAGCAGCACCGCGTCCCGTGCGCGGCCGGTGAACAGCCGTCTGGTGCGTCCCATGTGCAACACGATCCCGCGGTGGTCGGTGATCACGTGCCGGACCCGGTCACGCAGGGCCGCCAGGACGATGTCCACCGCGGGCACGAACGTCCCATCCGCGGCGTGTGACGCCCAGCGGCGGATGTCGTCGGGACGGGCGGTGGTGGCGGGTTCGGTGTCGAACACCTCCGCCACCCCGGCCTCGAAGGTGGCTGCATCCGCGATCAGGTGGACGACCGCGGTGACGCCGCCGGCGGCGACGGTCATGAACGCGTCGTAGCCGCGCTGCTCGACGGTGCGGCGCAGCAACGCGGGGCAGGCCTGGTCGCCGTGCTCGGCGACACATGCGTCCCAGTCGGCCTGCCATTCGAGGTCGAGCTGCGCTTTCCATGCTGCCCGCAGCGCGACACCATCCGCGGCCGGTCCGTTGACCCGCAGGCTGAAGGTGTGGTCGGAGAACCCGATCGACAGCTTCCGATCCGTCAGGGCCCGCTCCGCAGCACGCGCGGAGCCGTCTTGGTCGACGAGGAGCACGAAACGGCGCACGATCTGCTCGAACTCGACCGCGGACAGGTGCTGGGCGTGCTCGATCAACTGTGCTGCCGCGTCGACGACCTGGTCGGCGACCCGCGGGTTCGCGAACG
>JBFWSW010000020.1:0-70143 GCA_050248155.1 Ilumatobacteraceae bacterium
TGAACCCGAAGTGGGTTGCGAGAACGACCGAGGCCCTCTCTGAGTTCACAGAAAGGGCCTCTGGCCTGCGCTTTCGCGCACTTGGTGGCGGGGGCAGGATTTGAACCTGCGACCTTCGGGTTATGAGCCGAGAGTCTCATATCTCGCCTGGTAGGCGCTCGATGCCAGTTGCTGCAGGTAGCGGGGCGATTCTGGCACCCTGCGGCGACGGTTCGTCCGCGCTCGTGTGCATTCGTCGGTGCCCGTCGTGTTCGCGTCATGTTCGCGCTCACTTATCGGCTCGTCACTGCGTCGTCAAGGTGCGGCGACACCCGACGGGCGTTCCATGGAGCGCACTGACGACTGCGCGCACTAATTCTGCGGTCATGCTCATGCGCGAATTCTCCGCTTCGAGCGCTGCCACGCTCCCGAAGCGTTGAAGGCCCACTGCATCATCTCTGTAATGACGTTGATCTCTTGGGAAGCACTCTGAATGACGATGCGTTGCTCGCTGGCGGCGCATGTACATTTCGGCGAGCGACTGCCAGGCACCGGCAGACAACCCGCCTGCGATTCAACGAGCTGACCCAGCGAGACTCAGGGGATACACGAGAGCCTCCCCCGGAGCCCGATTCGGTTCAGTGGCCACCGCTCCCAACGTGGGTCACGAGTGCGCTGATCCACGTCGCCGAGTCCTGTTCCGATGTTGTCCGCTTTCAGTCGGACGCGCACAGCATTCTCGTGTCGGCAGACTGGATGGCGAGGCGCTGCTGTATGCCGTCCAGATGTGCACGCACCATCGCCTCGGCGCCGGAGACGTCTCGTGCTTCGATCAACATGACCAGCCGCAGCTGCGCACGTTGGACGAAGGCCGGATTGGCTGCTTCCGGTCGACTGACGGGAGAGACATTGCGGTTGGCCCAGTGACGATCGAGGAGATCTTCGACCAGTCCACCGAGATAGGCGAGGGTGGAGAGGCCGCTGAGCTCGACCAGCCGCCCATAGAAGCTGACCGCATGCCTCGACCACTCGACCGGATCGTCGGCCACGCTCATGCCCGCTTCGACAGCAGCTCGTAACGCCGCTCGGTTCTCATCGCTCCCACGTTCGGCGATCGTTCGCGCGGCTGCGGTCTGCACGAGGGTTCGGGTTTCGCAGACGTCGTCGATGGACGTCTGCTGCAGCTGCAGCAGGATTCCCAACGGGCGGCCTGCCGCCTCGCGACTGGGTGCGTGGATGCGCGCGCCGCCCCGTGAACCTCGCTCGACGACCAGCAGTCCCTCCGACTCCAGAATGCGCATCGCTTCGCGAAGCGCAGGGCGCCCGACTTGCAAGCTCTCGGCCAGCTGGTTCTCCGGGGGCAGGATCGTGCCCTCCGCCAGCTCCCCGTGCACGATCTGTCGCCGCAGACGTTCAGCGAGAATGTCGGCGGCCTTGCCGGTCCGATCCGACGAATCCCGGGCCGCACCACCGAGGTCGAAGAGATCGAGGACCGTCTCCTGGTCGTGGCCCTCGAACAGCATGTCGGCGGCACGGTTCATGTGAACGTTCCAGAAGTTCTTCGCCGTCACTCCGTTGCCGGCCTCGATCAGGCTGATCAGCTTCACGTGCGACTTGTTGGAGAGCTGCGCTCGCTTTCTCCACTCACCGCCTTCTCGCTCCCACCGCTGCCGGGCGATGTGCCTCGATGTGATGTCTCGCAGCATCTGACCCAGGAGATCGAGGGTTCGGAGACCCGCGGCATTGACCAACCTCGCGTGGAAGCCGAGGCTGGTCTCGAACCACGCGTCCCGGTCGGTCAGCGCTTGGTGCTCCTCGAGCGTCGTCGTCTTCAGCAGGGCAATCGAGTGCGTGTCCCCACCTTCTGCCAATCGTTCGGCCGCTGTCGCTTCCAGGAGCGCTCGCGTGTCGTACACGTCACGAAGGGTCGCTCCGTTGTACTGGAGCCACAGACCGGCCACTCGGCTCGCAATCGCAGAGTCGGGGAGCGTGATGATCGCTCCACCCTTGGCCCCGCGTTGTACCTCGAGCAAGCCCTCTGACTCGAGGATGCGCTGTGCTTCACGCAACGCCGGTCGACCGACACCGACCGCGGCGAGCAGCTTGGCCTCGGACGGCAGTGTCGAGCCCGCCTTGAGCCGTCCACTCAGGATGTGCTGGCGAAGCCGCGCCGCCAGCAACTCCGCTGCCTTGGGTACCCGCAGACTGGAGAGATCGATGCCGACACCGTCCGACCGGGCGGCGGATCGAGACTCGTCGGTCACGTGGAGCTCGGCGCGAGATGTGTGCGTTGCATTGACATGATGACGCTGCATCGTAGGGGTCGGCGCTCCCCGTGCACGTGTCGATCATCACCCTGCGCCCTGCAGCACGCCGCCAGATCGACCGGGCGAGAATCGACTAATCTTCGACAGGTTTGCGCTCGATGCAGCATCCGCCAGAAAGGACGGCGTTCGTGAGTGACGCGCACGATCAGTTCGAGACCATCCGCTTCGAGCAGCGCAACGCCGTCGGCTGGATCACGTTGAACCGTCCCGAGGTGCTGAACGCGTTCAATTCGGTCATGATGCGCGAGCTGTCGACGCTGTACGACGACCTTCGGCAACGACCAGACATTCGCGTCCTGGTGCTGACCGGCGCCGGCGACCGTTCGTTCTGCACCGGGGTGGACCGGGACGAGGCGGCCACCGGTCCGGGAAACCTTCCTGAGGATTCGCTGATCGATGCTTGGCCGGACAGTCCGTTCGACTACCGAGATGTCAGCGAGTGGATCGGCCCGAAGACGCGCGGGCTCTGGAAGCCGATGATCGCCGCTGTGAACGGGATCGCTTGCGGCGGTGCCTTCTACTTCCTGGGCGAGGTCGACTTCATCATCGCCGCAGACCACGCAACCTTCTTCGACCCCCACGTGTCGTACGGATTGACAGCGGCGTTCGAGCCCGTGTTGATGATGCAGAACATGCCGTTCCAGGAGATCATGCGCCTGACGCTGCTCGGCAACTGGGAGCGGATGTCTGCTCAGCGAGCGCATCAGATCGGGCTCGTCTCGGAGGTCGTCCCCATGGCCGAGCTCGAGGCGCGGGCCATGTGGGCCGCTGAAGCCATCGCGTCCGCGCCGCCGCTCCCGGTTCAGGCCACCCTGCGCTCGCTGTGGTCTGCTCGTGAGATGTCTCGATCGCAGGCACTGTCGGTGGGCTACACCTACATCGGCCTCGGCAACCAGGCGTCGAACGTCGACGAAGGCCAGCACGACTTCGCGAATGGAAGGCGGATCGACTGGCGCCTCCGCTGAGACGCTGATCAGCGCACGAAGTGATCGGCGTGCGCAGCGCCCAGGCCGACGGCTGCGTAGTGATCGCGGGCGAGTTGGAGCTTCGTGAAGACATCCTCGTAGCCGGTCGCCCGGCCGTCGGGGTCGACATACACGAGTGCGCCGGTCACGTGGAAGAGCGTGATCATCTCGTCCACATCGTGCGGCACCACGAGGGTGTGCACCTCACCGGGAGGCTCGAACGCATAGCCGCCCTCGATCGCCTCCCAGTCGTGCTCGAGGTAGTGCCACCGACCCTTGACGACGATGGCGTGGACGGGCCCTGCATGGCGGTGGCGGGACAGCACACCGGCCCGACGGACGCGGAGCAGGTTGACGTAATAGCCGTTCGAGGTCGACAGGAGCAGCGGCCGGAACGAGACGAACTCGGATTGGGGAACCCACTCCCTCTCGTCCTCGGGAACCAGCGGGTCGACCACCAGATCGGCTGCCGTGCCGTAGGGCATGTCGAACCGGAAGGGCCTTCGGGCTTCTACGTCCGACACCGGCAGGGGGCGAGTTGCTCCGACTGGCATCTGCCCTTCGGTCGTGTGCACGGTCATGGCCAGACGCTAGCAGAATCATGTTGTATTTTGATCGAGAAGTTGGAACTCGGGTACCGTCTCGACATGTCTCCACCGGCTGGCTTCGAATTCGAATCACCGCTCTTCCACGTCACCCACCTCTCCGACGACATGGACCAGGCACGGACCGTGTACCAGCGTCTGTTCCGGCGACCGATCCTGGACGCAGGTTTCTGGGAGCTCGGAGGGCGATGGGCCTTCTTCGTGTACCTCGGCGACGTGTGGGTCGAGGCGGCCTACGCCGACGAGCGGCCCTCCGGTCTCCGCAGCTTCCTGAACCGCTTCGGCAGCAGGCTGCATTCGCTGGCGTGGTACGTCAAGGGCATCGACGACCTCGCGAACACGCTCCGTGACGCCAAGAGCCGGTTCGCCGAGGATCCTGATCCCGCCGTCGCCTACCGATCGTTCTCGGTCGAGAACAACGTCGCGCGCCGTGTACCGCGCCACGGCCCGATTCCGCTTCCGCCCGGTTATCGCCACACGTTCGATCCGGACTGGCGGTCTGCGGTCGTCTACACCCACTTCCGCGACACCCACGGCATGCTCGAGTTCTGCGAGCCGACGTCGTATCACGTCATGCCTCCGCGCGTGCCCGACGAGGACATGATCGTGCTGCCCGATCAGGATCCGCTCGGACTGGTCCGGTCATCGCATCACACGATCGTGGTCCACGACGTCGCAGCGGCCAGGTCGTTCTGGTTGGACACGATGGGAGCGACGCTGTTGGCGCACGGCCACAACGAGCCGTTGGGCACCGACAGCGCATGGGTCCGCGTGGGGAACGACTCGGGCACGGTGCTCGAGCTGGCCCAGCCGATCGAGGACGGACCTGCCAGGAGCGACCTCGACACGTGTGGTCTGCCGATTCTCCACACCGTCAACTTCGTCGTGAACGATCTTGCTCGCGCTCGTGAGCACATCCAGTCGGTCGGGATGACTGTCGAGACAGGCACCGCTTCGCTGATCGTCACCGATCCGTCGACGACCGCCGGCGCACGCTTCGGGTTCACGTCGTCATCGGAGCCGTGGCTCGCCTGAGATCGTGGGCGCTACATTCCGGTGAACGCTGGGCCACTCCGCAGGACATGGCGAGCGACGGCGCGCCGCTGCACCTCCGTGGGACCCTCGCTGATGCGACACACTCGCAGCGTGTGCCATCCCTGGATCATGTTGCTCTCGTTGGCCAAGGACATGCCACCGAGAATCTGCATCGACCGGTCGTACACGCGATACATCGCCTCGAAGACGAACGTGTTGGCCATCGATCGCTCGAAGTGCGGATCGAGCCCGCGATCGAGCTTGTCGGCGATGTCCCACGCCATCGCCTTCGAGGCGTAGATCTCGGTGCAGCTGTCGGCGAGCATGTTCTGGATCGACTGATGCTCGTCCAGCGTCTTGCCGAAGGTCTTGCGAACTCGTGCAAATTCGAGAGCTCGGTCGACCGACCAACGGGCGAGCCCGATGGTCCTGCCGGTCTTGGTCAGCTTCAGTTGGCCCGAGCCCTGCATGGCGACGCGGAATCCCTCGCCGACCGGGCCGACCCGGTACCGGTCGGGGATGCGAACGTCGTCGAACGTGATGATGCACTCCTCACCGCCGGGCTCGTCCCAACACTTGACGATCGAGTCGACCTTGTAGCCCGGCGCATCGGCGGGGACGTAGAAGCACGTGAGTCCACCCTTTCGCTCGGCAAACCGCTCGGCATCGGTGACTGCGAAGGTGATGACGAAGTCTGCGGTGGGGCCGTACGTGGCCCACATCTTCGAGCCGTTGATCACCCATTCGTCTCCGTCACGAGTCGCCTTCGTCGTCATCATCCAGGCGTCCGAACCAGCATCCGGCTCCGACATCGCGAACGAGCCGGCCAGCTCGCCCCGCGAGAGTGGTCCGATGACCTCGTCCTTCAGTTCGTCACTGGCGTGGAGCCACAACGCCGACGGGCCGGTGCTGGTGTGCGCGAGCACGACGAATGGCAGCTGTGTCTGCGGTGAGCCGTAGCGATAGCACAACTCTTCCCAGACGTCGAAGTACATGCGCGAGCCGAGGCCTCCGCCGCCGAACTCCGTTGGGCAGAACATCGTGTAGAACCCGGCTGCCGCCGACGCTTGCCGAGTCCGCTGACGTGCGTCGAGGATCTCCGGTGCGACGCGGCCGTCTTCGGCCCAGTACCGACGCGGGTCGTGGAGCAGGTGCTCGATCTCGCGCTGGATGGGCATGATCGCCTGATCGATGAACGCGAACAAGCCGTCGTGAAGCTCTCGGGCACTGGTCTCGTGGGTCGGCATCGTGTTCAACTTCGCCTCTCGTGATGAACCGGGGAGTCGGGTGGGCCAGCGGAGGCCGCTCGTGCGGCGTCATCACCGTCCGGCTGTTCGCTCCTGCCGGCTGCGATGAGTGCTGGGAGCTCGTTGTTCGTGTCGTACGGAATGTGGAACCCGAGACGATCGATGGTGTCCCCGTACCGGGCTCGAACGGCCGAGACGACGTCCGCGGGCTTCGCGGTCACGGCGAACGTGTCGAGCATCTCGTCGGTGACGAGATCTCCCATCGCCTCCCACTCGCCCTGCCGGGACAACACGACGAGTTCATCCTGCACCGAGCCCCAACCGTGGATGTCGAGCACGGCGCGATACGTGGGTGTCGACGCGTAGAACGCGATCTCCTTGCGGATGGACGCTTCCGCACGTTCGAACTCTTGAGCGTTGCGACCGGTGATGAGGAAGATCGGCAGCTTGACCGAGAAGTCGCTTCGATGCCGGCCCGCCGCGGTGAGCCCGCGCTCGAGCGCCGGAAGGACCACCTCGTGAACGTACTTCGGCGTTGTGAAGACGTGCGACAGGATCCCGTCGCTCACCTCGCCTGCTGCCTGTGCCATCTTCGGTCCGACCGCGGCGAGCATGATCTGCGGTTGCCCGAAGGGCTGCGGGCCAGGATTGAAGTACGGCGTCATCAGGTTGTGCGTGTAGAACGCGCCTTCGAACTGCAGCCGGGTTCCATCGTTCCATGCAGTCCAGATCGCACGGAGCGCTGTGACGAACTCCTTCATGCGCTCGACCGGCTGGGTGAACGGCATCGAGAAGCGACGGGTGATGTGCGGCTTCACCTGTGTTCCGAGCCCGAGGATGAACTTGCCCCTCGAGTAGGTCTGCAGGTCCCATCCGAGGTTGGCGACCGTCATCGGGTTTCTCGCGAAGGCCACAGCGATGGCTGTCCCGATCTCGGCGTCGGTGTGCTCGGCTGCGAGGAGCAGCGGGAGAAAGGGATCGAACTTCGTTTCCGCCGTCCAGAGGCCGTCGAACCCCTCGTGCACGATCTCACGGGCCCGTCGGGGCACTTCGCGAAGATCGTCCACGTCGATTCGTCGGTCCAGCTTCATCGTCTGCCCATCCCTTCACCCCGGCGGCAATATAGCTGCGCTATTTGGATAGTATTCGCTGCTGCGTGAGGGTGTCCAGCTGAACGCGAACGGTCGCCTGCTCCAGCAGAGCGGGCTGCTTCTCCCGTCGGTGCCTTCTGCTGGGTCCACATTGACGCTGAATCCTGTGCGAACTAGACATTCATCGGCCGTGCGTTGCCGTCCGGGAAGAGGAGCGCCAGTGGAGCTGTGGGAACTGTTCGCCCGCGAACACATCCGCGACACCGTGTCGAAGTACAACGCGGCCGGCGATCGCGGCGACGCCGCGACGGTTGCGGGGCTGTTCGTCCCGGACGGCGTTCTGGACGAGGGCACAGCAGGCGAGGTACGCGGCCGAGCTGCGATCGAGCGGTTCATCGGTGGGGTGGCCGACGACAACACGAAGGTTCCCGGCCCGCGCTTCTTCATCCACCACCACGTGAGCAACGTCGCGATCACGAAGCTGACGCCAGAGCGCGCCGAGGCGACGAGCTACTTCGCCGTGTTCACCAATGAGATGCTCGACCACTGGGGGCGCTACCGGGACGTCCTGGTGCCGTTCGACGACGCGTGGCGATTCGAACGTCGACGGGTCACCGTCGACAAGGCACTGGACGGCAGCCTGCACGCCGAGTTCGTCCGGCGCCTGAGTCAGCCCGATCGCACGTGACGGCCCCACAGGGGTCCCGGGTCCGTACCACCCGATCAGCGACGGCGGCTTCGAGTGGCAGCGATGACCGTCGCTCCGAACTCGGCGATCGCCTCGATGCACCGATCGAACGAGTCGTGCGGCGGCACGTGGACGAACCACGTCGCCCCGATCGACTCCAGCTCCGCCACGTGATCGACCAGTCCGCGACTGGCCGGCGGCTCCATCGATCGCGGCGAGGCGACCTGGATGTCGAAGGCGTCGTTCGATCGGCCCGCGACCGACAACGCTGCACGGAGTTCGCCGATGGCATCTCCGAGCTCGGCCATGGTGGACAGAGCCGGCGTGCGGGCCGAGGCGGCCATCACCGGAGCGTATTGGTTCGGACTCCACCCACTGCCGAGTTCGACGGCGCGCCGGCGGGCCACCCTGCTGTTGCCGCCGAACCAGAGGGGAGGTCCGGAACGTTGCACGGGCAACGGTCTCGAGACCGGACCGGCGGGCGAACCGTCCATGCTGTCGTCGGCGTCGGACCACACTGCTCGCATCGAACGCAGTCCCGCCTCGAGCAGGTCGTTGCGTCGAGCGAAGTCGACGTCCAAGTGAGTGAACTCGGACCGCAGATATCCGCTGCCGACCACCATGACCAACCGGCCGCCCGACAGCACGTCGACCGTGGCAGCCGCCTTCGCCAGCAGCAGCGGTCGGTGGTACGGGACGACCGAGAGATATGTCATCAGTCGGATCCGGTGGGTGACGGCAGCGCAGAACGCCAGAGCTGCCAACGGATCGAATGATTCGTGGCCGCCGGAAGCGAGCCACCGGCGCGACGGCGCAGGATGCTCGGTGAACCCGAGTGCAGCGAACCCGGCGGACTCGGCAGCCTTGGCGAACTCGGCGACATGGTCGGGCCGGAGGAACTCTGGCGGAGCTGGGTGTGCCAATGGATACTGGACCATGAACTCCATCGCACGATGGTGCCACGTCGACGTTCGGGACCGCCAGAGCCGCAGCCGCGAAACCTGTCCAACTTTGGCTTCTTTCTCGAGGGCGGTGCGCAAGATCGGCACTGTCCGACGGGTTGACCGCTGCACGAACTCTGTACAAGTATGTAACAGTTGGCCGATCGGTGAGCCGCCGAGGGGGAAGCATGGACACGACTGGAACGACGCGGTGACCGCCGGACCCGCGGAGGAATCGCGGATCGGCTACGAGCTCGACGGCAACATCGCATGGATCACGATTCGGCGGCCGGAGAAGCGAAATGCGATGACGTTCGACATGCTGCACGCGTTCGCCGCGGCGGTCGAGCGCGCGAACGACGACCCAGCAGCCTGGGTCGTGATCGTGACGGGATCGGGGGGTTCGTTCTGCGCCGGCATCGATCTGCAAGACCTCGCATCGACGCCGGAGGAGAAGCGAAGCGAGGGCACGAAGCCCTGGTTCTTGGCGCGGTGCCGTAAGCCGACCATCGCTGCGATCGATGGAGTCGCCGTCGGCATGGGCGCCGAGTTCACCTCGATGTGCGACGTTCGCATCGCGTCGGATGGTGCTCGATTCGGCTGGAACTTCGCAGCGCGAGGACTCGTGCCCGATACAGGCGCCGGCACGTGGTTGCTGCCGCGTCTCATCGGGCCTCAGGCAGCGCTGCAACTCCTGTACCGAGGCACGGTCATCTCGGCTGACGAAGCGCTGCGCCTCGGATACGTGACGGCAGTGGTCGCGCCCGAGCAGCTCGCCGAAGCCGCCCGGCACGAGGCCCTCTCCTGGATCAAGAACGCACCCACTGCGCTGGCGGCCATCCGCGGCCTCGTCTACGGCGGGCTGGAGCGAACGATCGACGATCATCTCGAGCACCACCGCGCCGCGCTCGAGGTGTGCTTCCACTCCGCCGACCACAAGGAGGGCGTGAGCGCGTTCCTCGAGCGGCGCGAGCCGAGGTTCACCGGCTTCGAGGCATCGCCACCACCATCGCCATGAGGTCCATCACATGGATCTGACGCCTGCTGCCGAGGTCGTCGAGTTGCGGTCGACATTCGCCCGATTGCTCGACAACGTCAGTTCGCCCGAACGGGTGCGCGCCGCCGAGCCACTGGGATTCGACGCTGACCTCTGGCGCAGATTCCTGTCGATCGGAGTGCCGACGCTCGGCGTCTCCGAGGATCTGGGCGGACACGGTGCGAACCTGTTGGCCCTGTGCGACATCGCGGAGGTGTGCGGACGCCACCTGGCTGCGGCACCGTTCGTCGAATCGATCGTCGCTTCTCGCCTGGTCGCTTCGCGTGGCGTGGCGTCTGATTCGATCGATCGAGCGCTGTTGACTTTGGCCCTTCGGCCGGTCGTCGACGGCACCGCCCGACTCGTGCCGGCTGGAGCAGTGGCGCAGGGGATCGCCGTCCTCGACGACGACGAACTCGCGCTGCTCGATGTTGAACCGTCGATGACCGCGATTGCGAACCTCGGGTCGATGCCGCTCGCCGATGTGTCGGTTCGGCGGACGACAGGCCGACGAGTTCTCGCTTCCGGTCCCGAAGCGTACGGCGCGTTCGAGACGGCGAAGACGGAATGGCGGGTGCTGACGGCAGCCAGTCTGGTGGGACTGGCCGACGGAGCGATGCAGCTGGGTGTCGAGTACGCAAAGTCCCGCCATCAGTTCGGTGTGCCCATTGGCTCGTTCCAGGCGGTGTCGCAGCCATTCGCCGATCACGCGACGGCTGTCGAGGGGGCCCGCCTCCTCGCGCTTCGAGCTGCGTGGGCGGCCGATCGAAACGATCCGACGAGCCGCTCCCTCGCCTCGATGGCCTTCATCTTCGCGGCGCGAACGGCTCAGCGCGCAGCTGCGCACGCCCTGCACGTGCACGGTGGGTACGGCTTCATGCTGGAGTACGACGTTCAGCTGTTCTTCCGCCGGGCCAAGGCGTGGCCCGCCGTCATCGGTGACCTGCCCGGGGAAGTGGACTGTCTGGCAACCGTCATGTTCGGCCCAGCAGCCGGTGCAGCCTGATGGACTTCTCGCTCGGTGCGCAGGCGGAGCAGTTCCGCCTGGAAGTTCGGCAGTTCCTCGAAGCGCACATGACCGAGGAGATCCGACGAGAGGCCTGGCGAACGGGCACCCTGCACAACTGGGAACTCCACAGAGCCTTGGCCCAACGAGGTTGGATCGCGCCCCAATGGCCGGTCGAGATGGGCGGTCAGGGCCGCACGGATTTCGAGATGGTGGCCATGAACGAAGAGCTTGCAGCGGCAGGGGTGCCGAACGACGGTCGTTCGACCACGATGCTCGTCGTGGAGACCTTGCGCGTGGTCGGCACTCCAGATCAGCAGCGAGACATCATCCCCAGGGTGCTCGGGGGCGACATCCTCATCTGCCTCGGCTACAGCGAGCCGGACAGCGGATCCGACGTCGCAGCCGCGAAGACGACAGCCGCTCGGAGCGGCAGCGACTGGGTCATCAACGGTCAGAAGATGTTCACGACGCTGGCCCACGAGTCGGCCTACTGCTTCCTCCTGGCGCGAACCGACTCGACCGTCGCGAAGCACCGTGGCCTCACGATGTTCCTGGTTCCGATGGACGCGCCCGGCGTGACGTTCACACCGATCGAGACGCTGGGCGGCCAGCTCGTGAACGTCACCTTCTTCTCCGACGTCACGGTGCCCGACAGCGCGCGGGTCGGCGACGTCAACGGCGGATGGGACGTCATGACCGTCGGCCTCGCCGTCGAACGAACCAGTCCCATCGGCCCCGGGCCGTTGCTCGACCAGGTTGTCGGGTGGGCCTCGGCTCAGCCGTCCGACGGGGGGTCGCGGCGGATCGACGCCCCGCACGTTCGCAGCGCACTGGCCAATGCTGCCATCGAAGCCGAGGTCGCCCGCCTGCTGTTCTACAAGAGCGTGTGGGTCGGAACCCGAGGAGCACCGCCCGTCGTGGAGGGATCGATGTCGAAGTTGTTCGGCTCCGAGGCGTACAACCGAGTGCTCGCGGACATCATCGATTCGATCGGTCCCGAAGCGATCGTGTCATCGCCGCCGAACGGCACGTCCGTCGGCGGTGAGCTGGAGCACGCCTTTCGGTACGCCCCGTTCTACACGATCGCCGGTGGGGTCAGCGAGATCCAACGGGAGATCATCGCGACGCGAGGGCTCGGCCTCCCCCGGTCGCGATGACGAGGCCAGAGGTGTCGACGTGACGCAGCCGAGCTACCTGGAAGCGCGCGCAAACCTGTCCGGCAGGGCAGCGATGATCATCGGCGGCGCGGGCGGGCTGGGCCGCGCGTGCACGATCGATCTCGCTCGCGCCGGGGTGGATGTCGCTGTTCTCGATCGTGACAGGCTCGCGCTCGAGTCAACCTCCGACGAGTGCCGCTCGGCCGGACACCGCGTGCTCACCCATGTCGGCGACGCTCGCGACGAGCAGGTGTTGGCTGCGTTCTTCGATCAGGTCGACCGCGAGTTCGGCCGGCTCGATGTCCTCCTGAACGTGGTGGGTGGCACCTTTCTGCAGCCCTTCAGCGACTCCACGCCACGCGGATGGGACGCGCTGATGCGGGCCAACTTCGTCTGGCTGCTCCACGCGATCCACCTTGCGATCCCGCGCCTGCGCGCCAGGGGCGGCGGGAGCATCATCAGCATCACATCCATCGAGGGGCACCGGGCCGGCCCGGGCGTCGCGATCTACGCCGCGATGAAGGCGGCCGTGACCAACCTGTCTCGTTCGCTTGCCGTCGAGCTGGCGAGCGACGGCATCCGGGTCAACACGATCGCTCCCGATCTCGCACCCCATGAGGGCACCGCGACGCACGCCAGCTTCGGCACCGGGTCCGTGTGGACGGAGGACGACGCCTCGCGTTTCGCCGTCACCATTCCCATGGGCCGCACCGGTACCGCGCACGACGTCTCGGGCTGTGCGCTGTTCCTGGCATCAGATCTGTCTTCCTATGTGACCGGAACGTCGATTCATCCGGACGGCGGCACGCTCGCCGCTTCTGGATGGCTGAACTGGCCGGAGGTCGGCTATTCGAACCTGCCCCCCGCATCGGCACCTCGGTCGTGAAGGCTCATCGCGACACGAGCGAACGGCTGGCCGAGCATCATCGAGCGCGACCGAGAGGATCCATGTGACGCTGGACGACGCTGACACACTGCCCGAACTGCTCGACCGAAGGGTCGCGCACAGCGGCGACGATCACATGCTCATCGATCAGGACGACGTGCTGACCTTTGCGGATGTTCGGGCTGCGGCATGGGACATGGCGGCGCGCTTGGCGGCCATGGGCTTCGACGAGCACTCGACCATCGCCTGGCAACTCCCGAGCATCAGTTCGACGTTGATCACCTTCATCGCACTGCGATTGCTGGGAACCCGCCAATGTCCGCTGTTGATGGGCTTTCGCGAACGCGAGTTGGGTGTCCTGTTGCCCGCGACCAACCCGGATGCGATCCTGGTCCACCGCTCGTGGCGCGGGTTCGATCACGAGTCATTGGCGAGGGGTGTCGTCGCAGGTGCACAGCTCTCGACGTCCGTGATCGTCGTGGAGGACCTGCTGTCAGGACCGGCTGGACTCGGAACATGGACGCCGCCCGGTGACCCCGACCGGATCCACTACATGTACACGACGTCGGGCTCGACCGGAACACCCAAGGTGGTGTGCCACACCGATCGCTCGATCTTGACGGGCGGTTTCGCCCAGTCCGCCATCTACCGGATCGACAACGCCGACGTCGCCGCGTGGATCACATCGGTCGGTCACATCGGTGGTGCCGTTGCCACCGTGCAGTCCCTCGCGTGCGGAAACGCGTGCGTGCTGATCGACCGGTTCGAGAAGGGCGCGACTGCGGAGCTCCTCCGCCGACATGACGTGTCGATCATCAATGCCACTCCTGCCGGCTTGGAGGCCCTGCTCACCGATCAGCGATCCGTGCCGACTCGGATGTTCCCGCGGTTGCGCTACTGCGCAGCCGGCGGCTCGGCGAAGTCGCCGACGCTGCACGCCGAGGTGCAGGCAACGCTCGGTGGTCGTGGCCTGCTGATGGCGTATGGCATGACCGAGATCAGTGCGATCGCGATGCCGAGCCTGGACGACAGCGACGAGCAGTTCGAACGCACCGTCGGTACACCCGTTCCCGGGCTCTCGCTGCGGATCCTGGACGAGACAGGCGCCGAGGTGGAGCCCGGTCGGACCGGAGAGATCCGGGTCAGGGGGCCGATGGTCTGTGACTCGTACCTCTCGCCGACCGACAATGCCGACGGCTTCGACGACGAGGGCTACCTGCGCACCGGAGACCTCGGCAGCCTCCGCGCCGACGGCCACCTCGTGGTGACGGGTCGGTCGAAGGACATCATCATTCGCAAGGGAGAGAACATCAGCCCGCGCGAGGTGGAGGACGTGCTGCTCGGCATGCCCCAGGTCCGCGAGGTCGCCGTCGTCGCGGTCGCTGACCCGGCGGTCGGCGAGCGGGTGTGCGCGGTCGTCGTGCTGCACGACGACAGCCAGCGCATCGATCTGACCGATGTCATCGAACATTGTCGCCGCGCCGGCCTGATGATCCAGAAGACACCGGAGCAACTCGAGATCGTGGTCGATCTGCCGCGCACCGCCCTCGGCAAGGTGAACAAACCAGCGCTCCGGAAGTCGTTGGCGTGAAGGTTCTGGTCACCGGCGCGACGGGGCTGGTCGGTGCGAACGTGTGCGCTCGGCTGGTCGGGCGTGGTGACGACGTCGTCGCCCTGGTCCGCGACATCGCCCGCGCTGCCGAGCTGCGGGCGCTGGGGGTCGAGCTTGCTCTCGGCGACGTCACCGATCCTGCCTCGGTCACCAGCGCACTCCGAGATGCGTCTCACGTCGTACATGCCGCTGCGCTCCTCGGTGGAGCGACGCAGGACATCCGGCTCCACGAATCCGTCAACACCTACGGATCCCGTGTCGTGCTCGACGCAGCCGCGGCGGCAGGCGTCGTGCGTTCCGTGGTGCTCAGCTCGCACGTCGTCTTCGACCCGGCGCAGACAATCACCTGTCGGTCCACCTTTCCCGAGTTGATGATCGACACGGCGTATGCCAGCACCAAACGGATGGCGCTCGTGGATGCACAGCGGCGCGTCGATCAGGGCGCCGACATCGTCGTCGTGGTTCCCGGCGGCGTGTACGGCCCGTCCCCCGTCATCGCGCGTTCACTCGAGCGCACCAGCGTCAACAGCCGCTTCACCGAAGCCATCGTCGGCCGGGTGCGCACCTGGGTTCGGTGGACGGTGGCGTTCGTCTTCGTGGACGACGTCACCGATGTCATCGTTCGCTCGTTGAGCGGCGCGGACGCGGGCGACATCCACCTCGCGATGGGCGATCCACTCGATGTCATGACCCTGGCCGATGCCAGCCGCCGTCTGCTCGCGATGTGCGGGCACGAGGCCGATGTCCTCGAGTTCGCACCTGAGGACGTCCCGGTCGGGCAGGAGGACGAGTACGGCGGACCGAGCCTCGTTCGCCTGGCACGCCGAGGCTCGCCTGTCCCACTGTTCGATGATGCGCCGACACGGTCGAAATTGGGCGTCCGACCCACGCGCTTCGAGGTCGGCGCCCGGTCAACGCTGTCGTGGTTGCGGGGGCTTCAGCTTCCGATGGAGAGCTGACCCCGCCCGGTTCGCCGGCCTGCCACTTGAACCAGCACGATCACGACAGTGGCCACCAGGGTGATGACCACCGAGAGAGCGGCGACGCGCGTGAACGAACCCGCCTCCCACTGCTGGAGCACGTAGCTGCCGATCACCACGGTGTTGGTGCCACCGAGCATCGCCGCACCCAGGACGTCGCCCGCCATCTGCACGAAGAGGAGCGCCCAGGCCGCGGTCATCCCGGCACGCAGCAAGGGCAGCTCGATTCGACGCAGGGTCTGACCTGCCGAGGCGCTCGAGACGGCCGAGGCCTCGATCATGTCGGCGCCGATCTGCTTCGCGGACGAGTCCACGATGACGTAGCCGAAGGGCAGGAAGAAGACGAAGTACGCCACCAACAGGATCAACGTCGTGCCTCGCAAGTTGAACGGTCCGCCCCCGAAGGCCAACGCGAACCCGCTCGCCAGGACGAGGTGAGAGATCGTCGCCGGCAGCTTCATCACACCATCGATGAGGCGGCCGATCGCGGCGGGGCGCCGCTGCACCGACAGGGCCACGATCGCGATGACGAACACGGCGACCGTCGCACCGATCAGACCCAGCTGGATGCTGCGGACCAGCGCCGTGCGCGAGCGAGGGTCCTCGAAGAACACCTCTCGGTAGTTGTCGAAGGTGCCCCCGTTCCACAGCGCGATGTCCTGGCTCCAGAACCGTTGGATGGACAGGATGAACAGCCCGATGAACGGCAGCAGCGACGCCACGCTGAGGTACGCGATGACCGCCACGCGGATCGGCCAGCGCAGGCGACCGAGAGCCATCTTCGTCGACCGACTTCCCCGGCCGCCGATCTTGGCGAAGTGCGAGCCCCTCGAGATGCGTCGCTGGACCGCGCTTACGAGCACCACCAGCAGCAGCACGAAGAAGTTCATGGCGATCGCGACATCGGTGTTCGGAGGGAAGCTCTGCAGCGACCGGAAGACCTGGAGCGCGAAGATCTCGATGCCGGCCGTCGGGGCGATGATCGCCGGAATGGCGTACAGGGCGAAGCAGACCACGATGCCGAGCAGACCCGCAGAGGCGATCGCAGGCTTGACGGCCGGAAGCGTGATCCGGCGAGTGGTCGTCAGCAGGCTGGCGCCGGACGAGAGCGAGGCCTCCTCGAGCGCAGGGTCGAGATTGCGCAACGCAGCTGCGATCGGCAGGTAGGCGAACGGCACGATGAGAACGGTGTAGACGGCGAACAACCCCCACATCGAGAAGATGTCGAACGGACCCTCGTTGAGGTGGATGCCGATGACACCGACCGCATCACGGATCCAGACGTTCACGTAGCCCGCTCGTGGGGCGAACAGAACGACGTACCCGACAGAACTGGCGATCCCTGGGATCACGAGAGGCAGCAGTGGCACGATCTCGGAGAAGGCACCCAGGCCCGCATCCGTGCGTTCGTTCACCCACGCGAGGAACGACGCGATCACGATCGCTGCGGTCGTCGCGGCGATGGCGAGCACGAGCGTCGTGAAGAACGCTTCGCGCACCTCGGCATCCTGCAGCGTCTCGGTGAACGCAGACACACTGATCGAGCCGTCCCGTACGAACACGTCCACGAGCATCTTGCCGAGCGGGTACACGACGAGACCCAAGACGACGAGCACGAGGAGCCCGGCGAAGGCACCGAACGGCGACGGCACGACACGGAACACGTTCGATGTCCGTCGAGGCATGGGCGGCGTGGGGATCTCGACGTCCGCGGACTGCGCGCTCATGCGACGCCGAGATCGGGCAGGATCAAGCAGTCCGCCGAGCGCACGTGCACCCAGCACGCCGAGCCGGGAGCGACGTCCAGCGCCTCGTGTCGATTCACCCGTACACGTACCGGGTCCCGGGTGGTCTCGAGCTCGACCCAGACCTCGTGGTGGGGAGCAACGAAGAGCTGCGTCACGACTCGGCCGGCCCACGAGCCGGGGGGCGGCTCGTGAACGAACAGCTCGGCGTGCTCCGGTCGGAAGACTGCGACCGCCGCGGCTGCGGGAGGCATCGTCGACGGCAGCGATCCGTGAAGTGGGCCGATGCTGGTGGAGATCGTCGCTTCTCTCCCCTCCGTGCTGACGATGTCACCCGCGACGACGTTGGCCTTTCCGACGAACTCGGCGACCATCCGCGTCGCCGGATGCGCGTACACCTCCGTCGGCGACGCCAGCTGCTCGACTCGCCCGCCATTCAGGACAGCGATGCGGTTGGCGAGCTCCATCGCCTCCTGCTGGTCGTGAGTGACGTACAGCGCAGCAAAGCCGAACTCGGCCTGCATGGACAACAACTCGACTCGCAACAGCTCGCGAACCTTCGCGTCGACGTTCGACAAGGGCTCGTCGAAGAGCACGACCTGGTCGCCCGCCACCAACGCCCGGGCCAGCGCGATTCGCTGCTGCTGGCCACCACTGAGCTGGCTGGGGTGTTGACTCCCCAGGTGCTCGAGGCCGACCGCCTTCAAGACTGCAGCGACCCGCTCGCGCACCTCGGACCTCTGCACCTTTCGCACCGACAGTGGATAGCCGACGTTCTGACTGACGGTCATGTGCGGCCACAGCGCGTACGACTGGAACACCATGCTGACCGGCCGCTTCTGCGGCGGCAGGTTGCGATGTCGGGCCGACGAGAAGACGGATTGTCCGACGATGTCGATCTCGCCCGAGTCGGGATGCTCGAGGCCAGCGACCGAACGCAACAGCGTCGTCTTGCCGCAGCCGCTCGGACCGAGCAGCACGACGAACTCCCCAGCCGCCACATCGAGCGAGATGTCATCGACCGCCTGGACCAGCTCGCCGCCGTGCCGTCGGAACGTCTTGCAGACGTTGCGCAGGCGAATGGCCGGCTGCCCGTCAGCCGGCCAATCCTTCGACGAACTCACGGCGTGCTGCGCATCGGCACCTTCGACCACCGTCGATCGGTCGGTGGTCATGCGACGAGCACCCGATTCACATCAGACCCCGAGCGCCGCGATCAGCGATTCCCGCTCGTCGTTCAGCCGTTCGGCGAACGCCAGGTCGATGGTGACGTAGTCCTCGGGAAGCGTGAACGCGTCCGGGAAGTCGTTTCCGAGGGGTGAGGCGTAATTGCCTGCCGTCAGCGCCATCTGACCCTCTTCGCTCACGATGTAGTTCATGAACAACCGGGCAGCAGCTGGATGGGCGGAGTTGGCGACGACGCCGTAGTAGCTGTCACCACCGGTCGTCGGCCCGAGCACCTTGTACGTGATGGGTGCGCCCTCATTGCCGAGAGCCATTGCGATCGTCTCGTAGCAGGGGAACACGAAATCACCTTCGCCGGCGACCACCAGTTGGGCGCCCGGCACCACCGAGGCGGTCAGCGTCTTCTCCCGAGCAGCCCACTGGCTGATGAAGTCGGGGCCCTGGTCGTCGCCGACGACAAGCCAGATCGCCAACGCCGGATCGTTGGTCGTGGGGTCGACCCACACAGCCCGGAGGTCGGGGTTCAGCAAGTCCTGGTACGAGGTCATGTCGTTCACGGCGTCGGAATTGAAGCACACGCCGATCGGCGCCGCACCGACGTCCACATATCCGTCGCCGACGAATTCTTCGGGGAACCCTTCCAGCGCAGGCAGTGCGAGATCGGCGACCGGCGTGACGACCCCGTCGTCCACGTGACCCTGGTAGAAGGTCGGGCTGGCGATGCTGATCACGTCCGCCGGAGAGCCTCCGGACGAGAGCTCGCCTTCGAAGCGAGCGATCAGCTCGGAGGTCACGACTCGCGGAATCGTGTTCACCTTGATTCCATATTCAGCGGTGAACGCGTCGTACAGCGGCTGTGCGACCGGCTCCGGTGTCGCCGAGTAGACGAGGAGCTCGCCTTCCGCCTGCGCGGCGGCCACGAGGGCCTCCGTCTCGTCGACGGCCGACGCCGTCGACGCAGTCGACGACTCGGTGGACTCGGTGGCGACGGGCGCGGTTGTCTCCTGCGTAGGCACCGTGTCAGCCACGGAACTCTCGACTGCAGCGGAGGTCGCCGGCGCAGCCGTCGTCTCCGACGTCTCGGCATCATCACTTCCACACGCTGCCAGCAGCGCACCCACGGCACAGACCAGAGCGACCGCACGTCCAGTTCGAATCTTCATTCGCTCCCCCTCTGAGCATCGTTCGGCACACACTGCGCGAACGGATATATGCACAATATTGATTGATCTTCGGGACGTCAAGTCAAAGAGGCCGCTCTCGGACCCGGCGCGAAGGGATGTTGCGAACCACGCAGACCGAGCCAGAGCGTCGCGAGTGAGGCATCGAAGTCGGTGAGGGTCGACCTGCGCGGCAGTGGCCGCGTGAGAGCCGGGCCGTTTCCGTCCGACCGCCCATCTCGTCGCGACGCGCGACGCACCCCTCGGTCACTGCCCGGCCGCAGTGCCGATCAGGCCGAGCTCGAGGTTGACGTGCTTCCTGAGGAGGTTTGCCGCTACGCCTCGCTGCGTCGCATCGACGCCGGCCAGATGCCGTGGCGGCCGGGGGCGAGGATGCCGTTGGGGTCCACGGCGTCTTGATCGTCTCGCAGAAGCGCCGGTAGGCGTGATCGCCGAAGCTGTACTGATCGGCGACGAGGTCCATGAAGTCGAGGTGGGCGCGGTATTCCCCGTATCCGTGCTTGGCCGCCTCTCGAACGAGCAGCTTCGACGTGTCGTACGCCCTCCGGCACTGTGCCTCGTCCTTGGTGTCGAACAGCAGCATCGTGATGTGGATGAAGCTGCGCGGGTTGATCAGCAGGATCGCTGCCTGGTAGTCGAGCTGCGCGTCGTTCTCGACGATGCCACGCATCAGATCGCGCAGCGCGAGCGCGTGCTTCCCGGTCATCGGGGCGACCGGCGAGAACCCGATGTGACCGCCTTCGTCTCCGCCGTACCAACCGGTCATGTGGTTGATGTCGAGGTTGGGCACGCCCGCCTGGACGAGCTCAGCCGGCTGCGTCAGATTCGCCACCGTGGCGGGATCGTGCTTCGTGCCCTGCACCTCGACCCCCGGGATGCGCTCGAAGGCGGCCCTTGACCCTGGCGTAGCGGTGATCGACCACGGCCTCGTCGCCGTAGAGGGCGAGCCGCATGATCCAGCGGCCCACCTCCAGCTCCTTGGCCATCGTGTCGATCAGCGAATCCGGGATCGGGCCCGGCCCGTCGTACCAGTCCTTCCGTTTGGTGATCATCGCCGCCATGTCGAGGGTGTTGATGATCTGCGGGACGCCGTCGATCGTCCGGTCGAGCATGAGCTCACGAAACGTGTCGGTCAGCGGCCCGAGGTCGTCGTCCTTCCATGCCCTGATCCACAGGGGCATGTAGCACTGCGGTTCGGGCAGCAGCCACAGCCCCATGCGCGTCACGATGCCGAAGTTCGACTGCATGAACAGCGGGTCGAGCACGGGACCGAGGCCCACGCTTGTACACGTGCCAGGACTCGTTCCCCGGCATCGCACCCATCCCGGTCCGGAGGACCTCGCCGTTCGCGAGCACGACCTCGAGACCGAAGGGCGCCGAGAAATCGGCCCCGTAAGGTAGGTGACGCCGTTGTCGAGCGAGTTCCCGATCACGCTGCCCCAACCGAGGTCTGCGCACGAGAGCCAGAGCTTGTGGCCACCCGATTGGATGGCCTCGTAGAGGTCGAACCAGCGCACACCCGGCTCGACGACTGCGTAGCCGAGCTCCTCGTTGATCTCGAGCACGCGGTTCCTCTTGCGGAGGCTGACGATCACCGATCCGTCCGAGCGCGGGGCAGGGCCGCCGTAGCCGTTGTTCTTGCCCTGCCCATGCGTCCACAGCGAGATCTTCCGCTCGTTCGCCACCCTGACGATGGCCTGGACCTCCTCGACGGTCGTCGGCGAGACGACTGCGCTGGCCGTGTACACGTCCCAGGAAGCGGGCTGGAACGGGTCGCGGAAGGAACGCAGCTCGTCGTCTGCCGCGATCACCGAATCGGCGCCGACGATCCTCTCGAAATCGGCCAGCGCAGCGTTCAGGGTTCGCGCCGACATGTGGGAATCGTGGATTGTCGCCATTCGCTCGCTCCTCGGGCCTCGTCGACCAGATCGGACATCGGGTCAGCCACATCGTGATGTCGCCCGGCGCGTCGATCTTGTCCGCGGCTGCACACTTGGCCCGATCCTTGATCGGCGCTGCACGATGTGGGGTCTCACATCGAGGACGTCGCCCGCTCGGCGTACGTTCGCTCGTGTCGACGGCGCGGCTGTTCCATCCGCTCGAGCTGCGACATGATGCCACGCGTCCGTTCTGGGGCAGCCTGGCCGGACGAGCGCTCGGTCAGATCGAGCTGTTCCGGCTCACCGCGGATTCATGCTGCTGCGCGCACACCGAAGAGGATCTCGGCGTCCGACCCGGAGTCTCTCCTCGTCGCGATCCAGGCACGCGGGTCGTGCGTCGTCAGCCAGCAGGGTCGCTCGGCGACGCTCGCTCGCTCGGATGTGGCGAGCTACGACAGCTCACATCCCTACAGCGTTCATGCGACGACGCCATTCGAGCTCGTCGTGTTCACGATCCCGCGCGCAGTGCTCGGACTGCAAGCCGACCGGCTGTGCGGCCTGACCGCCCAACGCATCCAGGCTGGCGCGGGACTGAACTCGATCGCCGTGCCGTTCCTGCTCCAGGTCGCAGCCGGGAGCGAGCAAGGCGCCCTCGGCGAGGCCGACTTCGATCTCGGCGAGGGCGTGATCGACCTGGTGCGAGGGCTGTACGCGAACGACCGTGGCGCAGCGCCGCCCGTCAACGTGGGCGGGCGGAACGTGATGCTCGCGCACGTCAAGTCGTACATCGAGACCCACCTGGGCGACCAGGATCTGAGCGCGGAGCGGATCGCGGCAGCGAGCGCTGTGTCGGTGCGGTACCTCTACAAGCTCTTCGAGCCCGAACAGATCACCGTGGGTGAGTGGGTGCGCCAGCGCAGATTGGAGCGGCGCCGGCGAGACATCGCCGATCCGGCCTGTCGGGCCGACACGATCATGGCCATCGCCACCCGATGGGGATGGGTGAGCGCCGCCCACTTCAGCCGGTGCTTTCATGAGGCCTACGGGTGCTCGCCGCGAGCTGTACGCCGAGGCGCGCAAGGATGATGTCCAGAGCGCCCGCGAAGCGCGGTGTTCAGCCAACCCTGGCGGCTTGCGACACGCCCGTCGGTGCAGCCACGGTGAACCCCGCCAAGTGCCGCTCCGCCTCACTCTCCCCGCCCCAGAACTCGTACTCGCGATTGACCCGCGCGACGGCCCGGCACGTGTACATGACCTCGCACGATTCGCAGACCGCCCGCGCGCGAGCCTCACGGCGCACCTTGGCCTCGGGGCGCTCGAGCGGCGGCGCAAAGAACAGTTGTGTCGCTCCCACACAGCGGGCCCGTTGCCGCCAGCGATTGGTTTGGTCGAAGCCTCTCCCACCCGTGACGACCGATTTGATCTCCATCTCGACGATCCGTTCGGTCCGCGCTCAGTCCGCTCAAGCTTGATCGACGACAGCGATCGGAACACGATGCGCAGTCGCTCGTCGCAGCAGACTGCGGAACTGATCGAGGCTGACGCCCAGCTCCGCCGCAACACACAACAGATCGACCACGACCATTGCGTCGCACGGTCCCAGCTCGTCGGCGATGTCGCAGGCGAGATCTGCCTCGCCGAGCTGACTGCGCTCGAGCAGAGCGGCTGCTGAGGCGCATTCCGAGTGCTCGATCCAATCCATGACGAACAACGAGGCGGGATCGCCCAGCCGGCCCGACAGGCGATGTCCGGCGTCGGCCAGCGCGCCACAGATCTGGATGAGGCGATCGCGGTCGATCGTCAACGATGGTGCTGGGCCCGGAGGCGCGCTCGTCGGGGGAGACGAGCGTGCCTCGACGGGCCCAACGCTACGGTGCCGCCGATCGTGGTCGGCGTTCGCACCGACGGTCATCGCAGCACCTCGCTGCCCGCCGACGGCTGGACGTGGAAGTCGTCGAGCTGCGGCTCGCTGGTCAACCTCCAGTACTCCATCTGCCGCCACGGCATGTTGGTCACGACGCGTCCGCCGGGGTTGCGGAAGTAGGTCGTCATGCCGGGATGCGTCCAGATCATCCCGGCGTGTGTGCGGTCGACGTGTTCGTTGTACTGCTCGTGACGATCGGGGAGACATTCGACGGTGTCGACACCGCGGTCGTCCATCGCCGAGAGCAACCCGGCGATGTACTTCGCTTGACACTCGACGACGCTGATGACGGAACCGCCACCAGGGTTGGTGTTCGGGCCGTACATGACGAAGAGGTTCGGAAAGCCGGGAACGGTGATGCCCAGGTACGCGCGTGCGTCGTCCTCCCCCCAGACCTCACGCAGCCGTCGGCCGTCGCGGCCAACGATGTCGAGCGGGTAAATGTACTTCTGCGTTTGGAAGCCGGTGCACAGGATCACCACGTCGGCTGGCCGGATGTCGCCCGTGGCGTCGCGCACACCATCGTCGGTGAAGCCCACGACGGCTTCGGTGACGAGCTCGACGTTCGGCCGGCGCAGGGACGCGAACCAGCCATGGTCGAGCAGCAACCGCTTGCCATAGGGCGGGTAGTCGGGCAGCGACTTGTGCTGCAGGTCCGGTCGTCCCTCGAGCTCGGCGCGCAGGTGCTCCGTGAAGAACTCGCGCTGCTTGTCGTTGATGCGGTTCACGGACCTCGACGCCTCGGGCCACGCAGGATCGACGACCAGCGATGGGTACGCCCGATCATTGAAGTTCCAGGCCAGCCGGATGCGGTACCACTCCTGGTAGAAGGGGACGTTGTGCAGCAGCCAGTGCATGTCGCTCGAGACAGCCACCCCTGCCTTCGGGTTGGGTGCGATCCATTGCGGCGAGCGCTGATACACCGTCAGGTGCTCGACGACCCCGGCGATCGAGCTGACGATCTGCATCGCGCTGGCACCGGAACCCACCACCGCCACCCGCTTGCCACTGACGTCGAGGCCGGCTGGCCACATCGCGGAGTGGAACATCGGACCGTGGAACGTGTGCATCCCGCCGAGCTCCGGCACCTTCGGTCGGTTCAGGAACCCGACTGCGGACACGACTGCGTCCACGCGGTGGACTTCCACTCGTCCGCCGACATCGACCCGCACCTGCCAGCGCCGTGCCGCCTCGTCGTATCGCGCCTCGACGACGTGGGCATTGAACCGCACGTGCGGGACGACATCGAACGCTGCCGCGACCTCGCGGAGGTACTCGCCGACCTCGGCCTGACCCGAGTAGTGGTACCGCCATGCCCGCGGGAAGAAGGAGAACTCGTAGAGAAAGCTCGGCGTGTCGACCCCTGCGCCGGGGTATCGATTCGTCCACCACGTTCCGCCGACCTCGTCGTTCTCCTCGAAGATCGTGAAGCCGATGCCGGCGCGTTGCAACATGATCGCTGCGCACAGCCCCGAGATGCCGGCGCCGATGATCGCGACCTGTCGCGACGATCGGTTGGCAACGCCATCGTCTGGCTCGAACAGGCTTGCCATCATGCCGGCGAAGTCGGTGGGCAGTTGCTCGCCGGCGAACGCCGCCATCATCTCCTGCACCAACTCGACAGTGGGGTGGGGCACTGCAGCCGGCACACCGTGGTGCCATGCGTCGAGCGCATCGACCGCGGCGTCTCGGATCGTCACCTGGATGTCGTCGGAGAAGCCGCCGTCGTCGTGATCGTCGATGCCACGCGCCCGCGTCGGGCGGAACGGAGCCTGGAGCCACCTTCGATCGCCGGTCAGCTGGAACAGCGACATGACGAGCGCCGGCAGATGCGCGCCGGCGAGCGCATCGCGCGCGCGACCCCGATCGAACGGGCGCTGCGTGGCCAGCCGCCGGGCACCCGTCATCGCGGCAGGCCGGGAACCCCGGGTTCGCGCTCGATCTGCAGCGAGTTCAGGCTGTAGCAGACGATGTGGTACTGGCCGACCAGCATGCAGACCTCGATCAGCTGACGTTCGTCGTAGGTCGCGGCGAGCGTCGTCCAGGTCGATTCCGAGATGCCCGAGTCGTGGTGCAGTTCGTCGGCGGCACGCAGGACCGCGGACTCGTGCTCGGACCACCCCGCTCCGTCGGGGCCGACGATGAGTGCCTCGATCTCGTCCTCGGACAAGCCGGCCTCGCGCGCGATGCGCGCGTGGTGGCCCCAGTCATAGTCGGACTGGGTGTTCCACGCAGTGCGCAGCACGAGGAGCTCTCGATCGCGCAGCGACAGCTCACCCCGGTAGAGCAACGCGCCGCCGAACGCGATCCAGCGACGGAAGATCTTCGGATGACGGACCAGCGTGGCGAACAGGTTGACGACGGGTCCGCCGTCGAGCACCTGCCCGAGCAACTCTTTCACCTCGGGTGTCTGGTCATCTCCGAGCAAGGGCGCGATGCGCGCTGGCATTGGGGTTCCTTTCGTCGAGGGGTTCGAGCATCAGCCCACTGGCGGGAGCCGGTAGACGCGGGCGGCGGTGTCGTGGAACAAACGGGATTTGTCGTTCTCACTGGCGTCGGCGACGATGCGCTTGAACGCGTTCCAGAGCACGTTGTACGACGCACCTTGGCTGTCGACCGGGTAGTTGGTCTCGAACATGCATCGGTTCGAACCGAACTGGTCGATGCACCACCGGATGTCGTCTCGCCACGGCGCGGCCAGTTCCTCCGACGTCGGTGGACGGGCGTTGAAGTCCCAGCGGAGACCGAAGAGCGGCATGCCGATGCCGCCGATCTTCATGACGACGTTCGGGCACGTGGCCAGCTCGGCGATCGACACGCGCCACTCGGCCATCACTTCGTCGCGGTGCCCGCGATACGGACCGACGCCGATCGGACAGCAGAGATGGTTCGCAACGATCGTCACTTCGGGCTGCGTTCGGGCGACCTCGATCAACTCCGGGATCTGGGGGTGGTAGATCATTGCTTCGAACGCCAGGCCGGCGCGACCGACCAGCGCCACGCCGCGACGGAAACGAGGGTCCTCCATCGCGCCCGCCGGCGGGCTGGTATGTCCCATGGCCAACTTCGGGTGCTCGTGCCACGCGGTGCCGAACCGGATCGAACGCACCAACCCCCCGCCAACGGCGACGTGCTCCGCGATCACCGATTCGCCCGAGTCGTCGCTGAGCAGATCGGCGAACGCGGTGAATCCGGCGATCGTCGCGCCCGGCGCCGAGGCACTGGCCTTCGCCGCGGCGACGGCGAACTCCGTTTCGCCCACCGGTCGCATCTCGACTGGTCCGTCCGTGCGCCACTCGGCGCCACACTCGACGTAGACCGTCTGGAGGACGCGATGGCCAGCCGTCGTGTCATTTCTCAGATCGTCCAGGCCGTAGGCATAGGCGTCGAACTCGCGCCACAGGTGGTGATGCGGATCGATGATCGCTCGTTCGGGCTCGAGCGCATCCTCCACCACCTGCGCCAGCCACGCCGGCCGGTTCCTGGTCACTGGGCGTTCCTGCTCGCTGCTCATCGGCCCGTGAAACGCGGCGCGCGCCGCTCCGACATCGCCAACACGCCTTCGGCGAAGTCCTCGGTACGGCGAAGACGTGTCTGCTCGGCTCCCTCTCGAGCCGCAACCACCGGAACCGCCTCAGCGAGCGGCCCACGCATCGTCTGACGGATGGACTGCACCGCTGCAGGAGCAGAAACGGCGATGTCGGCAGCCATCGCCCGCGCGACGTCGCGGACCTCGGAGCGGTCGACCAGCCGATCGAGCAAGCCCATCGAAGCGGCCTCGACGCCATCGATTCGTCGCCCGGTGTAGAGCAATTCGAGCGCTCGTTGCTGACCGATCAGCCATGGCAACGATGCCGTCAGCCCGAAGCCGTGGTGGAACCCGAGCCGGGCGAAGACGGCAGCCATCCGAACGTCCGGGCAACCGACGCGGAAGTCCGCAGTGCAGGCGAGACCCATGCCTCCGCCGATCGCGGCACCCTGCACGGCCGCGACGACGGGCTTGGCGTTCCGGAACAGCTTGGTGCCCACCTGGTACAGGCTGGGCGCTTCATCGTCGTCCATCAGTTCGGGATCGTTGGGAGCCGAGAAGTCGGCGCCACCGCAGAAGTGCTTGCCTTCTGCGGCGAGCACGATGGCCCGGCATGCATCGTCGGCGTCGAGCATCGCGTATGCGTCCGCGATCGAGTTCAACAACCCGATGTCCATGAAGTTGTTGGGAGGTCGATGGAACTCGACCAACGCCACGTGGTCGTCACCCACCTCGACGCTGACGTCACCGAACTGGAGGCTCACGACGCTCCCCCACCGCGCGTGACGAGCTGCCAGAGCCGATCGGGATGAGCCGGATCGATCGCGCAATGCTCACGCGTCAGCTGACCGAGACGCTGGCGCCACCAGGTGGTCGAGCCGTGCTCGTCGCGCCACGACCACAGGCGTCGGGTCAACTGGTGAAGCACGTACTCCTGCGTCATGCCGATCGCGCCATGCGCCTGGTGGCAGCGCGAAGACACCACGTCCGCAGCCTCGCCGGCGATGGCCTTGAAGCAGGCGATCTCGACTTCCGCACCGCCGAATCCTCGGTCCTCGATGGCGGCGATCGCCGTGTGCATCGCCATCGCGGCCAGCTGGGTCTCGGACGCGGCCCGGACCAGGTGCTGCCCGACGGCCTGGAAGGTGCTGACCGGTCGGCCGAACTGACGTCGTTCGTTGGTGTAGGCGACGGTGATCTCGGTGATCCGCTCCATCGCCCCGGTCATCTGGCACGAACGCGCGAAGGCCCCTCGCAGACGCAGCACCTGCGCGTCGACCTCCGAGGGAGCGTCGACCGCAGTGACCCTTAGGTCGGTGAGCTCGAGGGTGTCTCGCGGCTCGCCGGCGAGGTTCGCCCGACGTGTGATGTGCTCGATGTCGGGCCGGAACGCGACGATGCGTCCGTCGACGAGCGCGAGGACGAGTGTCGCCGCCGCGGCCCACGGCACACCGTGGGCCGTGCCGCTGAGGCGGTCGTCGTCGAGGACCAGTGTGTCGCTGCTGCGACCGGGCACCACCGTCACGGCGCCGTCGGGCAGCTCGAGTCCGGCTGCGCCGGCGAGCCAACCGCCCAGCACCCCTGTCTCGGCGATGGGGACGGGCGCCGCCCACGCTCCACAGGCTCGCAGCACGGCAGCGACGTCCACGGGCGTGCCGCCCGACCCGCCCGACGATTCGGGAACGCCGATCCACGGCGCGCCGACCGAGGCGAGCGCATCCCACGTGCCCGCGGACCAGCCGCGCTCCTCGGCACCCTGCACCTCGCCGTGCGTGCAGGTCTTGGCCAGCAGCCTGCCGAGCGTGTCCACCAAGATCGGATCGGGGCTGTACGGCGGCGCCACGGTGTGATGTGTCGCGGTCATGCGCGTAGGCCCTTCGACGCGATGGTGCGCAGGATCTCCGTGGTGCCGCCGCGAATCGTGAACGACGGGCCGGTCAGGATCGCTTCGGCCAACAATCGCTCGCCGACATCGGCCGAATCGAGTGACGGCTCGTGCTCGATGACCGCGTGCACCATCTCGATCACCTCCTGCTCGAAGCACGTGCCGAGGTCCTTGACGATCGCTGCCTCGAGGGCGGGCGCGCGTCCCGCGTCGATGGCCCGCGACACCGCCATCGACATCTGCCGGATGGCCCAGAACCGCGCCGTCATCCGACCGACGGTCGCATCGACGTCGACACCCGGTGCGCACGGCGCGGACTCGACCAGCCACCGGAAGATCTGCCACGACGACAGGTACCGGTCGGGTCCCGCACGTTCGTACGCGAGCTCGGAGTTCACCTGTTGCCAGCCCCGACCCACCTCACCCAGCACGAGATCGTCGGGCACGAAGACGTCGTCCATCACGACCTCGTTGAAGTGGCGGGAGCCGTCGAGGAACGGGATCGAGTTGATCGTCAGCCCGGGCGAGCGCAGATCGACGATCAGTTGCGACAACCCCGCGTGGCGCTCGCCCTCGTCGGCACTCGTGCGGCACAGGATGATGAACCAATGGCTCTCGTGCGCGCCGCTCGTCCACACCTTCGTGCCGTTGACCGACCATCCGCCGTCGACGCGAGTTGCGGTCGTCCGCACCCCGGCCAGATCCGAGCCCGCATCGGGCTCGCTCATGCCGATCGCGAACCAGCACTCACCCGCGGCGATCGCCGGGAGGAAGCGCTGCTTCTGCTCCTCGGTGCCGAACGTCAGGATGGTCGGTCCGGTCTGACGATCGGCGACCCAGTGCGCCATCAGCGGGGCGCCCATGCGCAGGCACTCCTCAACCACGATAAAGCGGTCGATGGCTCGGCGGTCGTGCCCGCCGTAGCGCGCAGGAAGGGCCATGCCCACCCAGCCGCGCGCAGCCATCTTCTTCGAGAACGCCGAATCGTGGCGGGACGCGATGCCGAGCGTTGGTGGACGGTCACGGGGAAGTTCGGCGTGCAGGAACTCGACCACGTCCGCACGCAGTGCCTCCTCCTGCTCGTCCGGTTCGGTGAACTCGAACGTCAGTGGCATCGCGTCCCCCCTCTCATCGCATCTCGTCCATGATCGTGGAGAGCTCGTCGAGCCAGCGCATCGTGACGGACTCGTCGTGTCGGGACATGCTCGGGGGAAGCGCGACGATGCGATCGACCCCGAGGGCCTGGTAGCTGTCGAGCCGGCTGCGCTTCATCCGACCGAACGCGAAGATCGAGATCGGCACCGTCGCAGGATCGCGACCGTGCTCGGCCACCAGGTTGCGGAACATCTCGATCGCACCGCGCACGTCGGGCTTGTCGCCGTCGTTGAGCAACTGTGCGTCGAGCGGGCACCAGTGGTCGGCGTAGGTCGCTGCGTGTTCGATCCCCACTCGGCCGGCGTTGCCGAGTGCGATCGGCAGCGGTCGTTGCACCGGCTTCGGCTCGATCCAAGACGTCGTGAACCGATCCCACCGTCCGTCGAACTCCGGCTCGTCGGCGGTCCAGATGACGCGCAGTGCCTCGACGCGCTCGCGCATCGCCGAGTAGCGCTGCTCGAACCGGATGTCGGGACGATGGTTCGCCAACTCTTCCCTGTTCCACCCGACACCGACACCGAACAAGACTCTCCCGTTGGACAACACGTCGAGCGACGCCACCGTGCTGGCCAGGTCGAGCAGGTCGTGCTCGAGCAGCAGGCACACGCCGGTGGCCAGGGTGAGCGACGTCGTCGCAGCCGCGGCGACGGCCAGCGACACGAAGGGGTTCAGCCCGTGCACATAGCCGTCAGGCAGTTCGCCACCTGCCGGGTAGCCGGTCGTGCGGTCGGCCGGAATGTGACTGTGCTCACCCAGCCAGATCGAGTCGAACCCCCGCGCCTCGAGCTCGGCGGCCAGCGGCCCCGGGCCGATGCCACCGACGTGGTTGAGGGTGAGGTAACCGAACTCCATCAGCGCGTCACGCTCATCGCAGCGTGAAGCCGGCATCGACGGGCAACGTCACGCCTGTGATGTAGCGAGCGTCATCCGTCGACAGCCAGACCACGGCGTTGGCGATGTCCTCTGGCTCAACCAGCTGGACCGGCAGCGTGTTCTGCAGCATGTTCCCCAGCTCCACGTTGGCGGCGACGAAGCGGTCGAACGCCGTGTTGACCACCATGGTGGTGTTGACTCCGGTGGGATGCACCGAGTTGACGCGGATGTTGTGGGGACCGAGCGCGCGGGCGTAGCTGCGCATGAGGCCGACCACGCCGTGCTTGGCGGCGGCGTACCCGAAGGTGCCCGGGCTGGTCGACTGGAGCGGGTGGGCCATGCCCATCAGCCCCGCTGTGGAGCTCGTGATCACGATCGAGCCACCTTGCTGCTGCTCGAGCAGCGTCGGCACGGCCGCCTCGATGGTGTAGTACACGCCGGTCAACATGATGTCGATCGAGTCGTGCCAGGCCTGCCGGTTGCTGCGATCGGTCGTCTCGCTGGTCCACGTGGCGGCGATGCCGGCGTTGGCCACCACCACGTCGACGCGCCCGAATCGGTCGAGGCCCTCGCGTAGCACGGCCTGCACCGCGTCGTCGTCGCGGACATCGGCCTGACGGGCGACGATGCCGCGACCGAGGTCCTCGACGAGCTTGACCGTGTGGGCGAGATCGTCCGTCGTCGCCATCGGGTACTCGACCGTCGGCAGCTGCGCGCAGAGGTCGAAAGCGATGATGTCCGCGCCCTCCTCCGCCAGCCGAATCGCGTGGGCACGGCCCTGGCCGCGCGCCGCGCCGCTGATGAATGCCACCTTGCCCTGCAATTTCGCCATGCGACGTGACCCTCCCCAGCGCCGCCCCTCGCCGACGCCGACGAGACCCTACCAAGCCTTCGACGTAGGCGTCAAATTTTCGTCACATGTGGCGAAAGTCGTTGCGACAGACGACGAAGTCAGCGGGGCACACGGAGCACGTGCGCGGTCGAGCAGGCCGTCTCGAAGCCGATTGCTCCGCCACCGATCTGGGCCAACGCCGTGCGGGCGCGAGCGACTTGCCGGTCGCCCGCTGCGCCACGCATCTGCATGACCAACTCGTAGATCTGGGCAATGCCGCTGGCGCCCACAGCGTGACCGCGCGCCACCAACCCGCCGGACGGGTTGAGCGGCATCGGACCCGTGATTGCCGTGTGGTCGGACTCGATCCATCGCACCTCGTCGCCAGGAGGACACAGACCGCTCTCGGTCCACGCGCGCAGCTCGTACGCAACGCTGGCGTCATGGATCTCGGCGACGTCGATGTCCTCAGGACCGAGGCCGGCCATCTCGTACGCTGCCGACGTCGCCGACTCGACCACCTGCGGACCGCTCTGGTCGTCGAGCGCCCGTCGCGTGCGCAGGGCGGACCCGACGATCTCGATGTCGCCCGGCTCGACTCCGAAGCGATCGGAGACCACTACCGCGGCGGCGGCACCGTCGCTGATGGGCGAGCTCATGAGCGAGGTGATCGGCGCCACCACGAGCCGGGCGTTCAGCACGTCGTCGGCGCTGCCACCGAACTGACGGTGAGCCAGGAGGTTCCGCTGCCCGTTGGCGAGATCGCGGGCCGCCACCATGGCCAGGTGCCGAGCCGTCACGCCGGTGCGTTCCATCAGCTCGCGAGCCAGCGTCGCCTGCCGGTCGACGTTCACGCTGCGGTCCTCGCCCGCGCCGGCGCCCACCTCGAAGCGGTCGTCGATGTCCATGCCGCCGGAGTACGCAGCGAAGGTCTTCGACATGTCCTCGCAGTTCGCCTTCTCGACACCGACCGCCAGGGCCACGTCCGTCAGCCCCGACGCCACGCTGAGCCAGGCGAGGTGGAGCGCGTTCCCCGCAGTGGCGCACGCGTTCTCGACGTTGTGCATCGGGATGGTGCCGAAGCCCATCGCCATCAGAATCGTTTCACCGCGGATGCTCTCCTGCCCGGTGATCTGCCCGGCCAGGCAGTTGCCGACGAACGCAGCAGGGATGTCGGCGATGCCGAGACGGGCATCCGCCAGCGCGGCGTTGACGGCTTCGGCCCCCATCTGTTTCAAGGAGCGGTCCAGCAGCTTGCCGAACCGGGTCATGCCCACGCCTCGAATCAGTACGCGTCTCACGGTGATGCTCCCTGTCTCGGCCGGAGCCGGTCGGATGATGTGTCAGTAGCCGCCGGCGACGAACCACGTCTCGCCGGTGACGAACGAAGCCGCGTCTGACGTGACGAATCGCACGGCCTCGACCACATCGTCCGTCGTGCCGATTCGACGAAGCGGGATCCGTTCTCGGATCGCTTCGACATGTCCGGGCGGCGACAGCTGTTGCATGGGCGTGTCGATGGTGCCGGGCGCGATGGCGTTCACGCGGATGCCGAGCGGGCCGAGCTCCTTCGCGAGTCCGAGCGTGAAGACGTTCAGCGCCGCCTTCAGCGACGCGTAGTGGACTCCGAGCCCTGGCGAACCCGTGCGCGACGCGATCGAGGAGATGTTGACGATGGCGCCTCGCCCGGCGGCGAGCATCCCGCCGCGCAGGACGGCGCGGGTGGTCGCGACCACCTGCCCGAGGTTCAAGACGTACGCCTGCGACCACGTCTCGTCGTCGAGCTCCATGAACGACGTCCGCCGGATCGGACCGCCGACGTTGTTCACCAGCACGTCGACGCCGCCCAACCATCCAGTCAGCTCGTCCACGACTGGTGCGATCCCCGACAGATCGAAGGCGTCGCACCGATCGATCCGGATGACCCCGCCCTCGGACTCGACCTCGGCCACCAAGCGAGCAGCCCGCTCCGCGTTCGATGCGAAGGTACCAGCGACTCGGAATCCGTCGCGCGCGAACGAACGAGCGATCGCCGCGCCGATGCCCGAGGAGATGCCCGTAATGAGCACGCCGTTCGATTCGCTCACCGACTGTGCTCCACGTCGTCAGCGGCCACGTGCCCGTCGCGAACCGCCCGTCGATCGAACTTGCCGTACTTGTTCTTGGGCAATTCGCCGACGATGCGCACCACCTTCGGTCGTTTGTAGCCGGCCAACCGCTCGCGGCAGAACGCCATCAGCTCGGCGCTGGTCGCACGACCGTCGCGCAGCACGACCGCGGCGGCGACGGTCTCGATCCACTCCGGATGATCGATGCCGTACACCACGGCCTCGACGACGTCGTCGTGGGCGTAGAGGGCCTCTTCGACCTCGACGGGGTTCACGTTCATCCCACCGCTGATGATGACGTCGTTGCGCCGCCCGGAGATCCAGATGTAGCCCTCGGGATCGAGCCGGCCCAGATCGCCCGTTCGCACCCACTCGCCGTCCAGCACCATCGCTGTCCGCTCGGGATCGTGCATGTACTCCCGCATGCGGTGCGGCGACCGGACCACGATCTCACCTTCCTCGTCGTCGCCGAGACGGCTCCCGTCCTCACCGACCACACGGACCTCGATGGTCGAGAACGGCCGCCCGGCAGAGCCGAGCTTGCTCGGCCGCCCGTCTGCGCGGTCGATGACGTGGTCCTCGGGCGGCAGGTAGCTGATCGCGCTCGGCACCTCCGTCTGGCCGTAGGACTGGCACAGCACCGGGCCGAACCGACCGATCGCTCGCCGGAGCGCGGCCTCTGGGATGCCGGACGCGCCGTACATGATCAGGCGCAGGGAGGAGACGTCGACCGCGTCGACGACCGGCGACTCCAGCATCCGGATCAACATCGTCGGGACCAACTTGATGACGGTGATGCGGTGCTGTTCGATCCACTGCAGCGCTGCCGTCGCGTCGAACTTGCCGAGCACCCAGCCACTGGCACCGGCGAGGATCATCGGCGGCACGTACGCGCCACCCCCGTGACTGAATGGCTGCAGGTGCAAGAACCGATCTTCGGCCGTCATCCGGCACGACTCGGCGGCGATGACCTGCATCGACAGCACCTCGGCCTGCTCCGTCAGCACCACGGCTTTGGGCGCGCCCGTCGTGCCGCTCGTGTACCGGATGCTGCTCACGTCCGTCCACGCCAGACCGGCCAGAGCACCGGCGACAGGTTCCGCATCGGCGAGCGAGCGGAACGGGTCGGCGCCGTCGACGTTCCGATGACCGAGCAGCAGGGGCGGGCGCGCGGTGCGGTGGGCGACCTCGAGCGCGGCCGCCGTCAGCGCGTCGTCGCACACCAGCGCGTCCACCTCCGCGTGGTCGACGATCTGGGCGACCTCAGCGGGTGTGGACTGCGGGCTCACCGGGACGCGCACGAGTCCGGCTCGGGCGATCGCGACCGTGGTGCACACCGACTCGATGCCGTTGTGATGCCAGTCCAGCACGCGATCTCCGGGCCGCAGCCCGGTGCCGATCAGCCGGCGCGCGAGCGATTCGACCCGGCGGTCGAGCTCGCGGTACGTGACGCTGTCAGTAGCCGTCGCGAGGGCGAGCGTGTCCGGCGAGCGCCTGGCGGCGCGGTCGAGCCAGATCGAGACGCACGACATCAGGCGTACACAGAAGGCAGGCCCGCTCCGGCCACGTCCACGGTCGCTGCCAGCAACCTGCTCGTCCGACTGGCCTGGACGATGGACCGCTTGATGGAGCCCACGACCGTGATGAGCAGTGTGCGCCCGTCGGCACCGCCCAGCATGCACGCGGTCGGGACGAGGCCCTCCAGCTCGATCGAGTCCGTGATCGTGCCACCCTCGAGCACGCGGATCACCCGACCTCGTTCGGCTGATGCGATCCAGAGCGCGCCCTCCTCGTCGAGACCCATCCCGTCGGGAACGTCACCGGGCAGGTCCGCCCACATCGATCCGGCACCGAGGGATCCGTCGTCGTGGATGGGGAAGGCGTACACGCACTCGTCGTACGAGTCGGCCAGCAACAACCGGTCGTTGCCCGGCGTGATCACGATGCCGTTGGGGAAGTTGGTGATGTCGGATGCAATCTCGCCCGTGCCGTCGGGGCGGACGCGCAGCAGCGGTCCACGGGTGGGAACGATCGACGGATCGTCGAAGCTCGCGATCGCGTCGAAGGTGCTGCCGCCGACGTAGATGTCACCATCGGGGCCGCGGGTCAGGTCGCGGATGGTCGCGCTGATGATGTTCGTCAGGTCGGAGAACACCGTGACCTCACCGGGACCGTCCAGGCAGTTCGTGAGGTGCAGGATGGTTCTGTCGCTCCTCGATGAGAGGTAGAAGCCGTCGGCATCGTCGAAGACGGCACCTGACAGGTAGTCGCCGTTCAGCGAGTGCAGCCGGCGCGTCACGCCATCCTTCATCTCCCACAGCTCACCTTCGTCGATGTCGACGAAGTACCAGGCCTGCCGTCCCGCATGCCAGCGCGGCGTTTCGGTGAACGTGAACCCTTCGGCGACGACGTCAGTCGACGTGTTCATCCGCTGCTCCCCTCCCACGGCGGGCGATGCCGCCGGCACGCCATGGTACGAGTCAGCCGACAGGAATGTCAAGGATTCGACGTCCGTGTAGAGTAGGGTCGACGGCTCGCGGAGGGGGACGATCGGATGACGATGCACGTGGTGCTGAGCACCCCCGGCGGCGACGTTCACGGCGTGTTGGCGCATCCGGCATCGACACCGCGAGGTGCCGTGATCGTGTTCCAGGAGGCGTTCGGACTGACCCCGTATCTCGAAGGGGTGTGCGATCGCCTCGCCGACGATGGCTGGCTCGCACTGGCCCCGTCGGTGTTCCGCATGCTGCCCGGTGCGCACTACTCGCCGGACGAACTGCCTGCGGCACTGGCGGCCGTCAACAGCATGACCGCGGAGGGCACCGGCGAGGTGCTCGACGGTACGGTGACGTTCCTCGACCAGCGCGGCTTCCCGCCGGCGCGCACCGGCGTGGTGGGCTTCTGCATGGGCGGAACGCTCAGCCTGCTGGCCGCGACAGAACTCGGCTTCGGCGCCGCAGTCACCTTCTACGGCGGCAGGATCCGGGCCGGCGCGTACGGGTACGGCTCGTTGGTCGAGCAGGCGCCGATGCTGCTCTGCCCATGGCTCGGCTTGTACGGGGACCTGGACCGAGGCCTGCCGGTCGCCCAGGTCGAGCGCTTGCGCGCGGCCGCGTCGCGAGCACCGGCGCCCACGGAGCTCGTCCGCTACGCCGACGCTGATCACGGGTTCCACAACGCCACGCGCAGCGACATCCACCATCCCGCAGCAGCGAGCGACGCATGGGGCCGATGCATGCACTGGCTCGACGCCCACGTCTCGGGCTGACACAGCAGATCCATCGACGACATCAAGGAGACACCGACATGGGACGATTCGACGGCCAGGTGGCCTTCATCAGCGGAGCAGCGCGAGGCCAGGGCCGCTCACTGCCGTGCGCCTCGCCGAAGAGGGCGCCGATGTGATCCTCTTCGATCTGTGCGGCCCCGTCGCCGCCGTGGAGTACCCGATGCCCACGCCCGACGATCTCGCCCAGACCGTCGCGCTGGTCGAGCAATCCGGCCGACGCGCCGTGGCCCGTCAGGCCGATGTCCGCGACGCCGATGCCGTTCAAGCCGTGTTCGACGCCGGGCTCGCTGAGCTCGGCCGGGTCGACATCGTCCTGGCGAACGCCGGCATCGCCGCCGGCACCGACGTCGAAGTCGCGCGCCGCGACCGGACGGCCTGGCACGACTCGATCGACATCATGTTGACGGGCGCGTACTTCACGGTCGATGTCGCCGTGGCGACGATGGTCGAGCAAGGCACGGGCGGCTCGATCGTGTTCACGAGCTCGACTGCGGGGCTGAAGGGCATGCCCCATTCGTTGGCGGCATCGAGCCCCGGCTCGTACGGCTACGGCGCGGCCAAGCACGCTGTCGTCGGTCTGATGCGGAGCTATGCGCGAGCCCTCGGACCGCATGGCATCCGCGTCAACTCGGTGCACCCCACGGGTGTCAACACCCCCATGGTCGTGAACGATGCCTTCGATCGCTTCGTCGACGACTTCGACGATGTGGCGTCGATCATGCAGAACGTGCTCCCGGTGCCACTGATCGAGGCATCCGATGTCTCCGAGGCGATCCTGTGGCTCTGTTCGGATCAGGCACGCTACGTGACGGGCGTGGCACTGCCGGTCGACGCCGGCTTCGTGCTGCTCTGAGCCCGGCGGCGCGAGAGTTCACTCCAACAGTTCGGCGGCTGCCAGCTCGGCGATGTGATCGAGCTCGTACCCGAGCAGATCGTGCAGGACCTCGAAAGTGTGCTCACCGAGGCAGGGGCCGGCGCGGTCCGAGACGGCCGGTGTCCGCGACAGCTGCAGCGTGCTCGCCCCGATGAGGATCTCACCCATCGCGCTGTGCTGCGCCGGCACCACCCAGCCGCGATGACGGAGCTGCTCGTCCGCCAGGCATTCAGCGCCGTTCTGCACCTCGTGCGCAGCGATACCCGCCTGCTGGAGCAGCGTTGCTGCGTCGGCCGCTGCCCGACTGCTCGTCCAACTCGACACCGCCTCGTCGAGTTCCCGCCGTCGCGCCAGCCGCTCGCTGACGCGAAGGTCGCGGAGGTCACCCCGACCGACGGTGTCGGCGAGCCACGACCACTGCGCGTCGTCGGTGATCGCGATCGCGATCCACCGATCGTCACCGCACGCCGGATACACGCCGTGGGGGGCGAGGAAGTGGTCGTCATTGCCGAGGCGCTCCCAGCTGCGACCGTTGACCTGCGTGTCGGTGAGGCCGATCGACAACAGGTGCAGGCATGCCTCGCCCTGGCCGAGGTCGATCGTGCTGCCAGCGCCGGTTCGACGGCGGTGATCGACGGCTGCGAGGAGCGCGGCGGTCGAGAACCGTGGTGCGATGATGTCCGTGTAGGCGCCCACCGGCCCCACCGGATCGCGATCGGGCCAGGCCGTTGTCGCGAAGAACCCGCATAGGGCCGACGCCATGTTCCCGTATCCGGCGAGGTCGGCGAGCGGTCCGGTCTGCCCGAGCAGGCTCGACGACAGGGCCACCAGTGACGGGTTGAGGTGTTCGAGCGTCGCCGGGTCGAGGCCGAGGCGACTGAGCGCGCCGGGAGCGTTCGACTCGATCAGCACGTCGGCCCAACGCACCATGTCGAACAGGACCTCGCGGCTCGCCGGCTTGGCGAGGTTCAGCGCGACACTCCGCTTTCCGGCGTTGTAATGGGCAAAGCCGGCTGTGCTGTCGACGCCGTGGTCACCGATGACGGGGCCGACGTGACGGGCCTGATCGGGTCTGTGCTGGGACTCCAGCTTGACGACCGTCGCCCCGAAGTCGGCCAGGATGCGACCCACCGCAGGCCCTGCGAAGGAAACGGTGAGGTCGAGCACCCGGAGCCCGTCGAGTGGCCGGCGCGAGGCTGCGTCCGGGTTCGACTCGAGCGCGGGATGGTGATGGTCGAATGACCGGCCCGCGAGACGACCGGTGTGCCGGCCGAGAGCGGGGGCGATTCCGACTTCGGACAGCGGCACCGGCGCGATCCGCGCAAACGGACCCGGCATCGAGACCGGTGCATCTCGTCCGGTGATCTCGACGTGCCGCCAGAACTCCCTCGACTCGAACTGTGGGTCGTCCAAGACTTCTCGCAAGGTCGACACCGGCGCGATCAGCAACCGACGCTGCCGAGCCACGGCGAACAGGTGGGCCTTCGACCGCCGGGTGAAGAACGCCTCGAGGTCCGCCTTCAAGCGGTCGAAGAGCGCTGGCTGGCGATCGGGTCGGAACTCGAACCAGTCGATGGGCTCGAGGCTCGGGTGCAGCTCGCCTTCCTCGCGTAGCCAGTCGACCAGGCGGGTCGTGAAGGGCCCGACCGCGCTGCCGAAGAGCAGCAGCACGGTGACGTGTCCGTCGAGCGCCGGGTACTCCCAGCGGTGCCCCACGTCGCCGATCCGGCAGTTCGACCCGTTGCGGGTGGCATCCGGATCTCCCCACAGCGTCTGGAACAGGTAGGTGAAGCTCGCCAACGTCCACGAATGCTGGGCGGAGATGACCACGTCCTGGCCGAGCCCCGACATCGACCGTTGTTGGAGTGCGAGCAGTGCGCCCACCGCGGCATCCGCCGACGCGTGCAACCAGGTCTGCGGCACCGCGCAGCGCAACGGAGGACGGTCCGCGTTGCCCGTCAGGCACAGCTGGCCGCCTGCGGCAGCGATGATCAGGTCGGTGGCGACCCAGTTCGCCTTGGGCCCGGTGCTCCCGAACGCGCTGATCGAGACTCGCACCAGCCCCGGGTGCATCCCGGCCAGATCGGTGCTCGGACCGCACTCCAGGACGACGTCAGCGGACGAGACCAGTGCGGCGAGCTCGTTGCGGCCCTCGACGACGACAGATCGCTTTCCGCGCGACAGGGTCTGGTGGGCCAACGATCCGTCGAGCCCCGGCACGTCGCCGACGAACGGGGCGGCGTGACGGATCGGCGCGCCTGCGGGTGGCTCGACCATGATGACGTCTGCGCCCAACATCGCCAGCAGCGCGCCGGCGAACGCACCTCGCTCGTCGCACAGGTCGATCACGCGATAGCAGGACAGGAGTCCCTCGATGCTCTCGTTCACGGCGTCCTTCTTCTGGACGGGCACCGCGTACGCGGTGCCCGAGGGGGTTCAGAGCGCGGCTTCGGTTCGGCCGCTGCCACGGGAGAACACGGTCGCCACGCACACCGAGACGACGAGTGCTGAACCCTGGAAGACAGGACCGACCCACGCATCCGCTCCCGCCATCGACAGGCCGCTGACCGCAGTGGCCAGGAACAGCACGGCGAGAATGGTCCCCGGGACGTTCGGCTTGCCCGGCTTGATGGTCGTCATGCCCAAGAAGAGCGCGGTGAACGCAGGGAACAGGAACGTGCCCCCAGCACCGGGATCTGCGCCGCCGGACTGCGCGGTCAGCAGTACGCCGCCGACGCCACCGAGGAGTCCGGAGAGCACGAAGCTGATGAGCACGGTGCGTCGGACGGGAATGCCGACGAGCCTCGCTGCTCGCGGGTTCGAACCGATCGCGTGGAGGTAGCGACCGAAGGGCGTGCTGCCGAGCAGGTAGATCGTCAGCGCGACGACGGGGATGACGACCACCAACAGCCAGGGCAGCCCGATGATCCGGCCGGTGCCGAACGTGTCGAACCAGGGCGGGAAGTCGGCGCTGACCGGGAGCGATCGCGTCTTCCACGACAACCCGCCGGCCAGCAACGTCGACATCGCCAGGGTCGTGACGAACGAGCTGGCTCCGACACGAGCTACGAGGATCCCGGTGATCAACCCGATCACTGCCGACACGACCAATCCGAGCGCGATGGCGATGCCCAGGTTGGCGTCCGCGTCGGCGAACATCTGCGCCACGGTGATGGCGGACACGGCGGCGATGGCCGCCGCCGAGAGGTCGAAGTAGCCGGCGGTCATGGGGATCAACATGCCGACCGCGACCATGATGAGCACGCTCTGCGTGGCAAGGATGGCGCGCAGGTTGCCCGTGGTGAAGAACGTCGGACCCGATCGGCTGTGCAGGCTGAACACCACGATGATGGCGATGAACAGCCCGACGAACGCGTACGCGGCGATGAAGTGGCGAACGCTCCGACTGCCGGTGCCGGAACTGGGCGCCGTGGCCTGCGGTTCGTCGATCACCGCCGGCTCGACGCGTTCTTCGTGCGTGGTGCTGGTCACTGTGGCACTCCCTCGCTCACGGTGCCGTGAGCCATCTCGGTGAGCAGGTCGGCGCTCGCCGCGGCTCCGGACACCTCGTCGGTGATTCGTCCTCTGCGAAGGACGACGATGCGGTCGCACACGTGTGCGAGCTCTTCGAAATCGGATGCGACCACGATCGCAGCGGCACCGCGTTCGACGGCGCGCTCGACCAACGCGTACACGTCGGCGCGAGCGCCGACGTCGATGCCTTGTGTTGGCTCGTCGAGGAGGATCAACGCAGGGTCCTTGCGCATCCAACGCGCCAGGATGACCTTCTGCTGGTTGCCGCCAGAGAGCGTCGCGATCGGCGTCGAGAGCGATGACGCCTTGATCGAGAAGTTGGCCTTCAGCATTCCGTCGGCAACCGCAGCCTGGCGACGCTTGAAGTACACACCGTTGTGGAACTGCTTGATGGTGGCCGCGGACATGTTGTCGGACACGGACAGATCGGCGAACGTCGCGTCACGGAGCCGGTTCTCGGGGACGTACGCGATGCCGTGACGGAGCGCATCGTTCGGGCTCCGGGGTTCGATGTGGACGCCACGCATCCTGATCTCGCCGGCCCGTGGTTGGACATCACCGAAGAGCGCACGGAGCAGCGTGGTCCGGCCGGAACCGAGCAGCCCGGCGATGCCGAGCACCTCGCCTTCCCCGACGGTCAGGTGGATGTCGTCCAGCGGTCCGACGGACAGGCCGTCGACCTCGAGCAGCACGGGACGCTGCAGGCCGGCCTCGAGCGTCGGATAGACAGCGCTGAGGTTGCGGCCGAGGATGAGCGAGACCAACTGCTGCTCGGTCATCCGCGCTGACGTGGTGGTGACGAGCCGGCCGTCGCGCAACACGGTCACTTGATCGGCCAGCCGCAGCACCTCGTCGAGACGGTGCGTCACGAACAGCACCGCATGGCCGCGAGCCGCCACCCGCTGCACCAGGTCAAACACTGCCTCACACTCGGTCGCGGGGAGCGCTGCGGTGACCTCGTCGAGAATCAGGACGTGCCTGCCGCCCTCGAACCCGTCTCCGAGTGCTCGGGCGATGGCGACCATGGTCTTGGTCGCGGGATTCAGCTCCGACATGAGGGTCGTCGGCGACACGTTGATCGCGAACTGCTCGAGCAGTCGAGCCGCCCACTCCCGCAGTCGCCGGCGCGAGATCCGGCCGCCCTGCGACGTCGCGTACCGGGCTCCGAGTGCCAGGTTCTCGCCCACCGTGAGATCGTCGAAGATGCACGGATCCTGATGCACGAACCGCAGGCCACGGGCGAAGGAGTCGAGGGGATTCAACGAGGTCGCGTCGACCTCGTCTCCCCCGATGACGATCGTGGCACCGGAATCCGGCTGCTCGATGCCGGCGAGCACCTTGATCAGGGTCGACTTGCCGGATCCGTTGCCGCCGACGAGGGCGCGGACCTCGCCGTAGTCCATCTCGAAGTCGACGTTGTGCAACGCCCGTGTGCCGGTGAAGGACTTGCTGAGGTCACGAACGGCGAGGGCGTTGCCGCCCTCGCCGTTCGCCGTGGACACGCTCAATCAGCCAACTCCCCACGACTTCTTGTACACCGCTTTGAAGTCGACCGGCGGCACCATCTCGCTCCCCGGTTCGGGCGGCAGGTTGTGATCCTTGTCGATCATCTGGAAGCCGATGCCCTGCGGCATGCGCTCCTCACCGGCGAAGTGACGGATCATCGAATCCGTCAGGCCCCAGCCGCTCCACTCCGTCGGGTAGGCGTACTCGGCGGTGATCCCGGCATCGCCCTGGCGGATGAGGTCCAGGTTCGCAGCCGAGCCTTCGCCGCCGACGACGATCATCGAATCGGCCTTGCCCGCTGCACGGACTGCACCGTTGAGGTTGCCGAGCGGCACCACGGAGGAGTACGTGTACACCAACGCGTTCGCCTCGGGGTGGGCAGCGAGTGCCGCAGCGATCTTCGTCTTCAGACCGCCTCCGCCGAGGTCGTCGTTGTTGAACTCGACCGATTCGACGATCTCGCACTCGGCGCAGTTGGACATCGACTCCATGAAGCCTCGGTGCTCGTGCTCGCCGAGGATCTGGTACCGGTAGTACAGCTCGATGATCTTCGCCTTGCCCCCGGTGCGTCCGATGATGTAGTCACCATCCGCCTTGCCGTCGTGCTCGAGACGCTCACCCGACGTGGCGTGTGCGGACGACCACCACAGATCCACGGTGTAGAGGGGCTCGCTCGGCTCCGGGTTGAACTCGTCGTCGCAGTCGAGACCGGCCCAGTTGAACACCGGGATGTTCGCGGCCTTGGCCTGCTCCAGCGAGCTGCGCACCGTCGCGCAGTCGGGCCCGAGGTTGACGATCGCGTCGACCCCGGCACCGATGGCCTGGGCGTAGCCCGTGGCGTAGGCACCGCCGGCGTTGAGCTTGCCGTCGAACATGGTGACCTGCCAGCCGAGCAGCTCGGCTGACTCCTTCACCGAGTCGGCTGCCGTCAGGCACGCCGCTGCGGCGAAGCCGCACGACAGCACGAAGATGTGCTTGTCCTTGGCAGGCTCGGGCGCTCCGGTGGGCGGCGACTCGAAGCTGCCTGCGTACAACTCCTCCAGCGACAACGTTCCTTCGCCACCGCCGCCGGTGGTCCCCGCGGTGCTCTCGCCGGTCGCCGGAGCGGCCGTCGTTGCTGCACCGCTGGGCTCAGCCGCCGAATCGGTGGGCTCCGCAGCCGGAGCGTCCGTGGTCGTCGTGTCCTCGTCGTCACTTCCGCATGCGGCCAGCGCCAACGATGCGACGGCGAGCGCACTCACCAACAGTCTTGTCTTGCGCATGAACTCCCCCTGGGCTCGGTTGGACGGTGCCTGCACTGCAACGCCGTCCTGGAGGTGACGCAGCCTCGGCGACCATGACGGCCCGAAGTACGGGCGCGCAACGTCAGCGCTGACGATCGCGTCTGTCCCCTCGAGCGGCGGTGGTGCCGGAAACTTGTCCCCACGGTGGCGTCACTCAACCCCACTGAGTTCGACGATAGTGGGGCAGAACGATGGTGTCAACACGTTAGTCAAATCCTTGACACCTCTGCTGGTTCACGAGAGGATGATGTGCACTGGGGGACGACGCAGGTGTCGTCACATGGGGCACCCGATCCTCGGGTCAGACAGAGATGGGGTACACGACGTGTCGAAGATTGCACAGCCCGGCGTCGATCTGGTGAACAGCTCGAGCGCGCTGGTGGATACCTTGCGCGAACGAGCACAGCAGACCGACGAGCAGCGTCAGCTGCCCGATGCGACGGTCGCCGACCTGAACGCGCTCAACTTCGTCGGTGCCGGCGTGCCGGAGAAGTTCGGCGGTCTCGGCCTCGACATGGACACCATCTTCCAGGCCACACGCGAGCTCGCGCGAGGCTGCGGGTCGACGGCGTGGGTCGCTGGGAACTGTGCGCTCCACAACGTGATGGTGGGGTTCTTCCCGCTGGAGGCGCAGCAGGAATGTTGGATGGGTGGAGCGATCCCGCCATTCGTCGGCAACGGCTTCAACAGCAGTCGCGCCACCTGCGAGACCGCGCCCGGCGGCTACCGGCTCACCGGCCAGTGGGACTTCGGTAGCGGGATCATGCACTCCGACTGGAACACGGTCGCGGCGGCCGTCGGCGACGATCTCCGGCTGTTCCTCGTGCCGAAAGAGGATTACGAGATCGTCGACACGTGGCACACGTCGGGTCTGCGTGGGACCGGAAGCCACGATGTCGTCGTGAAGGACAAGTTCGTACCCGGGCACCGTTCGGTGGCGCTGACGGAGATCCTCGCCGGCACCGCAGAGGGCGCCAGCCATCACTCCGACACGTTCTTCCGTGTCCCGCTCGTCTCGTACGTGTCCGGGGGCGTGGTCAGCACGCTGTTCGGCCTCGCCCTCACCGCTATCGAGCTGTTCGAGGACCGGTGCCGCACGACCGTCGGTGGGCTCAGCGGGGTCGTCGGCTCCACTCGTCCCGAGAACGCCACGAACGTCGCGAAAGCGGCCGCGCAGGTGGACGCCGCTCAGAAGCTGTTCTGGTCGGACTTCGACGAGATGCGCGAGTCGGTGCTGACGGGCGACGCGTTGTCCCTCGACAGCAGGGCTCGTTTCCGTCGCGACTTCGCCTATTGCGGCGACCTGTGCGCGGAGGTCGTGAACCGCCTGTACGGGGCGAGCGGCGCACACACCCTGCAGTTCGACAATCCGATGAACCGCGTGTTCCGCGACACCAATGCCGGCTGCCACCACTACGGCATCGCTCGTGACCCGATCTTCCAGGCGTACGGCCGAATCCGGTTCGGGCTCGACCCCGAGTACGCGATGATCTGAGTGGAGTCGCTGTCGTACCGGGCTCACGCGAACACGGTCTGGGTCAGGAATATGCCCGCTGCCCGCAGCTGCTCCGGTGGTGGCGCTGCATGGGGGCCTGGATAGGCAAGCAGCTCCTTGCGATCTGCGCCCAACGCCTCGAACAGGACCGTCTGGTCGGCGAGGCTAAACAGCTGGTCCTCGGTGCGGACGTGGAACTGTACGGGACACCGCACGTCGGGAGCTGCGAGCCGGATGCGTTCGGAGCCCGGATATTCGAAGGACCACATGCCCAGGACGGCGCCCGCGATCGCCGGCGTGCTCGCGATCACGGGGATGCCGTAGCCCGTGCCCATCGACACCCCGTACCACGCGAGGCGCTCGGTCGGGACGTCCGCACGGCTGCGCAGCGCGTCGACCGCGGCGCTCCAGTCGGCAACCGCCCGGTCGACGGCCCCGTCACCCGCGCGCCACAGGCGACGGAAGTCCTCGATCACGCGGTCGCGGTCGTCCGGGTATGGACTGTGCTGGCCGTGCACGGGTCCGTCGATCGTCGCGACGTGCACCTCGCACGTCGATGCGAGCTCGGTCGCGGTCGCAACGATGTCGGCTGCGAGGCGGTGGCCCGAGCCACCGTGGCACACCAGCACGCACCCTCGCGAGCGCACCCCGGCGGACGGGCCCCACAGCGAGCCGATCGACTCGCCGAACGCCGAGACGAAACGGAACTCCTGCGTCGCGCTCACTCGTGGTCGGGCAGGCCGGCCGTGAACTTTCGCCCGTTGGCACGGAGCTGCTCGACGACCTCGGCGCCGTACTCCTCACCCAACTGACGAGCGAGATCGGGAGAGAACGAGACGTCGTTGAACTGGTGGCGGTCGCCCTGGATGATCACCAACAGCGTCGCCGTCGAGTTCGACGCGTTCTCGAACCGGCGCAGGATGCCCGACGGCACGGCCAACAGATCCCACTTCTCGAGCATCACGTGGTGCTCGCCCCGATCACCCCATTCGATCCTGAAAGAGCCTTCGAGACAGAAGAAGGTCTCGACGGTGTGCATGTGCATGTGCAACGCCGGGCCGTGGCCGGGCTCGCACACCGCCATGCTGATCGAGATGCAGTTCCCAGCGTCGCCGCCGACCGAGGCGGCGTGCTTGGTGATCACGCTGTTGTCCGACAGACGGGGCGCCATGTAGCTGTAGTTGATGTCCGCGCTGAGCGCATGCGTCGCTTCGGGCGGAATGCCGCTGGCCTGCGACTCGAGCGTGGCTCTCGGCACGAGTGCGTCATGCCGCACGAGGTGCGTCAGCATCTCCGCTTCGCTCACGTCCTTGGTCAGCATGTCGTTTGCTCCTCGCTCTCGGTGATCGTCGCCCGCGGGTTTCAGCGCGCGAGTGCCGGCGCGCGACGGATCTCGCGTTCGCCGCGGATCGTCGGCTCGTAGACCTCTTCGCGAAACCGAGGCAGGACGTCGCGGGTGAAGCGCTCCATGCTGCGACACGTGTCGTCGAGGGTCATGCTGTGGTATTGCACCATCATCAGCAGGTTGCCGAAACCGCCGACAGCGTCGAAGAAGTCGACCAACTGGCGGTACACCGAGTCGGGATCGCCGACCATCATGTAACCCCGACTGGTCATGACATCCATCGGCAAGTGCCCGAGCTCGCCGATCGACGGTTCACCAGGCGCCGGAACCAGCACCCCGGCCACGTCGCCGCCGGTGGCCTTGATCTTCATCAGCATGGCCCGAGCCTTGGCGGGGGCATAGCCTGGGATGTCCGAGTACTGGATCGGGTGGCGGGTGGCCTCGCGGAACCAGTGCTGCAGCTTCACCCCTTCTCGCTCGGCCTGCGCGTTCGAGTCACCGACGTAGACGAGGGGCGAGTACGCGAACCGTTCGAACGGTGGCTCCGCCATGCCGAGCTCGGCGGCGCGGGCGCGGTACGCGCCGAAAATGGCGGCCGTACCGACCTTCCCGCTCGCCATCGCGGCCACGGTGAAGCCTCGCTCGGCCAGCTCGCCCGCCGAACTCGGGCTGGTCGTCGGAGCCCACACGGGCGGGTGGGGCGTCTGGTGGCAGCGCGGCCACACGTTCACCTCGCGATGGTGGAAGAACCGGCCCTCCCAGTTGAACGGTCCGTCGTGGGTCGTCCACGCCTTCAGGATCAACTCGAGCGCCTCCCAGTAGCGTTCCTTCATGTCGATCGCAGTCGAGTTGACGGCGATGGTCTCCTGCGGGATGCCGCGCACGAAGCCAACGTCGACCCGGCCCCGCGAGATGACGTCCACGGTGGCCATCTCCTCGGCGACGCGCACCGGGTCGGCCCGATGGGCGAGCGGGTTGCCGAGGGTCAAGATGCGAGCCCGCTTCGTCTCGCGAGCGATGATCGCCATGCTCAGCGGCACGACGGCGTTGGTGCACGTCGCGGTCGTGTGGTGCTCGTTGACCATGATCTCGAGACCGAGCTCGTCGGCTGCGCGATAGATGTCGTAGTACTTCGAGTACAGCTCGTATCCGGAGTCCGGGTCGTAGAACGAGCTCCCGACGTCGATCCGGTTGCTGCGCATGATGTCCTTCGCCGGCAAGAACGGGTACGACATCTCGGTGAAGGCGTAGCTCCTAAACATGACGATGCTCCTGGGGGTTGGTACCGATGACGAACGCCTGCTCCGCCAAGAACGTCTCGGTGCACTTCGCGAGAGCCGCCGGATCCTCCTCCTCGAGGCGATGCCCGACGTCGTCGATCACCACGTGGGCGCAGCCTGCGGGTCCGATGAGCGCTGCGAACCGGCTGAAATAGTCCTTGCGCAGCACGAAGTGGTCGTCCGCGCCCGAGATCAGGCAGCACGGCACTTCGATCCGCCGCAGGAGCGCGACCAGATCGGGATTGTGCATGTACGGGTTCCAGCAGTACCGCGTCATGGCCTCCTGTGCCTCGGCGAGGTAGAGGAACTGATCGTCGGTGCACGATGCCAGCACGGGTGCCCGTTCGGCGGTCGAGTAGAGGATCGCCGGCAGGTCATCGAAGTCCTGGACGTAGAGATCGACGAAGTTGCGCTCCTGCGGATCACCGAACCGCACGCCTGTGGGTGCAGCCAGCACGATCGATCCCAGGTTGCGGGGCCGCAGGACGGCGATCTCGGCGGCGAGCCATCCACCGAACGACACACCGACGATGTCGACGGGAACACCTGAGGACTCGATTAGCTCGGCGTACACCAAGGCGATGTCCTGCACTCGGTTGACGTGGGCACCTCTCGTGCTCCGTCCCCACGACGGGTGATGGGGTACCAACACCTCGTGCTCAGCTGCGAGCTGCTCGATGAACGGCCGCGAGAACATTAGGCCATCCTCGCCGTGCAGGAACAACAGCGTGGGCCCGGACCCGACCGTCTCGATCTCGATCTGGACCGATCCGATATTGGTGAAACTCGTCGACATAACAGCCCGCTTCAGTTGTGGTTCGCGTCGGTGAGGGATGGCGCGAGCGACGGAGCCTGCGCGAGGAACTCAATCAGCGCAGCGTTGACCAGCTCCGGCAGTTCGAGCTGTGGGCAGTGGCCGGCGTCCACGTTGCGCACCTGTGCACCCCGCGCGCGGGCGGCGACCTCGTCCGCCCACCCGCGTGGCTTCAACTTGTCCCTGTCGCCGGCGATCAGGAGGATGGGCACGGCGATGCGCTCGTACGCTGGCGCAGCACGCTTGGGCGCCGCGAGCTCGTGCGGTGGACGCAAACGGGCCGCCGACGCGCACTGCCAGGCTCCCGGCTCCTTGGACAGTTCGTAGCGTCGGTCGAGGTAGGCGTCGTCGTCGTGCCACGCCGAATCGGCGAACAACGCCACGAGGATGCGTCGCATCGCCTCGCGGGTCAGGTCGTAGTCGATGAGCGCTGCGTAGTGCTCGTTGTCGAGCACGGCGCCTCCACCGCAGATCGCGACGATGGCGGTGGCCGGCAGCATGGGCTCCGGGCTGCTGGCGTCAGCGAGGAGGAGCGATGCGCCGAGCGAGTTGGCGACGAACGGTGCGCCTGCGATGCCGAGTGCCGCACAGACGCGCGCCATGTGACTGACGAGGAATGCGGTCCCACGGGTGAAATCGTGGACCTTCGCACTGGCGCCGTAGCCGAGCCAGTCCGGCGCCACCACCCGATGGTGCTCGGCCAGCGCGTCGATCGTGTGTTCCCAGCTCAACACGGCGGAAGCGCCGAACTCGCCGCTGTGCAGCAAGACCACGGGTGGTCCGTCGCCGGCCTGGATGCATCCCGTCGTGAGACCGTCGACGATCACCGGGGTGCGGTCCCAGCCTGCGCCGAAACCGATGCTCGCGCGAGCCGCTCGATCGATCCCCACGATGACGAGCGTATCCATCCTCGACGAGTCAGTCAATAATTCGACGACATTGTCAGAACCGCACACTGGCGCGGTGTGCACACGAGAGTAAGCTGTGAGGACGGCAGTTCCGGCGTCAGGGGGATCCGAATGCCAGCGATCGACGATCAGCGTGTCCACGGCGAAATGGCCGCACCGTTGCCGTCCCGCCGTCCTCAGACCTTGTGCGGCTTCGGGCACGTCTCGCTCGTCACGCCGGACATGGAGGCCACGGTTCGGTTCTATGCCGGCGTACTCGGCTTCCCGCTCGTCGCGGCACGTCGGAAGGGGCCGTTGCGGTGGTACTTCTTCCGCGTCAACAGCTCGAGTGTGCTCACCTTCCACGAGATCGCCAATCCCGTACAGGTCCAGCCGGGCATCCGCCTGAAGGACGGCAGCTGCATCGAGATCGACCATCTCGCCTTCGACGTGGCCGACGACGCAGCACTCGAGGAGCTGCGGGAGCGCTTGCAGGCGGTCGACTGCGAGGTCAGTGCGACCACCGACTTCGGCATGTTCAGCTCGCTGTACTTCTGCGATCCCCATGGGCTGCAGTTGGAGGCTTCCTACTGGCACGGCGGTGACGTCGACGCGGTCGGGGGCGACTGGTTCGTCGATCCCGAACCCGTCGAGGCGTGTCGCGAGCTGATGGCGGACGGGAAGCTGAGCTGGGTACCTGCGACGAGCTTCGACGCGAACGCCGTCTTCCGGCAGGCCCTGTTCTGTCAGGAGACCTAGTATCCCCTGCCGATGAGCGGACCGAAGAAGTCGAGCCCGGACGTCCGTCGCTCGCTGATGGAGAACGAACTCCTGGACCGCGCGGCAGCGCTGTTCTCCACACGTGGGTTCAGAGCGACCAGCCTGCAGGAGATCGCCGAGGCGATGGAGGTCAGCAGGCCGGCGCTGTACTACTACGTCGACAGCAAGGACGACTTGCTCAACCGTCTCGTGAGTGGGTTCCTCGACGCGCTCATCGCCAACGTGCAGGCGGCCGGCTCGTCGTCGGCGCCGGCCTCGGAGAAGCTCGCCACGATCGTGGACTGCCTGGTCGAACCGATGCTGAAGGAGCCCGAGCGCTTCCGCCTCCTCGGGCAACAAGGCAGTGACCTTCCCGCACCGGTGGCCAAGCAGGCCGACGACGCACGTCGCGCCGTCACCACCGTGCTCGAGGCGGTGTTGCACGACGGCATGAAGGAGGGCGTGTTCGCCCACACGCAACCTCGCGTGGCCGCACGCGCCGTGCTGGGCATGATCAATTCGGTCCTCGACTGGCACGATCCCGACGATCCGCAGCTCAGCTCGCCGGGCGCCACCGTGAAAGCGCTGGTCGTCGCCGCCGTCAGTGAGCCCGATCGGGAGCGCCAGGAAGCAACCACCGCTGTCGCCACCCTGGATCGTGTGCAGGCCGAGCTCGATCGCCTCCGACTGATCATCGAGACGCCCGAGCGGAACTGACGCCGAAGCGAGCGCTCAGTCCGACGACGGCAACGCAGCCGCTGTCTTCACGATCAGCGGCACGTCTCCGATCGCCAACGATCCCTCACCCGGCTTGATGCAGAGCACCTCAACGGTCTCGTCGGCCGTGGTGTAACGCTTGCCGAGCAAGGTACCCCCGAGCGAGCCGGGCACCGGCGAACCACGCTCGTGCCCTCGGCCTGGTGGCTGCATGGCAACGCCGCCGCAGCGGAGGTCGACATCACCGCCGGGCGCACGCACCACCACCACCTCGGTGCTGCACACGACCGACGCGTAGCGCTGGCCGGCGGCGAGTGAAGCGGTCATGTCACACCCTTGAGCTCGCTCATCCCGGCACCATAACAGAAGAGACGAATCTTTGACACCTCCGTCGAAGAGCGGTACGGTCACCGCGTCATCACTGGGGAGCCTGCAGGAGGTCCGATGAACGAGAGCAGCCGGCGCGGCCGACTCGAGGGCAAGGTCGCGTTCATCACCGGCGCCGCACGTGGTCAGGGACGCAGTCACGCCGTTCGTCTCGCGGAGGAGGGCGCGGACATCATCGCTATCGACATCTGCGAGCAGATCGACACCGTTCCGTACCCACTCGCGACCAGCGACGATCTGGCGCAGACCGTTCGGGACGTCGAGCAGCTCGGCCGACGCATCGTGGCCACGCAGGCTGACGTCCGCGACCTCGCCGCGGTCGAGAAGGCCGTCATCGACGGCGTCGCCCAGCTGGGGCGCCTCGACATCGTGTCGGCGAACGCGGGCATCGCTGGCTCTGGCGAGGGCGGGACGCTGGGCCTGACAGCCGACGCCTGGCGCAACATGCTCGACGTGAACCTGACGGGCGTGTGGCACACGGTCAAGGCGGCAACGCCACACATCATCAATGGTGGCCGCGGGGGCTCCATCGTCCTGACCAGCTCCGCGGCTGGGCTGAAGGCATACGCCAACGTCGGGCACTACGTCGCGTCGAAGCACGCCGTCGTCGGTCTGATGAAGACCCTCGCCATCGAGTTGGCACCCCAGTCGATCCGAGTGAACAGCCTGCACCCGACGCAGGTCGACACGCTGATGATCATGAACGAGACGTTCTACGAGCTGTTCACGGGGCTGCCCAACCAGACGAAGGAAGACTTCGCGCCGCTGTCCCAGGCGATGAACAAGCTCCCGATCCCGTGGGTGGAACCCGTCGACATCTCGAACGCAGTGTTGTTCCTCGCCTCGGACGAGGCTCGGTACATCACGGGCGCCGCGCTGCCCGTCGACGCCGGCACGCTGCTCAACTGACGTCTCGATTCGTGTCGCGGACCCGATCGATGAGGTTCAGCCTGTGGCCGACGACCAAGCAGACATGGGCAGACGTCCTCGATGTCACGGTGCACGCCGAGCGCACGGGGTGGGACGGGGTCTGGGTGTCGGACCACTTCATGGGTGTCGAACCAACGGTGGACGTGCCCGTCCTCGAGTGCTGGACCGTCGTCACCGCGCTCGCCGCCGCCGTCCCGAGGCTGCGGCTCGGGACGCTCGTCTTGGGCAACGGGTATCGCCATCCGGCGGTGGTCGCCAAGATGGCGGCAACTCTCGATCATGTGAGCGCCGGACGATTCGTGCTCGGGCTCGGCGCGGGGTGGCAGGCGAACGAGCATGCTGCATTCGGTCTGCCTTTTCCGCCACCGGGTGAGCGGCTGGCTCGGCTCGACGAGGCGTGTGCCGTCATCAGGTCGCTCATCACACAGGAGCGCACAACCCTGCCCGGTCGCTACTACCAGCTGCACGACGCGCCGCTGTCGCCCAAGCCGGTCCAGCAGTGTTTGCCACTGCTCGTGGGCGGCAGTGGTGAGAGGGTCACCATCCCGCTCGCCGCGCGGTGGGCGGACGAGTGGAACTACTGGGGCACCCCCGCCGAGTTCGGACACCGGTCGAGGATCCTCGACCGAGCGTGCGCGGCCGTCGGCCGCGACCCGTCGACCATCCGGCGATCGGTGCAAGCTGTCGTCATCCCACATGGCGCAGGGGTACGCGCTGACGACCTCCCCGGCGCCAAGGCGAGCATCCGCGGCACGGCCGAGCAGCTCCGAGACGTCTTGGGGAGCTACGCAGACGCAGGCGCCGACGAGTTCATCCTCCCCGACTGGAACGCCGGCCGAGGCACCGCTCGCGCAGACTTCATCGACTGGTTCCGCCGTGACGTCGCCCAGCAACAGCTCGAACCGACCCCATTTCCGGGTGTCACGGCGCGATGGACCCCGGCCGCCTCGTCACAACAACTGACTTCGGCAGCGAGGGGTACCGGTCACGCATCGTGCCGCACGAACAGAAGATGAACGCGCCCTGGACGTCGTCGTATGCCTGACCCGGGGGGGAAGATCGTCGGCGGAAGTGAAGCCCTTGACGCCGTCGAAGGCGACTCGCACTTGGAAGCCCGTGGCCGCGCTCGTCGAGTTCCGCGAAGGTCGGGCGCTGCTGCGTCGGCGCGAACGTGGCGGCGGGTCGGTCCGGCGCCAGACGCACTGTGCGCGCCAAGGTGAGATCGATGGCGTCAGACCCGTTCGAACCGAGGTAGGGCGCCGCCCGCGGCGGTGTCCTCCCACGCCACACGCACGGCCTGGCCGATCTCCGGCGGATCGGTGTCTGCGGGAACCATCGCCCCGATGAGACGACATCCGGGGGCACCGTCCAGGTCGACGATGAGGACGGTGTACGGCAGTTGATCCTCGGGCACCGACGCCTTGCTGGCGGTGAAATACGTCGTCGAGTACGAGAACACGACGCCCGTCCCGGGCAGCACGGGGTACTCGCACTCCTTGGAGCGGCAGTTCCAGCAGAACGGTGTCGGCGGCATGCGCATGGTGCCGCACTGCGAGCAGCGTTGGCACACCAACTCGTGGCGCGCGGCGGCCTCCCAGAACGGCTGTGTCCAGTGATCCGGATGCACATCGGCGAGTTGTTCGAGCATGGATTCCTCTTCGTCTCTGGCGGTGGCGCTGCTGGTCTGCCTGCGCCCCGCTACTTGGTCAGGATTGCCGCGCTGGTGGGAATGGCCGCAGCGCCACCGGTGACCAACGCAACCTCGGCGCCGGCGACCTGGTTGATCGCCGTGCCGCGCAACTGCTCGACACCCTCGATGACGTGACTGATGCCCGACGAGAATCCCTCTGAGAGCTGACCGCCGTGGGTGTTCACCGGGATCGAACCGTTCGGCCAGCTGATCGCTCCACTGCTCACCAGTTCGCCGCCGCCGCCCACGTCGGCGAAGCCGTAGTCCTCGAGCTGGAGCAGGACGTTGGAGGTGAAGTTGTCGTAGATGAGGGCGACGTCGATGTCCTTCGGTCCGAGTCCGGTCTTGGCGTACACCCGCCGGGCAATCGTGCGATGGCCTGCCGTGTCGAAGATCTCCTCGGGCATCCCCATCCACTCCTCGCCCTGACCCCACCTCCCAGCGCCGCCGTGTTCGGCGGCGGCAACCCAGACCGGCGAGTGGGGTCGATCCGCCGCGAGATCCTCGGCCACCAACACCACCGCGAGCGCGACGTCGTTCTCGAGACAGAAGTCGTGCCGGCACAGAGGATCGGCCAGGAGCGGCGTCGCCAGGTAGTCGTCGAGCGTCAGCGGAGTCTTCCGGAGCGCATCCGGGCGAGTCTGCGCGTGCTGACGGAAAGCGACCGCGATGGCGCCGAAGTCCTCACGCCGGACTCCGTACTTGTGCATGTGACGGCGAGCGATGAGTGCGAACATCTGGCCCGGGCTGATGAGCCCTGCGGTGGAGTAGAAGTCGGCCTCCGGCGCGACCTCTCGCTTCATCCCCGGCGCGAATGCGGCACCGAAGTGCACGACACCCTGCTTCATGGCCCGTACGACGACCACCACCCGCGCTTGGCCCGATTGGATGGCGGCGGCGGCTACTCCGAGCGTCCCGGCTGAAGCGCCGCCGCCGCCGGTGAGGGTGACGCTGAACTTCACGTCGGGAACGCCGAGAACCTGGGCGAGCAGCGCCGAGTCCATGCCACCCGACATGTGGACGAAGCCTTCGAGGTCGTCGGCGCTGAGGCCGGCGTCGTCGAGCGCGGCCAGGATGGCACCGCACGCCATCTCGACTCGCGACTGCGGGTCCGACTGACCCCGCCGGTAAAAAGGCGTGCGCGCGACGCCTGCGACCGCGACACGGGGCGCAGCGGCGCTCATCATGCGGATGCCTCGTCGCGATCGCGACGCCACAGCCACCGGCCGCCGATCATCGTTGCAACGGGCACCAGGCGCTGCGTCACCATGCGCTCCTCACCGTTCATCGAGCGGTAGGTCTTGGGCGAGTCGATCAGCTCGAGAACGGTGACGTCCGCCGCGCGACCCGGAGCGAGCGAGCCGTGCATGTCACCCCGGCCAATGGCCTGTGCGGCTCTCGTGCTCGCTGCGGACACCACCTCGTTCATCGGCATTCCGATGTGCAGCAGCATGGACATGCAGTCGGTCATGCCGGCGAAGGGGTCCTCACCGCGCACGGGGTTGGCGATGTCCGCGGAGATCGTGTCGGGCCAGAAGCCCTCGGCGGCGGCAGCTTCCAGCACACGCCACGAGAAGTGGTGATGGTCAGCCGGTGCGAAGTCGAAGACCACACCCCGGTCGCGAGCGGCGACCACCTCCGGGCGCAACCGCCCGTCGTCGAGGATGTTGGGGTCCTTGCTGTGGAAGGCATGCGTGACGATGTCGCCTGCCTGCAGCGGCTCGAGGATCGTGGTCAGCGGTGAGCCGCCATCGATGTGACACATCACGCGAGTGCCTGACAGCTCGGCCGCTTCGCGGGTGCGGGCCAGCAGTTCGGCGGTGTGGTGCAGAAACGGGCGGCCGTCATGTGGTGCGAGCAGCTTCAAGCCGACGATGCGATCGTTGTGCTTCTTGGCGAGCTTGGCCGCCGAATCCACCTTGGCCATGTCGAGCACGTCGACGTCCTTCACATGCCGGAACGAGTCCCCAGGCCCGGCGCCCATGCCCAACACGTAGATGTTCAAGAAGGCATACAGGTGGAGGTCGGACGGCTCCATGATGAAGCTGCGCAGGTTGATGAAGTTGGCCGCGCCCGACGTACCGGCGTCGACTGCGACCGTGGTGCCGGTCGCGTAGAACGCGGTGCGCGGGTCGACTGCCATCGACGTGACGCCATAGAAGAAGTGGCAGTGGATGTCGACCAGGCCGGGCACCACGATGAGCCCGCTTGCGTCGAACTCCTCTGCGCCGTCGTTGGCGGCTGCGTCGCTCGTGACCCCGTCACGCACCACCAGGTCGCGGTGCTCGTCGACCCCCTGCGACGGGTCGATCAGGCGTCCACCTCGGATGACAGTTGTTCCGGCACTCATGATTTCTCGCTCCCTTGCAGTAACTCACGGCTGCTCATTCGACTGTGTCCTCGCGACTCGGTGCGCTGATCCGGCCGAAGTAGGCGTCCTTGAGGCGGGTTCCGTCGCTCAACTCGTCCGGCGTGCCTTCAAGGGCGATGCGACCACCGACCAGCACGCACACTCGATCGGCGACCGACAGTGCGAACGGCACGTCCTGCTCGACCAGGATCACGGTCATGTTCATCTCGTCGCGTATGCGTCGGACGAGCTTGGACAGCTCGAGCAGCACGACCGGCGCCACACCGAGCGACGGCTCGTCCATCAGCACGAGGTTCGGGCGCGACATCATCCCTCGCGCCACCGACACCATCCGCTGCTCGCCGCCGCTGAGCTCGTTCGCGCTCCGCTTGCGGCGCTCGCGCAGCACCGGCATGAAGTCGAGCCAGAAATCGAGATCCTGCTCGATGGCATCGCGATCGTTGCGCACGTGCGCGCCGAGTCGGACGTTCTCCTCGACCGTCATGCTCTTGAAGACCATCCGCCCCTGCGGGATCAGGGTGATTCCCCGACGCACTCGGTCGACGATGGACGTGCGCGTGATGTCGGTGCCGTCCACCGCGATCGCACCTGTCTGGGCACCGACGAGCCCGGCGACGGTCTTGAGCGTCGTGCTCTTCCCGCAACCGTTCGGTCCCAGCAGGGCCACGATCTCCGCTCGGTCGACGTGCATGTCGAGGCCACGCAGCACGTGAGCCTTGCCATACGAGACGTGGAGCGACGACAGATCGAGCATGCGTCAGAGACCCAGGTACGCGGTGCGGACGTCGGCGCGCTCGACCACTTCACTCGGATTGCCACTGGCGAGCTCGACGCCGTTCGCGAGCACGACCAGGCGGTCACAGATGGGGAGCAGGTGGGAGAGCTCGTGGTCGATGACGGCCAGCGAGTAACCGTCTCCCTTCAGCTTCCGCACGATTGCCGACACGTCATCGGCAGCCACCGGACTGAGACCGGCGAAGGGCTCGTCGAGCAGCAACACCTGCGGGCTGGCGGCGAGTGCAAGCGCAATGCCGAGCAGCCTGGTCTGCCCCCACGAGAGGTCTCCAGCACGGTTGGCGAGAACGTGGCCGAGATCGACGTACTCGACGAGATCCTCGGGCGTCGCGAATCGCTCGACGGCCCGTCCGGCGCGCAGGGCCAGAGCTGCGTTCTCTCGGACGTCGAGGCGAGGGAACACCATCGCCTGCTGGAACGTCCGCACGAGGCCGAGGCGCGCTCGGCGATGAGGAGCCATGCCGGTGATGTCGCGACCGTTCCACGTCACGGTGCCGGTGCGCGGGCGCAAGAAGCCACTGAGCAGGTTGAAGAGCGTGGTCTTTCCGGATCCGTTCGGGCCAATGATGCCGACGACCTCGTTGCGTCGCACCTCGAAGCTGACGTCGGCGACGGCAACGACGCCGCCGAACCGGCGTGACAGCCCGTTCGCCACGAGGACGGGCGCGGCGAGGTCGTGCGGAGCCAGGCTCATGACGCGGTCACGGCGCCCGGGTCCGGCTGACGATCCTGACCGTTCGACAACATCCAAGACGCTCGTACTGGTTGCAATTGCGATCGCGCTCGGCTGCGTTTCTCTCGTCAAGTTCCGCACGCGTGTCGGCTGGGCCGGCCGTGCCGTGCTCACGACGACAGGGACCCGCGCTGCTTCCGTTCACGCGGCCCCCGATGCTCGGCAAGTGACCCACCCCAGCTCCGCGGCCGCTCCCCCGCCGATGGCCGCCGAACCACCAACCGCAGCCCGCGATCGTTCGGGCCTGCCCCCGAGGCGACGGGCGTCCGGGCGCGGGACCACCCGACGGGATGATGTGCTGGAGCGTGCCGGGGAGGTTCCGCTCGCATTGTGGGCTGAACATGCACTTGCGGCCCTCGCCACCCGGCTCGGACCAAGCTCACTGCGGAGTGAGCTCGTCGCCGCCGAGTTCTCGACCGAGGCCGGTATCGAGCTGCTCTGGGATGCGCCACGACCAGACGCCCCGCCGGGTTGGCATGCCGCCGACGGCGGGTGGGCGTGGCGGCACCCTTACCAGCCCGACACCTCGATCCGAATCACGTCGCCGGCATCGTCGGCCCCCGGTCTCGTCACCCTCGGCCACCGACACGACCGTCAGCTCCTCATCAACCTCGAAGCCATCCCCAGCCTGCAGCTCGCCGGAAGCCGCCCACAGGCGATCAGCACTGCGCTGAACATCGTCACCGAGCTCCAGAGCCGAGACCATCCTCCGATCATCGACGGTTGCGCCGGCAGAAACGCGTTCGGGATCGGTCAACACCACGCCTCGAGCGCTCGGACGTTCGCCGACGATGTCGAGCGGTCCCGACCTGTGACCGGCGAGTCCTGTGACGTAGCCCGGCCAACCCCGTTCGATGCCACCTCCGAGACGAGTGCTGTGTTCACTGTCGCCGTCAACGACGACAGTGACCATCCGATCGTCACGATCGTCGCCCATCACACTGCGGAGGCGTCCTGTGCCGACCATGCGAGGTTTCCGGCCCAGATGGTCATCGCGCCGGACGGAACCGCCACCCTCGAACCGCTCGGTCTGACCTTCGCCGTCATCGACTCGGCGTCCACAACGACATCGCTCGACGTCAACCACATCCCGGTTCGGCCGCATTCACAGCGACACGAGACCAACTCAAACGGGACCGGTCACGTCGGAACCTGGCCGCCTCCCACCATCCACACGGCCCTCACGTCACCGATCCCTGGTGGCGATCCGCGGCTTGGCGCGGCCACGCCTGTCACAGAAAGTGCGGACATCGGCGATGTCGACGCCGTCTCGTCCGAGACGAGCCAGCGGCTGGACACGGAGCGGATGGTGATCCACGTGCTCGGCGCACCGACGTTCGCGGCACGCCCCACGATCAAACCGCGCGAGTTGATTCTCGCCGTACTGCTGGCCTGCCGCGGCGGGACCGTCGCCGCGTCGAGCGCTCAGGATGCCTTGTGGGGCGGCAAACCCGTACAACCGAAGACAACCTGGAACCTGTACAGCAACACTCGCGCGGCGCTCGGAGAGTTCGACGACGGCACACCGTTGATGCCGAACACCGACCGAACCCGCGGGACCCTGCGGCTCGATCCACGAGTGACCACGGACCTGCACGTCCTGCGCGATGTGATCGACGAGGCCCAAGCCACCTCCTCCAGCGAGGCGATTGGGCTACTCCGGACGGGCCTCGACCTCATCGACGGACCGCCCTTCGACGCCGACGGATACGACTGGGCACACCGCGACCAACTCGTCACCGACGCCACCACCACGATTCATCAAGCCGTCCACCAGCTCCTTCAACTAGCCGCCGAAGCCGGCCACATCGACATCGCCCGCTCCGCGATCACCCGAGGGCTACGCGCGCTACCCGGCGACGAACAGCTCTACCGGGCACGCATGCGACTCGAATCTGACATCGGGAACCTCGCCGGTGTCATCGCCGCCTACCAAGAAGTCGTCGTCTACCTCAGCGACCTCGACAGCCACCCCGCACACCCGACCACTGCGCTGTTCAATGAATTGACCCGAGGAACAAGCGCTCCCGAACTCGCGCGACCAACCCGTCACCGCGGCCATTGACACAACTGTCAAGCCTCAGCGGTGCGCGGAGGCTGCGACGGACGGCGGGTACGGTGCCGGGACGATCACCCACCTGCCGGGGTTGACGGCCGATGCTGCTGCGGCGAAGGCGTCGGCGTGCCGGTCGGCGTCGTCACCGCGCACGGTGATGGTCACGTAGTCCGTGGTGCCTCGGACCCGCACCCAGCCAGTCCTCGTAGCGAGCACGCGCACTGTGTCGTAAAAGGCGTCGAGGTGCCGGCTGTCGGGGAGGTTGTCGGGGCAGCCGTGGACGACGGTGAGGTGCCGATGGCCGTGGGCGACCTCCTCGGCCTCGCACACGACCAGTTCTTCTATCAGTTCACGGTGGCGTCGCGGGCTGGTGGCGGGATCGGCGAGGTCGGCGAGACGGCAGCAGAACGGGTCGTAGATGGCGGGGTCGTCGATGCGATACATGGCGGTGCTCCTCACGGTCGGTGTCGTGGCTCCACGAACACGACATGATCGACACCGATGGAGCAGCCACCATCAGGGTAGTTGCGGTCGTCTCTCGGGTTCCTCGACGAACGGGGACCGCCACGGCACCAGTGGTTGAGCTCGTTAGTAGAAGCAGCCGATGGTGGGCAGCGTGGCAGGGTCGACGCCCATCGCGTGGTCGCGCAGGGACCGCAGGAGCAGTTGGGGGCAGCGGAGCTGACCGTCGGAGGTTCGGACTTGGAGGTGGAGATGCGGTCCGCTCGAGCGTCCGGTGTTGCCGGAGGTCAGGATCTGGGTCCCGGCGGCGATCGTGTCGCCGACTTGGACGTGGACCGCGCTGCCGTGACAGTAGGCCCATCGGTTGCCGTCGTCGTCTTCGACGGTCACACCGATCCCGCATGTCTGGCAGCCGGCGGCGTTGGCGCTGCAGCCGTGGTCCCACCAGTTGTACGGCCAGTACTGCACCGCCGCGACCAGGCCGCCGCGCACGGCGTACAGCGCTGTTCCGACAGGGACGCCCCAGTCCCAGGCCGGGTAGTCGTGATGGGCCGCTTCGACCGCGGCATTGGCGAACAACTCGGACGGCGCTGGGTAGGCGTAGCCGTCAACCAGCGCCCCGATCGGGGTGCCCGGCAGACAACCACCAGCCTCCCCGGTAGGTGCACCGAGTTGCCGTTCGTACTCCGTCATCCACCGTTGCTGGTAGTGGCGGGGTGTGAGGACGTTGCCCGCACCGGGAACGGGCACCGTGTCCCACTCGGCGGAGCCTTCGGCGGGCAGGTGCCCGATGTACCAGACGACGGGCACGGCGGCGATGTCGCTGTCGTAGGCAGCGAGGATCCCCTCGACGTGTTCGATCGCCTTCGCGTCTTGTACGTGCGGCGGGGCCTGCCAGGCCCGGGCGTAGCCTTCGTAGTGGTCCCAGGTGCTGTCGATGAACTGGTAAGCGCCCGACGCCGACGGCCCGGCTGCCTGTGCGGCGTAGTCACCGCCTGACTCCAGCCTGCGGATCGTGCGTAGAACTGCGTCGATCTCGGCGTAGGAAACGCAAACCAGCCGTGGCCCGTCGCCGGTGGTGAACAGCACGGGGAACGCCATCAGGCCGGTGACGACCGCGACGAAAGGGACGGCGAGCAGCTTCACAGTGCTGTTCCCACCCACGGCGCTGTCCGGGCGGAACATCCGGGCGTCGCGGAGACCAGCGAGCCGTGGCACCGCTCGAACTCTTGCGAGTCACCGACGGACCGGGCGGCCTGTGGCGCGGCGACCGACTCGTGGGTGAGTGAGTAGTTCGACAAGCGACACCCGGTGGGTGTCCCGAACCATGAAGGGGTGTGCAGATGTCCAGAGGACCACGAGCACGTCTACTCGTCGGAACCGGCCTCACCGTCGCCGCGGTGCTCGCGTTGTCCACGCCGGCGCTGGCGCAGGTGCCCGACCCGGCACCCGACGCATCGCTGCCAGGCGGCGCGCTGATCACCCAAGTACTCGGCTGGTTGAAGTACGCGGCGATCGCCGCGGCGGTGGCCGGCCTGCTGATCGGCGGGGTCGCCACCGGGGTGGGCCACTTCGGCTCGAACTACTCGGCGTCGTCCGCCGGCCGCAAGTGGGTGCTGGGCGGGATCGGTGCTGCGATGCTCGCCGGGCTGGCCCACACGATCGCCACCACCGTCTACAACGCGACCTGACCGTGCGCCGCTCACTCGTGTACGCCGCGGCGGCATTCGTCGTGGTGCTCGTGACGGTCGGGTTCCGGGCGTGGTCCGCTCCCTCGACCAGCGCAGATGTCGACACCGACCTCGCAGTGGTGGTGCCCGCGGTCCCTGGTGAGGACACCCGGCGTGGCCCGTCGTCCACGCTCTTCGGGGTTCCCGGCGGCTGGTCACACGACGAGGCGGGAGCGCTCGCCGCAGCGGTGTCGGCCGTAAGCCTGACCGGCGAGATCGCCCGGGCGGGGTTCATCACCCGTACGGACATGATCGAGACGTTGGCTTCTGGAAGATTCGGGCCGACCCTGGCCGCCGAGTCGGCGGCGCAGTTGGGCGAGATGTCCGGGGAGCTCGGTGCCGCCGGTGTCGCCGCCCAGTCGGTGACGTTCAGCGAACTGCCGTTGACCGCCAGCGTCGTCCACGCCGACCGGGCTTCGGCCGAGGTGGAGGTGTGGACGGTGTGCGTGATCACCGTGGCCGACGTCGCGGCCCCGCGGCAGGTGTGGCGGACCGTGACCGTCGAACTGGTCTGGGAGGACGCCGACTGGCGGGTCGACGGGTGGTCGACCGTGTCGGGTCCGACGCCGGCGTTGGCGGTGAGCGCACCGGTCGCAGCGACCGACGAGGTGCTCCAGGTTCTGTCGTGGTCGCGGCTTGGGGGTGAGTGATGTTCGACTGGGCAATCGGCGGGTTGGGATCGTTGTTCGGCTTCGTCGGTGACGCCGTTGGATCGGCGGTCGGGTGGGCGTGGGACAAGGTCATCACCGGCATCTACACGTGGCTGGCCAACGGGCTCGCGCTGCTCATCGAGTGGGTGTGGTCGGTGCTCGACTCAGGGACCACGCCGCGGGTCACCGCCGGTTGGTTCCGCAACGAGCTGGCCGCCCAGGTCGGCTTGATCGCCTTGGCGGTGACGATCGCGATGATGCTCGCCTCCGCCGTCCAGGCCGCGCTGGCGGGCCGGTCGGAGCAGATCGGCGACGCCGTCAAGGAGGGCGCCCGGGCGATCGTCGCGTCCTCTCTGACTCTCACGGTGCTGGACGTGTTGATTGGGGTGGTGGACGAGGCCTCGGCGACGGTGTGGCAGATCGGCCGGCCCGATCTCGTCATCATGCTGGAGCGAATGGTGCTGGTCGCGACGACGACCGGGCCCCTCGGTTCGACCTTCGTCGGACCGCTCTGCCTGTTGTTCGGGTTCTTGGGGCTGATCGGGTTGGTGGTGGCGTTGATGATGCGTTCGGCGCTGATCTACGTCGCCGCCGCCTTGGCGCCGATCGTGTGGTCCGTCAACGTGCTGCCGTTGTTTCGCGGGTCGGCCCGCAAGCTCGTTCATCTCACGGTGGCGCTGGTCGTGTCGAAGATGGCGATCGTCATCACGCTCGTCGTGGCGGTGAAGCTGATCGCCAACCCGGCCGGCGATCCCGACTCGGCGGCAGTGATCAACGACGGCGCCGCCGCGGTCGGCACGCTGATGACGGGGTTCATCTGCTTCCTGATCGCGGCGGTCACTCCGGTGGTGCTGTACAAGCTGATGCCCACCGTCGAAGGCGCGATGGTCGGTGCCGGCATCGCCGGCGGCTGGGCCCGCGGCGCGACGACTGCTGCGCACACCGCGCTGATGGTCAAGAGCCTCGGCGCCACGACGGCAGCGTCCGCGGCGACACGTCAGGTTGCCGGCCAGCACGGCGCGCAGGGGGCTTCCTCAGGTGGGATCTCGGGGCTCACCGGCCACCAGCCCGTCAAGCCGGCCGGCACCGCGACATCCACGGCCCAGCAGCCGAGGTCACCGGCGCAGAACGACACACCGAGCCCGGGTGGCAGCGAACCGGCACGGTCGAAGCCGCCGAGACCCGCGGGCCGGGGCCGACCTGAACCGGCAGCGTCCGGGTCGCCGCGACGCCGGAGCGACGGTGAGGGCGCCGACGAGCCGGGCGCCGAGTCGTGACAGACCCCCGCGCGTATCGCTTCGCCGACGCCAACAAGCCCGGCCTGCTCCTCGGTCTCGGTACCCGCCAGGCGATCCCGGTCGTCGTCGGCGTGCTGCTTCTCGCACTGGTGTTGCAGACCCCCCTTCCACCGGCGGTCGGCATCGTCGGGCCGGTCGCTGGTGGCCTCGTGGCGTTCGGGCGTTGGCGAGGCGCGCCGCTCGCGGAGACATTCGCTCCCGGCGTCCGCCTCCTCGCTCGACGACGGCTCGGTCGTCGACGGTGGGTCCGTCCGCCGCTGCTCGGCGACAACAGCAACGCTTGCCTCCCCAAGCCGTTACACGGCCTCGAACTGCTCGAGACCGCCGACGTCCCGTTCGGGATCGTGCGGGACCGCGCCGCTGGCCAGGTGACCGCGGTACTGAGGGTGCGCGGCCAGGGCTTCCCGCTCGCCTCCGCCATCGAGCAGGACGCGATTCTCGCCGGTTGGGGCGCTTCGTTGTCGCCGTTCGCCCGGGCGCACTCGCCGGTGGTCCACGTTGTGTGGCAGGAGTGGGCGCATCCCGTCGGCAGCGACGACCACCGGGCGTTTCTCGACACGATCGGGCTGCGATCTCGGCTCGGGGAGCCAGCGGTGGCGGACTACGCCGCGTTGGTCGACGAGCAGGCGCCGGTCACGACCGCCCACGAGATCCTCGTCACCGTCACCATCGACCAACGCAAGGTCCGGGCGCGTCGCCGGGCCGGGTCGCGCCTGACCGCCGCGGTCGACAGTCTCGCCGAGGAACTGCGCCTGTTCTCGGCACGGCTCGACGCCGCCGGACTGTCGGTCGACGATCCGTTGTCGGCGTTGGACGTGTCCGCTGCAGTCCGGGTGCGTTCCGACCCGAGCCGAGCCGCCCAAGTGGCGACTATGACGCGGTCGCTGGCGGCCGCAGCTCGACGAGGTGCGTTGGAGTGGGGCCCGATGGTCGTAGAACCCGACTGGGGCCACGTCCACGTCGACGGCGCCTACCACCGCTCCTACCGGATCGCCTCCTGGCCGCAACTGCCCGTCGGCTCGGACTGGCTGTCGGGCCTGCTGGTCGAGACACAGTGCGTTCGAACGCTGACGGTCGTGTTGGAGCCGGTCCCGATGTCGCGCGCCGCTCGAGCCGCGGACCGTGAAGTGATGGCCCGCGAGGCCGACGCCGACATGAAGACCCAGAAGGGATTCCGGGTCAACGCCCGCGAACGCAAACGCCTGGCCGACGTCGAAGCTCGCGAGCGGGAACTGTCCGAAGGGCACGCCGAGTTCAGCTTCGTCGGGATCGTCACCGTCACCGCCGCTGACTTGGACCAACTCGACGACGACTGCGCCGACGTCGAGCAGGCCGCCGCCCAATCCCTGCTCGACCTGCGCCCGTTGGAGGCCCGCCAGGAACTGGGCTGGGTCGCCGCCCTGCCGCTCGGCCGGGCCGTGTCCCGCACGGCGACGGCGACGTGACCCGCCGACGACCACCGACCAGCCCGGCGGACCGGACAGACCACGAACGGCCGTCGTGGCGGCCAACCGCAGGGCTCCGCATCGAGCGGCACCGAGCGACGATGGCGCATCTCGCGTCGGTGTACCCCTGTCACACCGAGACCGGGTTCGGCGAACGCGGCCCGTACATCGGCGTCAACGTGACCGGCGGCGGATCCGGATTCTTCTTCGACCCGTTCGAGCTCTACGCCACCGGACACCTGACGAACCCCAACGTGCTAGTCACCGGCGACATCGGCAGCGGCAAGTCGGCGCTCGTCAAGGCATTCCTCGGCCGGGAACTCGCCGTCTACGGGACCAAACGACAGGTCACGATCCTGGACCCGAAAGGCGAGTACGGGCCGTTCGCTGCGCTCCACGGCCTACCGGTCATCCGCCTGCACCCAGGTGGACGTGACCGGCTGAACCCGATGGACCACCGCGGCGACCCACGCGAGACCCTCAGCCGCCAGTCGTTGGCCACCGCACTCGTTGCTGGTGTTCTCGGCAGGCCGCTCGATCCGACCGAGGACGCCGTGCTCGGCTGGGCGATCGCGTCGCTGGCACGGACCGGGACGCCGTTCACGCTGACCGACGTCGCCGCCACCGTCGCCGACCCCGCCGACGAACTCGTCGTCCTGTCCCGGCGCACACCTCTGGAGCTCGCCCAAGCGGCGACACCTGTGGTGTTCGCGCTCGACAAGCTCCTCACCCGCACCCTCGCGGGCATGTTCGACGGCTCCACCACGGTGAGCGTCGACTGGGAACACGGACCGGGCTTCGTCATCGACCTCTCCGCTGTGTACGGCGACGACGACACCCTCCCTCTCGTCATGTTGGCGGCGACGTCGTGGCTTGCCGCGGTGCTGCAACGCGACTCCGGCCGACGAATCATCCAAGTCATCGACGAAGCATGGGCCGCCGTGCGTCACGGGGCCCGCCACTTCCAGGGCTCACTGAAGCTGTCCCGCACCTTCGGAGTGTCGACCTGGCTGATCTGTCACCGGCCCGCTGACCTCACCGCCCAAGCCGACGACGGCACCTCCACCGCCAAGATCGCCGCCGGTCTGCTCTCGGACATCCAGACCCGGGTCGTCTTCCGTCAACCACCCGACCAGGTGCCCGTCGCCGCGGACATGTTCGCCCTCACAGAACGCGAGCGGGACTGGTGCGGGCAGTTCGTCCGCGGCAGGGCGCTATGGCGTCTGCAACGCCGCGGCAGCGTCGTTCACACCGTCCTCACGTCGACCGAACGTCAACAGCTCTGCGACACCGACGGGGCGATGAGGACATAGCCATGAGCGGGCAGCGACCGCGATGGGACATCGCTGACGTGCTCGCCCGCACCGACCTGGCGGCGCTGCTCGACGAGGTCGCCGAACCCGCCACCCACCATGTGCGTGGTCGGCGCTGGCACTGCCCGATCCCCGACCACACAGACCACAACGCGTCGGTGACGATGCACACCGACCACCGAGGACACGAACGGTGGCGCTGCTGGTCGGGAGACAACACCCATCGGGGAGATGCCATCGACCTCATCGTGGCCACGCAACGCGCCACGCGGGGCGAAGCGATCGACTGGCTCGCCAACCGCGCCGGGATGATCCCGGACCAGCCACTGCCGCCCGCCACCCGCAAACCCCCTCCACCCGGACCGACACGCGTGCCGCTCGACCCCGCCGTGATTCGCTACGCCCAGGCGTGCGAACGCATCCTGTGGGCGCCAGCCGGGGGCCCAGTGCGCGACTGGTTGCACGGCCGCGGCTTCGACGACGGCACGATCCGAGCCAACCACCTCGGCGCGGATCCCGGCCGCCACTTGATGCGACGCTCCCGTGGCCTACCCTACGGATCGTCGGTCGCGGCGACGTTCCCCGCCCTCGGCGAGTCCGGAGACATCCAATACATCCAAGCCCGCTACCTCGACGCCGGTGACGGACCCAAGTACGACAACCCCGCTGGAGCGCTCGGCACCAACCCCCGCCTCGCCTGGACCCGCAGCACCGGCGAGATGCAACCAGGAGTGCTCGTGGTGTGCGAGGGCATCCCCGACGCGCTGACCGCCGCCCAAGCCGGCTACCGATCCGTCGGCATCCTTGGCTCCCAAGCCCCCGACCAGCGCGTCGCTGCCCGCCTCGCCGCTCATGCCGCTCGACACTGCGTCACCGTGACCGCCGTGGTCGACGCCGACCCGGCCGGTCGAGCATGGGGCCAGCACCTGGCTGGCCTGCTCGCCAGCCGCGACGTCGATCTCGCGATTGTCGAGCCGCCCGACGGCCTTGACCTGAACGCCTGGGCGTTGATCCATCCGGAGTGGCCGATGGGGATCAGGCGGCCCGCCGGCCAAGACGCGGTGATCGATCGGGCTATGCAGGTGACGGCGAACCACGGCGTCGAGCTGTCGTCACCATGAATCACACCCGCAAGTTCAAGACAGCCACCGTGGCCAAACCTCGCATGCCGTCGCTTGGCGCCGCGCCAGACAACGTCTCCCACATCCTCGACCGCAGTGATGACTCACTCAGGTCAGGCCGGGACTGTCAGATCCGCGGTGTAACTGGTCTGGCCTGAAACGCTGAGCGACTCGTTCGGCGAGAAGGACAGACAGCTATGACGAATGATGATGTGACGGTGGTGGCAGTGGCGGGCGAGGCGAGCCCGGAGCGGCCGGATCGTTCGCTCGCAGAGCAGCTCGTGGTGCAGGCTCGTGCGGATGGCAGGAATCTGGTCGGCCCGGGCGGGTTGCTGGCCGATTTGACCAAGCAGGTTCTCGAGACCGGTCTGGAGGTCGAGATGGAAGAGCATCTCGGCTACGCGAAGCACGCCGCGGAGGGCCGCAACCATGGCAACTCGCGCAACGGCACGCGGTCGAAGACGGTGATCACCGAGATCGGTCCGGTCGAGATCGAGGTGCCTCGTGATCGTGAGGGCAGCTTTGACCCGTTGACGGTCCGCAAGGGCCAACGCCGGCTCGATGGGGTCGACTCGATGGTGATCTCGTTGACGGCCAAGGGTTTGACCACGGGTGAGGTCGAAGCGCATCTGGCCGAGGTGTACTCGACGAGCATCTCCCGGGAGACGATCTCCAAGATCACTGACCGGGTGCTCGGCGAGCTCGCCGAGTGGCAGAACCGGCCTCTCGATCGTGTCTATCCGGTGGTGTTCATCGACGCGATCGTGGTCAAGATCCGCGACGGCCAAGTCGCCAACCGTCCCGTGTACGCAGCCATCGGTGTCACCATCGACGGTAAACGCGACATCTTGGGGTTGTGGGTCGGCACCGGCGCCGAGGGTGCCAAGTACTGGCTGGCGGTGCTCACCGAACTCAAGAACCGCGGCGTCGACGACGTGTGCATCGTGGTCTGCGACGGCCTCAAGGGTTTGCCGGAGTCGATCGAGGCGACCTGGCCTCTGGCGATCGTGCAGACCTGCGTGCTGCACCTGATCCGCAACACCTTCCGGCTCGCGTCGCGAGCCGACTGGGATCAGATGGCCCGTCACCTTCGACCCGTCTACACCGCGGTCAACGAAGCCGACGCGGCGAGATGCTTGGAGGAGTTCCACACGATCTGGGGCAACCGCTACCCGGCGATCAAGAGCCTGTGGGCCAACGCGTGGGCCGAGTTCGTGCCGTTCTTGGACTACTCGCCGGAGATCCGCCGAGTGATCTATTCGACGAACGCGATCGAGTCGCTCAACGCGAGATTCCGCAGAGCGACCCGCGCTCGTGGGCACTTCCCCAACGAGCAGGCCGCACTCAAGTGCCTGTACCTGGTCGTGCGCTCACTTGACCCCAAGGGCACCGGACAGGAACGATGGATGAACCGCTGGAAGCCAGCCCTGAACGCATTCGCCATCACCTTCGAAGGCCGCCTCTTCTAGAGGCCGAAATCCCAACAACCCGCCAGACCAGTTACACCAAGTTCCTGACAGACCC
>JBFWSW010000021.1:0-67779 GCA_050248155.1 Ilumatobacteraceae bacterium
ACCTCAGCCTTGAACTCAGGGGTGAACTTCCGGCGCGACCGCCCGGAACCCTTACTCGTTGACATGGACACTCCAATCCGGGCTCATCGCCCTCACGGTAGATGTCCGTCAAACGGGGGGAACCTCAAACGACGAAGCGACGATCCGCAAGGAACTGCTCGCCGCGCAGCCGGACAGCCTGACACTCCGGGCACATCTGGCAGAGCACATGCCACGACAGAAGTGGGCTCGCCGCACGCGTACCGGTTACGAGTGGGGACTGAAGGCGGTCCCTGACGCGCTACTCGACACTCCCGTCAACGCAATCACACCGCTCGTCTACGAGCAGTCCATCTACAGCATCGCAAACGAGAACCAGAGGAAGAAGGCTGACACGCTCATATCAGCCGCGCTCAAGCGCGCCGTCGTTCTCGGGCTCGCCGCGAACAACGCCGCGTCCATGGTCTCGGTACCGATGCCGCCGAATCCGGAAGTGGTGCCGCCGACCGAGGAACAGGTTCGGGCGATCCTCGCGAAGGCGAACGACGATTGGCGTCCGTTCTTCCATGTGCTCGCGACCACCGGACTCCGCCGCTCTGAGGCAGCCGGTCTCCGATGGGCGGACTACAACGGCAAAGCGCTTGACGTTCGCTTCCAGCTCGACCAAGGCAAGCTGACCGCGTTGAAGACGGCAGCCTCACGTCGGCGCGTCTCGCTCGATCCCGCCACAGTGGCAGTCATCGACGCTCTGCCGCGCGACGGTCAGCACATCTTCCCGCAGGCATCCAAGCCCGATTCAGCGAGCCAGTACTTCACGCGGACATGCCAACGCCTGGCGAAGGGGGAAGCGAACGCGAACGTTGAGCGCGCCGCCCAAGGACTCCCACCGCTGCCATCGCAAGATTGGGCACGGCTCGACTTGCACGATCTCCGCCACTTTCACGCCTCCGTGCTGCTCTCGCGTGGAGTGAGCATCACAACCGTGAGCAAGAGACTCGGGCACGCGTCGGTGAGGATGACCTTGGATCGTTACAGCCACCTCATGCCGGGAGACGACGAGTCAGCGGCTCTGCTCGGCGCCCTCTGACGTCTCTTGGAGCGTCCACACGTCGATTGCGACGCCGGACCAATGGTCAATGCCGTTCCAGATGGAGGCGGTTTCTCCGATCACGTCGTCTGACAACGGCAAGTCCATCTGCGCGGTCCGGCGACCGGACGTACTGCGATGAAGAACGGCACCGCGGGACATCGAGCAACGATCCGGGAAGGTGAGGGACAGTTCTGTCCTTGTAGCCATGCCGCCATTCTCGCATCGTCGCGAGGGCGATTCTCAACCATGTACCTTCGTACACATGGACGTAGACGGCTGGGCTGGCGAACAAGTCGCCTGGATCGTCGGCGTCCTCATCTTGGTGCTAATCGTCTCTCTGATCGGTGGAGTGCTTGGAGGGATCGCGCGGGCGTTCAAATGGCTCGCACCCAACTACAGCAAGCGCATGACCGACAGGGGACCGAACAAGGCAGAGACCACCGTCATGATCGGGCTGGTGATCGGCGTCTCCGTTGCGGTCCTGGGGGTTCTGAGCGCTCTCTGGTGAGCTGGTCACAATTGTCGGCACGGACCGTGCGAACGCGGAAGCCTCCGTCCTCTAGTGGAACTTCCAGGGTCACGCCCTAGACGGGTTCAGAACCACTAGCGCCGAGCTATTGGTGGGCACTTTCTACGCCCTGGCAAGCTAATGACATGGGCATACGCGATGCGTCCTGGAAACCGTTACCCCGACCCTCGGCGTCGCCGCCGACGGTCAACTCTCGGTTCCTGCTTTCGCTCCTCCTCACGGCTGTAGAGGACACTCCCGTGTTCATCGAGCGCAGACGTCCGCAGATCAGGCTGAACCGAGTGAGTGGGTCGGGCGTCTCGCGGTCGATTGCACGTCTCGTCGGAGACAAGTGGCTTGAGATAGCGAAACACGCCGGTGCCGAGTCAGCGCATGAGTATGTGCTGGGTGAGCGCTTCAGGCGAGACGGGGCGCTGACAGCCGCGTGGACGGAGCTCTCTCGACGAATTCATGGGAAACGCGGACTCATGGAGTCGCTCGGAGATGTGCCACTCGTCGCGCACAAGAAACCCAACCAGCTTGCGGCGATTGGCGAGTCGCGAGCATTAGTGCTCGCGGCACTCGTCACTGCGCGCAATATTCCCACGGCTTCAGAGTTGATCAATTTCCTCTCACCACTGATGTCGGAGTCGACAGTCCAGAACTCGGTCAGGTCGCTGACAGCCCTCCAACTTGTGGAGGTAGGAACCCTCCAACCTGCAAACGATTGGCGGGAGGTGCTTCAGACACATTTGAGTACGAGCGGCGCTATCGAGCAGCGTGATCGCGTAGTCAGGCAGGTAGCAGTCGAGCAGGCAGAATGGTGTCGGACATTGTCTCGACGAGAGCAGTTCGCCGAGATCGTGGCGCGACGCGGTTCAGCGAGATGCGTCTTCTGCGGTCGACAAGCGAGCGAGGTCGAGCACTACCCGCCGCAGTCGTGGATGAAGTTCCGCCCAGAAGTGAGCGACCATCCCGAATTCACCTGGGTGGCATGCACTCGCTGCAACCGCCTATGGGGAGCGTGGGTGAGGGACATCGCACCACCGAGCGCGCAAGACCGGCGCCTGTGGCTGACGACGGATGCCAGAATGCGCGAGCGCATCGCCGAAGTTCGCCTGTCGTTCTCGCACCGGAAATACCTCAATGCGAGGAGCAAGAAGGATATGGAGAGCGTCGTGGGGTACACGCTCCTGGCGTTCGCAACCTGGCTTGCGGTGATCGAGGACCGAGCGGCGGCAAAGACGAACTTCGAAACCTACAAGGCAGAGAAGGCAGCGAAGGGGCGCTCGCCAGCCGAGCGGGCGCGCGCGGAACGCCGCGCAGAACGCCGCGCCTCTACAAATATCTGATCTGACCTTGGGCGCTTCGGAACGCTATTAACACTTACGAACAGACAGCTATACGCGAAATCTGAGCTAAAGGCTGCCCCACCGCAGGGCATGGCTCACCGATCGGACATCGGTGAACTTCTCCGCTTCTATGCGTCACCTATTTGAGCACCTTGTTGATGGTTGCAATCAAGGATTCAGCCTGCTCCAGTTCGGTGACATCCAGATCATCTGCGGAGTGGTCCCGACCCCAACGCAGGAAAGCTTTGGCAAGCCGATACTTGCTGAAGCCAGGGATCGCTTCGGTGAGGACGTCAGCGATTCGGCGCGTACTCTGCGTTGCAGCAAGTTCAGTCCCGTCGACTGACCAGATTTCGTTGGCAATTCCGAGCAGAGTGTGACGAAGCAAATCTTCGATCTCGGGTTCGGTGACACCGCCGGAATAGTGGTCCTTCGTACGGAGAATTCGCTTATTTCCGAGCGTGTGCACCAATGTGTCCTGGTTCGCCGCCGCCTCGCCTGCGGCGTCCGAATCCAAAAGGGCGGCGACCTTAAGGTGGTGCGCGTGGAGAATGGTCGCGAAGTAGGTGACCTTGCCCGCCGAACTCGCAGGGACGAGGGCTATTCGCGGGTCAATCGACTGCTTACCGGACCCAGCCAATAGCTCAGACAGCCCTTCGATGTACCAGTAGTCAGTAAGACCCTCCAGAATCAGATTCCGCTCCTGCGCAAAGAGACTCTGTGCTAGATCGTAGCCCAAAGCTTCCTGAAGAGGTAGCAGTGCGCCCGGATCACCAGCTGTGACGGTCTCATGAACCTTGGTGCCTACGGTGCGATCGGTCATCTCGACGACGCGAACCAGGTCCAGCTCGTCTGGACCGACGAGGAAGGGTGAGTGCGTAGTATAGATCGTTTGGTTTGCCTCGGCTAGCCGGGACAATGTGGTGCGGAACTCTCGCTGCTTTAGACCGTGGAGGCTCATACCGGGCTCATCCAGAAGCAAGACAGCGTTGGCGTGATCGCCGGTAGCCTCTGCGAAGAAGACGACGAAAAAAGACACCAGCCACTGGAAGCCTTCCGAACGTTGATCTAGCTCGACCTCGACCCCTAAATCATCCTCGACCACAACCTTCAGGTATTGTCCGTCCGCCTGAACCCGGAGGCGACTAGCCTCGTCCTTCGTCATGTCGGGGTTCCACACTCGCTTAATTTCCTCAGTCAGTCGAACACTTGCGGCGTTCAGTTGATAGGAGCGAGTATCCAATTGGTCTTGGTACGTTTGAACAGCAACTGTGTTGTCTGGCGCAGGATTTCCAGCATCGCCCAAGTCTGCAAGCTGTCGGGCGGAGAATCCCAGCAATCGCAATAGACATAAGTTGCCGTAGTCGTATAGTTCATCGTCCAGGATGTTGGAATCCAGCCGATCTGCGAGGTGACGCAGGTGTATTCTCGGTCGTACGCGGAAGTAGTTGTCGAAGAGCACAAACAGCGGCAATCGTCCCTGTAGAGTATTGAGTGCGGCAGATATTCCAAGACTTGCTTGAAAGCTTGCCTTAAGGCGATCATAGCGCTGGTCCTCAGCGTCGTTAGACTCGTCGAGATTTGAGAGGTTCTTGTCGAGCCACTGTTCGAGTTCTTTCGCGACTTTGTCGGGCAAGGATGACTTCGGGCTCAGCCCGCCAACAATCTCTGAAAGATTGGCTGCAGCGGGCGACGACTCGCTAGCTCTGTCGAAGTGCAGAGCGAGGCGAGCCAGATCCTTCTCGACCTCATTGTACAATGTTCGCTCCACCCCATTTTCGAATCGATGCCACGCTGAGTTGTCAAGGTTTCGACCGAAGATGTAGGTCGCGCCAGCATATTCCTGTCCGACTTCGTCAAGATCTTGCGCTTCGAGATCGAAGTGTGCCTCGACGACTGTCACGCGTGCAGGATCGACGCGCCCGGTGCTGATGTCGTTGTAGTCCGAACGAGGATAGTCGCGCAGGGGGTGGAAGCCCGGAATCCCCTTTGGTGCACGAATCTGTTGTAGCGCGCGCAGGAGAGCGGACTTTCCCGCCTCGTTTGGTCCAACGAGAATCGTCTTGCCGTGCTCAACCTCAAACCAGCCAGAGTCGCGAACGCTGCGATAGTTCGTTACTCGCGCCCTCGATAGTCGCATGCGGTTTGCCCCTCCGTCATAGCCACGCCCGGCTCGTCAGCTGCAAAGGAGAAGTGTACGCTCCGAGCCGCTGCCCCGAGAACGCCCCTCGTCTTCCGTTGGTTACGTCTCCGGCATCGCCGGGTGTCCCGCTCCAGTGCAGCTGCTGGAGGAGGATCGCGACCTTGGTAGTCACCTCCCATCACAATTATCGATAGGTCGCATTGGGACAGACTGTCCGGTTTGGGTCCGCAAACGGTACGATGTGGGGGTGGCGAAGCGGTATGTAGGCGCGAAACGGCGTTCTCCAGGATCGGACGCGCACTCTCGTCGAGTCGGCTACGCGCGGGTATCCACTCTGATGCAGGGGGCGGACGGCGCTGGCATTGCTGCGCAGCGCGCCCTACTGCACGCTGCAGGCTGTGACCCGACCGAGATTCATGTCGAGGTTGGCTCAGGAAGACGTGCCGACAACCGCCCAGTCCTCAATGAAGTGCTGGACGACCTCTGCGCGAATGGCGGGTCTCTGGTTGTCGCCAAGCTCGATCGGCTCGCGCGGTCGAGCGTCGACGCAGGTCGGATCGCCGACCGTCTTACGCAGTGCGGCGTCGAGCTGGTCGTACTTGACATCGGTCTCGACACAAGCACGGCGGTGGGGCGTGCGATGTTCAGCATGATCGCGACGATGGCGCAGCTAGAGAGTGATCTCATCTCCGAACGAACCTCGGCGGCGCGTGGTGCGATCCGGAGCGGCTTGGCATCGGGTCGCCTGGGCGGGCGAGCCATTCTGTTCGATCGAGCGGAAGCATTGCGCTTGGTGGACTCGGGGCTGTCGTACCGGGCGGTTGCCGAAGCCGTGGGCACAACGAAGAGTTCAGTCGCAGACGTTGTTAAGCGCCGTCGACTTTCTCAGATGGACGAGACGTGAAGCGATCGCAGGTTGCGAGGCGAGGACGTCGAAGCCAACTCGGCGGCGAGTTCGGCGCCATCGGTAGTTTCACGTCAACGTCCCCCGAACTGATCATGTTCGTGGACGAGGCGGCGGTGTGCATCACCGCCCTCGATCTCGAAACAGCGCAGTATTGGGCAACCTACGTCAGCAGTAGTCCGACCTGGAGGATTCACGCCTCCTCTGACACCCCAGTTAGCAGCCTCTTTCGTGGCGCCTATACCTCGGTAGAGGCTCACCGCGTGACGCGATCGACGTTGCACAGGTACGAGGAGATGATCGCTGATATGAGCGCGAAGGGGAGGACGTACTCTGAGGTCACACAGCGTTTCTCGTGATGGTCCGATCTGCGCGTGCGATGTGCCTGAAGGAGGTCTCCGGGGCTGCGCTGCGGGTCCACGCAGAATCACGGATGCATGTGCGCGGGAGATTTTTCACTGACGAAACGAGTTCCTCTGAATTTATCGAAGTCAACTAGTGCCGTGTCAGCCAACGTTGGCCTTGTCGCGGTCGCCGCAGGTCCGGCAATAGGGTGCCGTTCGCGGCGGCGCTCGTACGCAACTCTGCGTCGGAGAAGTTATGCGCAAGGAAGGAGAAGGTGAAGTGAGACACGAACCGACCAGCGGTTACGAGGATCCGAGCCTCAACTATCGCGTGACCTGGCGATCTGTGGACGAGGGCGGGACAACGCACGAGCAGGTCTTCACCAGCAGAGATCAGGGGTGGGACTTCTACGAGCAAAAGCAAAGGTCAGCGGGTGCCTATGCCGTGACGTGGGAGCACATCCCGGCATAGGTCTGGCGACTCAGCCGGTGCGGGTGTCAACGTCGCGGCGACGTTCGCCGCTCGGGCACGCGTCGCCGCTTGAGGACAGGAGCGACGGCGTAGGTGCCGATCGCGCACAGGTCGATGGTCACCGATCGCACGGCATGTTCGAGCAGGGCATGTCCCTGAAGTGCCGGTAGGTGACCGGGCGAACGTTGTCTGACACGGCACTAGCCACAGTCGAACGCCGCCAGTACACCGGTCGTTGCCTTCACGCTCACGACTACCACGCCGTGGACGCGGGCAGCAGGCGACGATATCGATTGGTGGCTTCTGACGCCAGCGACCGCGTCCTAATCAGGGACAGATCAGGGACAAAAGCTCTGAGCGCTGACCTGCTCAAGCAGTTTCGCACTTTGCGAAAACACCTTTGCACCAGGGACGATGTGCCTGCTCAGAGAATCGGGCATTCTCGTTAAATCCACGGTTGCAGACATGGCATGGAAGAGGTCAGGGGTTCAATTCCCCTCAGCTCCACGAAGCACCAGGTCAGGGCTCCAACCACACCGATCAGATGTGTCCTGCGGCGACGCAGACCTCTTCCATCGGGGAGTGAGTTGTGGACTGGTTCGAGGCGCCTGCGTCCTGGCTGCCAGGCCGGAGCGTCGCCAGCCCATCGGCGAATGTTTCGAGGTCGGCACGTCCGTCACTTCCGCCAGCACCTCACGCTCACGGATGGCCACCATCAGCGACGCGTCGGCACTGGGTGCTCCCGCGACGAGTGCCCCGCCGCAGGCGGAGCTGCGACGGGGCACTCGGTCCTCAAGAAGCGCGATGGTCAGGTCGTTGCCGCCACGATGCCGGTCGAGAGCGCGAGGGCCGCCATCGGCATGTGCTGCGCCGCGATCCGCAGGTCGTGGAAGGCCGACGAGTCGCCGGCGACCACGTCATCGATCGCGGCGGTCAGGGTGGCGACGTGCTCATCGAGGCTGGCCTCCACGTCCTCGGCGTGGATCGCGCCCGCGGTGATGTCCTCGAAGAAGGCCCCGGCCGTTTGCCGGTATCCGTCGAGGTCGGACAGCGCCTGCTGCACCATGGCATCGTCACTGGTCGCCTTTCCGAGCGTGTAGTCGACGAAGAAGCCGATGTGGGTGCGCCACAAGTCGAGGAAGGCTGCGCCCTGCTCGTCACCCGCGACCGACGCCACGAGGTCCGAGAGCGCGACCGAGTTGGTGTCCAGCGTCGCCACAGCAGCCTGCACCGTCGGGTCCTGCATGTCGCCACCGGCCTCGACTGCCTGCTCGATGGCGATGCCGGCGAGGTAGACGTGCTCCTGCAGCAGGTTCGTCAGCATCGCCCGAGTCTCCGCCGGGGTGCTGGTGACGTCGCCGGGGAACATCTCCGGCGCGGCCTGGCTGATGCCCGTCGAGAGGAACAGTGCAGCCCCGAACATGTGCTGCGCTGCCTCGCGGAGCTGCGCGAAGGCGTCGGGTTGACCCGCGACGACCGCGTCGATCGCTGCGGTGAGCGTCGCGACGTGGCCATCGAGCCCCATCACCAGGTCGGCTGACTTGATGGCGCCGCCCGTCACGTCCTCGAAGAACGCGCCGGCGGTCTGCTCGTAGCCGGCCAGATCCTGCAACGCCTGATCGACTTTGGCCTGATCTCCCGACGCCTTTCCGAGGGTGTAGTCGACGAAGAAGCCGATGTGATCGCGCCACAGCTGGAGGAATGCGGCGCCCTGCTCGTCACCGGCGACGGAACCCACCGCCTCTGAGAGCGCGACCGTGTTCTCGTCGAGCGCGGCGGCGGCCGCTTGCACGGTCGGGTCGTCCATGTTTCCCGCCGCGTCGACGGCCGTCTCGACGGTGATCCCAGCCAGGTAGACGTGCTCTTGCAACAGGCTGGTCAGGTCGGCGCGGAGCGTCGAGGCCCCGTCGTCGGTCGTCGGCTGCATCTCGGGCATCGATGTCGCAGGCATCGACGTGGCGGGCATCGACGAACCGGGCATCGATGAACCGGGCATCTCCGTCGTCGAGGGCTCCGTCATCGGGCTCGTCGTCTCGGGCGTCGTGCTGGCGGCCGATGACGGTGTCGTCGCGACCGCATCGTTGCCGTCGTCACCGCACGCGGTCACCGCCAGGCCCGCTGCTGTCAGCACTGCTGCGAACTTCATGCTGTGTCGTCTCACGTTCGATCATCCTTCCGAGACGTGTGGGGGAATCGGCGGCGACATGGCTCGCCGAGACGTCTCGGTTGGTGGTTCGGAGCTGCAGCGTGCGCAGATGGGGCACCTTCGGGTGACCGGTTCCCGGGTCGACGCCTCCTGGGCTACTCGACGCGATCCTTGTTCCGTCGCCGGTGCCACCACCAGCCGAGCGCTGCGAGAACCACGACACCGAGGGCGATCCATCCGGCGACGCCGAGGTAGCGGTCGACGGTCTCGTACGACGGGCCGGCCACGTAGCCGATGCCCACGTGGAACGTGCCCCACACCGCCGCGCTGGCGGCGTTCGCCACGAGGAACCTCCGGTACTCCATGCCTGACTCGCCGGCGAGCGCCGGCACGACGGCCTTCGGTCCGGTCAGGAACCGCGCCAGGAACACGGCCGTTCCCCCTCGTCGCTCGAGGAACCGGTGTGACCGCTCCCAACGATCCTCCCCGATCTTGCGACCGAGCCAGCTCTGGCGGACCCGGTCGCCGTAGCGCCGACCGATCTCGAAGCCCACCGAGTCACCGATGATCGCGCCTGCGACGGCCAGCACGATGAGCAGCCAGAGTTCGACGTCGCCGCGCCATGCGAGGAAGCCCGCGAACAGCATGAGCGTCTCGCCGGGAACGATCAGGCCGAGGCCGAGGCTCGCCTCCGCGAAGGCCATGATCCCCACCGCCACATACGCCCATGGATCGGCCGCACCTCCGAGCGCGTCGAGGATCCGGCTCATCGGCGCTGCGCGCGTCGAGTCACCGTGGAGGACGCAGCTCGACGGGCACGATCAGCACCCGACACGGCGCGTGCTCGACGACGTGCTTGCTGACCGAGCCGAGGGCCAACGTGCTCAGACCGGCGCCGTGTGAGCCGACGACGATCAGATCGGCATCGAGCGCGAGGGCCGCTTCGCAGATGGCATCCTCCGGACGGTCGGCGATGAGGACTTGCTGGTCGTACGGTTGTGGTCCGAGCGCCCGCGCGGTGGATGCCAGAGCAGCGTCGCCCTCGACCACCCCGCCGGCGAAGTCTCGGTCTGCTTCTTCATCCGACAGGAGCGAGCCAGCGAAGCCGGTGCTCGTCTCCATCGGGTCGAGACGAGGCGGGACGACCGTGACGAGATGGATGTCGGCGCCGTCGGGCAACACGTCGTGGGCGAAGGCGGCGGCGCCGGTCGACGTTTCCGAGCCGTCGGTGGCGACAACCACGACAGGGTTCCCGTTCACGTCGCGCAACCTCGGCGGGGACTCACGACCCGGATGGATTCGGCTCGCTCTGCCCGACCGGTCGCCCAGTAGGAGGGGGGAGCTCGTCGGACAGCACAGCCGCGTACGCGCCGAGCGCCTGCAGCCTCGCCCCAGGGACGGACCTCCCGGCGTCGAGGACGATGGTCTCGATGGCACCGTCGGCCGCGATGCCGAGGTCGGAGATCGTCCCGAGCAGATCACCGTGGATGTCGAGCACCCGCGACCCGCGTGGGTCGATCCCTCGGGCCGCTCGGTCGCCTTCGTCCAGCCTGTCCGCGTCGAAGGTCAGCACGTCGCCGTCAAAGCTCCGAATGGTCGAGGCTCGAATGCTCGCATCATGCAGCCGCACGGCTGCGACCCGATTGCCGTCGACGACGATCCCCTCGACCTGGCCCGATCGCTCGGCGGTTCGGAGGGAGACCACGTCGCGGCCGATGAGATCGGACAGTGCGATCACGAACGATCTCCCTCCATCAAGGCGAGCTCGGCTGCCAGTCCGGTGAGGTCGGTACGGATGCGTGATTCGAAATCGTCTGGGACGATCACTGCACCACCCGACACCGCTGTGTGCGCGCTCAGCGGAACCAGCCCCGGGCCCACTGGGCCGTCCGAGACTTCGAAGCCGACGACATGCGGCTCGTTGCCACCGACCAGCACGACGTCGCCCACCCGACCCAGCACCTTGCCCGACTCGGTGATCACCTCGTCGCGCACGACCTCGGTGCGCTGATCGGGAACCACCTCGTCGGGAGCATCGTCGAGGTCGGTCAACGCGGTCGTCCCGGCGACCATCACCGCGTGGGTGCCGACGGCGAGAACGGACTCGATCGGCAGCACCTGCCGCATCCGCCGACCGAGGAACCCGCGCTTGCGCAGGGTCATGCCCGTGATGGAGCCGCGAGCCGGGTCGAACACGACGTCTCGCACCTCGGCGATGTCGTCGCCGGTGCTCGCATCGACGACGGGCATCCCGATGAGGTCTGCTCCGCGCATGAGTGGCGCGCTCATCGCTGCCTCCGGTCCCGGGAACCCGTTCCACCGGGCGCGATCAGCACGTGACCAGCACGCCGTCTCCGCATGACCGACACGAGTGCGACGACGATCAAGGCCACAGCCACGAGCACGATGATCGCGAGCCACCACCAATCCATCTCGAACTCCTTCCCCGCACATCGCCTTCCTAGTCGTGCGTGGGTCGGGACGTTGTCCTCTGGGGGACGCCCGCTGGTGCTGGTTCCCTGTTCGCATGGTCGATCGTCTCGAGGCTCTCCGCGCCGAGGTCCGAGACTTCCTTCGCGCGCACTCGCCTCCTGCCGACCCCCTGCCGTGGGCGCACGCCCCCCACGATCGCCACCCCCTGCCAGCCGAGCGTGCATGGACCGCTGCATTGCGTGACGGGCGGTGGCTCTGCCTGTCGTGGCCGGAGCACTTCGGCGGGCGCGGGCTGTCACCGCTCGAGTGCTCGGCCGTGAACGAGGCGTTCGCCGCTGCCGGCGCACCCCGCACGGTGCTCGGCATCGGGGAACGGCTCGTCGCGCCGACGTTGCTGACGTTCGGGACCCCTGATCAACAGCAGCGGTTCTTGCCGTCGATCCTCAGCGGGCAGCACTGGTGGTGCCAAGGCTTCTCCGAGCCGGAAGCCGGGTCGGATCTGGCCTCGCTGCGAACGCGTGCCGAAGTCAGCGGTGACGAACTGGTCATCACGGGCCAGAAGGTCTGGACCTCCGAGGCGCAGCGTGCCGACTGGATCCTCCTGCTCTGTCGAACCGGTCCGCTTTCGGGTCACCGTCACGGGCTCACGCTCGTCGCGGTACCCTCTCGCCAACCCGGAGTCGAGATTCGCCCGCTCCGCCAGGCGCATGGCGGCGCCGGCTTCAACGAGGTGTTCTTCGACGGGGCGCGAGCCCGGGTCGACGACGTCATCGGCGGTCTGGACAACGGCTGGCTCGTGGCCACCGCCACGCTGGCAAGCGAACGCGGTGGCGACGCGGGGGTTCTGCACGTGGGATACGAGTGGGAGCTGCGCCGCCTCATCGACGTCGCGCACGCCAACGGCGCCGCAGCCGACGCCACCATTCGCCAGGGTCTGGCGGCGTCGTGGACTGCTGTGCAGATCCTTCGGGTCAACGGGCTCCGTCAGCTCGCCCGTCTCGCGGGCAGTGAGGACGTCGGACCACTGGCGGCCTTGCACAAGGTGCTCTCGTCGGAGCACCACCGTGAGTTCGGTGATCTCGCCCTGCGAGTGCGCGGCGCGGACGCGATGACCACCCCGGATGGTGATGCCTACACGGTGGATGAGTGGCAACGCATCTTCTTCGAGAGCCGCAGCCGATGCATCAGCCGTGGCACCAACGAGATCCAGCGCAACATCATCGCCGAGCGGCTCCTCGGCCTGCCACGCGAGCGCCCGCAGGCAATCGGCGAACTGCACGCTGGCGCGGCGTGAGCCTTCCGGCGTGATAGATCAGTATTCTCTTTTCGCAGGAGGTGCTGGGTCGTGCGTGTGGGGACGTATGCGATCGGATCGCTCGATGTCGTCGTGGAGCGCATCCGTCAGGCCGAGGCCGACGGGTTCCCGATCGTCTGGACGCATCAGGCGCTCGGGCTGAACCCGTTCGTGGCGATGGCGGTGGCCGGGCGCGACGCCCGGGCGATCGAGATCGGAACGGCGCTGGTGCCGGCGGCGTCGCGTCATCCCCAGGCGATGGCGGCCGAGGCGTTGACGGCACAGGCGGCGATCGACGGGCGGCTGGTGCTCGGCATCGGGATGTCGCACCCGCACGTGGTCGAGGGGCGCTTGGGCCTGTCGTACGAGCGACCCGCCGAGTTCATGCGCGAGTACCTCGACGCGCTGCTCCCGCTGCTGCGCGGTGAGTCGGCCGACGTCCGTGGCCGGCGGCTGACGATGGTCGGTGGCCTCGACATGGGCGACGTGCCGGCGCCACCGGTGCTGATCGGCGCGCTGGCGCCGCACATGCTGAGGCTCGCCGGGCGGCTCGCGGACGGGACCATCACCGCTGCGACCGGTCCTCGCGGGCTCGAAGAGCGCGTCGTCCCGGCGATCACGAAGGCCGCGTCGGACGCAGGCAAGCCCACACCACGCATCGTGTCAGCGGTCGTCGCGTGCATCACCGACGATGCCGATGCCGCCCGCCGGCGGATCGCCGCGACCTCCAAGCCGTACGCCACGATGCCGGTGTTCCGCCAGATGCTCGATCTGGAGGGCGTGTCGAGCCAGGTCGATCTCGGGTTGATCGGCGACGAGGCGACAGCACGCGCTCAGGCGCAGCGCTTCATCGACGCGGGTGCGACGGAGCTCGCCGTGCGTGAGGCTCCTGGCACGCCCGAGGAGGCGCAACGAACGCGAGCCTTCCTGCGGAGCTTGCTGGATGGGTGATCGTCCGCCTCAGCCCTCGACGCGCCACCGGAGCTCGTCGTCGCCGCGGTAGCGGCAGAAGGTACCGGTCACGACGCGCTCGCGAAGGTGGTCGGCCAGCTCGGGCAGCACCGGTTCGAGCCGGCGGATCGCATCGCGGATCCGGGCGGTCGTCGCCTTCCGAGCTCGCTCCGCTGGATGGTTCGCGAAGGATCTGGCGCGACCTCCATGGCCCGAGATCCGGCCCAGCTCGTCGAGCAGAGCCTCTCGCTCGGCCACCAGACCGTCCACTCGAGCGTCGTCGTGGTGTCGCGTGGCCTCCTCGAGGTCGTCGTCGATCTCGCCGAGACGGCGCCGGTACGACGCGAACGCCTGACGGTCGGCGAGCGGATCCCCGCCCCGTGATCGGTCCATGGAGTCGACGAGCTCGAGCACGTGGATGTCCGTGTTGGGGCTGGCGACGAGCCGAGCCAGGTCGCGCAGCCCCTTCGAGTCCGCGACGGACGTCGCTCGACCCGCGAAGCGGATGTGCCACAGCGCGCCCTCGCGCCGCATCGATGACCCGGTGTCGAGCGCCGCGGCCGGAGTCGTTCGGAGGCCGTCGAGCTCGCAGCGTGCCTCTTCGAGCCAACGCATCGCGCCGAGGCGCTGATGTGCGGCCACAGCGCGCTCCAGGTGGGCCACGGCCTGCTCGGTGCGGCCGAGCGCCGCGGCGAGCCGGCCTGCGGTGTGGGCGTGGCTGCCGGCGAACGCGACGACCGCTCCGTTGACACCACACGACCCGGCAACGGGCTCGATGTCGTCGAGCAGCTCGACGCAGAGCTGCCGGTCCTCGAGCGCGATCGCCGCCTGCGCGAGCTCGCGCACGAACACCGACCAGAGGTACGACCGGTCCCCGCGCCAAGCTCCCAGGTCGACGGCGGCGGAGACGTGCCCTGCCGCGGCGTCGAGGGCACCGGCACGAGCACAGAACCCTGCCGCGACCGCGTGCGCGTGCACCGGCGCACCGGTCCAGTGGGCGACCGCCGCATCAGCGAACGCGAGCAGCTCTGCCGCCTTGCCGCGCGCTCGCACCAGCTCGAGCCGTTGCGACATGGCGACGTTCCCGGTGTCGGGTTCGCGCACGCGTTCGCCGAGCTCGACTCCCGCGGCGATCGACCGCTCGGCTTCGTCCAGGTCGTCCACGAGCAGCAGGACGCACGCTCGCCGGGTCTCGGCCACGTAGCGGTCGCGCGGCCGGCCACGGCGTTCGAGGAGCGCGAGGAGCTCCTCCAGTGCTGCCCGGAAGGCACCGGAACCCTGCTCGAGGAGGGCGTTGGCCAGGAGCAGCAGGCCGTCCGAATGCTGGTCGGTGTCGCCGCTCGCGACCGCGTTGGCGATGATCTCGCGGGCGATGTCTGCGCGCTCCGAAGCAGTCCCGGGGTCCAGAGCACGTCGTGCCGGGCCAGGAGGCAGGCGCCGATCGTCTCGGGGTCGCCTGAGGCTCGGCCGAGCCCGAGGGCACGCAGGCTGAGGGGGACGGCGCGTGGACGGTCGGTCGCCACGGAGTGCTGCAGTTCGCGAGCAAGTGCAGCCGTGAGGCGAGCCTCGAGCGCGCGATCGTTGCCGTTCGCAGCGACCGCGCTCAGGGCCTGCTCGAGCTCGGCGATGCTCTCGTCGCGGCGGACCGCGAAGCGTGACCCGAGGCGAGTCGCGGCGAGCGCGACGGCTCCGATGTCGGCTTCGGAGGCATGTTCCTCGGCGACGGCGCGTGCAGCCCGGAGGAGTCCCCGCGCGTCGACGGTGCTGCCTGCGCGACCGAGCGCTGTCGCCTCGGCGACGAGCACCTCGACCAGGCGGTGGCCGTCGAGATCGATCGCCGCGTCCGCGAGCGCGCCGCGGAGCCGCCGCAGATGGCCGGCCGCCTCGGCGAAGGCGAGCGACGCGCTGTCCGACGCAGCGGCTGCGAGCGACCACTGCACTGCGCGGTCGGGTCCGTCGACGGCGACCGCGGCCGTGAAGTGCCTGGCGAGCTCGGCGGGCATGCCCTCACCCGTGCGCATCGCCCGGCGTTCGAGCGCGGAGCCGACCGCGCGGTGCAGGAGGACGCGCTGAGCGGTGTCGAGCCCGACCACGATCGCTTCCCGCCACAGGTCGTGGGCGAAGGTGATGCGCTCGTCGACGGTCACGACGCCCGCAGCGGCCGCGTCTCGTGCCGCGTCGACGACGGCGACGGTGGAGAGGTCGAGCGCAGCGGCGACGATGTCGGGGCTCACGCCGGTTCCCGCGACACCCGCCACGTCGAGCACGTTGCGGGTGATCGCGGGGAGACGGTCGATCTTGCGCTCGATCGCGTCGCGAACCGCTGCGGGAAGCGGTGCGTCGGATCCGACCACGGCGGTCGCACTCGATGCCAGTTCCCGCACGAAGAACGGATGACCACCGGTGCGTTGATGGAACGCTGCGGCGGTCTCGGGATCGATCTCGTGGCCGGTGACCCGCTCGACGAGGCGACGCACTGCTCCCACATCGAGCCCACCGAGCTCGATGTGATGGCAGTGGCTGACGAGGGGAGCGACATGGGTCCGCAGCGTCCCGCCGAGCTCGTCGGGTCGATACGCGCCGATCAGGCACAGACCGGGCGGGCCCGCCGTCCGGGCGAGGAAGTCGAACATCACGAGCGTCGACTCGTCCGCCCACTGCAGGTCGTCGATCACGACGACGAGTGGCTCGTCGGACGCGACCGCATCGAGGAACCGGGTGGCTGCGTCCATCAACAGCAGGGCGGCTCCTTCGGACGGATCCCGCGGCGCCGGTGTGCCGAGCATCGGGGCGATCGTGGCGACGAGGGGCCCGTCGTCACCGGCCAGCTGTCTCGCTCGGTCGACACCGATCGAGCGGATGACCCCGTGCAGCAGCTGCGTCCACGGCCAGTAGCCAGGGGCGCCGGCGGAATCCACGCACGTGCCCCAGCCACATCTCACCCCGGCGACGTTGATCGCGGCCCGCACCAGCGACGTCTTGCCGATCCCTGCCTCGCCTGCCACGAGCACGGCCGCACGGGTGCTGCCCGACGAGCCGCCGATCAGGTCCACCAACATCTCGAGTGAGCGCGTGCGGCCGACGAAGTCCGATGTCGTCGAGTCTCCGGCCACCGGGTCATTCTGCTCCGTCACGGGGTTCCGTCGCCTCTGGCGATGTGCCAGATCCGATCTGGCGATCGCGCTGCCCGTTCTGGCGCCTGTGTCGATGGAAGCCAGTTCGAGGAGGAAGCCATGTTCGATCCGACCCAGTACAAGACCACCACCCGCATGCAGTGGGAGGACGCCGCCGAGGCTTGGCACCGTTGGGGTCCCACCATCGAGGCCTGGCTCGACCAGGCGACGAGCCGGATGCTCGACGGTGCAGGTGTCCGACCGGGTGCACAGGTCGTCGACGTTGCAGCCGGTGCGGGAGGACAGACCCTCGCCGCCGCTCGACGCGCCGGTCCGGCCGGCCGTGTCGTCGCGACCGACATCTCGCCCACGATCCTCACGTACGCCGCGAAGGCTGCTGCCGAAGCAGGGGTCACCAACGTCGAGACCCTGGAGGCCGACGGAGAGGCGCTGGATGCACTGCCGGCCGGCGCCTTCGACTCGGTCATCTCCCGTCTGGGCTTGATCTACCTGCCCGACCAGCGAGGCGCGCTGGAGGGCATGCGTCGCCTGCTCAAGCCGGGTGGGCAGATCTCCGCCGTCGTCTACTCGACGCCTGATCGCAACCAGTTCTTCTCGGTGCCCGTGTCGATCATCCGCAGCGCGGCGAAGCTGCCGCCCCCGGCGCCCGATCAGCCCGGCCCGTTCAGCCTCGGCGCCTCGGGTGCCCTGGCCGGCGCGTTGACGTCGGCCGGGTTTCGCGACGTCACGGTCGAGTCGATCCCGGCGCCGCTGCACCTGAGCTCGGCTGTCGACTGCGTCCGGTTCGAGCGCGAGTCGTTCGGCGCTCTGCACCAGATGCTGTCGTCGGTCGGCGAGGCCGAGCGAGGTGAGGTGTGGCGCGACATCGAACGAGCGCTCGGGGAGTTCGAGACAGGCCGTGGCTTCGTCGGCCCGTGCGAGCTCCTGGTGGGCTCGGGCACGCGATGACCAGCCGCACCGTCACCGTCGCAGCGGTGCAGTCGACCCCGGTGTTCCTCGACCGAGCGCGCACGGTCGACGTCCTCGTCGGTCAGATCGACGACGCTGCGCGTCTCGGCGCGGAGCTGATCGTCTTCCCCGAAGCCATCGTCCCCGGATACCCGGACTGGGTGTGGCGTCTCTCGGCGTGGTCCGACGACGAGTGGTACGCGCGGCTCCACGACCAGGCGGTGGACGTCCCCGGCCCGGTGGTGGAGCGCCTCGGCGAAGCCGCAGCGCGCGCCGGCGCATGGGTGGTCGTCGGTGTCACGGAGCGCGTCGCATCGGGCACCCTCTACAACTCGCTCGTGTACCTCTCACCCGACGGTCGGCTGGCGGGCGTGCACCGCAAGTTGATGCCGACCGGGGGCGAGCGCACCGTCTGGGGGCAGAGCGACGGATCGTCGTCGCTGTTCGTCGCCGACACGACCTTCGGGCGCGTCGGTGGCTTGATCTGCTGGGAGAACCTCATGCCGCTCGCGAGGGCCGCGATGTACGAACGGGGGATCGACGTGTACGTCGCACCGACGTGGGACAACAGCGACGCGTGGCTCTCGACGCTGCGCCACATCGCGCGCGAAGGACGGGTCTTCGTCATCGGCACCAACACCTGCTTGCGCGGGAGCGACGTCCCGCGGACGCTGCCGCGCGCTGCCGAGTTGTATGGCGGCGACGACGACTGGCTGTCGAGAGGGAACTCGGCGGTGATCGCACCCGACGGCACGGTGTTGGCGGGGCCGCTCGTCGAGCGAAGCGGGATGCTGGTCGTCACGATCGACCTCGGGCAGCTGGCGATCGCGCGCCGTCAGTTCGACCCGGTGGGCCACTACTCCCGGCCGGACATCCTCTCGCTGCAGGTCCACCGGTAGCAGCCCGCCGTCGGCGGGTTCAGCCGCGCACGGCCTCGGCGAAGCGTTCGAGCTCGCCCGGGATGTCCGGACCGGCCGGCTGGTAGGCGATCTCGGTCATGCCCTGTTCGGCCATCGCGTCGAGCCGCTCCCTGATCTCGGCGGCCGTGAACACGGCACCGGTCGCGCGCAGCACGTCGGGTGTGACGAGCGGCCGATCGCGATCGTTGACCGCGATCAGGTGACGATCGTGCGTCGCGAGGTGCCGCACGTCGGCGGGCACGTCGGCGTACGCCGCCTCCCACTCCACCCCGCTCGGCAGGGCGCTCATCGGCCGGTGGTGCTCGTACCAGAAGTGCCAGAACACGGCGGCGCCGTGGCCCGCTGCAGCGACGATCCGTTCGTCGGTGAGGTCCGCGCCCTCGTCGACCACGGTGCCGAACAGCAACGAGGACTGCCAGGCGAAGCCCGACACGGGCGGTGCGCCGGCCAGGAACACGCCGTCGGCTTCGTCTCGCGCTGCGGCAATGCCGACCGGACCGGCGGCCCCGAGGAGGAACGGGACCGAAATGGGACGCTCTGCGCCACATCCCTCCGGATGCATCATCTGGATCTTCGCGCCCTCCCATTCGACGATCTCGCCGCGCAGCAGAGCCTTCAGCGTGCGCACGTAGTGCACGACGTCAGCCCACTTGAGCGGCCGTTGGCCGAGCGTGCAGCGGCCGGTGAACCCGGTGCCCACGGCGACCGCGACCCTGTCCGCGCCGGCGAGGTCGACCAGCATCGCGATCGCCGCTGCGTTGACCATCGGGTGCCGGAGGCTGGGGATGAGGACGCCCGGGCCGAGTCCGATCGTGGACGTGCGCTCGGCGCACCGCGCGAGCGTTGCCCAGACGTCGGGGTAGAGGGCCGGGGAGTCGTACAGCCACGCGCGGTGATAGCCGAGTGACTCGGCGACGGCGACGTGGTCGGGTGTGGCCATCGATGTCGCGAACGCGCACGAGAGGTCGAACGGCATGACGATCCCCCTTTCTGGCGGTGTGTGCCGCCACGGCGCGCGAACCTAGTGCTCGGATGACGGTGCATCATCACAGCGCATGCCGAAAGCGAGACGGTCCATGGCGGAGCAACGCCTCAACGACGAGCAGTACCGTGAGCTCCTGAGCTTCCGGGTCGCGCTGCGCCGGTTCCTTCGATGGAGCAGCGCGCAGGCCGCCGGCGCGGGTCTGACCAGTCAGCAGCATCAGCTGCTCCTCGCGATCCGCGGGCACGCCGGGAAGGATGCGCCCACGATCGGCGACCTCGCCGAGCACCTGCTGCTGCGGCACCACAGCGTCGTCGAGCTCATCGACCGCACCGAGCACGGCGGCTTCGTCGAGCGCATGGTCGACAGCGACGACCGCCGAGTGGTGCGGTTGCACCTCACCGCCAGTGGGCGTCGGGTGCTCGACCGACTGTCGGCGCAACACCTGGAGGAGCTCGCGCGTCTCGCACCCATCGTCGGTCGGCTCACCCGCGGGCTCGCCGACGACGTCACCTCCGCCGAGCACCCGTAGTCCGGATCGAGCCCATCGAACGCGATGGACGCTCGCGTCTCCTCCTCCGAATTCATGTCGTCTCACGATATTCTTCACGGGTGATCACACGTACTTCGAGTCGACGGCTGCTGACCCTGAGCGTTCTCGCCGCCGTGGTCGGCGCCGGCGGTGGCGGCGCGGCGTGGGTGCTCGTGCGATTGATCAGGTTGATCACCAACGTCGCGCTGTTCCATCGGGTGTCGCTGCACGACCGCCCGATGACCGAGCTCGATCCGAACTGGTCGCTGTTCGCGGTCGCGATGGGGGGTGCGCTGGTGATCAGCCTGCTCGCCATGTGGGCGCCGATCATCCGCGGCCACGGGATCCCTGAGGCGATGGAAGCGGTGATGACCAAGCAGAGCCGCGTCGCACCGCGCACCGCGATCGCCAAGCCGCTGTCAGCCGCGATCGCGATCGGCACCGGTGCACCGTTCGGCGCGGAGGGCCCGATCATCGTCACGGGTGGCTCGATCGGCTCCCTGCTCGGCCAGGTGCTCCCCGTCTCTCCCTCGGAGCGCAAGATCCTGCTTGCCTCAGGAGCGGCCGCGGGCATGGCCGCGATCTTCGGCGCGCCGCTGGCAGCCGTGGTGCTGGCGATCGAGCTCCTGCTGTTCGAGTTCTCGGCGCGCGCGTTCGTCCCGCTTGTCGTGGCAACGTCGATCGCGGGTGGGATGCACTCCGCGCTCTTCAGCGACGGCCCGCTCTTCCGTGTCCCGGCTCACGAGTACGCCGGTCTCGACGTGTTGCCCGCCTTCGCGTTGCTCGGCCTGGCCTGTGGTGTGCTCGCGATCGTCATCAGCCGCGGCCTGTTCCTCGTCGAGGATCTCTATCGGCGCCTTCCCGTCAGCGAGTTCTGGCATCCGGCCATCGGCGCCGTCGGCTTCGCGGCGATCGGTCTGTTCGTCCCTCGCGTCCTCGGTGTCGGATACGACGTCATCGGCGACGCTCTCGACGCCAAGCTCGCGCTCGGGACCGCAGCGGTTCTTGCCGGCATGAAGCTCGTCGCGTGGTGGCTCGCTCTGGGCTCGGGCACCTCGGGTGGGACGCTCGCTCCGATCCTGCTCGTCAGCTCGTCGTTCGGGCTCGTCCTCGGCTCCGGTCTGAACCACGTGCTACCGGGCCCCGACATCCCCCTCGGTGGATACGCGGTCGTGGCGATGGCTGCGACGTTCGGCGCGTCCACCCAGGCGACGTTCACGGCGATCGTGTTCGTGTTCGAGCTCACGCGCGACTACGACGTCGTGCTACCGCTGATGCTCGCGACGGTGATCGCCGACATCGTCTACAGCGCCGTCAACAGCGACAGCCTGATGACGGAGAAGCTGCGCCGGCGGGGCCTCCACGTCGGCAGGCACTACGGCGTCGACCCGTTCTCGACTGCACGGGTGGGTGACATCATGACGACCGCAGTCGTCAGCTTCCCGTCCACCGTGACCGTCGGCGAGGTGCGCCGGCGGTTCGTGGCAGGCGGCCACGGTGCATACCCGATCGTCGACGGTGACGTCCTCGTCGGGATCGTCGGCCGGGGGGACGTCCTCGGCAACGACGCACCCGAGGACGAGCCCGTCACCGCGCACGCCAGCCGGGATGTGGTCGTCGTCGGACCTGCCGATCGCGCGCAGACGGCCCTGCGATTGATGCTTGACGAATCGGTCGAGCACCTGCCGGTGGTTGCCGACGGGCGTCTGGTCGGCATCTGCACGCGGAGCGATCTGTTGAAGGTTCGCCGCCGGCAGCTCGATCTCGAGCGCCGGCAACCGGTGCCATGGACCGTCGCGTCGGTTCGCCGTGCGCGGCGCGACAGGGTGCCGACCGCAGACGGCTGAGCGCGGGCCCGCGCGCAGCGGTGACCAAGGGCTCTTCTGCACGAGCACCTGGCGCCGTACGGTGAAGCGTGTCGAGGCGCGCCGCGCTGACGTCGATCCTGCTCGCGATCGCGCTCGTGTCGATCGGGATCTCGGGGACGGCCTCCGCACGAAGCAACGAACCCGAACAGGTCGAGCTGGTGATCTTCTACGGCGAGGGGTGCCCCCACTGCGCTCGTGAGCTCGCGTTCCTGGAGGAACTGCAGGCGCGGCAGCCGTTGCTGCAGGTTCGCGCCCACGAGGTCTGGTACGACGAGGAGAACCGAGAGCTGTTCGTCTCGACGGCGGCTGCCTACGGTTCGGAGCCTCAGGCGGTGCCCACCACGTTCCTCGGCGAGTCGATGTGGGTCGGGTTCGACTCGACCGTGCAGCGGCAGATCGAGGATGCCGTTGCCGCGCTGGTCGCAGGCCGAGAGCCGGTCGTCGAGGAACGCACCGCAGTCGACGTCCCTTTGGTCGGGCAAGTCGACGTCGGTGACTCGTCGCTCGTGGCCGCGACGCTCCTGATCGGGTTCGTCGACGGCGTCAACCCTTGCTCCTTCTGGGTGCTGTCGATGCTGCTCGCCCTCGTGCTCCACAGCCGGTCGCGCACGCGGATCGTGCTCGTCGGCGCGGTGTTCCTGACGGTCACGTCAGCGCTCTACGGGCTGTACATGCTGGGCGCGTACAGCGCGCTCGACTACGCCGGCGAGCTCACCTGGATCCGGATCGCGGTCGCGGCGATCGCCGGCACCTTCGGCGTGCTGCACCTGAAGGAGTACGTCACGCACCGGGGGCCATCGCTCACCGTGTCGGCCAAGCGCAAGCCCGGCATGTACCGCCGGATGCGTCGCCTCGCGCTCCCGGACCGATCGCTGCCGGCGGTGCTCGGTGGGACCGCGGCGCTCGCCGTCGGCGTGTCGCTCGCCGAGACGCCGTGCACTGCCGGGCTGCCGCTCATGTGGACGGACATGTTGTCGGCGCGTGACGTCTCTCGGGCCGCTGCCGTCGCGCTCTTCGCGCTGTACCTCGCGGCCTTCCTGCTCGACGAGCTCATCGTCTTCGGCGCGGCGGTGATCACCTTGCGATCGGCGAAGGTGCAGGAGCACCACGCCCGCGTCCTGCAGTTGATCAGCGGCATGCTGATGGTGGTCCTCGCCGGGACGATGCTCGTCGCTCCGCACGCGCTCGACACCCTCACCGGCACGGCGATGGCGTTCGGTCTGGCCGCGCTCCTGGTTGTCGGAGCCATCGCGGTCGACAGCCTTCGTACGAGGCGTTCGAACGTCGCGACCGCCTCCGCTGGCCATGCTGTCAGTGCAGGACAGCCGCCGCGCCCTCGAGTGGGTGGTCGTGGGTCCGGAGCGGGATCTCGCGCAACCTCGTCGTCAAGGCCCACGCGATCAGCGCGAGCGGCAGGGCCATCAGGAACACGGGCGTCAGGGACTCGGCGAACGCGTGGTCGAAGAGCCGGCGGTCCGAGGAGGACAGCCGGTCGAGCGAGGCCACGTCGAACGCGGAGGCGGACGAGGTGACGTCCAAGGACAGTTCGCTCAGTCGGGAGGTGAGCCGGGCGGTGAAGACGGCACCGAACGCCGCGACGCCGATCGAGCCGCCGAGCGACCGGAAGAAGTTGGCAGACGACGTCCCCGTGCCGATGTGCTCGCGTTCGACGGAGTTCTGGATGGCAAGGACCAAGGTCGACAGCGTGAGGCCGATGCCGATGCCGAGGAGCACCATGAACCCCATGGCAGCTCCTCGCGGTGTCCGTTCGTCCATCAACCCCAGCAGCACGAGTGAGACGCTGACGATCGCCGTCCCGGTCACGGGAAACACCTTGTAGCGGCCGGTGCGAGTGATGAGCCGTCCCGAGGTGACCGACGCGGTCAGCAGCCCCGCCATCAGCGGGAGGATGAGCAATCCCGAGTCGGTCGCCGAACTGCCGCCCACGACCTGCAGGAACATGGGCAGGAAGCTGATCGCTCCGTACAGCGCGATGCCCAGGATGAACGAGACAGCGACGCTGATGTTGAACGTTGCCGACCGGAACAGCGACGCCGGGAGCATCGGCTCGGTCGCGCGCCGCTCGACGATCACGAGCGCACCGAACAAGAGCACCGACGCGATGATCAACCCGACGATCGTGGGGGAGCCCCACGCGAACTGCTGCCCGCCGAACGTCGTGAACAGGATCACGCAGGTCGCGGCTGCCGTCAGGACGGCGGCGCCTGCGTAGTCGATCGAGGCGCGCCCCGGCCGGCGGTGGGCCTCCGGGAGGACGGCCGAGGTGACGACCAGCGCGGCGATGCCGAACGGGACGTTGACGTAGAAGACCCATCTCCACGAGAGCGAATCGGTGAGGAACCCGCCGAGGAGCGGTCCGAAGACGCTCGCCGCGCCGAACACCGCACCGAAGTACCCCTGGTAGCGGCCGCGGTCGCGTGGCGACACGACGTCGGCGATGATCGCCTGGGCGAGCACCATCAACCCGCCACCGCCGAGCCCTTGCACCGCGCGGAAGGCGATCAGCTGGACCATCGACTGCGCCAGCCCGCACGCGATGCTGCCGGCGAGGAACACGACGATCGTGAACTGGAACAGGTGCTTGCGCCCGTAGAGGTCGCCGAGCTTGCCGTACACGGGCGTCGACACCGTGGCGGCCAGGAGGTACGCGGTGACGACCCAGGACAGGTGATCGAGGCCGCCGAGATCGGAGGTGATCGTCGGCAGCGCCGTCGCCACGATGGTCTGGTCGAGGGCGGCGAGCGTCATGCCGAGCATGAGCCCGCTGAAGATCACCATCAACTGCTTGTGAGGGAGCGTGATGCCCTGATCGACTCGGGTGGCGGTGGCCATCAGCGCCCGCCTCGTGGTTGCGCGAGCCCGGTGCGGACGAGCTCGAAGGTTGCGTCGATGTGTTGTGTGAGCGAGCCCTGCTGACCGTTGTTCCACCACCACGAGAGAGTGGAGCGGAAGGCGCCCAACCAAGCGGCGACGACCACGGTGGGGTACGGATCGCGGCGAGGATCGCGCTGCAGCCGCTCGGACATCGCGATCACGAGAGCGTCCTCGACGGCCTGAACTGCTGCGAGATGACGCGGGATCAGGCTCGAGAAGCGTTGGACGAGGTCGAGGCGCGCGATCATCCGCCCAGCTGCTGCAGCGAGATCTTCGTCGCTGCCCATCAGGGCGTTGCGCAACGCCGTCAACGGCGACTCGCGCGCCGGGCGGTCGAGCAGTCGCCGGCCGAGGTCGCGGATCGCGTCCTCGTCGACGCCGATGATCGCCGCCTCCTTGCTGTCGAAGTAGTTGAAGACCGTCCGAGGCGACGTGTTCGCAGCGTGGGCGATGTCGTCGATCGTGAAGCCGTCCACGCCGTGCGCTCTGGCGAGTGCACGGGCGGCGTCGCCGATCGCTTGTCGGGTCTCCTGGCGCTTTCGCTCTCGCAGGGGGGTGGTCGAGCTCATCGTCTGTGCACTCTACGCAAACTTGCACGTCGTGCAAATTCTTGGGCGGGCAACCCGCCGAGCGAGTTCATCGCGACGCGCCACAGTCGAAACACTCACGAAACAAACCGACGTCATTCTGTCGGCCGTTCGACCGACGAATGGAGCTGTGAATGGATGCCGGAAGTCTGGCGTGGGTGCTCGTCTCGGCAGCCCTCGTGTTGTTCATGACACCCGGGTTGGCGTTCTTCTACGGAGGCATGGACCGAGGCCGCAACGTCCTCAACATGCTGATGATGAACTTCTACTGCGTGCTCGTCATCCCCGTGCTCTGGATGGTGGTCGGCTTCTCGTTGGCCCAGGGGTCGAACCAGTGGCTGGGCAACTTCGACCACGTCTTCTTGAAGGACATCTCGATCGTCGATGACAACGGCGGCCTGCTGGCCACGATCGCCTTCCTCGGGATGTTCGCGGCGATCACGCCGGCACTCATCTCCGGGGCCGTCGCCGACCGCATGAAGTTCTCGGCGTGGGCGATCTTCGTGCCCCTGTGGTCGCTCCTCGTCTACGTCCCGATCTTCAAGTGGGTCTATGGCGGATGGCTGGGTGACCGTGGCTCGCTCGACTTCGCCGGTGGCACCGCGATCCACGTGAACGCGGGCATCGCCTCGCTGGCCGCCGTCCTCGTGCTCGGCCGCCGCAAGGGTTGGCCGGCAGAAGGTCATCCGCCCCACTCGATGCCGCTCGTCATGATCGGCACTGGGATCCTGTGGTTCGGCTGGTTCGGGTTCAACGCCGGATCGGCGCTCGCCGCGAACGGCCAGGCAGCTCAGGCCTTCATGAACACCTTCCTCGCCGCTGCCGCCGCAGGGCTCGTCTGGGTGCTCGTCGAGTGGATCCGCGACGGGCATCCCACGAACCTCGGCGCCGCCTCGGGAATCGTCGCCGGTCTGGTGGCCATCACGCCGGCCGCCGGCTACGTCTCGGGCGTCGGTCCGCTGGCGATCGGTGGCGTGGCGGGACTCGTGTGCTGCTACGCGGTCAAGGTGAAGAACAAGTTCCTGTACGACGACGCCCTCGACGTCGTCGGCGTGCACTTCGTGGGCGGTCTCGTCGGGTCGCTGCTGATCGGGTTCTTCGCCAACCCCGACTTCTTCGGGGGAACCTTCGAAGAGGGCATCTTCTACGGTGGGGGCGCCGGGCTGCTCGGTGAGCAGGCGCTGGCCAACATCGCCGCGATCGTGTGGTCGTTCATCGTCACGTACGCGATCATGCGGGTGCTGAAGGTCACGGTCGGTGTCCGCGTCAGTGACCAGGTCGAGGCCGACGGGCTCGACTTCGCCCAGCACGCCGAGACCGCGTACCACTGACCGCTACGTCCGAACCGACCCCGGGAGCTCGACATGAAACTCATCACCGCCATCATCAAGCCGTTCAAGCTCGACGACGTGAAGTCGGCCCTGACATCGGTCGGTGTGCACGGCATGACCGTGTCGGAGGTTCGCGGCTTCGGCCGGCAGGGCGGCCACACCGAGACCTACCGCGGCACCGAGTACAAGCTCGAGTTCGTTCCCAAGGCGATGGTCGAGGTCGTCGTCGCCGACGATGCCGTGACACGCGTGGTCGACGCCATCGTCGACGCGGCGGCGACCGGGAAGATCGGTGACGGGAAGGTGTGGGTCACGACGGTCGACGAGATCGTCCGCATCCGCACCGGCGAACGAGGTGTCGAAGCGGTCTGATCGGGCCGACGGAGCTCAGGCTGCGACACCTCGTTCGAGGACGAATCCCGAACGGCGCACCGACCGCACCACCAGCATCGCTCCCTGCAGCCGGCGGCGGAGCCGCGACATGGCGGCGTGAACCGCATCACGTGACGGGGCGGCGCCACCCCATGCGGCCTGCTCCAGTGCGTCGATGGGCACCACCGCGCCGCGCGCGTCGAGCAGCACACCGAGGATGCTCGCCTCGATGCGGGTGAGGGGCACGGTGACCGAGCCGCGATGCAGGATCCGGTGCCGGTCGATGAACGGCTCGTCCCGGTCGAGCGCAGCGACGCTGCGGCTCAGCCGTTCGGCCCGCACGCGCACGTCGGCCTGGCTGGCCGGGGCACGCATCCAGTCCTCGTCGACGCCGAGGTCGGACGGTGGCGCGTCGTCGGGACCGAGCAGCAGCAGGCGGGGCACGCCGGCGCGGGCCAACGCGACGCGATGCCGCTGTCCGGTGGGCCACGGAACGATCTCGACGTGCCACTCATCGGCGTGCTCCGGACGAGCCATCGGCGTCGATGGTACGACTGCCGTTTTGCCACGATGTTTCGCTGCGGTGAACGGCGCGTGCGGCGGGTCTGGCAGGACGTCTGCGTAGGCTCGTCGTCGTGGATCGCTTCCAGTACCTCGGGCTGATGCTCGCCTGCGTGGTCCTGACGTTGCCGCTCGAGTTCGTCCTCGGCGCGCGCGTGTGGCGGCAGCCGGCGCGCACGGTGAAGGCCATCGCGCCGATGTACGTCGCGTTCGTCGGCTGGGATCTGTGGGCGACCCACCGGGGTACATGGGGCTTCGACGACCGGTACACCATCGGCGTTCGGCTCCCGGGAGGAATGGTCATCGAAGAGCTCGTCTTCTTCGCCGTCGTGCCGATCTGCGGGCTGCTCACGCTCGAAGCCGTTCGCGCCATCCATGCTCGGCACCGGTTGGGCACGGACGAGGTGCGATGATGCGCGTCTACCCGTCCATGGCCGTCGCTGCCGCTGTCATCGTGCTGCTGCTCGAGCTGGTGGTGCTGCGAACGGGTCTGCTGCGGCGCCGCAGCTACTGGATCTCGATGATGATCGTGTTCGCGTTCATGGTGCCGGTCGACGGATGGCTGACCAAGCTGTCGGCACCGATCGTGATCTACGACCCTCGCGACGTCAGCGGGTGGCGGCCGGTGTGGGACATCCTGGGTGAGGAGTTCGCCTACGCCTTCGCGATGGTGACACTGGTGATGATCTGCTGGGAACGGGCCGGGGCGAGCGCCCCTACACGGGAAGAGGTCGAGCGATGATCGCCGCGATTGCGTTCGTCGTGTCGTTCGTCGCGATGGAAGGCGTCAGCTACGCCGCGCATCGTTGGCTGATGCACGGCACGGGGATGGTGTGGCACGCGAGCCACCACGCTCCGCCGCGGGGGCGCTTCGAGCGCAACGACCTGTTCCCTGTGTGCTTCTCGGTGCTCGGCATCGCGCTGTTCGCTGTGGCGAGCGCAGGGCTCGCGCCGGGTTGGGTGTGGTGGTCCGCTGCGGGCATCACGGCGTACGGCGTGGCCTACCTGACGGTGCACGAGATCGTCATCCATCGCCGCGTGCGGGTCCGGCTCCGGGAGGGTCGATACCTGCGGTGGCTGCGCGACTCGCATCACGCCCATCACGTCGACGGCGGCGAGCCGTTCGGGATGCTGTTGCCGCTGATGTCACGGCGAGATCGTGCGCGCGTGCCCCGGCGTGGCTCGTCCGAGCGCCACGACGCGCTCACACGGACGGGCAGCGGTCGGACGGGGAGCTGAATCGGCTCAGCGCCGGACGACGTCGACCGCGACGGTGGTGAGCTTCTGCCACGTCGGCACGCGAGCGCGTCGGGAGAACACGTCGTAGTCGGCCCGTTCGATCCGGTCGAGGATCTGCGAGTACAGGTTGCGCGCCGCGCGGACGCATCGCCGGGAGGATCCGGTCAACATCACCACGCCGGTGTCGGCCGAGCGGTACAGGCGGCGGCAGCGGGAGATCTCGAACCGCATGAGGTCGCGCCACGCCGCGTCGACACGCCGAGCAGACGGGTCGGCGCCGAAGCGGTCGAGATCCTCTCGCGGCAGGTACACACGGCCGCGTCCGAGGTCCTCGCCCACGTCGCGCAGGAAGTTCGTCAGCTGGAACGCGAAGCCGAGGTCGCGTGCGGGCTCGAGCGCACGAGGGGTGGTGGGTCGCAGGACGGGCAGCATCATCTCGCCGATCACCGCTGCTGATCCGTCCATGTACTCGAGCAGGTCGTTCCACGTGTCGTAGCCGGTGATCGACAGGTCCATCGTCATCGAGCGGAGGAAGCGATGGAAGACCTCCGGGTCGTGACCCAGCTCGACGACGGTGTGGACCACCGCGGCGAGCACCGGGTGATCCGACTCGCCGGCCTCGAGGTCGCGAAAGAACCGGGTGCCCAGCTCGGCCAGGGCGGCGGCGCGTTCGCACGCGGGGCGATCGTCGAGGTCGTCGACGATGTCGTCGGCGTACCGGGCGAACGCGTACAGCGCCCACACGTGCGGGCGCCGGTCGCGAGGCAGCAGGGCGGTCGCCCAGTAGTACGTCGTGCCGTGTGCGCGCGCCAGGTCCCGGCACCGGTCGTACGACGCGTCCAAGGCGGTCATGCGGCCTCCGCTGCGGCGACGCGACGTGCCGCCAGCTCGCCGCTGATGATCACCATCGGCACGCCGACGCCGGGCACGGTGGACGCGCCGACGAACGCGAGCCCGGGCACGCGCGGATCGACGTTCGCCGGCCGGAACGGGCCGGACTGGAAGAACCGGTGCGCGACCGAGAACGGGGTGCCCTGCGGAAGCCCAGCGGCCTGCCAGTCCGATGGGGTGACGAGCATCTCGGCCTCGACGTCGGTGGGGTAGCCGAAGCGCTCGAGCGCTGCCGCCAGGGACGCCCGCGCCCGGCTCCGCTCGGCGGTCCAGTCGATCGCCGCGCCCATGTTCGGGACGGGCTCGAGGACGTAGAGCGCATGCCCGTGCGCCGGCGCGGTGCCAGGCGTGTCGATCGAGGGGACCGACACGAGGAGCGAAGGATCGGGCATGCGTCGTCCCTCGTCGAGCAGCGCCCGGAACGCCGAGGCCCACTCCTGCCCGAAGTGGATGTTGTGGTGCGCCGCACCGTCGGGCAACGGGCCTCGGGCGCCGACGTGCCACACGACGGCCGAAGGGGAGTAGCGCGCTCGACGAGCGGCGCGAGTCGGCGCCACGCCGGGCAACAACGTCCGATGGGCATCGAGGACGTCGGCGTTGCAGATCACCGCTTCGGCGGGGAGGAGCTCGCCGCTCGTCAGCCGGACCCCACGGACCGGTCCGCCGTCGCGCCGGGCGAGGACGATCTGCTCGGCCTCGGCGCCGAACCGCATCTCGGCTCCACCGCGAGTCGCAGCCGTGGCGAGCGCAGATGCCAGCGCGTGGACGCCGCCGTCGACGTGCACCACTCCGTTGACCGCGTCCATGTACGCGATGACGGCGTACACCGCCAGCGCCTGCTGTGGAGCCAGACCCGCGTACAGCGACTGGAACGTGAACAGTCGGCGAAGGCGATCGTCGTCGAAGAAGCGCCCGACCGCAGCATCGAGGCGGCGGAACGCCCCGGTGCGGAGGAGTCGCAGCGCGGGCGCGACCGGCCGGGCGAGGTCGAGCGCGCTGTCGTAGTTGCGTTCGATGAAGTTGGGCATCTCGAGCTGGTACAGCGCGGTCACCCAGTCGACGAAGCGGTGGAAGCCGTCCACCTGCCCCGAGCCGCAGACGCGGCGGATCTCGTCGGCCATCGCGTCGCGCCCGTGCAGGACGCGGATCTCGCTGCCGTCGGCGAAGCAGGCGCGATACATCGGATCGAGCGGTCGGGGCGTGAGCAGTTCACGCATCTCCACACCCACCGCCCGGAAGCATCGTTCGAAGAGCTCGGGCATGGTCAGCACGGTGGGGCCCGAGTCGAAGCGGTAGCTCCCGATCTCGATCGAACCCGCGAGCCCTCCCGGTTGGTTCGACCGCTCCACCACGGTGACGTGGTGCCCGGCACCGGCGAGATGGCACGCTGCGGACAGCCCGCCCAGCCCGGCGCCGATCACCACCACACGTCGCGTCACGTCAGCTCTCCCGTCGTGCCGCGTCGCGCGCCAGTTGCCGGAGCGCAGCTGTCGCTCGCTCGTCGAAGGTGCCCGACAGGGCGAGCGCACGGTCGAGCTGAGCGCCGATCACGGCTTCGACCTCGGACAGGGCACCCGACGCGGCGACGACCTCGCGACAGCGGTCGACAGTGGCCTGGTCCACATCGGGGGCGCCCAGCGCCGCGATCAGCACCCGGCGCCCCGATGCGCCGGTTCGGCGCAGCGCGCAGAGCGTGAGGAGGTTCCGCTTGCCCTCGCGCAGGTCGTCGGCACAGCTCTTCCCCGTCCGTTCCGGCTCGCCGAAGAGCCCGAGCACGTCGTCACGGAGCTGGAACGCGATGCCCACTGCGTCTCCGTACTCGGCGAGGCGGTCGCACAGATCGTCGTCGGCACCTGCCAGGGTGGCGCCGATCTGCAACGGGCGCGTGACGGTGTAGCGAGCCGACTTGAGCAGCGCGATGCGCGCGACGTCGTCCTCTGTGGCTGCCGGGACCGTGCCGAGCTGGAGGTCGAGGAACTGGCCGGCGATGACCTCGGTGCGCATCGTCGTGAACACGGCACGAGCCCGGCGCGCGCGCCCGGCCGCGAGGCCGATGCTGTCGAGCCCGTCGAGCAACTGGTCGGCCCAGACGAACGCGAGGTCGCCGGCGAGCACGGCGGCGCTGATGCCGAACCAGTGGTCGTCTCCGCTCGGGTGCTCGGCGCGCAGGGTGACGTGCGCCGCGGGGAGCCCGCGACGCATCATCGAACGGTCCATCACGTCGTCGTGGAGGAGGGCGAAGTCGTGGAGGAGCTCGGTGGCTGCGGCTGCGTCGACCACACCAGCATCGAGCTCGCCGCCGGCCGCGACGTGCCCCCAGACGACGAACGCCGGTCGAAGGCGCTTGCCGCCCGCGTCGTGCATGGTCCGGATCGCGCTCCGGAGGATGTCGATCGCTCCCGGCGCCTCGGGCACGTCGAGATGGCGGTCCGCGAAGAACACGTCCAGGCGCGAATCGACGAGCCGGCGGGCGATGCCGATGGCGTCGATCGACTCGTGAGGGTCGTCGGTGCGAGCGGGGCGCTCGTCGAGGAGGACGTCCGTGGCGTCGCCGGCGGCGACGTGGGCCGTCATCGATGCCTCGGCGAGACGGGCCGGTGATCACACCGGACGGGAAGATATCTCGTTACTGTGTCGAGCATTGTGGATGAAAACCTACACGAAATGTTGACGATCGGCGACGTCGCCGCGCGAGCCGGGATGCGTGTCGCGACGCTGCGGGAATGGGAGCGGCGGCATGGCTTTCCGTCCCCGCAGCGCCTGGCCAGCGGCCATCGGCGGTACTCGGTCGAGCAGGCTGAGCAGGTGCGCGAGGTGCTCGCCCGCCAGCGGGCAGGCCTGTCGCTGCCGGCCGCGATCCGCTCGGTGCGGACGACCGGGCCGCCCGACTCGTCGGTGTTCGCCGCTGTGGCCGAGGCGTCATCGCGTCCCGCGGTGCGCCTGTCCCGCCGTGCGATGCTCGCCATCAGCCGTGCGATCGAGGACACTGCAGCCGCATCGGGCGGGCCGACCGTCGCTCTCGGCAGCTTCCAGCGTGAGCAGGTCTTCCGCGGCTGCGAGCGTCGGTGGCGCGAGCTCGCCCGCGGCAGTGTGAGCTGCGTCGTGCTCGCCGACTTCGCCGAAGCGCGGTCGCGCGCAGGCGTGATCGAGGTGCCCGTCGGCGACGCCTCGCCGCTGCATCGCGAGTGGGCCGTCGCCGTCGCCGGTCGGCGAGTACGGGCATGCCTCGCCGGCTGGGAGTCGCTCGACGCTGCCGGTCACTTCGAGGCCCTGTGGAGCGTCGATCCGGACGTGGTGGCAGCTGCCTTGCGTCGGGGCCTGGCGGTCGCGCGCTCGGCTGCGCCCGACGCGATGCTGCCCGATGCGACGTCGCCGCTCCTCGATCCGCCACCGCTCGACCGAGACGCGCCGAGCCAGACGATGGCGCTGATGGATCGAGTGATCGCCCGGCTCGACCGGCCGTGAGGTCACGCTTGCGATGCCGTCCGCTGCCCGGCCATGACCCGACGGATGCCGCCGCAGAACGCGGGCAGGTCGTCGGGCTTGCGGCTCGAGAGCAAGACGAACGGCCCGTTGCTGCACTCGACGAGCTCCTCGTCCACCCACGTCGCGCCGGCGTTGCGCAGATCGGTCTGCAGGCTGGGCCAACTGGTGATCGTCCGGTCTCGCACCAGATCGGCTTCGATCAGGCTCCACGGTCCGTGGCAGATCACAGCGATCGGCCGGCCACGTTCGGCCACAGCACGGAGCAGGTCGACGGCTGCACCGTCCATCCGCAACTGGTCCGGGTTCGCCACCCCGCCAGGGAGGACGATGCCGTCGTAGTCGTCGGCCCGAGCATCCTCGGTCGACACGGTCGCGTGGACGACATCGGCCTTGTCGAGGTGATCGAAGGTCTGCACCGCGCCCGTCTTCGGTGCGATGAGCACGGCGGTGCCACCGGCATCTTCGACGGCCTGCCACGGTCGGGTCAGCTCGACCCGCTCCACCCCTTCGTTGGCGACCATGAACGCGATCGTCGTGCCGCTGAGCTCTCCTGCCATCGTCCACTCCTCTCGTCCGCCGGCCGCGCGACCGGTCGCGTGCTCCTATCCCGCTCGGTCATCGCCGAAACACCCGGCGGCACCAGTCGGGACCTTTGCCGGTGGTCGGGCCATCGGGAGGGGCGCACGATGGAGTCATGGACGTCGTCGAGCCGATGGAGATCCTCACCGAGTCGCAGTGCATGGAGCTGCTCGGCTCGGTCGAGGTGGGCCGCCTGGCCATCTCGATCATGAACCTGCCCGAGATCTATCCCGTGAACTTCGTCATCGATCGGGGAATGGTCGTCTTCCGCACGGCGGAGGGCACCAAGCTCGCGGGAGCCGTGCTGGGCACGGGAGTCGCGTTCGAGATCGACGGGTACGAACCCGAGGACGGCAGGGCGTGGAGCGTGATGGTGAAGGGGAGGGCCGTCGAGATCGAGAAGATGGAGGAGGTCTTCGCCGCCGCCGACCTGCCGCTGTTCCCGTGGCACAACGGGCCGAAGCACCGCTTCGTCCGCATCGAACCGTCGGAGATCACCGGTCGGCGCTTCCGCGTCACCCGCTGAGCGCTGCGTCGAGTCGGCCGGCCATCCACGCCGCGGCCTGGTGCGCGCCCTGGGGCGAGAAGTGCAGCCCGTCGGAGCGACCGCCCAGATCGAATCCCTCCGCCGGTCGGGTGCAGTCATCGTTCGGGCACACCAGTTCGCCGAGGTCGACGAAGACCGAGCCGTCGAGCCGCTCGACCTCGTGGCGCAGGATCCTCCGCATCTCGATCTCGCGCCAAGCGTCCGGATCCGTCTCGGGTGCAGGGGAGCGCGGGGCACCGGCGACCAGCACCAGGCGGGTGCCCGGAGGCAGCATGGTGTGCAGCGAGTCGAGGAACTCCTCGAGCAGTGCGACGTAGCGGTCGGTTCCGAAGCGGACGAGCTCGCCGTCGACGGCACGGTCCTCCAGGTCGTTCGACAGCGCGACGACCAGCGCGTCGACCGCGGGTGAACCTGCGAGCAGGTCGCGCAGCTGGTCTCGCCAGTCGCCGCAGTACGCCGCGAGGTCTGCGCTGTACCACGTGCCGTCCGGTCGGACGTAGGCGACCTCACCCGCGAGGAACGAGCACGCAGGGCGAGCGATGCTGATCACGTCCATCGACGTTCCCGCGAACGAGCTCTGCTCCGGCGTCCACGGCGTGAAGTTCGGGAAGTCCGCCACCCTCCCGCCGGCGAGCGTGTGCGCCATCGAGTCGCCGACGATGACGGCACGCCGCACGGCGGCCGGTGGCGAGGCCTCGCCGGTACCGGTGGACGGCGTCGCACGTTGTGGGAACGTCACCGGGACGTCTGCGGTCGACGGGGTGCCGGCGTCGTCCGTCCGTTCAGCGCCGTCGACGCGGGTCGAGAGCGTCGCGACGGAGGCTGCGACCACTGCGCCGGCCGCCAGCAGCCCGATGCTCGTGCGCACGGGCACCCTGCGGCCGAGGTGACGCCGCGCCGGCTGCTCGACGACGGCGTAGGTGATGGCCGCCAGCGCGACCGTCGTCACGAGGATGGCCACGTCCACGACGACGCCGTCGGCCTCGGGCCATCGACGGCTGGTGTAGACGATGACGGGCCAGTGCCAGAGGTAGAGGCTGTAGGAGAGGCGGCCGATCATCACCACGGCGCGAGAGCCGAGCATCGAGCGGAGTGGCGTGTCGCGCAGCACGCCAGCGACGAGCACGGCGCTCGCCGCGGCGACCAACAAGAACCCGCCCCGGTACAGCACCGTCGACTGCTCGTTCAGTCGCCAGGCTGCACCACCGAGCACCGCGATCGCGACGACCGTCGGCACGACGGCGCTGCGCCGATGCGTGCCTGGCCGCCAAGGATCGATGACCGCTGCAGCGACGATGCCGACGAGGAGGGCCTGTGCGCGGGTGTCCGTCCCGTAGTAGGCGCGGGCGTTGTCGTGCGGTGCCGGCGCGAGCCGCCACATCGCGAGCGCGCTGCAGACAGCCAGAGCCGCCGCCGTCAGCGCGACGACCGTGCGCGCCCTCGACGTGTCGAACCGGCCGCGCACGACCACCCACCCGACGAGCAGCAGAGCGACCGCGAGGTAGAACTGCTCCTCGATCGCGAGCGACCACATGTGCCGGAGCGGCGATGCTCCTTGCACAAGGTCGGTGTAGCTCAGGCGTTCGCCGGCCAGGGTCCAGTTCATCGAGTACGCGAGCGACGACAGCGCGTGACGCCGCAGCCGGTGGAGATCGGTCGACGGCAGTCGCGCGAACGCGACGGCCGTCACCGTCACGACGACGAACACGGCGGGCAGCAGCCGCCGAGCCCGGCGGAGGAGGAACCGGGCCGGGCTGACGGATCGACCCGTCTCGACCGCCCGGATGATCGGCGCGCAGATGAGGAAACCCGAGATGACGAAGAACACGTCGACGCCGATGAACCCGCCGGGCAACGCTGCCGGCCGGAGGTGGTACACGACGACCATCGCGATCGCGACGGCCCGCAGCCCGTCGAGGCTCGGTAGGTACGGCAGGTCGTGACCCTGCTCGCTGGTCGGCTGAGCGGCACCGGACCGAACCCCGTGGGCGTCGTGGCGCGCCGGCGACACCTGCGCGGTGGTCGATCTCGGCACGTCAGGACACTCGCACGGCACGCGGCGAGCCGTCAACGCGTTGGCCGAGGACGAGGGCGTAGGCTCGGTCGATGGACGAGGATCTGTTCGAACGCATCAAGGAGCTCGTCGCCGAGGAGCACCGCCTCGAGTCGGGTGGTACGCCGGGCGAACCGCTCGGTGACGACGACCACCGCCGGTTGCGCGACCTCGAGGTTCGCCTCGATCAGTGCTGGGACCTGCTCCGGCAACGCCGGGCTCGACGCCTCGCGGGGCTCGATCCCGACGACGCGCAGCTCCGCTCCGGCGACACGGTCGAGCACTACCGGCAGTGAGGTCCGATCAGCCGTACTTCGGGTAGGCGTCGGTCATCAACATGCCGTAGGCCTGGACGTGCAGGTAGTAGCGCATCGCCTTCTGCACGAACTCCCACATCCCGCGCGGCTGGGCGCCGGTGATGACGATCGCGAACCACGAGATGACCTCGACGACGAAGGCGGCGATCATCAACAACGCCCCGATGATGAGTGCCGGGATGATCCAGATGAGGCGCAGGGCGTTCGTCAACCGGTTCACCGGCTCGTCGTTGGTGATCGTCGTGGTCACCGGCACTGCACCGCGATCGTTGCCGAACGGCGGGAACACGTCGTGCTGCAGACTCGTGTACGACATCACCCTCGCGTAGTACTCCCACCACTGCCGATGCATCTCCCAGATGCCGGCGTTGCGCTTGCCGGTGAACAGCACGATGAACCACTGGACAAGGGCGAGGATCTGGGCGAGGTACGTCCAGAGCTGCGCGACGATCAGGTGCGGGATGGCCAGGATGATGCGGAACGCGACCGTGAGCCGGTTCCGCTGCTCGGTGAAGGAGACGTCGTAGGTCGGAGCCGCCATGTGAAGAACCCCCGTGTTCGCGTGCGGACGCCGCGACAGTACAGCGCGACCCGGAGGTGTCGTTGCGATGGTCAGCGCGCCGGTTCGAGCACGGGTTCGGCGGGAGTCGAGCTCGACGAGCGGGTCGCGCACCAGCACCCGGCGATGACGAGCAGGAAGCCGCCGACGATCGCGACGGTGATGCGCTCGTCGAGGAACAGCGCACCCAGCGCGATGGCGACGACGGGGTTGGCAAAGGTGATGAGGCCGGCCCGCGCGGGACCGATCTCGGCGATGAGCCGGAAGAAGAGGACGAACGCGAGGCCGGTGCACACCACGGCCAAACCGAGCACCGAGAGCACGGCCTTGGCCGGCGGCGCGGTGTCGGGCAACGACAGCGCGGCAATGGGTGCATAGATGATCGACACGATCGCGAGTGACACGCCGATGACCCCGAGCGAGGGGACGGCGGGGAGCCGGCGGGCGGCGATGAACGGGGCCGTCGCGTAGCACACGACCACGATCAGCACCTCGGCGACGCTGTACCACGGAGGCGCCGTGTCGCTCGCAAGGTCGCGTCCCACCAGCAACGCGACGCCGGACAGCCCGAGCACGATGCCCACGACGCGCACAGGGCTGAGCGCCGATCGCTCGCCGAGGAGGAACGCGGCGATGGCGCCGACCACGGGCACGGACGCGATGATGAGGGCGGCGAGGCCGGACGCGAGGTGCTCCTCGGCGTGCGTGAGCAGGATCCAGGGGATGGCCATCTCGAGGATCGCGAACGCGAGCACGGGCCGCCACTGCGCCAGTGCGGGCCGGATGGCATCGGCTCGATGCGCCAGGACGACCAGGACGATCGCTGCGATCGAGGTGCGACCGAACACGATCACGGGAGGCGACAGGTGCTCGACGGCCACCCGGATGAAGAAGTACGGCACGCCCCAGATGCCCGCCATCGCGGCGAAGAGGAGCCAGCCGCGGCGGGTCACCCCTCGGTCGGCGACCTGGGGCTCCGGGGCCGACGCGCTCAGGGTGAGCCGCGTGTCGTGCAGACCTGGAGGTCGTGCACGGCCGGGGCACCGTCATCGTGCAGCGTGGCAGCCGCCGTGGAGTCGACATTGGGGCGGCGAACCGTCGAGGTGATCTGCGCCTCGGCCGCACGTCGCTCGGCCTTCGCGTTGCGGTGGATGCGCCACGCGGCGAGCACGACGGCAAAGATCGCCGCGAGCACTGCGGCGATCATCGCATCGAGCCAGTAGTGGTTGCCGGTCGCCACGATCGCCAGCAACGTGATCGCCGGATGGAGAAGGATGAGGAGGCTCTTGCGGTTGCGCTTGATCGCGACGAATGCGGCGGCCAGCATGAGCGCCCAACCGAAGTGGAGCGATGGCATCGCCGCGAACTGGTTGGAGATCGAACGACGCGGGTCGCGGCTGTAGATGCGCGGGCCGTACTCCTGCAACGTGTCGCGGAAACCGCTCGTCATGCGCGGTGGCGCCAGTGGGAAGCCGACGTGGATCGCCAAGCCCGCCAGCGTGACGAGCACGAACCACGTCCGGATGAAGCGATATGCCGCTGGGTGCCGGATGTAGGCCCACACGAAGAACGCGATGGTTGCTGGGAAGTGCACGATCACGTAGTAGCGGTTGAGCATCTCGACGAACGCCGGACGCCCGAGCGCCCACGCCTGCACGGACCGTTCCGAGAAGATGCCTGTCGCTCGCTCGAAGTCGATGACTCGTGAGGCGTTCGCGAGCGCATCACCGGCTGCGTCCTGGGTGAGCATCCGCCCGGAGCGGTACAACATGATCACGGCCAGGATGAGCGCCAGCTCGAGGACCACGGCGCGCACACGGCGCTGCTCGCCCGTGTTCGTCGCAGGGTTCACGAGCGAGATGTTCACCAGGTGAACGCTAGTCAAACTTGGTTGCCGGCATCAACGATCTCGTGCCCGGATGTGACCTGTGGCCTGCGGCTCGGCGTCATACTGGATGCCATGCCCGCACCCTCGGAGCTCGCCATCGATCGACGCGCCGCGGTCGACCGACGCCAGCTCGACGACACCTCGTGGGTCGATGTCGTTCCCGGGTTCGTCCGGGACGCCGGAACCGAGCTCGAGGTCCTGCAGCAGACGTTGGCCTGGGAGCGGACCGAGGTCCTGCGCTACGACGTCTACGTCCCCGAGCGGCGTCTGTCGGCGGCCGTTCGGGCCGAGAGCCGACCGGTGCTCCGCCAGACCGACCTCCACCTGCGGGCGACGTATCGTCAGCCCTTCACCGGTGTCGCCGCCATCCTGTACCGGAACGGCGAGGACTTCCAGGGACTGCACAGCGACCGCGAGATGCGGTGGCTCGACGACACGCTCATCGCGATCGTCGTCCTCGGCCGGCGGCGACCGTTCGTGCTGCGGCGGCGGGCGCCGTTGAGCGAGGTCGTCGAGCGCGTGCCCGCGGGCCAGGCGCCCGGCGACATCGTGCTCATGCCCGGCGAGGGCGATCTGCTCGTGATGGGCGGCGCGTGCCAGCGGAACTGGCTGCACGGCGTACCGCCGGCCGATGCCGCCGAGCCGCGCATCTCGCTCACGTGGCGATGGACGAGCCGGCGTGGCAGGCCCGACACGAACCCCGGCTACTACGACGGCAAGCAGTACAGCGATCGCCCGGCCCGGCCGGGATCGCGGAGCCAGCGGGTCTGACTCGCGGCCCGCGTTCACCGTCCTCGCATGCGGACCGACAGGCAGGTGACGCAGCCCTCGAGCTTCGCGAACTCGCCGATGTCGACGGTGACGACGCGGTAGCCGCGGGCCTCGACCAGTTCGTGGGTGCGCGGCGCGTCGGCGGCCATCAGCACCGTGTCCTCGTCGAGCACGACGACATGCGCTCCCGTCTCCTCGGGCACGTCGATGAAGGACGAGTAGTGGCTCGTGTCGTCGACCGCGGGTCCCCACCCGATCACGGTGCCGTCGGGCAGGGCGGTCACCGCCGACTTGAGGTGGAGGACCCGCTCGACGGGCACCGGCACGACGGCATCGACCCGATCACCGAGGATCGACCGGAGTTGGTCGATGCCCGCGTCGTTCGTGCGCACCCCCCGACCGACGAAGACGGTGCGGCCGACCTTCAGCACGTCGCCGCCGTCGAGGGTGCCGGGTGATCGGATGCTCTCGACCTCGAAGCCCAGCGAGCCCATCACCGAGTCGAGCCCGTCGGTCTCGGACCGGCGGTCGAGATGGCCGGGACGGGTGATGACGGCGACATCACCGTGGATCACGACGGCGTCCTCGATGAACACCCCGTCCGGGCAGGAGTCTGCGGGCGGTGCCTCGACGATCGTCCATCCCGCGTCCGCGAACGCGGCAACGTACGCGTGCCACTGTTGGATGGCTGTGCGTAGATCGACGGTGCTGCGCTCGATGTGCGTGACCAGGCCTTCCGCGAGCTTCTGGCTCGGGCGGCGAACCAGCGCACTGTTCTTGCTCATGGTCACCTGCCCCGTCGGACGCTCCCCGCGCGGACTGTCGAACACAAACCTAGGCGATGTCGTGTCAAGCCCCGTGTTTGCGCAGCGGGCTGTGGGGGAATGGAGGGGCCGTGAGATGGCCGATCGGACGGACGCTGCCCGCGCGGGGCTGACATGAACGGGTCGGCGTCGCCAGGCCGGGTGGTGTACGAACCTCGCCCAGAGCGGGTCCGCGACGCTCGCGACTACGTGGCCGATCTGCTGCGCGAGCGTGGGTGGTCGGAGGCGGCGATCGAGAAGGCGCGGCTCGTGATCTCGGAGCTGGCGACGAACGCGATCCTTCACGCGCAGACACCGTTCGAGCTCACCTGCCACATCGGCGGCACCGCTCGCTTCGAGGTCCGCGACTGGGACCCGGACTCGGTGCCCCTGGTGGTCGACCCCAAGTTCGACGGTTCAGGCGGGCTGGGGCTGCGCCTCATCGACGCGATCGCGACCGAGTGGGGCGTCGACCAGCACGCAGAGTTCAAAGTGGTGTGGTGCACGCTCGACGCGAGCGATTGGCCCGACCCGGACGAGGCAGGGTCGAGCGACGCGACGTGACGCCCCGGTCAGGCCGGGGCGAGCACGATCGACCACATCGACGCGTTGGAAGTCGACGCCGCAGCGGTCGCGGTGCGGCCGGCCGCCGTGCCGACCCCCGCGGGTCCGTTGCTGTCGGCGAGCAACGCGGTGATGCGTCCACTGCCGGTCTGCGTGCCGGTGGCTCGCACGGTGACGTCAGCCGGTGGCACGAGTGCGGTCGTGGTGGCGTCCTCGTGCGACCAGTACCAGACGACCCAGCTGCGGTCGCTGGCGACGTCGATCGCCGGGGTCGTGTGCGCCGAACGGGACGCGGTCTCCATCGCACCGTCGAACGCCGCGATCGGGTCGACCGGTGATGTGCCACGGTAGGCCGACACCATCAGGCTGCTCTTCGCCGTCGTCGACGTCGACACGGTGATCGCCGCATTGGCGTTGCCTGCCGTCGCCACCCGCGTCCAGACCCTGGCGGTCGTGCTCCCATTGGTCTCGGTGCCGAGCAGCCGCCAACCGGTGATCCCGGCGGGGGTACCGATCGTCGCGTTGTTGTTGATCGTCATGACGAGCAGCAGCGCATCACCGGGCTGGACGCCGCCCGGGACGACGACGCGGTGCGACGTCGCGTTGGCGCTGGTCGACGCCTGGCCGACGAAGGTGATCGGGCTCTGCGGCGCCTCGGCGACCACGACACCCTGGCTGAACGGCGCCGACGGCTCGCCATCGTCGTCGACCACGGTGACGGTGACGGTGTAGGTGCCCGCCGTCGCGAAGGTGTGCGGGGCCGACAACCCGGTGGCGGCCGGCGTCGCGTCGCCGAAGTCCCACGTCGCCCCGGTGACCTGGCCGTCTGGATCGGTCGAGGACGCCGCCGAGAACGTGCACGAGAGCCCGTTGCAGGTGGACGTGAACGCAGCGGTCGGCGGCTGGTTCGGCGGCGGTGGGCCGGCGAGCGGCACGACGATCGACCACCTGATCGCCTTCGCCGACGTCGCGGTGCTGGTGGCCGACGCACCGGCTTGCGCGCCGCCGGGGGCGACGGCATCGGCCGCCGCAGCGGTGATCCGACCCGAGCCCGAACCGACCGACGACGCTCGTGACTGCACGCCGGCCGGGAGGGTCCAGCCGGTGTTGGAGTCGGTCTTGTCCGACCAGTACGACAGCACGACGCTGCCGGCTGCCGGGTTGGTCGCTGGTGTCGTGTGGGAGGTGGTCGAGGGACCGGCCACGTTCGAGACCGCGGTGGGGAGCCCACCTTGGGCATAGGCGACGAGGACACGAGACACCTTCGCCGACGTGCCGAGGGTGGACGTCACGGTCGACCCGGCCGTGTTCGCGGCAGCGGTGCGGGTGAAGACCCACGATCGCATGTCGGGGCTGCCGTCGGTCTGCGTGCCGAGCAGCGTCCACCCGGCCGGGGTCGTCGCCGTCGTCGCCGCGGCCGCCGTGACGACGAGCACGAGCTGGTCACCCTCGACGACGGACCCGGGCACCGACACCGACGCCGCGCTGGTCGTCGAGTTCGCGCTCGCCGAGGTGCGATGGGTGGGGCTGGGCGGCGGCGGGACGTCGCTGACGGTGACCGCCTGGGTGACGGACGTGCTGAGGTTCGTGCTGTCCGTGACGGTGAGCTTCACCTGGTAGGTGTTCGATGCAGTGAAGTCGTGGGGGACAGGGCTGCCTGACCCGCTCGTCGCGTCACCGAAGTCCCACTCCACGCTCGTGATCGAGCTGTCGGGATCGGTCGACGTGCTCGTGAAGGTGCACGACAGCAGGTTGCAGCTGCTCGTGAACGACGCGGTCGGCGGGATGGGCGGGGGAGGGTCGTTGCTGAACGCGTCACCCTGGTACCAGGGATCCTGTGCCATCGTGCGGAAGCTCGCCGTCGCCGACGTCGACGTCGAGACGTACCAGAGGCAGTTCGGGAAGTCCGGGTTGATCGCGTCGGCGTTGAAGTACGAGATGCCCTTGAACTGCGCGTAGTTGGGCTGCTTGAACAGCTCACGGGCCTGGTCGATCCAGCCGGCCTTGCGGTTGGCGACCTGCGGGTCCTCCCAGGTTCCCCACTCCGCGAGCCAGAGGTCCTCCGACGGGTGCTGCGCCCCGAACGCGCGGAAGGGCTCGATGATCTGGGCGAGCGTCTTCCACGCGTTGTCCTGGTTGGGACGGCAGACGTGCCAGTTGTAGGCATCGATCGCCATCGCGTCGATGTAGTCGTCGCCGGGGTACCACTTCGGCGCGTAGCGACGGTCGCTCGACGAGACCATGTACGAGTAGTCGGTCATGATCCACATGAACTTCACGTTCGTCGCGCCCTCCTCGCGGAAGACGTCGACCCAGTGCCGCCAGGCGGCGATGAAGTCGTTCGAGGTGCCGTACGCGTTGTTCGAGGTGGACTCGGGCTCGTGGTGGAGCGTGACGTAGATCGGTGCCTGGAAGTCGCGGATGCGCCGCGCCCACGACCTGATCTCGTTGTCGACCGTGCTGCCCGGCGCTGCGTTGGCGATCGACGGCCACATGACGCGGCCCCGGCTGCTGTTGGGCTTGATCGACAAGATGAGCGTGCGCCCGCCGGCCTTCAAGAAGTTGTGGTAGCTGTCCGGGAACTGGTCGCTCCAGGTCTCGAACACCCGCACCACCTCGAGCGGCCGGCCGATGGTGCTCTCGAGCGCCGTGACCGCCTGCTGTGGCGTCTGACCGTTGCGGGGTTGCGGGAACGCGCCGAAGGCGAGCGGCGCGAGCCCGTCGCCCGCGTCGGCCGTCGGGGCCCGCATGTCGACCACACCCAACACCGCGGTGATGGCCAGCACCACCGCGACGAAGACGTTCACGCGGCGTACTGGCACGCGCCGTCCACGGTTCATCATTCCCACCCGCCTTTGATCCAGCCGATCGGCGAGCACGACGTGTTCCAGCCCATCGTCACCGCCGAGGGTCACAGTAGTTCGATATTCGCCACCGTGCGTGACGATCTCGGCATTTGATCCGTTCGACTCACCTGAGAACCGATGTCGTACGAGGGGCGGGAGCCGGCGGCCTGTGGGGGGTGACCGTCGGTGCGGACCCGGCGAGCCCTAGGCTGGCCCGCCGGGCAGGCGGGAACCCTCGAGCGGTTCATGTCGGAGGCCATGTGAGACGGACAATCTGGTTGGCGGCGGCCACCCTCGCAGCCACTGTGGCGGGGCTCGCGCCCTCCGTGGTGGCGAGCACTGCGAGTGCGGCGCCCGGGCTGGAGCCTGCGGTCCCGGGACGACCGATCGACGCGTGGGCCTGGTGCGGGGTGCACCCCGACGACCCGTCGGCAGCCGTCGCCGCGAGGTCGATGGCGACCGTCGCCGGCATCGACGCCACCTTCGGCCCGTGCAGCGACCCGTTCGACCCCGAGCACGGGTATCCGTACAGCCCCGAGGATCCCGGCGAGCGCTACGTCAGCCCGCAGCTCTACCGGCGCCTCGTCGACATCAACGCGGCCGCTGGGATGAAGACCGTCGTCTACGACGCGCGCCTGTGGGATCCGAGCCCGGCCGTGCGCAACCAGGCGATCACCGAGTGGCTGCCCGTCACCGCGTCCATCGCGGCGTGGGACCTGGGCGACGAGTTCCACCCCGACGACCCGATGTGGGACACGCTGATCGAGCGGTGGGGCCTCGTGCTCGCCGACGCGACCGCACGCACGGGCATCATGCCGTTCGCGAACCAGCTCGACCTCGCCACCGACGACGCGCTCGCCGACTTGGAGGGTTCCGACCTGCTGCTGTCGTTCACGCAGTACAGCGGTGACCTCGGCGCCGCGCTCGCACGACAGCTCGACCCGCACACGAACGTGTTGATGTGCGGCATCAACGTGCTCGACCACGGCACCTATCACCCGACCGCCGACAAGATCAGGAACGGGATGACCTCGCTCATCGCCGCGGGCTGCGACCGCTTCCTCGTGTTCGGCGGGCAGCGGGTGTACGACAGCAGCAACTTCGGCGACGTGTCGCTCGTCGACGGCCAGGGCATCGCGACGCAGTGGGCGCCGGCTGTCATGGAGGGCTCGGGTCACTCCAGCTACACACCTGTCGGCCCGGCGCGCCTGCTCGAGACGCGAGCCGGGGAGGGGCTCTCGACGATCGACGGGATGTACAGCGGCATCGGGACTCGCGACGACGACTCGGTCACCCAGCTGCAGATCAGCGGCCGCGCCGGCATCCCCGACCGTGCCGTCGCCGTCGTGCTCGACGTGACGGTCATCGATCCGGTGAAGCCAGGGTTCATCACGATCTACCCGTGCGGGACGCGACCCAACGCGTCCCAGCTCAACTACGCGGCCGGCCAGACGGTGACGACGACGGTCGTCGCCAAGGTCACCAGCGCGGCGGTGTGCGTGTTCACGCTCTCGGAAGCCGACCTCGTCGTCGACGTCAACGGGTTCTACCCGGAGGGCACGAGCTTCGAGGCGATCGCACCGGCGCGCCTGCTCGAGACCCGCTCCGGCGACGACCTCGCTACGACCGACGGCCAGTTCTACGGCATCGGCCGCCGCGCAGCCGGGTCGGTCACACAGCTCACCGTCGGGGGGCGAGGGGGTGTGCCGGCGAGCGCGAGCGCTGTGGCGCTCAGCGTCACGGTGACGGGAGCGACGGCACCTGGCTTCATCACCGTGTTCCCGTGCGGTGGGTCGATCCCCACTGCCGCCACGCTCAACTACGCAGCAGGTGCCACCGTCAGCAACGCGGCGATCGTGCAGACCGGCCCGGGCGGCACCGTGTGCATCTACTCGATGAACGAGCTCGACCTCATCGTCGACGTCAACGGGTACCACCCGGTCGGCGCCACGCTGGAGTCGGTGCAGCCTGCGCGCCTGATGGAGACGCGCACCGGGACGGGACTGTCCACCGTCGACGGGCTCCAGAACGGCATCGGCCTCCGGCAGTCGGATGCGGTCACCCCGATCCAGGTCGTGTCACGCGCGGGTGCGCCGCGAGTGGTCGCGTCGGTGGTGCTGAACGTGACGATCACCGAGCCACGCCGCGACGGGTTCGTGGTGCTGTACGCCTGCGGCGACCCTCGTCCCAACGCCGCACACCTCAACTTCACGGCGGGCACGACGGTGTCGAACATGGTCGTCGCCGACGTGAGCGGCAGCGGCACCGTCTGCCTCTACACGATGGTCGACACGCACGTGGTGATCGACATCACCGGGTACCACCTCTGACGGCGCGTCACGCGCTCATCGATCGCCGCACCCGGTCGGCCGGGTCCTGGCGATAGAAGCGGCTCAGCAGGTCGTAGAGCTCGGACTTCTGCTCGGCCAGCGCGACCGGGCGGGTGAAGAACGTCTCGGTGGCGACGGCGAAGAACTCGCCCGGGTCGACGGCGCCGTACGCGCGCAGCACGCTGTCGTCCTCGCCGTGCCGCAGGCGCTCGTACTCGGCGGTGCAGACCTCGACCCATCGCTCGAGCGACACGGATCCCTGCAGCGGCGGTGTTCCGTCGATCGTGCCGTCGAGCATGTCGAGCTGGTGGGCGAACTCGTGGAAGACCACGTTGTTCCCCCGGTCGGGATGGCGGGCCTCGAAGGCCACCGTGCTCCAGGCGAGGAGGACCGGGCCGCGGTGGTGGGCCTGGCCGGCGATCGAGAAGGGGCTGTCCGATGCGAGCCCGCCCGCCATCCGGCGCTCGCCGCGGAGAACGACGGTGCGCGGATGGACGATGATCGAGCCCACCTTGCGGTAGTGGTCGAGCCCGAGCTCGAGCACGAGCAGGCACGCCTGCGCGGCGATCACGGCCTGCATCTCCTCGGTCACCGCGAAGCCCTGCGCAGCCTCCCACCGCACCTCTGGCACGAACTGGCGGATGAGCGCTTCGATTCGCACGCGCTCGTCGGTGGTGAGCTGTGCCCAGGTGGGCCAACACCGTTCGATCGCGTGACGCCAGGTGGCTGGAAAGGGCTGTTCGAGCGCGCGACGCCGGCGGCGCTCGCGGCGGAAGGGGATCATGCCAGCGGTGTCACGAACCCGCGGGTGCGTCCTGGCTGCGCAGCTCGGCGATGCGTTCGAGCAGGAACGAACGCGCGGTGCGACCCTCGGCGAGCACGACGTCGTCGGCGGGGTGCAGGAACAGCGGAAGCGAGAGCCGTGAGCGCCGTGCCTCGTCGCCCGTGGGGTTGACGACGCGGTGCGACGTGGACGGGTAGTAGCCGCCGCTGGCGAGTTGCAGCATGTCGCCGGCGTTGACGGCGATGCTGCCGAAGTCGCACGGCACGTCGTGCCAGTTGCCGGCGACGTCGCGCACCTGCAGGCCCGGCTCGTTCGAGGCGGGCAGGATGGTGAGCAGGTTGATGTCCTCGTGCGATGCAGCGCGCACGGCGCCGGGCGGCTCGTCACCCCGCAACGGCGGGTAGCGCAGCACGCGCAGCAGGCTGCGGTTGCTGCCGTCCATCATGTTGCGCAGCGGCTTCGAGAAGCGCTCCTTGACCTCGTCGGGGGTGTTGTCGTCGACCCATCCGAGCAGGGTCTTGGCGATGTCGGTGGCGATCTCGCGGTAGCGCAACGCGGCGTCGCTGACCTCGGCCGGGTACTGACCCCACGAGTACACGTGGAAGAACTCCTTGAGGTCGCGGATGGTGTTGCCCTTGGCCGTCTCGCTGATGTCGGGGGCGAAGTAGCCGTCCTGCCCGTCGTCTGTGTATCGGTACCGGAACTTCGCGTCGCTGTCGAAGAACGCCAGCCACTCGTCGTAGATCTGCTGCACGAGCTCCTGAGGGAGCGGGTGGTTCACGAGCACGGCGAACCCGGTGTGGCGCAGCGAGCGGGTGAACGACTCGGGCGCGTCCGGCGACTGGTAGTCGACGACTTCCACGTTCATGCCCCGACGCTATCCGCCCGATCTGCGTCCGCCGTCTCGGGCTCCCCTCGTGTCATCCGCCGACGACACAGCCTGTTGCTGCCGGCTGACACGAGCGGGATCGGGCCCGGTCATCGGCGTCAGGCGACGATGTTCACCATGCGACCCGGCACCACGATGACCTTCTTCGGTGTGCCGCCGTTCAGGGCGGCGGCGACCTTGCTGTCGGCGAGCGCAGCTGCCTCGACCATCTCGTTCGACGCGTCGGCGGCGACGACGATGCGCGAGCGCACCTTGCCGTTGATCTGCACGGGCAGCTCGATCGTGTCGTCGACGAGCATCGCCGGGTCGGCCGTCGGGAAGTGTTCGTAGGTGAGCGTGTCGGTGTGGCCGAGTGCTCGCCACAGCTCCTCGCCGAGGTGCGGGGTGAGCGGCGCGCACATGAGCACCAGTCGGTCCGCGACCTCACGCGGGCAGCCGCCGATCTTGGTGAGGTGGTTGTTCAGCTCGATCAGCTTGGCGATCGCGGTGTTGAAGCGCATCGCCTCCATGTCGGCGCGCACACCGTCGATGGTGCGGTGCACCAGCCGCTCCGTCGTGTCGTCGTCCGGCGGCAGGTCTGCACGCAGCTCGCCAGAGTCCTCGTCGATCAGGTTGCGCCACAGCCGCTGCAGGAAGCGGTACATGCCGACGACGTCGCGCGTCTCCCACGGCCGCGACGCGTCGAGCGGGCCCATCGCCATCTCGTACAACCGCAACGTGTCGGCGCCGTACGCGTCGTAGATCTCGTCCGGGGCGACCGCGTTCTTGAGGCTCTTGCCCATCTTGCCCCACTCGCGCGTGACCGGCTTGCCCTCGAAGGTGAACTGCCCGTCGTGCTCGTCGACCTCGGTGGCCTCGACGTAGATCTCGCGCTCGTCCTTGTAGGCGGCCGCGAGGATGTAGCCCTGGTTGAAGAGCCGGTGGTACGGCTCCTTCGAGCTCAGATGGCCGAGGTCCCACAGCACCTTGTGCCAGAACCGCGCGTACAGCAGGTGCAGCACGGCGTGCTCGACGCCCCCCACGTACAGGTCGACGCCGCCGGAGTCACCCGGGCCCTCGGGGCCCATCCAGTACTGCTCGACGGCCGGGTCGACGAACCGGTCCTCGTTCGTCGGGTCGAGGTAGCGCAGCTCGTACCAGCAGCTGCCCGCCCACTGCGGCATCACGTTCGTGTCGCGTCGATAGCGCTTCGGGCCGTCGCCGAGGTCGAGCTCGACGTCGACCCACCACTCCAACCGGTCGAGCGGACTCTCGGGGTTCGACATCGCATCGTCGGGATCGAAGGTTCGCGGCGAGAAGCTGTCGGACGGCGGCAGCTCGAGCGGCAGCTGGTCGTCGGGCAGCGTGTGCGCGTGGCCCGTTTCGTCGTAGACGATGGGGAACGGCTCGCCCCAGTAGCGCTGTCGGCTGAACAGCCAGTCGCGCAGCTTGTAGTTGACGGTGGCCTCGCCGCCGCCGTGGGCCTCGAGCCAGGTGTTGACGCGCCGCTTGGCCTCGGCGATGTCGGCCAGTCCGTTGATGTCGAGAACGTCGGCGCTGATGCCGGCGTTGGTGCTGTTGACGTAGGGCGCCTCGCCGACGAACGACTCGGGCCACGCGTCGGTGTCGAGCGTCGGTTCGATGCCGTGCTGCTCGAACCAGGCATCGGGGGGCCGCTGGATCGCCGGGATCGGCAGTCCGAACTGGCGGGCGAACTCGAAGTCGCGCTCGTCGCCACACGGGACCGCCATGATCGCCCCGGTGCCGTAGCCCATCAGCACGTAGTCGGCGATCCACACCGGGATCGGCTGATCGTTGATCGGGTTCGTCGCGAACGACCCGGTGAACACGCCGGTCTTGGTCTTCTCGTCCACCTGACGCGCGACGTCGCTCTTCGCGATCGCCTGTGCGCGGTACTCGGCGACGGCGTCCGCGTGCTGCGGGGTGGTGAGCGCGTCGACCAATGGGTGCTCGGGTGCCAGCACCATGAACGACGCGCCGAACAGCGTGTCCGGACGTGTCGTGAACACGGTGATCGGTCCGGCGCTCGACGCGAAGTGGACCAGTGCGCCCTCGCTGCGGCCGATCCAGTTTCGCTGCATCGCCTTGATCGAGTCGCTCCAGTCGAGCAGGTCGAGGTCGTCGATCAGCCGGTCGGCGTAGGCCGTGATGCGCATCATCCACTGGCGCATGTTCCGCTTGAACACGGGGAAGTTGCCGCGATCGCTGCGACCGTCGGCGGTGACCTCTTCGTTGGCCACGACCGTGCCCAACCCGGGACACCAGTTGACGGGTGCCTCCTTGATGTAGGCCAGCCGGTGGTCGTCGAGCACGTCGGCCTGCTCGCTCGCGCTGAGCTCGTTCCACGGTCGTCCGTCGGGGGTGGGACGCCGGCCACTCGCGAGCTCGTCGACCAGCTCGCTGATCGGCCGCGCACGGTCCTGGTCGGTGTCGTACCAGGCGTTGAAGATCTGGCTGAAGATCCACTGCGTCCAGCGGTAGTACGACGGATCGGCGGTCGACACGCTGCGCCGCGGGTCGTGGGCGAGGCCCAGCCGACGCAGCTGGCGCCGATAGGTGGCGATGTTCTCGGCGGTGGTGACCGCCGGGTGCTGGCCAGTCTGCACCGCGTATTGCTCGGCGGGCAGCCCGAACGCGTCGAACCCCATCGTGTGCAAGACGTTGAAGCCCGTCATCCGCTTGAAGCGCGCCCACACGTCGGTGCCGATGAACCCCAACGGGTGGCCGACGTGCAAGCCGGTGCCGCTCGGGTAGGGGAACATGTCGAGCACGAACAGCTTCTCGGGTGGCAGGTGCCGGGTGGGGTCGGCGAGCGGCCCGACGGGGTTCGGTGTCTCGAAGGTGTGATGGTCGTCCCACCAGTCCTGCCAGCGGAGCTCGATCTCCTGCGCGAGCGCGCCGGTGTACCGATGTGCGTGCTGGTCGGTTGCCGAGCTGCTGTCGCTGGAGGTGGCCATCGCGGGAGATTCTACGGACGGGCACCCCGGCACTACCGTTTCGATTCATGGGGTCCGATGTCGCAGGCAGTCCGTCGATCGTCGCGCGGCTGATCGCTGCTGCCGACCGGCCGACCGGCGCCCGCTTCGTCGGCCAGTCGGTCAAGCCCGCGTCGGGAGACGGCTTCGTGCCGTGGGCCGAGATCCACGACGACGCCCGTGTCGTCGGGGCTGCGTTGCAGGCACGTGGACTGGTGCCCGGCGACCACGTCGCGATCCTGGGGCCCACCAGCCGCTCGCTGATCACCATCGTCCAGGGTTGCTGGTTGGCGGGATGCGCCAGCATGGTGCTGCCGCTGCCGATGCGCATGGGATCGCTCGACGCGTTCATCGAGAGCACCCGCGGGCGCATCCGCCACGGCGAGGCCAAGCTCGTCCTCATCGACGACCAGCTCGCCGCCTTCTACGAGGCCGCCCCGGGCGACCCGCCGATCGAGCCGATGGGGGCGGTGCTGCCCGGTGCGGCCGGTCAGGTGAGCGGCGAGCGGCTCGAGCTGCCGCCCGACGACCCGGAGCGGCTCGTCATCCTGCAGTACACCAGCGGCTCGACGAGCGAACCGAAGGGCGTGATGATCCCCGACCGCGTGCTCGGGGCGAACATCGATGCCTGCTGCGAGGCAGCCGAGCTGAGCCTCGACGAGGTGATGGTGTCGTGGCTCCCGCTCTACCACGACATGGGCCTCGTCGGGTTCCTGTCGATCCCGATGACCCGGGGCGTCCAACTGGTGCAGGCCGGGCCGCAGGACTTCCTGGCTCATCCCGGCAACTGGATGCAGTGGATCAGCGATTGGAAGGGCACGGCGACGGCCGGTCCCAACTTCGCCTGGGTGCTCGCGACCCGTGCCTTGAAGCGGGCGAAGGATCTCGACCTGTCGTCGCTCACCCTCGCGCTCAGCGGTGCCGAGCCCGTCGATCCCGACGCCGTCGAGGAGTTCGTCGCCGCCGCGGTCCCGTTCGGGTTCCAGCCCGGTGGCGTGTTCCCCGCGTTCGGCATGGCCGAGGTCGCGATCGGCGGTGCGTTCCCGCCACGTCACCGTGGCATGCGCGTCGACTCGGTCGATCGTGCCGTGCTCGAGCGCGACCGCATCGCCAAGCCCCTGCTGCTCAGCGAGGCAGAGGAGGAGCTGTACGTCCGCCGGCTGCCGCTCCTCGGCACGGCCGTGCCCGGGCTCGAGATGAAGGTCGTCGACCCGGAGACCTACGAGGAGCTGCCCGAGCGACACGTCGGCGAGCTGCTGCTGCGGGGCACGTCGGTGACACCGGGCTACTACCGGCGGCCAGATGCGACTGCTGCGTTGTTCCGTCGTGGTGGATGGCTCTGCACCGGCGATCTCGCGTACCTGCTCGACGGCGAGCTCGTCATGTGCGGCCGCATCAAGGACGTCATCATCGTCGGCGGCCGCAACGTGTTCCCCGAGGACATCGAGCGGGCGTGCGCGGCCCTCGACGGCGTGCGAGCCGGCAACGTGATCGCGTTCGGTGTCGAGGGGTACAAGGGCAAGGAGACGGTGGTCGTCGTCGCCGAGGTGCGCATGAACGAGCTCGCCGAGGACGGCGCGCTCGACACCGTGCGCCACGCCATCCACCACCGCACCCTCCAGGTGTGCGGCCTCCCGCCGCGCGACGTCATGCTGGTGAAGCCGGGCACCCTGCCCAAGACGTCGAGCGGCAAGCTGCAGCGCGCCAAGTGCCGCGAGCAGTACCTCGAGGAACAGCTCGACCTCGCCGACAGCGTCTGACCCCGGGCGCCCCGATGTGGGGCCGGAGAGGTCAAACGCTCGGGTTCGGGAGGGTGCCGCGGGTGGCACGATGGCGGGGTGAACGTCGTCTACACATCGGCTCATCTGCTGCACGATCCCCACGTCGAGTTCGAGACCAGCTCGGCGCACAGCCCGTTCGAGCACGTCGGACGGGCCGAGGCGATCCGCGAGACGCTCGAGGCCGACGGGTCGTTCACCTTCCGGGCGCCCGACGAGTGGGGGACCGCGCCCATCGAGGCCGTCCACGACGCCGGACTCGTCCGCTTCCTCGAGTCCGCGTGGGCGGACTACCAAGAGGCGCACCCCGGCACCCGCGACGTCGTGCCGGACGTGTTCTTCCGCGGACCCTTGCGCAACAAGATGACCGAGGGGCGCGAGCCGCAGTGCACCGAAGGCCGCCTCGGGTGGTGGTGCTTCGAGACGACGACACCGCTGACCGCAGGCACGCACGAGGCGGCGCGTGGCGCCGTCGACACCGCGCTCACCACCGCACGGATGGTGCTCGACGGGGACTCGTGGGCGTACGGCCTGTGCCGGCCTCCCGGCCATCACGCGACGACGTCGCTGTACGGCGGCTACTGCTTCTTCAACAACGCGGCGATCGCCGCGCACCACGTCGCGTCCACGACAGGGACCAAGGTGACCGTGCTCGACGTCGACTACCACCACGGGAACGGGACGCAAGAGATCTTCTACGACCGCGACGACGTCCAGTACGTGTCCCTGCACGGCGACCCGGCGCGCGCCTACCCCTACTCGATCGGGTTCGCCGACGAGACGGGCACGGGCCGCGGGCTCGGCTCGAACCTCAACCTGCCGCTGCCCGAACGGGCCGACGACGACCGCTTCGTCGCCGCGCTCCAACGGGCTGTCGAGGCCATCGGGCGCTTCGAGCCGTCCACCTTGATCGTCTCGTTGGGGCTCGACACCTTCGTCACCGATCCCATCTGCGACCTCGCCGTCACGACCGACGGGTTCGAGCGGTGTGGGGCGCTGGTGGCGCAGCTCGGCCTGCCGACGGTCGTGCTGCAGGAGGGCGGCTACGACGTGGAGCACCTCGGCGAGAACGTCCGCAGGTGGCTGATCGGGTTGCGCTGCTCAGCCGTCGCGAGCTGATTCGGCACCCGGCTGGACGTTCGCCGCAGCGTCCTCGACGACCGCGAGGATGGCGGCGCCGAACTGCTCGAGCTTGCTCGGCCCGACGCCGCGCACACGGCTGAGCTCGGCCAGCGACGCCGGACGGGCCACGGCGATCTCGTGGAGCGCCGCGTCGGCGAGGACCGTGTAGGCGGGCTTACCCGCAGCGAGGTGGCGGCGCAGCACGCGGAGCTGCTCGAAGAGCGCCGCTTGCTCGGGTGTCAGATCGTGACCCGGTTTGCCCGATGCCCGAGCCGGCCCACGCGTGGGTGTCGGCGGCGGAGCGATGACCGTGGTGGTGCGCTCGGACGGTTCGGTGCTGAGCTCGGCGATGAACGGGGAGGGGGCGGCGTCGGGCACGACGTGGAGGGAACGCGACGCGCGGGTGATCGCGACGTGGAACACGCGCCGCTCTTCCTCGACGTCGTCGGCGAGCCGGTGCGGGAACTGGTCGGCGTCGGCCTGGTGCACGATGACGAACGGCCACTCCTGGCCCTTCACGCGGTGCACCGTCGCGAGCGTGACGCCCTCGCTCTGCCACGGCTGACCGACCACCTGACGGAGCCACGACTCGAACTGATCGGGTCGTGGCTGCAGCTGGGCGAGCTGTGCGACGGCGGTGAGATCGTCGTTCTGCGCCGCTCGGTTCATGCCCCGCCGGTGTGCGTCGAGCGTGGCGATGCTCGACGCCAGCCCCATCGAGTCGCGGAGCGCGGCCAGCAGATCGGCGGTGGGTCGGCCGGCCGTGGCGAGCCGCTGCAGACGTTCCACGTCGTCGGTGAACTCGCCGACCCGGGCGGCGTCGCGCTCGTTGTTCACGCGTTGGGCCAGACGTCGGAGCCCGTCGACGGACGTCTGCTCGCCGACCCACGACGCCACGTTGGGGTGCATCGGCCGGGCCGGCCTGCGCAGCGCCTCGGCCACGTCGTCGGATCGCAGCGCCGGGCCGGCGGTGGCGAGACGCAGCCACGCGATCGCGGCGCGCACCGCCGCTCGATCGGCGAACTCGCGGCCGACGCCCCCGCCAACGGGGACACCGGCGCCGACCAGTGCTGCCTGCACCGGAGCGAGCAACGAGTTGACGCGCGTGAGCACTGCGATGTCGGCCGCCCGCGTGCCGCCCGCGATGGCTGCGGTGACGAGGTCGACCGTGGTGTGCACGGAAGCGCCGCCCGGATGGACGTGCAAGCCGTGGTTGGGCTTCGCCGACCGGATGGTCTTGCGCACCCGCCGACGGTTGTGGCGCAGCAACGTCGCGGCTGCGGTGACGACATCGTCGGGGCATCGGTAGTTGACCTCGAGCGGATGCTCGCCGCTGCCCGGGAACAGCTGCCCGAACTCGATCAACCACGCCGGATCGGCGCCGTTGTAGCCGTAGATGGTCTGGTCGTCGTCGCCGACTCCGAACACGGCGGCGTCCGGTCCGGCGAGGAGCTGCACCAACAAGAGGTGCGCCGGCGTGAGGTCCTGGAACTCGTCGACCAGCAGCAACCGGCACGCGCGTTGCGCGATCTGGCGTGCGGCGGGATCGGTGAGGAGGATCTCGATCGCGAGCTGGATCTGCTCGTCGAAGTCGACGCTGCCGACGCGATCGAGCTCGCGACGGAAGCGCGGGAACATGTCCGCGAACCCGTCGACCTCGCCGCCGTACACCTGCTCGACGTCGTCGGGCGAGCGCAGGCCGAGTCGGGCGACCGAGAGCGCCTCGATCCACGTCGCGACGGGATCGGCGTTGCGTCGCCGCGGGAACTTCACGAGCCGACCGATGATGCGCCGCACCTCGCCCTCGTCGATCGTCGCGAGGTTTCGTGGGCGCGCAGCGAACGGGGCCGATCCGTTCACGATGGCGAGTGCGATCGCGTTGAGCGTGCGGATCTGCAGCCCCGGCAGGTCGCGGGTGCGCTCGACCATCTCCTGCTGGGCGCGCTTGTTGAACGCCACGAGGCACACGGCCGAGGGAGGCAGACTCCATCGGCGCAGCAGGTGTCGGGCTCGCTCGGTGAGCACCGTGGTCTTGCCCGACCCGGCCGGAGCGATGATGCGGGCCGACCCGCCTGCGTGGGTGACCGCTGCTCGCTGGTCGGGAGCGAGATCGGCGGAGGTGTCGTTGTCGCCGAAGGGCGCGAGCGAGCCGTGCTCGATGGCGACGCGGTGCAGCACCTCGATGCCGTCGACTGCGGCGAAGGGCGCGATCGGGCCACCGTCGATCCAGACGCGCCGGCCGTCGGGCAGCTCGATGTCGCCCGAACCGTCGGCGACCGGCCGGGCACCGAGCGCCAGCGCGTCGTCGAGCAACGGCCATCGTGGTTCGCCCGAGGTGAGGTCGATCGAGTTCGCCGACATCAGGTGGCGCAGGTCGTCGCGGTGGAACCGATGGCGCGCGCCGACCCGGTACGGAGCGTCCGTCGTGCTGGCGGGCTGTGCGATCGCCGCCTGGGCGTCGGCGTCGATCTCGAACACCACTCGCTCGCGCGCGGCTGCCAGCGGCCGGAGCTCGGTGACGAGATCGGATGCATCCTCGGCGTCGGACACCTCGATGGTGACGCGAGCTGCGCCGCTCCACTCGGGAGGGACCTGCTGTCCCGGCCGGACGATCACGTTGCGCCCGAGGAACGCCGGCCCTGCCTGTGCCGTCGTGCTCGAGCTGCCGCTGGACTGGCGTGATGCAGGGGCGGTCTCGACCGGAGCCGATCGGGGAACCGGGTCGACGGCCACGACCTGCTGGCCCGAGCTGCCGCCGTCGGCACGCTGCCAGCACGCGCGCACCTGGGACGGGTCGTCGTGGAGGGCGCCGCAGTAGACGCACGAAATGGCCACACCCGTTCTTACAACATCGGTGTCACGCGCGGTTGGGTGATGGCTCGAACTCGACGTCGACCTCCATGGTCGAATCCATCTTCTGCGCAGTCGCCTGCGCCGCGTGACTGCGCTGGTCGCCGGTCGTCGCCGGTGGGTTGAACAGGCTGCGCGGCCACATCCGCTTGGCGAGGACGGTGTTGATCTCGGCGCCCAGCATCGTCACCTGGGCGATGACGAAGATCCACGACAGCAACCCGATGACGATCGCGAACGTGCCGTACGTGTCGCTGGCCCCGTTCACCGTCCGCGAGACGTAGATGCCTCCGAAGTACTGGATGACGGTGTATGCGGCGCCGGAGAACGCTGCACCCGGCAGCACCGTGCGCCAGCCGAGGTCGGCGACGGTGAGTACGCGGAACGCCACCATGAAGACGACGACGTTCAAGGCGACCATCGCGACGAAGAGCAGGACCACGCCGATCGGGCCGGGAGCGATGATCGACACGAGTTGCGAGACGACGGTCGACGCGATGACCAGCGATCCCATGAGCGCCAGCATCAGGATCGAGCGCACCCGCTTCATGACGAAGTTCGGGTAGTGCGCGCGCTCGACCGCCCACACCTCGTTCATGGCGTCCTGCGCCGCCTGCACCATGCCGAGCCCGGCCCAGAGCGCTCCCACGAGGCCGATGACGAGCCCGACGACGTTGCCGCCGACAGGATCGGCGAGCGAGCCGGCGATGTTCTCGCCGATCACCGGGAACTGCGCGAAGGCGGAGTCGGCGATGTCGCTCCGCAGGCCCGGTCGGTCCTCGAGGACGAACAGCAGGATCGTCAAGAGCGCGAGCAGCGCGGGGAAGATGGAGAAGAAGCCGTAGTACGCGATCAGCGCGGCAAGCCGACCGGCGCGGTCGTCGCCGAACTTCTTCATCACGCCGACGGGGAGAGCCGTGACGCGGTGCCGCTGCTGCCAGAGGTCGATGCGGCCCAGGATGCCTGACTTCTGCGTGCCGATCGGCGCCGCCGCCTGCGGTTCCGCCGACGGTGAGTCGTGCCTGGCCGGCTCCGCGGCGGTCTTCGCCGCGGCGAATGCGAGCAGCGCCGCTGCCGCGACGTTTCCGGCGATGCCGCTGCGCGCCGACCCGTCAGCCATGGGTGTGACGGCTACCCCTCGGAGCGGGGGGCGAAACGCGGCGAGCGCCGACGGCGCCGCGGGACGTCAGGCGGCCTTGAGGTCGGCGAGCACCTTTGCCCACCGCTCCGGATCGGACTTGTACGGGGCGTAGAAGCTGATCCGCTGGATGACGTCGCCGTAGCGGCGGTGCAGTTCGGGGCCGACCTGCTCGGGCTCGCCCACGACGGCGAAGGTGTTGAGGATCTCGTCGTCGATCAGCCCGCCCATCTCGACCCACTTGCCCTGCTTCGACAGCGAGTTCAGCTCGTCCTGCATGCCGCCCCAGCCATGCAGGTCGAGCACCCCGCGGTACGCCGGCGTCGAGCCGTAGAAGGCGATCTGCTGTCGCGTCCCGGTCGCCGCCGCGTCCATCTCCTGCTCGTTGCCGCCGGTGACGACGAAGCTCGGCCCGACGATCTCGAAGCCCTCCATCGTCTTGCCCGCCTTGGCGCGCCCGCGGGCGAGGGCCGGGATGGTCACCTCTCGCAGATAGCGCTCGGTGGTGAAGCCGTGGCAGATGAACCCGTCGCACACCTCGCCGGCCACCTCGGTCATCAGCTCGCCGACACCGGCGAGGAAGATCTTCGGTACACCGAAGCCGCCGAGGTCGGCCTTGTCGGGCGTGAACATCGGCGTCATCAAGGTGTGCGTGTAGAAGTCACCGCGAAACGCGAGCGGCGTCCCGTTCTGCCACGTGTCCCAGATCGCCCTGATCGCGAGGATCATCTCGCGCATGCGCGGCGCCGGGTGGCTCCACTCCATGCTGAAGCGCTTGGTGATGTGCGGTTTGATCTGGCTGCCGAGGCCGAGGATGAAGCGGCCCTTCGAGAAGGTCTGCAGGTCCCAGCCGATGTTCGCGATCGTCATCGGGTTGCGCGCGAACGCGACGGCGATCGACGTACCGAGCTCGAGGTCCTGTGTGTGCTCGGCTGCGAGCAGCAGGGGGAAGAACGGGTCGTGGCTGGTCTCGGCCGTCCACACACCCGAGTATCCGGCGGCTTCGGCCTCCTGGGCTTGCGCGGCCGCCTTCGTGAGGTCGGTCCCGATCCCTCCGTCGACTTTCATCGCATCCCCTTGTCGTCACCGCGGGCGCGCCGCGCCGGTCGTGTGACGCAACGTAGCCCGATGGGTCGCTCGGTCCCGAACCGTTCCGGGCGCCACGTCGCCCGCCGCCGCACGGCAACGGACGCGGGTGGCGCCCAGAACGGTGTCGCCTAGGGAGCGATCGGGTAGGGGACCAGGATCACGCGGCAGAGCAGACGAGATCGGGTCTGTGGGCCGGACCTCTCGCCAACCGACCGACGAGGATGCCGAACGCCCGTTCGCGGGCGACAGACGGGGCGTCGTGGTCGCCGAGCAGGTGCACGAGCGAGCTGTCGAGGCCGAGGCTGCGCAACCGGACGACGAGGCGGGCGATGTCGGTCTCGTACTCCTCGATGCCGTTGGCGGCGATGAGGTGGGCGAGGTCGTGGAGGTAGGGATCGGTGTTGGTGGTGGCGTTCGCGCGGGTCATGGGTGCCACCGTACGGACCGCGGTCGATCATGTACAGCGATGATCTCTTGTCGAATCGATCACGAGTGCTTATGATGTCGCAATGCTGCAGGACATCGAGATCCGCCAGCTCCGCGCGTTGCAAGCGGTCGCCGCGGAGGGGTCGTTCGGTCGAGCCGCCGAACGGCTCGGCTTCACGCAGTCGGCCATCAGCCAGCAGATCGCGAGCCTCGAGCGCGCCGTCGGTGACAAGGTCTTCGACCGTCCCGGCGGTCCGCGTCGCGTCGAGCTCACGCCGACGGGCGAACTGCTGTTGGCGCACGCCACCGCCATGCTCGATCGCATCCGCGAGGCCGAGGACGAGCTGCGGTCGCTGCGTGCCGGCGAGGTCGGCCGCCTGGTCGTCGGCTCGTACCAGAGCGTGTCGGTGAACATCCTGCCCGAGGTCGTCGGGCGCTTGCGCAACGAGCGCCCCGGCCTGTCGGTGCGATGCGAGGAGATCGACGAGAACGAGGTCATGATCGCCCGGCTGCTGTCGGACGACCTCGACCTGTCGTTCCTCATCGGCATGCCCGAGGACGACTCGATCGAGGCCGTTCCCTTGCTGATCGATCCGTTCGTGCTGCTGACGGCAGCCGCCGACACGCCACCCGTGGTCGATCCGGCGACCTTGCGCGGTGCCCCGATGATCGGCCAGTCGCCCTGCGCGTGCCAGTTGTCCATCGATCGCTCGTTGCGCGACTACGGGGTCGAGCCCGACTACGTCTTCCGCACCAACGACAACGCCGCCGTGCAGGCGATGGTCCGGGCCGGCATGGGACAGGCGATCCTGCCGTTCCTCGCTGTCGATCCGAACGACCGCGGTGTCGTCGTATCGTCGCTCGATCCCCCGATCCCGCCGCGAGTGGTCGCGATCGGCCGGCGTCGCGGTCGCACCCTGCCGCCGGCAGCCGACCAGTTCATCGAGCTCGCCAGCGAGGTGTGCCGCACGCGCCAAGCATCGATGCGCGAGCTGGTGCAGAGCGCCGTCGCCTGAGCGGCGACAGTCAGTCGCCTTGTTCGCGCAGGAAGCGCTCCACCTCGGCGCCGAGCTCGTCGGCCGTCGGGATCGACCCCGACCACATCGTGCCACTCGGCTGATCGATCTCGTCGTAGGCGGCCTCGAGCTGCTGGATCATCGCCTGGTGCTCGGTGTTCGCAGCGACCAATTGGTCGATCCGGCCTCGCTGCACCTCGGCCTCCTGCCGCAGCACGGTCGTGTCGACGTGGACGCCGGCGAGCTGCGCGAGGCCCTCGAGCAGCGCGGCCGATGCCGCGGGGTAGCTCATCGTCGCCAGGTAGTGCGGCACCTGGGCCCACAGTCCGATCGCCGGGACGCCGCGATCGACGAGGGCGTGCTCGAGCACCGCACCCATGCCCGCCGGGACGTCCACCGAGTTCTTCAGGAACGGCACCGACTCGACCAGTTCGACCGAGGGAGAGGTGCACGAGAGCCGGGCCGGGCGGGTGTGCGGAGTGGCGAACGGATACGCACCGAGCACGATCGCGAGGCGCACACCGAGCTCGACCGACAGCCCGCTGATGACGTCGGCGAACCAGCGCCACGACGCGTCGGGCTCGGGGCCCGAGAGGAGCAGCAGGTCGTGGCCGGCAGCGTCGCGACCGACGCGCAGGGCGATCTCGGGCCATTCGAGTCGCGTGTTGACGCCTTCACGGAGCTGCATCGTGGGACGGCGAGCGCGGTAGTCGATGAACACGTCACCGTTGAACGTCGCGAGGGGCCGCGCCGCGGTGACGTCCTCGATCGCCGACATCGCCGCCGCGGCCGCGCCGCTCGCATCGATCCAGCCCGTCAGCATGACGACGAGCACGGGCGCGTCGAGCGCGGGCAGGGGTTCGTGCAACCGGTACGTCGGCTCGGGCGATGCCATCAGAGCGTGTCCACGGCGGCACGAGCCATCGCCGCAGCGCTGTCGACCTGTGCCTTGAACGGTTCGAGCTGCGCGGCGGAGCGCTCACCGAGCGCACCACCGAGGTAGCGGGCGTACACACCCTCGAGGATGCACGCGAGCTTCCAGTAGGCGAAGGCGATGTAGAACTGCAGGCCGCTCACGTCGCGCCCGCTGACGTCGGCGTAGCGCGTGACGAGCTCGGCCCGATCGAGGAAGCCCTCGGCGGTGGTCGCCGATCCGGTCCAGGCCGAAGCCTCGTCGCCCGGACCGGTCCAGTACACGTGGAGCAGGCCCAGATCGGCGAGCGGGTCGCCGAGCGTGCAGATCTCCCAGTCGAGCACGGCGACGACGGATCCGTCGTCACCCACCATGCAGTTGTCGAGTCGGTAGTCGCCGTGCACGATCGTGGCCGGACCCTGGTCGGGGATCCGCTGCTGCAGCGAGTCGTACACCACGTCGACCTCGGTGAGCTCGCGTGTCTTCTGCGCGTTCCACTGCCCGTACCACCGCTTCAGCTGACGGGCGATGTAGCCCTCGTGCTTGCCCAGGTCGGCGAGGCCGACGGCGTCGAGGTCGACAGCATGGATCGCGGCCATCGTGTCGACGAGCGATTCGCTCGCGCGCCGTCGGGCTGCGCGATCGAGAGCAGCCTCGGCCGCGGCGCGGTCGCGCAGCACGTGCCCGTCGACGAAGCCCATGACGTAGAAGGGGGCGTCGTTCACGGCGGGGTCGTCGCAGAAGCCGAGCGAGGGTGCGACCGGTACCGCGCTGCCCTGCAGGGCGTGGATGATGCGGTGCTCGCGGCCCATGTCGTGAGCGCTCGCGAGCCGGTGGCCGAGTGGCGGACGGCGCACGACGTAGCGGCTGCCGTTGCGACCTGTGACGCGATAGGTGAGGTTGGAGTGGCCCCCGGCGATGACGTCGAAGCGGAACGGACCGGTGGCGCCGTCGACGTGCGACTCGAGCCACGCACTGACCGACGGCACGTCGATCCCGGGCACAGCCGAGTCGGTGGCGCGGCGATCGGGTTCGGGGCTCGGTGCGACATCACTCATCACCCCCGCACCGTACCGACAGCCGTGTGCCCGGCGCGAACGGTCGTGTCCGCGCGAGGCCGTCGGTAGCCTGGACCCATGGCCATCGATGTCACTGACGCAACCTTCCAGACCGACGTCATCGATCGATCCAAGGAGACTCCGGTCGTTGTCGACCTGTGGGCGCCCTGGTGCGGCCCGTGCAAGACCATCGGCCCGATCCTCGAGCGCGTCACTGCCGCCACGCAGGGCAAGGTCGTCCTCGCCAAGGTGAACGTCGACGAGAACCCGGCCGTCAGCCAGGCGTTCCAGGTCCAGTCCATCCCCGCGGTGTACGCGATGCGCGACGGCCAGGTCGTCGACGGCTTCGTCGGCGCCTACCCCGAGCACGTGATCGAGCAGTTCGTGAGCTCGCTGCTCCCAACCGAGGAGGCCGAGGAGATCGCTGCGCTGGTGCGCGCCGGCGACGAGACCAGCCTGCGCCGGGCGCTCACCCTCGACCCCGGCAACGAGGATGCCATCGTCGCGCTCGGCGAGATGCTCGTCGAACAGGGCCACGCCGACGAGGCTCTCGCACTGGTCGCCCGCATCCCCGAGACCGACCGCACGCGCAAGGTCGCCGCGTCGGCTCGGCTGAGCCAACGGCCGCCGGACGACTACGACTCGCAGTTGACCGCGCTGCTCGACTCGGTCAAGACCGACGACGATGCACGCCAGCAGTTCGTCGACATCCTCGAGCTGATGGGGCCGGACGACCCGCGGACGTCGAAGTACCGCCGCCAGCTCACCGCCCGCTTGTACTGATCGAGCGGCTTCGCAGGGGTAGCCTCGAAGTCGTGCCCCTCGAGCATCGCGACGGCTACTACCTGTGGGTCGGCGGCCCGGTCCCGCGAGGGTCCGACGCGATCACGCTCGGCCCGCTCGTCATCGTCCGGGCGGGTTGCGAGCAGTCGCCGTACCTGCTGCGGCACGAGCACGTGCACGTCCGCCAGTGGCGCCGCCACGGTGTGATCGGCTTCGCCTCGCGATACGCCGGCTCGTACCTGCTGTGGCGGTTGCGCGGCAAGAGCCACCAGGGTGCGTACCTCCGCATCCCGCTCGAGATCGAGGCCGACTGGGTCGCTCGCCGATCACTCGACACCGCGGTGCGCGACGACGTGCCCGCTGGTGTGTCAGCGCCCTGACCCGGCGGTAGCGTCCTCCCGACTTCCCCCGGTGCACCTGACGCGGCGCGCGTCCCGGTCGGGAGGTCAGCGTGGACGATCGAGTCGAGCCGCCGACGCGGCCCCTTCCGCAGCGCCCCGTCGGCGAACGCATCCGCGAATGGCTGGTGTGGATCGGCATCGGGCGACTCGTCGCCGTCGCATGCTCCGTGGTCGCCGTCGGCGCCGGTGGCTTCTGGTTGCTCCGCCCACCACCAGAACCGGTCGAGTCGACGTTGCCGAGGGCGACCACCACGACCTCCATCGACCCGGCCAGATCCGATTCGTCGCCGTCCCTACCGGCCACGTCGACCGTGACGACCGCATCGAGCGGGACGCTCGTCGTGCACGTGGCCGGTCACGTCATGCGGCCAGGTGTGTACTCGTTGGACGCCGGTGCGAGGGTCGTCGATGCCGTCGACGCGGCGGGCGGAGCGACCGATCCGGTCCTGCTCGATGCGCTCAACCTCGCCGAACCGCTGCACGACGGCGATCGGGTCTACGTCGCCGGCCACGACACCGGGCAAGCGATCGCTGCGGGGGTGACGCCGGCGCAGGCAGGCACGGAGGGCGAGTCGACCGGCGCCGGCCCGGCCGATCTGAACACGGCGACCGTCGATCAGCTCGACGCGCTGCCCGGGGTGGGCCCGTCGACGGCGGCTGCGATCGTGGCCCACCGTGAGGCCAACGGGCCCTTCGCGTCGGTCGACGACCTCGACGCGGTGCGCGGCATCGGCCCGACCAAGCTCGCTGCGCTGCGCGATCTGGTGACGGTGTGACCGTTACAGGAACACGCGCCCGAGCACGAGGTTGGCGGCGATCACGCTCAGCGCCACGCCCACCCAAGCGCTCACGGCCAGCAGCAGGAACTCGGCCCAGTACCCGCCCCACGTGGCGACCGGACGGCGCACCGCCCGGCGCGACGCGATCCACCCGATCAGCACCCACAGCACTCCACTCGCGACGACGGCGAAGTAGCGGGACGCGCCCGTACGAATGGGGGCTCCGAAGGCAGGGAGCAGCGGAGCCGCGAAGATCGCCGCCAGGAACCCGCCCACGCCGCGGCTCGTCGAGTGGCTGTCGTTCAGCAGCATCAGCGAGAGCGCGCCGAGCATCGCAGGCACCACCAACGCCACGAGCGGCCCGCGCGAGACGATGCCTCGACGGTAGGACGGTCGACCCGGCTGCGGGGCGGGAACCTGCCGTGGCGTCGGCCGCGGCCGGTCCAACGCCTCCAGCCGATCGAGGGCTTCCAGTCGCCCGAGCGCGCGCTCGCCACGCGTCGACATGGGTTCCACGGCGCCGATCGTACGTGGCCGTCACCTGGGATCGGCGGCACCGGTGAGCGTCCGGTGGCAGCCCGTCGGCGACCTGCAGGTCTGCGTGCTCGCGCTCATGACGATGCTCGGTGTCTGGGTCGGCAGCCGCGTGTGGCAGGTGGGCATCGCGCTGGCTGTGCTCTGGATGCTCACGAGGCGTGCGAGGGTGCCGATACGACGCGACCTGGCGGTCGTCACACTGGTCCTGGTGGTCGCGGGCGGCGTGTCGTCCGCTCGCGCATGGGCCGCAGCACACCCGCGTGCGCTCGGCCCCTTCCAGGGATGGGCCACCGTCATGTCCGACCCGGTCCCGTTCGGCGCTGGGCTGCGCGTGGTGCTCGAGATCGAGGGCGAGCGATTCGACGCGACCGTCTACGGCTCGGCGCGACGCCGTCTCGAGCCGCGCCAGGCGGGAGAGCGCGTGGAGATCGTCGGCGAGCGCCGCGCCGCCACCGGGCCATGGGCGCGTCGCTCGCAGGTGCGCCACGTGGTGGGCGAGGTGACCATCGATCGTGTCGGTGCGTGGAGCGACGGCACACCGATGTCGCTGGCCAGCAACCGCCTGCGGCGCACGTTGCGTGACTCGGCCGAGCGGTCGATGCCCGCTGATCGATCCGCGCTCTTCACCGGTCTCGTCATCGGCGACGACACGCGCCAGCCACCACGGATGATCGACGAGTTCCGGGCGTCCGGCCTGAGCCATCTCACCGCCGTCTCGGGCCAGAACGTCGCGTTCGTCCTGGCGGTGGTGGGCATCGGGCTGCGCTCGTTGTCGCGCTGGTGGCGACTCGGCGCGACGTGCGCGGTGATCGCGTGGTTCGTGGTGCTCACGAGGGTCGAGCCGTCGGTGCTGCGCGCCGGGACGATGGCGGCGTTCTCGGCGGTCGGCTTCGCTCTCGGGCGCGAGCGCACGGCGACGCGCACGCTCGGCCTCGCGGTCATCGTGCTGGTGCTGTTCGATCCGCTGCTGGTGTGGTCGGTGGGGTTCTGGCTGTCGGTGGGCGCGACCTTCGGCGTCAGCGCGATCGCACCGCGCATCGAACCGCTGCTGCGCGGCCCACACTGGCTGGTCGCGCCGCTGTCGGTCACCCTCGGTGCGCAGATCGGGGTGCTCGCGCCGTCGTGGCTGGTCTTCGGCCGCATGCCCCCGCTGGGCATCGTCGCCAACCTGCTCGCGGTTCCGGTCGCCGGCTTCGTCATGCTCTACGGCATCCCGGCGGGCCTCGTGGGAGCGCTGCCGGTCGGTGTGCTCGGCGAGATCGTGATGTGGCCGGCATCGGTCGGCACGAGGTGGGTGGCGACCGTTGCCGGGTTGACCGCCCGACTCCAACCGACGGGTCGCGGTGCGGTGGCAGTGTGGCTCGTGCAGCTCGGGCTGCTGGCCGTGCTGCTCAGGCCAGATCGAGCCCGAGAGGGGGCGCGCTGACCACCACGGCGGTGGTCCGAGTGCCCCCGCTCCGGTGCTCGTTCACGGGCAGGCGGCTCGGACGGGGCTGCCGTACGATGGCCCCGATGGCGGTGCACCTCGTTTCCGGCGACGACGAGTCGCTCGTCCACACTGGCGTGACCGAGCTCGTGCACCGCCTCGTCGGCGACGGCGACCGGACGTTGATGGTCGACGACTTCGACGGTGCCGAGTACGAGCTGCGCGCGGTGGTCGACGCCGCGCAGACGCCGCCCTTCCTCACCGCGTCGCGCGTGGTGGTCGCCCGCGACATCGGCCGGTTCAACGCCGACGAGCTCGAGCCGCTGCTGCGGTACCTGCAGGACCCGCTCGACACGACCGACCTCGTGCTGGCCGCGGGCGGTGGCCGGATGGCGAAGTCGCTGTCCGAAGCAGTGAAGGGCGCTGGTGCCGACGTGCTCGACACCACGGCTCCGACCAGAGCGCGCGACCGCACCGCGTGGATCGAGCAGCAGATCGCCGCGGCCGGCCTGCGCATCGACGGGGGAGCGCTCCAGGCCGTTGCTGGTTGGATGGGCGAGGACGCCGGCCGCTTGCAAGGTGTCATCGACACCCTCGTCAGCACTTACGGGACGGGCCACAAGTTGAAGGCCGACGACCTGAAGCCGTTCCTCGGAGAAGCCGGCGGCGTGCCCCCGTGGGACCTGACCGACGCGATCGACCGTGGCGACACGACGCTGTCACTGACGCTGCTGCATCGCATGACCGGCTCCGGTGACCGCCACCCGCTCCAGGTGATGGCCATCCTCCACGGCCACTACACGCGCCTGTTGAAGCTCGACGGGTCGGACGCCTCCGACGAAGCGTCTGCCGCCCGGGTGCTCGGCATCAAGCCCGGCTTCCCCGCGCGCAAGGCGCTCGACCAGTACCGCCGGCTGAGCGGGACCGGCGTGTCACGCGCCATCTCGCTCATGGCACAGGCCGACCTCGACCTGCGCGGCGAGAAGGACTGGCCGGACTCGCTGGTGATGGAGGTGCTCGTCGCCCGCCTGTCCAAGCTCAGCCCCGCCCGCGGCTGACGGCACCCGAAAAAGCGGCTCTGCGCGATGAACGCTGGGGGTGTTCGATGAGCCGGGCCGGTTCGTAGGGTCCACCACGAGTGCCGGAGGCCTCGCCATTCTGCGGATTGCTGGATCTGCAAACGGGAGGCCTCCGAC
>JBFWSW010000022.1:0-66661 GCA_050248155.1 Ilumatobacteraceae bacterium
CACACGAGGACGAACGTTCGTATGATCAGCACCCGTTGTCACGCACGGAGCTTCACGCGGAGCTTCGGCGGACGTCTCGCCCTCGTAGCTCAGGGGATAGAGCAACGGTTTCCTAAACCGCAGGTCGTAGGTTCGATTCCTACCGGGGGCGCCAAGAAAGACCAGCTAGATGGCCATCTGACGGTCGGCTGAAGTGGCCGACAGCCCGAGTTGTCCATCCACTTGTCCATCTTGTCCATCCGGCACATGGTTATCGTGTCTGTCGGCGCTGTGGTTTGGCGCAGCGATCGAGTGCCCGCTTGGCGCTCCTCGAAGTCCCCTGGACTCAGGAGCGTTGTGACATGTCGGAACTCGAGATGCGTGGCTACGCCGTTCTGCTCGAACGAGTGAAGTCGGAAGTTCAATCGGCGCGGACGCGAGCCGCGCTTGCGGTCAACCGAGAATTGGTAGAGCTGTACTGGCGGCTCGGTCGGCTGATCCTCGATCGCCAGGACGCCGAGACCTACGGCACCAAGGTGATCGAACGGCTCGCCGCCGACCTGCGCGTGGCGTTCCCCGAGATGCGCGGGCTCGGCCGGCGGAACCTGCACTACATGCGCTCCTTCGCTGAGGCGTGGCCTGACGTCGAGGTTGTGCAACGACTCATTGCACAACTTCCGTGGGGTCACAATGTGGAGCTGCTCTCGGCCCTCGACGCTCCATCCGACAGGGTCTGGTACGCAGAACAGGCGATCATGCGCGGATGGTCCCGCAACGTGCTCGCTGCTCAGATCATGTCGAAGGTGCACCTTCGCAGCGGTGCCGCTCCTTCGAACTTCGCGACCGCTCTGCCGCCAGCGGAGTCGGAGCTCGTCCAGCAATTGATCAAGGACCCATACCACCTCGACTTTCTCGACCTGTCGACCGAGGCGACCGAACGGACGCTGGAGAACGCGTTGATCGAACAGGTCGAGCGCTTCCTCCTCGAGCTCGGCCAAGGCTTCGCGTTCGTCGGCCGTCAGTACGCACTTCGCGTCGGCGTCGACGACTTCTTCATCGACCTGCTCTTCTTCCACATCCCGACGAAGCGATACGTGGTCGTGGAGCTGAAGCGTTCGGCGTTCACGCCGGAGGCAGCCGGCAAGCTGAACTTCTACGTCAACGTTGTCGACGACCAACTTCGCACCGACGACGAGCGGTCGACGATCGGGCTATTGCTGTGCCGGACGCGAAGCGATGTCGTGGTGAGGTACGCGCTGTCGGGCGTCTCGACACCGATGGCGGTCGCTGGCTACACGTTGGCCGACCTTCCCCGTGACGCTCAGGCCGCCCTTCCGGTCGAGCGGCTTCTCATCGACGTGGTCGCAACTGCAGACGACTCTGACGCAAGCGGCGAGGAGTAGACCATGGCCGGTTCACTTCGTCAGCGAGGGAAGACCTCGTGGCAACTCCGCGTGCTCGCAGGCCGCGATGAGATCACGGGCAAGAAGTCCTACGTCTCAAAGACCTTCCGCGGCGGACGCCGCGAGGCCGAGCGCGAGCTCGCGCGGTTGGTCGCTGAGGTCGAGGCGGGTTCGACGACCGCTGCTGCTGGAACAGTCGCCGAGCTGTGCAACAAGTGGTTCGAGTACGCGTGTCCGAACCTGTCACCGGCTGTCTCGGCCGAGTACCGGCGGCTTCTCGATCGGCGGATCCTGCCTCGGTGGGGCTCCACCCCGGTTCGGCGACTCCGTACATCGGAGCTCGACGGCTGGTACTCGCAGCTCCGTCGATCTGGTTCGGCGACCGGCGGCCCGCTCTCGCCCAACAGCGTTGTCCGGGTCCACGCGATTCTCCGACGTGCGTTGAACCAAGGGGTTCGTTGGGGATGGATCACAACGAACCCTGCAGTCGCTGCGACACCGCCGCGCGTGTTGCGGCGTCAGCTGGACATCCCATCGCCGGCCGACATCGCTCGTCTCATCAAAGCCGCCGAGTTGGTGAACCCGGCGCTGCCGGCGTTCATCCGACTGGCTGCTGCATCCGGAGCGCGACGCGGAGAACTGTGCGCACTTCGGTGGCGGAACATCGACCTCGAAGCTCGCTCGCTCCACGTCGCAGGTGCGATTGTTCAGATCAACAAGACGGTCATCGAGAAGGACACGAAGACACACGCCGAGCGGCGTGTCGCGCTCGACGAGGGCACGGTGCGAGTTCTACAGGCACTGCGAGACCGCATGGTGCTCGCACTCGCTATCGCCGAGGAGGAGCTCCCATCTGACGCCTTCGTCTTCTCACATCGCCCGGACGGCCTGGCCCCGTGGTATCCGAACTACGCCACGCTTTCGTTCGCTCGGCTTGCCGAGCGGGAAGGGATGGGACACGTTCGGCTGCATGACCTCCGGCACTTCGCGGCAACGACCATGCTCGTCAACGGAGTCGATGTCCGAACAACCGCTGGCCGGCTTGGTCACGCGCAGTCATCGACGACGCTCAACGTCTACGCGCACTTCGTGAAGGCGGCGGACGCCGGCGCCGCACGAGCGATCGGTTCAGCTCTCGACGGCTTTCCCAATGAAGTCGTCGCTGAGCGTCGCCGCTGACGCCACGACCGATTCATCCACCACAAGCGCGAGCTGTCCGTTGGGATGCAATCAGGTCAACGAGCGAAGGAGGCCCAACTTGGTCGAGCGTCGGAATTTCAAGCGGCAGACAGTCCGGCAGGCCAGCTCGTTCATGACCGTGCACGAAGCGGCCCAAGTGCTGGGTGTCGGCGAGGCTCTTGCGTACCGCATGGCAAACGAGTTCCTCAACAGCGGTGGCGCCTCCGGCATCCCTTGTGTGCGGCTCGGTCGTCGTCTGCTCGTAAGCAGCCGAGGCCTCGATCGACTCGTAGATCGGGAGGCGGTAGCGCGGTAGCGCGGTAGCGCCGCGACCGATAGCTCTTGTCGTTGTCTCGAACCGGCGCTTCGGTCACCAGTCGGGGCTGATTGGCAGTTGGGGTGTGATCCGAATGTAGGCGTTGGGCCGTTCGCGAGATGTGCGGCGCGGTGCGCGCGATTGCCTGGTTCGTCGGTCAGATGCCGAGGGCTAAGTCGGCCCTTCAAGTTGTCTCTCTACGAAGTGAAGTCCCTTATCAAGCCGGGCCGAAAGCTCGGGCGAGTCGCTGAAGGGCGATTCGCAGGTGTAGTTGAGCCACCCAACTGCAGGGATGAGGCGTCCTCCGCGGGCAACGACTGCCTGATGTACCGGCAACGATTCGGGCCTGGTGATCTCGACTTCGAACGGCTGGACGTAACGCACCCACTGCGTGACGTCAACGACGTCGCGGTCTGCGAGTTCAGCCCGGTTGTCCCTTACGGCGACCAGATCCGCCCGTAGTCGGTCTGCCGTCTCGCCCGAGAGAATCTCGCCGGCGACCACACAGCACGCCAGGTAAAGACTCTTCAGCTCGCCTAGTCCCACAGCCTTCGGGTCTGGAATCTGCATCTTCGCCTCGAACTGCGTCGCTCCCCCCAAGAGCGGGCGCAGATCCGAGTTCCTCTCGCCGTCGATCCACACAGCTCGCTCGTGGTCCTTGCCTCTGGCTATCCGCACGTTCCGGTAGGTCCGGAAGCCCTGGACCCCGTTCGACGCCTCCGTCGAGAGCTTGAAGCTCCCGAACTTCCCAAACATCGAATCCACGAATGGCCTGTCGATTGACGAGCCCAGTTCGTTGTTGCATCGAACGCAGGTCGACGTCACGACGGTCCCGCCGACCGCCTCCGGAGGGACGTGCTCAGCGGTCATCGGCCCCATCGATAGACAGATTGGACACTGATCGAAGGTCACGCGCTCTGGCGATGGGCTCAGCACGTGAAGATCAAAGTACTCATCCACGCTAGCGACCCTAGTGAGTGGTCTCGGCTCTCGGTCCTACGTCTGCGAAGCCGTCCCGTCAGCTCAGATCGGGCAGGGGAAGCACCCGGAGCAGCTCAGCTTCCATTCGCCGCACGATGGGCTGGCCTGCGTGGTCTTCGACTACGACTGGCAATCCAAAGCCGAACGGTGACGCTGCGTTGACAACGAAGCCGCCGAAGCCCAGGGCAAGTCCGGCCACACTGACGTTGATCATCGTCCTGCCACCGACCATGCCTGTGATGACAGCCCGGGGGACTGCGAGATTCAACTCCACATCGGGCAGCGAGGTGCCTGGTGGCAAGACGGCCGCGGCCGCCGCCACGAGCTCTTGGGCGGCGTCTCCAGTGGTCATCTCGACCTCGGATTTCGGGTCTGTGGACTCCCAAAGCAGGCGGCGGAGCTCCGTTGCTAGTCCGCTGTCGACAGCAGCCGCGTCAACCACCGTCATGGCGCCAAGGCTGACCTTGGCCGCCAGGCGTATGTGGTCGTTCAGAGACATTTCGAGTACGCCGCGAAGAATTCCGTCACCGACGTCGAGCTCCTGGCCCGAACCGAGCGCCTGTGCTATCTGCTCCTCGCTCATTTCCAGCTTGGCCGCGATGCTTCGAAGATGCCTCTCGACCTCCGCCCTCGTCCCACGAATTCGGTAGCCGAGTTCGGTCTTGGTGACGGGCTGCTCGAAGAAGAGATCCGCTCCGCCTGCGCGCAGCGTTGCCTGCACCATGTGACCATCTGCGCCGAAGGTACCTCTCAGCTCGATCTGCCCCTTTTGTAGGTCGCGTGCAAAGCGAACAAAGGATCCAAGCCTCAATGGCGCCCCTTCGACCCGCGTCCCGAGTTGGTTGTTGCATCGCTTACACGCGGCGACTTTGACATGGCCGCCGAGTGAGTCGACGAAGACATGGTCCTCGCTGTACTCCTCCCACTCCTCGATCGGCCGGCCACAGTACGGACAGAAACCAGCGTTGATCATCCGTGAATCATCTCACGACCGACCGTCGGTCTCGCCCGCGATGCAGACGATCAACTTGGTTGTGGGCCACGCCGCGCTGGACCGTTGGCGGACGGGGCGTCGCTGACCATGCATCGGCACTACTCGAGCGGAAGCTGCGACTGGGTGCTGCCACTTTTCATCCACTCTGTTGCCTCGATGTCCGTTGTGATCGTGGACACAGCGATGCTTCTCGGGGTTGTCATGGGTGGTGCGCCGCTGCGCATGGTTCGAGAGATCCCTGGCGGCGCCGACGGTCTCTCCTGTGACACGTCTCTTCGCGACTGGTGCTGCGTCGAGCGAACGGTGTTCGGGAGGTCGATCATGTCTCGTCGCAAGCACCCGTTGCGCGAGCGCTTGCGCTCGTTTAGCGTTTCGTCCTACGGGCGGGTTGATCGGGGGATTTATGCCGAGGACAATCCGATGTGGGGTGTTGACCGTGCGGTAGGTCGTCGTGTGATCAGCACGACGGCGCTCCTGCTCCTTGCCCTCGGAGCAGTCGCGTGCGCCGACGATTCCGACTCCTCGCCGAGCACGCCAAACGTCACCGACCCGACCACCGTCACGACGCCGGCCGCATCCTCGACGTCGACCTCGATCACCACCTCGACGACGAGCAACTCGACCTCCTCGCCCTCCACGACGTCCACGACGACAGGCCAGCCGCCGGCGTCCCCCGAGGACGACATTCGCGCAGCGATCGCTCTTGCGCAGCAGAGCTTCTCTGACTGCCTCGTTGCGATGCCGCAGTGTGACCCGTCAACACTGAGCGTCGCCCGGGCTGGGCCGCTGCTCGAGCGCAACGTCGCTCGCGTCCAAGAGTGGAACGCTGCGGGCTACACCGTGCGCAACAGGGACCAGTTCAGGTTCGTGGTCGAGTCGGTCACGTTGGGCTCCGATGGCCGAACTGCATCTGCAACCGTGTGCATCGCAGACGGCAGCGATCTCGTACACCCCGGTGCAGGGCCCGGCGGAGCGGACGTGATCGTCGACGACGCATACACCTCGGGTCGCTCTGCTTGGGACATGCGACTCGACCCTGATGGGAAGTGGCGGGCATACGACGCGCCGGCGGTGGGACCAACTGAATCGAGCGACGTGTGTCCCGCCGCCTGATCCTCGCTGTTCTGGCCGCCAGTTGCTTGCTGCCCGTTCCGACTGCCTTGGCCGGACCCGGGGATGGATCTGGACAGGGGAGCGGCGGGCAAGAGGCTGACGTGATTCTCGCTCAGGTCACCTACAGCACGTCGGGCGGAAGCACGTCGAGTGGTGGATGCTCGTGGGAGCTGAAGGACGGGGTGACGATCGGCGTTCCGGAGCTGGGATCGGTGACATGGCCTCGTGTCGAGGACGGCGTCACCCACCACCTTTGGCAGCGGACCTGCAACGGCGAAACCGCGTGGGTGGACGTTCCGGAGGTTCAGCCGGCCGACATCCTTCCGCAGTTGCTCGATCAGCTGCGGGAGCGCACGCTGCCGAAGCCGGTGCCGGTCTTCGAGATGCTCGACCCCGAGTTCGGATGGGCGTATGTGCAGACGCCACTGGACTTCCGTGCTGGCGGCGACTCCTGGCGACAGGTGTCCGTGACGGCATCGGTGGGGCCGATCTGGGCGACGGTCACGGCCCGTCCAACCTCGCTGTCGTTCGATCCGGGCGACCCGGCGAATCCGGGCTCCGTCACCTGTTCTGGCTCCGACCCGATCGCCGGGTACGACCCTGCGGCGCCGGGTGCTTGCTCGTACACGTACGTCAACTCCTCCTCCACATCGGAGGTTGATGGCTACCACTTCGCGACATCACTGTCGATCACGTGGGCGATCACTTGGACCTCGTCGACCGGGGCTGGCGGAGCGCTCGATTCGTACACGACGACCTCCACCTTGCTGCTCGCCGTGGCCGAAGTGAAGGGCCTCGTCGAGTGCACGGGTCCGCGACCTAAACAAGGAGGGTGCTGATGTCCCGCACGATGCAACGGCCGAGCGCCCGAATCGGTAGCGGCCAGAGCGATTCGAACGATCATGCGTCAGCGCCGTCGGTCGTCTCGCTCTCGGCACCGAAGCGCAGACGGCCATCCTGGGTTGTCGCCGGTGTGTTGTTGGTGGGCCTCTCTGCGCTGCTCGCAGCGTGGGTGTTCACGGCCACGTCGGAGACGATGAGCGTGATGGTCGCGGCGCGCGACATCGCGCCGGGAGAGGTGATCGACGCATCAGATCTCCGCGTCGTGGAGATGGGCCGAACCAGCGGGCTTCGCGCTATCCAACCATCTCAACAGGATCTGATCATCGGGCGCGCCGCCCGCGGTCCGATCCCCGACGGCACGGTGCTGAACACGGATCTCTTCGCCGAGAAGGGCCAGGTGATCCCGGCAGGGTTCGTGGTCATCGGGGCGTCCCTGGATGCAGGCGCCGCACCCACGTCCAGGCTCTCGCCCGGCGACCAGGTGGACCTCTTGGGAGTGGTGAAGAGCGCGTCGGCTACACCGGGCGACACAGCCACTGCGACGTTGCTCGGCTCAGGCACGGTCTGGTCCGTCGAACGACTCGGATCGGGCGCCACCTCGTCCAAGGTCTGGGTGTCGGTGCTCGTCCCCTCCGATGTGCAGGCGGCGGTAGCGCAAGCTGCGGCTGACGGTCGGCTCAGGCTCTCGCTCCGTGGGGCTGGCGGATGATCGTCACGCTGGGTTCGGTGCGGGGCTCGCCGGGGGTGACCTCGTGGTGTCTCCTGCTCGCTGCAGCGTGGCCGGAGGAGCTCGGACGCGAGCGTGTCGTGCTCGAAGCTGATGTCGATGGCGGTGTCCTCGGAGCCCGATACGGCATCGGCGTCGAGCCGGGTGCCGTCTCGCTGATTGCGTCGTTGCGTCACGCCGGCGACGAAGTGCCTGTTGGCGAGCACGGACGTGAAGCCGCCCCCGGACTGTGGCTTGTACCCGGACCGGAATCCAGTGAGCAAGCGGGATCGGTGTGGTCGGGTACGGCAGCGCAGGTGGCCGCACGCCTCGCCCAAGACGACCGGGTCTGGTTGCTCGACTGTGGACGCCTCTCGCCATCGAAGTCGACGATCCAGCTGGCCGAGTGGTCGAACCTCGCGCTCGTTGTTTGTCGGGCTGGACCCGAGGATCTGGTGCAGGTCCCTCGTCGAGTCGCAGCGATTCAGCAGCACGCGGCAACGGCCGGTGTGCTGGTCATCGGGAAGCCGCCGTACGACAAGCATGAACTGGCCGAGTTCTTCGGGACTGCATCGGTGTGGTCCGTTGCAGAGTCCGACGACCTCGCGCGGATGGCCGGACACGCCCTGGCTCCCGGCAGGGCTCGCAGATCCTGGCTGTGGCGATCTGCCGTCGAGATCGCCGCCGAGATCGCGAGCTTGGCGGCGACGTCCGAGCCGCTGGCCGCGATCCCGAAGGGGAGCGATGTCGAGAGGCGGTTCGCATGAGCGCTCCGAATCTGATGCTCGTGACGACGGTGACGCGGGCGGTGCAGGACGCCCTCGAGGCTGATGCCACGGAACGCGTGCGCGCGGGCAAGCCACCGCTCGCACGCTCCGGCCAGGAGGCGCTCGCGTACAAGGTGCTGAGCGCAGAGCTGCAGCGCCATGACGCCGAGCGGTTGGGCAGCGGTGGTGCGCGGCTCACGCCTGAGATGGAGCAGTCCGTTGTTGATCGTGTCCTCGCACTGGCCGTTGGCCTTGGTCCGGTCGAGCTGCTGCTGGCCGACGAATCGGTCGAAGAGATCGTGGCATCTCGCTTCGACCTCGTGTTCGTCTACCGATCGGACGGCTCTGTCGAGCACCTCGATGAGCGGCTGTGGGCGAACGAGCAGGAGCTGGAAGCGTGGCTCTCGCATCTTGCTCGTACCGCCGGACGCACGGAACGTCAGTTCAACAACCAGGTGCCGCTGCTCGTGATGCGCCTGGGCGAAGGTCTGCGCCTCGCCGCCACTCGCGACGTCTCACAACACGTCTCGTTCGCGCTCCGACGGAACACGTTGGGCAAGGTGACGCTCTCGGATCTGCTGGGCCTCGGGATGATGCCGGCCGCAGTCGCAGAGCTGCTTGCCGCGTGCATGCGGTCGACCGAGATCCGACTCGTCTTCTCCGGCCCGACCGGGTCGGGCAAGTCCACGCTTGTTCGAGCCTGCCTTGCGGAGCTGAGCCCGATGGCGCGAGTCGTGGTGATCGAGGACACCGCCGAGCTCGACTTCTTCGACCCCGTGCTCCACCCGAACGTCGAGTCGTGGGAGGAGCGTCTGGCGAACAACGAAGGGGAAGGCTCGATCTCATCGGGCAGCCAGGTGAAGCACGCACTGCGCTACCGGCCGGACTGGTTGGTCTTCGGCGAGGTTCGTGACTCGGATGGTGCCGTCCCGATGCTGAAGGCAATGACACACGGGCAGTCGTCGTTGACGACGGTGCACGCGGCCTCCGCCGTCGGCGCGCTCGACAAGTTGGCCCTCTACCTCGGCACAGGCGAGGACCGACTTCCGCCCGAGGTTGCCCACAACCAGCTCCGCCAAGCGATCGACTTCGTCATCCATCTCGACAGAGGATCGGATGGCCGACGTGTGGTCATCGAAGTGACCGAGGTCGCTGGCTTCGATGGCCGTCGCTGCACGACGAACTCGATTGTCACCCGAGATCCGGCCACAGGCGAGACCGTGACGTTGAACCGTCTGGAGCAACACCATCGCGAGCGCTTACGTCGAGCTGGATTCGATGACTCCGTGCTCGGAGGAGGGTTCAGATGAGAACTCTCGCTGGAGCGGTCGCCGGGCTGCTCTTCGCCGCCGGCTTGTGGATCGCGATTGCCGGCTTTCGTGGTGTCACGCAGCGGTCCACGGTGCGTCGGCCGATCTCGTGGGATCAGCTGTGGTGGCGCGGTGGACTCGTCGTAGTTGCTGCCGCCGCCGGATGGGCGTTGACGGGTTGGCCGGCCGCCGGTGTGCTCGCAGGTGGCGCCGCTGCCGTTGCGCCGCTGCTGTCAGGCACTCGGCGACGTCGAGACGAACTCAACGCCAAGAGCGAAGCCCTTGCGTCGTGGGCGGAGATGCTGCGCGACACGATCACCGCTCATGCAGGTCTTCGCGAGGCGATTGCCCTGACCGCGCGGGTGGCGCCTGCACCGATACGGAAGGAGGTGCAGCTGCTCGCCGTGCGGGCCGAGCGGGAATCGCTCACGACGGCGTTGCGTCGGTTCGCTGTCGAAGTCGCCGACCCTGTCGCCGATCTCATCGTGGCTTCGCTGGTGATCGCAGCGGAGCGGCAGGCACAGCGGCTCGCCGAGCTGTTGACGCAGATTGCAGGATCAGCGAGGGAACAGTCGGCGATGCGTCTGCGGGTCGAGACTGGCCGGGCTCGCACCTACGCGTCGTCACGGGCACTCGTCGCGATCACCTTCGGACTTGCCGTCATCCTGCTGGTGTTCTCCCCAACCTTCATGTCCCCATACGACAGCGCCACGGGACAGATCGTTCTGATGGCGATCGGAGCGTTGTTCGCCGGAGCACTTTGGGCATTGGTGCAACTCGGTCGGCCGGTCACGCCGCCGCGACTTCTCGCTGGCATCGAGGACGAACGGGTGGGTCGATCGTGAGCGTGCTCATGGTGGCTCTGGCAGGCGGTCTCGCGGGTGCCGGTGTGCTCCTGGTGGTGAGGGGCCTCGTCGGCGCAACCACACCACTCGCGGCTCTCGTCGCCGAGCTCCACCGACCTCGACTCGTTCAGGCGCCGGTGGACCATCGAGGGCTCGCCGTTCGATGGCTGGCGGGCTCTGGCACGCCGTCCCGCGACGCCGACTTGGCGGTGTGCGAGCGCGATCTCGCTCGGTGGGTGCAAGACCGACTCGTCTGGTCGTTGCTGCTGGCCTCGCCTGGACTCGCACTGGTGCTCTTGTCGGTGGCTGGTGGCGTTGCGCCGGTATCCCCATTCGTGGCCGTCGCAGCGGCATGCGTCGGCGCGATCGGCGGTTGGTTCCATGCCCGCATCGACCTGGCGTCCGATGCGGACAAGGCGAGGCGGGCGTTCCGCCACGGTCTGGCTGGCTACCTCGAGTTGGTTACCATCTTGATGTCAGGCGGCGCAGGGGTCGAGACGGCCATGTTCGACGCAGTGGCAGTGGGGCGTGGTGGACCGTTCCGTCATCTGCGAGCAGCCCTGTCCGCTGCGCAAGCGCGACGCGAACCTCCCTGGCGAGCCCTCGGTCAGCTCGGCGATCGGTTGGGAATCGTAGAACTCGAGGAGCTCGAGGCCTCGATGACGCTCGCCGGAGGTGGCGCTCAGGTTCGTGACTCGCTGACAGCGAAAGCCACGGCGATTCGAATCAAGGATCTCTCGCAGATCGAGTCGGAGGCGCAGTCGCGCTCCGAAACGATGGTGCTTCCCGTCGCCTTGATGTTCGCGGGGTTCCTCGTCCTCATCGGTTACCCCGCGCTGGCTGCGCTTTCGTCGCCATGAGCCCGCTCGACCGAAGCCGTCGTGGTGTTCCGGCCCACCACGAAGTACGTCAACTCTCGACCGGCACTCACGAGAGGAGCACCAGCCATGCTGGAACTACAGGTACAACTCTGGTCGGTGTGGCTGCGCGCTGTGGCGGCTACGCAAGAGCGACTGGTCGAGGCCGGCCACGAAAGGGATCGTGGCGAGGTGACGGCGACAACTGCGTTGATCGTGATCCTCGTGATCGCAGCCATCGCCGCCGGCGGAGTGATCGCGGTCAAGATTGCGAACAACGCGAACAACGTGCCGGAACCCTGAGGCACCGCGATCGGGGAGAGGTGACGGCCACCGTCCTCATGGTTCCGCTGATACTTCTCGCGATGCTGTTCGTGGTTCAGTACGGGCTGGCGTACTACGCCCGGCAGGTGCTGGCCGGCGCTACGCAAGATGGTGCCTCTGCTGCGGCGCGTCAGGACTCGTCACCCGAGTCCGGTGCTGCGCTCGCAGAGGACCTCATCGGCGAGGGCGGTGGATCTCTCCTCGACTCGTACTCCGCGTCGGCGACATCGGATGGCGGGACGATCACGGTTGCCGCCAGCGGCGAGGTCGTTTCGCTGCTGCCGTTCTTCGGGACGATCACAGTGAAGGCCCAGGCGACCGCCAAGGTGGAGTCGTTCGATCCGCAGGGTGCGCCATGAGAGAGGTGGACGAGCGACCGACGCGGCACGATGACCGAGGCTCGGCTGGCGTGGAAGCGGCCATCGCCGTCACGTCGCTTCTCCTCGTCGGCTTCTTCACCATCGGCGCGATTCGAGTCGTCGGGAGCGGCGGAGATGTCGATGCTGCAGCGCGCTCCGCAGCTCGTGCGGCGGCGGCAGAGTACGACCCGGGCTCCGCCGCGTCTGCCGCCGAAGCAGTTGCTGCACAGACGCTCGCCGAACGAGGAGTTGCATGTCAGAACCTGGCTGTCACAGTTGATGGCGACCTGTCGCCGGGCAGTGTCGTCGTCGTCGAGGTCGCCTGCAGCGTGTCCCTCGCTGATGTGGTGCTCGCCGGCTTTCCTGGCAGTCGCACCGTCACGGGTCGAGGCGTCGAGCAAGTCGACGTCGTTCGAGGAGGCCAAGCGTGAGAGGGTGCAGCAGCTCGCGCCGCCCTCGAGCGGATGGCCGGGGTGACCGCGGCTCGGTCATGCCGATGACGACGATCCTCGTGGTCTTCCTCATGTTCGGAGCGTGGTCGCTCGTGTCAGCCACGCAGCAATGGTCGGCGCGTCGCGAGGCGCACGCCGTGGCAGCGGCAGCCGCCCGTGCGGGTGCACAGGGTGATGCAACAGCGCTCCGATCCGGCGGCGTGATCGACGAGGCCGCTGCCATCGAGCGCGCCGAGGCGATCATCGCTGCTTCGGGGTACTCGGGCGACGTCTCCGTGGATGGTGAGACGGTCACGGTGACGGTCGCAGCGGGTGTGGGCTACGCGTTCCCCGCACCAGGATTTCCCGAGAGTGTGAGCGGCAGTGCGACGGCCGTCGCACAGCGCGGTGTGACCGGGGAGGAGGGAGGCTGACGTGGCCCGCCTAACGAATCGCATCCGCTCGCTGGCTGCGCTGCTGGCACTCTTTGCCCTCCTCGTCGGTGTACCGATGTTGCTCGTCCTCGTGGCTGGCTGGCCGCTGCCCCGCCGGGCGCCCGATTGGAGTCGCATCTCGACCGCTGTCCAGCAGGGCGACATTCCCGGCGAGGCCGTCATCAAGGTTCTCGCCGTCCTGGTCTGGATCGCCTGGGCGCAGCTTGCGTGGGCGATCGTGTGGGAGCTGGTGGTCAACGTGCCTCGCTCGAACCGAGGTCAGCTCGCCCAACCAGCACCACTGGTGCCGGCGGGGGTGGGTAGGGGCGTCGGAAGGCTGGTGGCGCTGGCCCTGTCGATCGGCATCACACTCGCATCGACGCCCGCTCCATCGTTGGCTCGCCCTGCCGCAGCGGTTGCCATAGCCTCGCGGGCGCCCTCTGCGAGCACCATCGTGCTGGGCGCATCCGGACCCGACAACGCGACGACGGTCGAGCAGGTCCGCTCTTGGCGCGTCGCCGACAGCGACAGCCTGTGGGACATAGCGGTCGTCGCACTGGGCGACGGATCTCGTTCATCGGAGATAATCGACCTCAACTGGCAACTGCGATCTCCTCGCGACGTTCGAGCGGGACAGGTCCTTCGGCTCCCGGCCGACGCAGCGGTGCCGGCCGACAGAGTGCCCTCATCGGCCCCGCCCCAGGGACTGCTTGATCACCTCGACTCGTATCTCGCGCCGGCCGTCGTCACCATCGAGCCGGGGGACACGCTGTGGGATCTCTCCGAGGACCGCCTCGAGGTGGCGAAAGCTGAACCCGTCAGCGGTGGCGAGACGATCGAGTACCTCGACGAGGTGATTGCAGCGAACCCCGACACGATCGAGGACGCGAACCTCATCTTCCCCGGCGAACAGTTCATGTTCCCGGAGATCGGTGAGGCTCCTGCACCGACGGCCCCAGCACCCGAGAGCACCCCAGCGCCGGAGCCTTCTCCGCCTGAGTCCCAAACCGCACCGACGGCATCACCGACGGTCTCGCCGGAAACGCCACCCTCGGTGCCCGTGACGACCACTGCCGTGCCGGCGGCCGCGGTGCCATCGACATCGGCCCCCGCGACGACGCCAGTGTCCGAAGCGCCGATCGTCTCGTCGTCTGATTCCGACGGCGCATCGGCAGAGGGCGGGAGCGCAGTGCCCTGGTTGGCTGGCTTGACCGGTGCGACGGTTCTCAGCGCTGGAGCGCTCACGGCGTACCGACGGCAGCAACGTCGACGAGCAGCGCGTGGTGAGCGGACGCTCCGCCGTGATGCTGCGGCACGCACGGAGACGGAGCGGCGACTGGTGAGAGTTGGCGATGTGTCCTTCGTCCGATGGGCGAATCTCGAGCTGGCTGAACTTGCCCGGGGTCTTGTCCCGGCCGACGTGCGCGGCACGCCGATCGCGGTCGAGATGTCCGCCGGCCACGGGCTCGAGTTGCTCTGGGATGAACCGAACCCTGTCGCTCCCCGACCATGGGAGGCTGCCGACGGTGGATGGTCGTGGCGGCTGATCTACGACGCCGACCTCCACTTGCCGGCGACACCCGAGACCGCACCGATCCCCGGTCTGGTCACCTTCGGCAGCAGAGACGGCGGAACGCTGCTCGTCAATCTCGAAGCGCTCGGCTCCCTCGCGGTGACCGGTGATGCCACAGCGGTCGAGGCATTTGTCCGCTCGCTGGTGCTCGAGCTCTCGCTGTCGGAAGAGCTGGCGAACAGCTACCTGTTCCTCGTCGACTTGGACCTTGAAGTGGATGCCGGAACGGGTCGAGCGTGTTCCACCAGTGAAGGGGATGCGGTCTCACGGATCACTTCGGTCGCAGAGCAGCACGCAGAAGTCCTTCGAGCCGCTTCGCTGGACTCCTCGTTTGGGCTTCGCCTGAACGGAGCGGCTGACGGTCGCGAACTGACGGTTGTCGTCGCTGCTGCCGACCAGCTGGAACACGCGGATGTGCTGTCGGCCGAGGCGACCCCGAATCGAGGCGTGGCCGTCGTTCTGGCAGGTGACGCGCCGGCGCGTGCGACTCTCGCAGTCGATGCCGATGGATCGGCGCTGCTGTCGCCAATTGGCCTGCGCTTTCAAGCTGTCGCACTCGAGGCGGCTCCGGCTGAGGGTCTCGTCTCGCTACTGCACGGGTTCGAGACGAGCGACGAAGACACTGTTGACGGCGAGGAGGAGGATGGAGTCGGTGAGGTTCGCCCGCTCGACGTCGATGCGCTCAACGACGATCTCGGTGAGGATGACGAGTGGGAGCCGCCGGCGCCAGAGGTGCGTGTGCGAGTCCTCGGTCCGCCACGTGTGGACGGCCACCCGAACCTCGGTCGCCTGGACGTGAGCCTCGTTGCCTTCCTGGCCTGCAATGGCGGTCAAGCAACGGAGGACCAGGTCGTCAACGCCGTGTGGGGAGGCCGAGCAATCGAGAAGGTGACGCTCTGGAATCGCATCTCGAAAGCGAGGGTCTCGCTCGGTGCGGCGCTCCCAGCGCGGGAACAGGGCGCCAGCACCGTGCGTCTCGCAGCCGGCGTCTTGACCGACCTGACGTTGATGAAGGCCTTCGCCGCGCGTGCGGAGGAGGTGTCGTCTGGCGAAGCCATCGACTTGCTCCTCCAAGCGACGGCCCTCATTGAGGGCACGCCATTCGACGCCCCGGGTTACGACTGGTCGTACGAGCACCAGTTCAACGCCGAGGCGTGTGAAGCGATCGAGAGTGTGTGCGTTCGGCTCGCCGAGCTGGCGCTCGAGCACGGAGACCTGTCAGCGGCTCGGAGTGCGATCGGTCGCGGCCTCAGGGCCCTTCCGCTCAACGAGCCGCTCTACCGCTGGCGCATGCGGTTGGAAGCACAAGCGGCCAACCTCGGGGGCGTGCGGGCAGCGTTCGACGAACTGTGCAGCCGGCTATCGGAAGTCGACAGCGAGATCATGCCGAGTGTCTTGACCTCATCTCTGTTCGACCAGCTCTGGTCTCAGGCGCTGGGGCGTCGCTCGGCGTAACTTCGCCGTCGTCTCGCGTAGCCATCTGCGCCTCCATCGATGCACGATGGATACTCTCGGTAATGACCGGTCATTGCCTGATCACAGCGACCAACGAGGAGGTGCAATGGACTCGGCCGACCCTCGGCCCGCCAGCGCTGGCTTCGAGCATGGTCGTCTTCCTGAGATTGTGGTCGCACGCATCGAAGCCGAGCTCGGGGCATCTGGGAAGAGGGCGGTCAACGCGCTCCGAACTGCAGCGCACCTGATCGCGTTGGCGAGAGAGGATGACTCGGGCCTGCGCCTGGCCGAGAGTGCCGCGTACAACCTCCGGGAAGCGTTTGATGCCGTCGTCGAGGGGAAACCGGCCGGGGAGGGCGGGTTCCCAGCCGTGCAGGCTGCGTGGCTGCGGTATCAGCTCGCGCTGGTGGCCCCTGATGCCGATGAGCCGGTCGCGAGCCGGGAATTTCACGCTGTCGTCGAGCGCCTCTGCGCGGACGACGAACGCCAGGCATTCATGACCCGAAAGCTCATCGGATACCTCGTCGACCAAACAGGCGTGGCACCGCTGCCCGGCGTGAACGATCCGACCAGGCAGTACTCGCGTCTGCGTGAGCAAGCCGCGACGACGCTGCACGCGGACGAGGTGGTGTCGGTGGTCGCCGCGCTGCACGACGACGCGATCGCCTGGTTTGTTCGGCTCTTCACGCCGCCAGACGATCGGGTGACGAAGATCGCTGTCCTCGCCGCGGCACCGTACGAAGACACTTCACAGATCGAGGCGCTCGCTGAGATGGCGTTCAACGCGCACCACGTCGCTCTCTTCCTCAGCGAGATCAACGACCCGAGATGGCTCGATGCGCTGTACGACGCTGGTCTGATCACGCTCCCGGTGGACGGAGAACCGTGGCCAGTCAACTTCGTGCTCGGTGGCGCCGGCAACATCGACCCGGCGTCAGTCGCGAGGCTGCTCCAACGCATGATCAGCGTTAATGCCGGCAGCCCGACTGACCGACGTTTGTCCGTTGCCCGGGACGTCATCCAGACCGCTTCACGGCTCGGTGCCGCTGGCCGCGGGCTTGCGGCCGGAATCGTCACGGCTCACCCGGCCGACCATTGGGTGCAGGGAATCGCCCTGAACATCGCCCGGAGTGCACCCCCGACCGACGAGATCGTGCAGGTCGTCGCAGACGCAGTGATCGGCAACGAGCACCCCACCCACGGCGGCTACTACACGCGCACAATCCTTGAGCAGCTGGCTCGCGGCATCACCGCCGAGAACGCCCGGGCGCGAGTCACGATGATCGCCGCCAAGATTCGAAGACTCTCGGGACAGAAAGACATGCGGTTCGTTCCGCTCGACATTGCCGCCCTAGGTACGCCAGGCGACGATCTGCGGCACACCGTCCTGACCCTTGCCCAGCACCTGGTCCAGATGATCCCTACATGGCGCACCCTTGGCCTTCCAACGGCGGACTTGGTCGCCATGGTTCAGGGAGTCACCGGCGAGCTCGGCGACCGGCTCGTCTGCCAAGTGCTCGCCGGTGCACAGGATGCGGACCGGAACGCCAAGGTCGAACACCTCGCACAACGAATGACGTCACCGACCGCTACCGGCGACGACCGTGACCTTCTCGCAGATGTCGGTGACCTCACCGACGATGAAGTTGCCGTGCTCGTGGCAGCACTGGGCGAACCCTCACCGGCAGCTGACCCGCCGTCGGACGAGTTCCCGGACGACTGGGCCCGAGCATGGCGATGGAGCCTGCTCTTGCCAGCAGCCGTGCTCGAAGGATGGGCGAACGAGATTGCTGCGGTGACCGCCAAGCACGGCACTCCGAACATCAGCTCCCTCGACACACGCGTTCCCCTGTTCCTGTCCGGCCGCCCGGAATCTCCCCTCACTGTCGAGCAGCTCACCGCCGTCGCGCCCCTGCAGGCCGCCGAACTCGTCGCCGGGTGGCGGCCGAACGAAACCCAGAGCTGGTGGGGTAACAGCGTGTGGGAGTTGGCCTCGACGCTGGAGTCTGCCGTGAAAGATGGCGTGGCAGGTTGGACCGCGGATCCGACGGCGATCGTGGTAGCGCTTCGAGAGCCGGTCTACATCGAGCGCTACCTCCGCGTGCTCGCAACCATCAACGAGTCCGCCGCAACGATGCCAGCGCTGCTGGCCGCAGTACGACACCTTCGCGAGAACCGTTGGACGCCCTCGAAGCTGAGCCACAGCCGAGCCGATCCCGACCTGGGCTGGGAGGCAGTGGACCGAACCATCGTCGAGATGATTGGCGCCCTGGCGAACCAAGAGGGCGACCTGAGCATCGAAGGTGACCTCGATCTGGCCTGGGAGCTCGCGATCGAACTCGCACGACAACTGCCGGATGACCTCGGCGAGGTCTCGGACTTCGACGGCACCTCTCAACACGACGGGCCGCTGAACCGGGCGATCAACCATTCGTACTCAAAGGCTCTCGAGACCGCCATTCGACTGGGATGGTGGGAGCACCGCAACCTCGGGCAGGCGAGACCGGCGCTCGCCGACGTCCTTGACGAGGCGTTGGAGGTAACCGGCGCGGTCGGAGCTGAGATGCGGGCCATCATCGCAACGAACCGCCGCGTCCTCGAACACATCGCACGTGAGTGGACGAACCGACGAGTCGACGACCTGTTCGGTGGCGACCTCGGGCCCATCACATTCGAGCAGACCCTCGCGTGGGATCGACCAACGCCTTGGTTCCTCGGCCGGTTCCGTCCGCGACTTGCCGCCGCAGCATTACGCGGCGCGGAGCACGCGGCATCGTGGATGCTCGTCGGATACCTATGGGAAGAACCCGAGTACAGCGTCAAGAACATCATTGCGAGTCTTCGAAGCGACATCGACGCCCTGAAAACCGCGGCCGAGGAGATGGCTTCCCTCGTGCAAGACCGCGAGCCGGGCGACCCGCTGATCGCCCGGGCCCTCACGTTCTGGGACGGGCTACTGGACGCAGATCGCGGCGCTGTGCCGGCGGCGGCCCTGACCGGAGCGGGCCGGTGGACTTTCGTGCCGGGCCTATCGCTGGCCGACTGGTTCGATCGAATGGAACGCACCCTTCAGGTAACCCGCGGCGCGATCGACTTCGCAATGGAAGTGGCGGACCGGTGCAAGGAAGGAACGCCGTCGAATCAAGCACTGCGGATGCTCCGGCTGATGCAGGGGCAAGGCGAACCATGGCAGAGATCGCACGTGGCCGGATGCGCCGCGGAAGCACTTCGAGCGATGTCGGGACGCGGTGTCGGGTCCGAGTTCAACCGTCTCCGTGACCGCCTACTCGAGCTCGGTCGGCTCGAAGTCAAAGACATTCCTGCCGAACCCGCCTCGGACAGTTGAGGACGGCTCGCTTGACGAGGTAAACCGCGTCGGGACCGCCGCAGTCGACCTGACGAGCGTACGACCGGTGCGATATTCGGCCAGGTCCGCTTGGGGCTGGCGCGAGACTTCGGGTCGGAGGTCTGTCGCCGTGCAACTTGTCTACTTGGACAACAACGTCTGGAACTTGCTCATCGACGATGCGCACGCGCCACTGAATCAGGCCCTCCTGATTGACGGATACCGGCGGGGCCATATCCAAGTCGTTGGCTCGCTCGCAGTCCAAGAGGAGATCCTTGGCATTGCCGTTCGGTTGCCCGCGAAGTACAAGGCTGTGGACAGGGCCTACCGGCGGCTCACCGGCCCACGAACTCTTCTCCCGTTGAATGAGCGTCACGCGGCGGAGGTATCTGCCGGAGGACGTCTCTCCGAGACTGAGAGATACTGCAGGAGCGCACGATTGCGGGCAGTGCGGGCCCACCTTGGACGCCACGATCATTTGATCGATACGGCCGATGCGGTCTACTCCGCAAAGGAAGCGGACTACGAGCGTCAGGTCAGAAGTCGCGACGACGTCAAGCTTGGCCTCTCAAACAGGAGCCTAAAGCCAAGCCGCGACCTCAACGCGTGGTTCGAAGAGTCCGACGTCGTCGAATGGGTGCGTGACTTGCTCGTCGAAGGGGTCGCACGAGGGTTGATCACTTGGAACGATCGTGACTCCATCACAGCGGAAAGGTTTCCATCCGCGTGGCTCCACGTCATGTACTCCATGGTGCGAATCAAACGAGCGATAGCTGACAACCGACGAATACAGCCATCGGATCGCCACGATGTGGAGCACGTTGCCGCAGGCGCGTACTTCGACACTCTGGTGACACTTGACAAGGAGATGGTTGCCTCGCTCAGTGAGCTGCCCAGCCTTCCCTTCGAGGTCGTCGATGCCGACACGTTCGCCCTGCGTCTGCAATCAATGCGTACCGTGGCCTCGAGTTCGTGACACTCGTGGTTGCCCAAGTCCTCGACGGCCGCATCACGGTTGTCGCCGACACCAAGATCACCTTCACGCATGACGTGACCCGTACCCGGCAGGTGTACGTGAACGCGTTGCCCAAGATCGTGATCGTGCGGCGAGACCTGTGCGTCGCGTACGCCGGGAACGACCCGGAAGGCGTACTTGAAGCACTGACGGCCAATCGGGGCTTGACAATCGAAGGAATGGTGGAGCTCGCCATCGGAATGCCGCACGCAGACTTCCTCCTAGCGTCCCTCGAAGGCCTGCCGTCCTTGATCGCGGTGCACGAGGGTAAGCCCGAGGACCGGACCACAATCGGGCGCGCGTGGGCTGGCAATCGAGCCGCTTACGACCGTTTCCGGAAGAAGGAGACGGAATACGGCGACCGCTTGGAGGATTGGCTGCTGTTCTGGGAGTCCGTGCGTGAGGTGACGGAGTCCGGCGATGTCGATGACGTCGGCGGCTACGTCACCGTTGTGTGGACCGAACCAGAAGGCTTCTCATTCCTTGCTGGCACGACGGTGACAGCACTCAAGCGGACACCCGTCTGGGTCACGGACGCCGAGGGCAAGCCGCAGCTTTCGATGGAGACGGCGGAGGATGCGGATCCGTGGTCGACGGAGGTTGCCGGCGTTCCCGGCACAAGCGACACGTTCGGCGCGCTCGCGTGCTTCATGAACCCTCCGGGGCTTGCGCTGCTGTTCCCCCACGACGCACCCGGCGACGCAATCAAGTTCCGCGCCACATCCATCGAGGACGTGATCGAACAGGCCGCGCGGGAGCACGGCCAACAGCTGCGAGGTTGAACGGGAGCGCGATTGCGACAAGCAGACCGTTTCACCGACGGCTCCCTCTGCCGGGTCTGTGGCGACCTCGACGAGGTCTGAGCTGGTCGCTACAGCACTAGAAGAAGCATCCAGAGGTCGGCAGGCTCGCCGGGTCGACGCCTTGGGTTTGGAGGTAGAGGTTGCGTACCAGCGGCTGCGGGCAACGCTGGACGCCGTCGATCTGGATCTCGAGGTGGACGTGGGGGGCGCCGGAGCGTCCAGTGTTGCCGCTGCGCATGATCTGTTGGCCGGCACGGACGATGTCGCCGGGCTGCACCATCAGGGCGCTGCCGTGGCAGTAGGTCCAGCGCGTGCCCTGTTCGTCGATGATGGTCACGCCGATGCCGCAGGTGTCGCAGCCGTTGCCACCTTCTGAACCGCAGCCTCGGTTCCACCAGTTGTACGGCCAGATCCGCACGACGGCGACGCGGCCTCCTCGCACCGCGTAGATCGGCATGCCCTCTGGAATCAGCCAGTCCCATGCGGGGTAGTCATGGTGAGGTTGATCGAGTGCTGACGGGTTGGCAGCGATCAGGCTGCGTGGGCCGGGTAGTGACCACTCGCCGTCGAGTGGCACGACCCCGCCACCAAGGCAGTCGGCCGCCGGTGCCGTCGTGGTCGACGAAGCCGCTGGAGCTTCGACCGTCGCAGCCTCGTCGAGGAGCCTGTTGTAGGTCTGCATCCATCTCGCTTGGTATTGCCGTGGCGTGAGTCGGTTACCTGCGTCTGGGTACGGCACGGTGTCCCACTCTGCCGAGGTCGAACCCGGAACGTGGCCGATGTACCAAACGACGGGCACGGCTGAGACGTCGCCGCCGTGGTCGTTGAGGATCCTCGTGACGTTCTCGGTGGCCTTCGCATCCTGGACCTCTGGCGGAGCGTCCTTGGCGTGGGTGTAGCCGCCGTAGCCCGCCCACGAGCTGTCGAGAAACTGATACGCGCCGGAGGCGGTCGACCCGGCTGCCTGGGCTCGATAGTTGCCTCCCGACTCGAGCGTGCGAATCGTGGCGAGCACGGTGTCGGTCGAACCGGCCTGCTGACCGCAGATGGTCATCGGTGGCGGGTCGCCTCCAGCAAGCAGCACCGGCAGCACGACGATGCCGAGGAGCAGAGAACTCGTGAGTGCGATCGCGGACTTCATCACCTCCAACGGACATCCCAGCGATGCATTCGGTGAAGTGATTCATCCACGGTGGTCGAGGCGTGTCCGTTGGTGGTCGAACCCCTGCCATGTCGGTCGGGATCGAACACCAGGAGGACTCGATGGACGTACGAACATGGGCGAACAGTCGAAAGGCTCGATTGCTGGCCGTTGCCCCGGCGATGTGCTTGCTCACTGTGATGACGTTGCCGCGAGTGGCCTGGGCGGGTGCGGCGATCCCGAACCCGCCAGCTGATGGCACGGCTCCCGGCGCCGAGTTGGTGGGGCAAGTGCTCGGCTGGCTGAAGTGGGGCGGCCTCACGGCCGCACTGGCCGGCCTCCTCATCGGCGCTATCACCACGGGTATCGGTCACTTCGGCTCGAACTACGGCGCATCGTCTGCCGGGCGTAAGTGGCTGCTCGGCGGGATGGGTGCGGCGATCCTCTCCGGCCTCGCGTGGACGATCGCGACCACCCTCTACGCGGCGACAGGCGGCTGATCGTGCGTCGGCTCACCGTGTTCCTCGCCGTGCTCGCTGCGTTGGCCGCGATCGGTGTCGTCGTCATGCGCATTGGCTCCCACGAGTCGACCGCATCCACCGGCGCGGTGGTCGATGACCACCAACCCCAGCTGACACTTGCCGAACCAAGCGACCGCATCGAGGATGCGCGCATCGCGGCGGTGGCGGCCGTCGCCCTCACCGATGACGTGGCTCGCGCCGGGTTCATCTCTCGCCGCGAGCTGATTGAGTCCTTCACCACTCCTTCGTACGGGCCGACGCTGGCGGATGAGACCTCGGCGGCCGTCACTGCAATGCTGCTCGACCTCGGCGAGCGTGACGTCAATCCGGGCGATCTGCACGTCGTCGAGCAACCAATTTCGGCATGGGCTGAAGTGACAGCGGACGGCGTTCGCGTGGAGGTGTGGTCGGTCTTGGTCGTCGCGGTGCCCGGCACGGGGCCCGGCCGACAGGTGTGGCGCACCGTGACGCTCGACATGGTGCAGAGTGGCAGCCGCTGGTTGGTCGACCGGTGGTCCTCGGTGCCCGGGCCGACTCCTTCGCCAGCAGCGGAAGCAGCGTTCGATGACGCCAAGGCGTTCGTGGACCCGCTCGGCTGGCCGTCCGCCAGCCCATCGGCGGTGCGCTGATGTGGCCGTTCCCGAACCCTCTCGATCTCTTCGGCGATGCGATCGGGGGCGTAGTCGGCTGGGCCTGGGACAAGGTGATCCAGGGGATCTACACGTGGTTCGCCAACGGGCTGCTGCTGTTGATGGAGTGGGTGTGGAGGGTGCTCGACACGGCGACCACTCCTCGGCTGAGCGAAGCTTGGTTCGAGACGGGACTGGTTCGTCCGCTCGCCGGCATCTCACTCGGAATCACGATCGCGTTGATGCTCGCGTCGGCCGTTCAAGCCGGGTTCGGCGGGCGCCCGGAGTTGATTGTCGATGCGCTCAAGGAGGGTCCGAAGGCGATCGTTGCATCGGCCCTGACGGTGACCGTCATGGACGTTCTCATCCGCGGTGCCGACGTGCTGTCCGACGTGGCCTGGCAAGCCGGCCGCGCCGATGCACAATCCGTGTTGGACGGCCTCGCTCGAACGATGAGCAGCGCTGGCGGACTGGCCACCACGTTCCTCGGCCCGCTCGCCCTGTTGTTCGGGATGATCGGCCTCCTCGTGACCACCGTGGTGCTCTTCATGCGATCTTCGCTGCTGTACCTCGTTGCAGCATTCGCGCCAATCGTCTGGTCTTCATCGGTGTCGCCGATGATGCGCGGCTCGGGTCGTCGACTCGTGCACGTCACCGTGGCGTTGGTCCTTGCCAAGCCGGCGATCGCAATGACGCTGGTGGTCGGCGTCAAGTTGCTGGCCAACGCCGGTGCTCCCGGCGCGGACGGAACGACGGACGGCGCAGCGGCGCTCGGCACATTGATCTCGGGCTTCGCCTGCTTCGCGATCGCGGGGCTCTCTCCGTGGGTCGTCTATCGACTCCTGCCGTCCGTCGAGGGTGCCGCCGTGTCCTCGGGGATCGTCGGCGGCTGGGGACGTGCCGGCCTGACTGCGGCGCAGGCCGGTCTGATGGTGAAGTCACTCGGTGCGAGCGCGGCCGCATCCGCCGCGACTCGTGCCTTGCCGCAGCAGTTCTCGTCGGCAGGTGCGACGGGGGGAGGCGCCAGTTCGACCACGGGTACCTCCGGTACGTCGGGCTCGCAGGGCGCATCACCGGCGACTGCCAGCTTGGGGTCGGCAGGAGCGAGCAGTGCGGGTGGTCCTGGCGCATCGGCAAGAACTCGACCGGCCCGGCCCTCGGTGGCTCCGAGAACCGGCGCAGTTCCGGCATCACAGCGCGACGATGAGGAGGTGCAGTCGTGAGCGACGCAGCACCAGTGCGGTATCGGTTCGGCGACCCTGCTCGCGCATCGCTGCTCCTCGGCCTCTCGCTGCGCCAGTCGATCCCACTCGTCATTGGCGTGCTCTGGCTCACCCTCTGCCTGATGGCTGGTCTGGCACTCGTAGGCGCGGTCGGCCCGGCGGTCGGCCTTGCCATGGCGTTTGGCCGCTGGCGACGCACACCGTTGTTCGATGTGGCCGGCCCCGGCATCCGCCTGTGGTGGACTCGGAGTCGCAACCGCACTCCATGGGTCAGGGCTTCGTTGCTGGGGGCCGGCCCCGGCTTCGACGACGATCTTCCGGAGCCGTTGCGCGGTCTTGCGATGCTCGACGTACCGATCGACTGGCAAGCCGGTCGCCGGAGCGTTGCCGTTGTGCACGACCAGCGAACCGGATCGGTGTCCTTGGTGTTGCAGGCGACTGGCGCCGGCTTTCCCGTCGCTTCGCTGCGGGAGCAGGACGGGTTGATCGCCGGCTGGGGAGCAGCGCTCGGCGCGCTGGCCCGAGCCCAGTGCGCAGTCAGTCGACTCACGTGGCAGGAATGGGCACACCCGATCGGAGTGAGCGGTCATCGGGAGTTCCTCGACGGCCTTGACTGCCCGTTGAGCTCGGCGGCGAGCAAGGACTACCAGCAGCTGCTCGACCTGCAGGACCCGTTCACGATTGCGCACGAGGTACTGCTCACCCTGACCGTCGACATCCGGCGGGTCCGGACGCGCCGGCGAGAACCAGTGGCGGCGGCAATCGACACGCTGACGGATGAGGCTCGGCTGTTGGCCTCGCGGCTGGAGTCGGCGGGTCTTCAGGTCACTGGCCCGTTGGATGCACTCGAGCTGTCGACGGCGATTCGTCTCAGGTCGGATCCGTCACGAGCTGCACAGGTGTCGACAGTGCGGCGTTCATTGGCGGCGGCGACCCGGAGAGGGCCGATCGAGTGGGGCCCCATGGCAGTCGAACCGAGGTGGGATGTCGTATCCGTCGACGGCTCGATGCACCGTTCCTTTCGCGTCGCGGGTTGGCCGATGCTCCCGGTCGGCGCTGATTGGATGGCGCCCCTCCTCGCGGGCGACGGTGCGACCCGCATCGTCACGGTGGTCCTCGAGCCTGTGCCCCTGCAGCGAGCCGCTGCAGACGCGAATCGACAGCTGACTTCGATCGAGGCGGATCACGCGCAGAAGGAACGACACGGCTTCCGGTTGACCGCCCGCGAACGGCGACGCCAGGTCGACGTCGAGACGCGTGAGCGTGAACTGGCCGAGGGCCATCCCGAGTTCCGACACGCAGCAATCGTCACTGTGGTCGCGGGCGGAAGCGACGAGCTCGACGATGCATGTGCCCGTGTCGAGCAGGCAGCAGCACAGTCGATGCTCGATCTCCGACCGCTCGCGGCGCGCCAAGGCGAAGGCTGGGTCGCGTCGCTGCCGCTGGGACGATCGTTCACAACTGGAACTCGCGCATGAGCCGCCAGAGTGATCTCCGGCTGCTGCCGTCCGAACAGGCGCGCCAACGTCAAGCGCGGTCCGTCCTCAGCCGCAGCACGCCTCGGCGTGAGCCTCCTCGCTCTGATGTACGCCCACCGGGAGTGCTCTCGGCCCACCGCGGGATACCTGGCGACTGGGCGCGGTCCACCATGGCGCACCTCTGCTCCGTGTACCCGTTCCACGCGGACGCATCGTTCGGCGAGCGGGGGGTGCTCATGGGCGCCAACGTCACGGCCGGGATGGGCGGCTTCTACTTCGACCCGTTCGAGTTCTACGCCCAAGGCCACCTGACCAACCCGAACATGATCGTGATGGGTTCCGTCGGCTTCGGGAAGTCGGCCACCGTCAAGGCTCTGGTGCGCCGGCTGAAGGCGGTGTACGGCGCCGGGCGTTATCTGGCGATCGTGGACCCGAAGGGCGAGTACAGCTCCCTCGCTCACGACCTCGGGCTCACCGTCGTGCGGCTTCACCCCGGCGGTACCGATCGCGTCAACCCGATGGAGGCCGGAGGTGGCGACCAGGACGGAAGCGTGATCGCCCGCCAGAACCTGGCTGCGCAACTCGTCGTCGGGGTGCTGGGTCGCGAGCTCTCTCCGCTCGAGGACGCAGTCCTCGGGTGGGCGATCGAACGCCGTTGTCAGAGCCCGGTGCCCTTCACGCTCCGCGATCTTTGCGCCGAGATACTCGACCCTCCCGACGAGCTGGTGCGCCTCTCTCGACACTCGCCGCTCGAACTCGCCCGGGCCACGGCTCCGGTGACCTTCGCTCTCGACAAGCTCTGCAGTCGCACGCTCCGAGGAATGTTCGATGGGCCGACCACAGTCTCGATCGACTGGGACAACGGGCCGGGCGTGGTGCTCGATCTCTCCACGGTGTACGGGAACGCCGAGGCACTGCCCTTGGTGATGGTGGCCGCCACGCACTGGTTGACGGGTGCCCTTCGAGGCCGACCGGAACGGCGGTCTGTCCAGGTGATCGACGAGGCATGGGCAGCGGTCCGTCACGGCGCCAGCTACTTCCAGTCGTCGCTGAAGCTCTCGCGCACCTACGGCGTCGCAACGGTGCTCGTCTGCCATCGCCCGTCCGATCTCACGGCGCAGGCCGACGACGGCACAGCCGCAGCCAAGATCGCAGCGGGGCTGCTTTCCGACATTCAGACTCGGGTGTTGCTGCGCCAACCACCCGAGCAGGTGGCGCTCGCTGCCGAGATGTTCGATCTCACCGAACGAGAGCGTGACTGGCTCGGGCAGCTCGTGCAGGGCCGCGGCATCTGGTGTGTGGGCGCAAGGTCCGCCGTCGTGCACACGGTGCTCACCGCGAACGAACGGCGGCTGTTCGACACCGATCAGGCGATGGTGGATCAGGGCGATGGGCCAGCGTGACCGCCGTCCCCATTGGCCGATCGGCGACGTGCTCGATCGCACCGACCTCGCTTCTCTGCTTGACGAACTCACTGAGTCCTCGGGCCGATCAGGTCCCGGCAGGAAGTGGCACTGCCCAGTAGCCGACCACGATGACCACCACGCCTCCGTCACCATGTTCCGTGACCGACACGGGCACGAGCGCTGGCGGTGTTGGTCGGCCGACCATCGGGGCGATGCCGTCGACTTGGTGGCCAGCGTCAGGCATTGCGATCGCCTCGACGCCGTCGATTGGCTGGCAACGCGAGCAGGGCTGATCCCCGACAGACCACTTCCACCGATACCGGTGAAGCGAACGCAGCCAGCGGTGGCAGCGGTCGAACCGAGCCCCATGGTCGAGCGATACGTGCGGGTCTGCGAAAGCGTCCTTCGGGGTCCGCAGGGTTGTGAGGTGCGTGACTGGCTGCACGCTCGCGGGTTCAACGACGACACGATTCGCACCAACAGGATCGGCGCTGATCCGGGGCGGAAGGTGATGCCCCGCGATCGTGGGCTGCCTTACGGCGCTGGGATCGCCGCCGTCATGCCGGCGCTCGATTCTGCGACTCGTGCCGTGTACGTCCAAGCCCGCTATCTCGACCCCGACACGGCGGGGCGCAAGTACGACAATCCATCAGCTGCGATCGCCCCGCACCCGCGCCTCGCTTACCCCGTCCCGAGAGGCGAGCGCTGCCAGACACTGTTGGTGTGCGAAGGCCTGCCCGACGCGCTCACGGCGAGCCAGGCCGGCTTTCGATCGGTCGCACTGCTTGGTGCTCAGACCCCCGACGAGTCGGTTGCTGCTCGTCTTGCGAACTACGCCGCGAATCATGATCTCGAGATCGCGATTGCCGCCGATCCGGACGCCGCCGGGCGCCGGTTGACAGCGACGCTTACAGATCTGCTCGACCAACAGCAGGTCGAGACGCGCTCGATCATCCCGCCCGATGGGCTCGACCTGAACGCCTGGGCGCTCGCCGATCCCACGTGGCATCAAACGATTGACGCGCACCTCCAACGCGCTTCGCTCGCTGCGGCGGCCGATCGGCCCGAGCTCGATGGAATCGACCTCTGAAAGGAGATGTGCGACATGCGTCGACAGCTGCGCGGTAGCGTGAAACCCACCGGTTCGAGGTGCTCCGATCAAGCGCCCCCCATCCTGCACTCACAGATGTGGAGGGGCCCGCTATGAACGTCTTGAACCTCACAGGGGTGCTCACGGCGGAACCGGCTCGGCGTGACACCAACAAGGGTGTTGTCTGCGAGTTCCGTCTCGCCGTCGACTCGCGGCCGCGATTGTGGATCGTTGTCCAGACCTGGGGACAACTCGCCGGCCGGTGTGCACAGCACCTCACATCCGGTCGCCATGTGGCCGTCAGCGGTCAGCTGCTCTGCGAGGAGTTCGTGACGCGTGCTGGCGAGAAGGCGACTCGATGGTTCACCAGGGCCACGACCGTCACCTTCCTTGACCGCCCTGCGCACGATGCGGCGGAGCCCACGTTGGATGAGGTGGCACGATGACCGCCGTAGGCGAGTGGGTGTTCCGCCATGCAGGTGGGTGCCTCATCGACTGGCCGGACCTTCCGATCCCGGCGAATCGGATCGCATGGCGATGGGTTGCCACTCTGTGGCCCGATGCGCTGTGTCACGACGGCTTCGCCGCGCTCGATTGGGAGGAGGGCGCGCGCGGCTGGCAGATCCCAATGACGTTGTCAGTCGGCGACGTCATCGAGTTCGGCATCACCACGCACGATCCAACCGGAGCGCCGATCGAGGCGAGCACGCACCGTTGGTACGGGTGGCTCGACCACGCCACCGAACTCGGCCTGATCATCTCGGGTCCTTACTCGCATCCGAGTGATGCCGTGGCCGACGCCCGAGCGCTCGTCGACGAGCTACGCCTCGATCAACTCGACCCGCCTACCGAAGCGCTGGTCGAACTCATGCAGGCGGTGGCCGATCGGCCGGGAGAACCTCGGTGACGAGCGAGAGAGAACCGGGAGCGGGTGCGGAACTGGCGCTCATCGGTCTCGGCATCGCTTTCATCGGCGCGGGCTTCTCGATCTGGCTTGGTGCGCGACTCTCGGTGCTGTTCACCGGTGGCAGCGTTCACGGCGGACTCGACCTGTGGTTACGTGTTGGCTGGCGTCTGGTGTCCGGCACTCAGCCGTCCGACGCGTGGGATGCTTCCGCGGTCGGCTTGCCCGCCGACTGGCTGTACTGGGTGTACACCGCCGTGGCGGTGCTCGTCACGGCCGCGGCCGGGATGGCGCTCGTCTGGTGCTGGCGGCGCCTCGACGGCACGACCAAGGAACGCCGTCGGTTCGGGCAACAGACCGAGGCGCGCCAAGCGACGCCGACCGACATCGGACCGCTGGTTGTCGATGACGTGGTGCCACCGACTGGCCGCATGTTGCTCGGTCGCCTCGCCGATCACAAACACCTTCTCGCGACCGAGGACCGCAATCGTCATCCGCTGACCGGCAAAGCAGCACGACGTCAGGGCAACCGCGGCTCGGTCGCGCTCATCGGTCCGACCGGTTCGGGCAAGACCGCTCTCGCAACGTCCGCCATCGCGACATGGGATGGTCCAGTCGTTGCCGTGTCCGTGAAGCGGGACTTGTACGACTCCACTGCCGCAGTACGCGCTCGCAAGGGTGAGATCGCAGTGTTCGACCCAGGGGCCGCGACCAACCTGCCCAGCGCGCGGTGGACGCCACTCAACGCTGCGGTCACGTCGTCGGGTGCTCTGCGTACCGGTCGTGCGCTCGCTCAGGCGATCCCGCGCAGCGGCGTGAGCAACGCCGAGTACTGGGCGAAGCACGGCGAGAACCTCCTGGGTGCGTTCATGTGTGTCGCCGGGCTGTCTCGGCTGACGACGGAGGCGGAGGAGAAGCCGGCTCGGCCGGTGTCGATGGAGCAGTTGGCAGCATGGGTCACGGTGCTCGCAGTCGCATCGGAGCCGACGATCAACGGTCTTCTCCGCTGTGGGCTTGATCAGAGGCAGCCCCTCGAAGTGAAGTTGCTGGCGCGCCATGCGGCCACGACATTCGCTGGCGTGGCGAAGGAGGACCACAAGATCCGTTCGAGCATCTACTCGACGGCCGCCCTCGCGCTGGCGCCGTGGTTGGAGCCATCCGTGGCGCACTCAGCGACCGACTCGCCGCGACCCTTCTACTCCTCGGAGGATTCCTTTCCGCTCCAACCGCGCTACATCGACCTGGAGTGGCTTCTCGCTGGAGATTCGGGCCATGGCAACACTCTCTACCTGACGGCATCGCAGCCGGAGTTCGAACGTCTGTCGCCAGTGCTCGGCGGGCTGCTTGCTGACCTCAAGGACACCATCCACTCGTGGGACATCGCCGGTCGACGACTCGACAAGCCGCTTCTGTTCGTGATCGACGAGGCCGGCCAGCTCGAGCTCGGCTGGTTGCCCGCGGAGGTGTCGACGATTGCCGGACTCGGAGCGTTCTTCGTGACCTGTTGGCAGAACCTGTCGCAGGTGCAGCACCGCTACAACACCCTCGCCGACGCCGTCCTGTCGGGTCATCGCACCAAGTGCTTCTTCGCCGGCGTCGATGACCTGTCGACGGTGCGATACCTCTCCAGCCTTCTCGGGCACGAGTACGTCACTCGGTGGAACTCGTCGCGCGACATCCCGTCTCTCTTCGGTGGTGAGCGTCAGGGTCGACGAAGCATCTCGCAGAGCGTCCAACGCGAGGAGTTCGCTCCGGCGAACGCACTTCGCCAGATGTTCCCCGGTGAAGCCGTCCTCCTTCACGGCACGCTTCCGCCGATCCACCTCGACGCCGTGCGCTGGTGGAACGAGAAGCAACTCGCCGGCCTCGTACCGCTGGACACGAACGGCAACCCTCGACCGCCCGATGGCCTGAGGACCTGCCCGCTGACCGAGCAGCCTGCGAGCGAGCCGATTGGTCCCGTCGATCCCGCGACGCTCGCCGCTGCCCTCGCACAGCTGCCACAAGCCGACGTCGGTGGAGGAGTCACGAATCGCTCAGCGTCTCAGGGGTCCGTTGAGAACGCTCCGACTTCTTCTGCTCGGATCTCAACCGACCCGTCAGCGAAACGTCAGGTCGCAGGTGACGCAGGCGCGAGGGTCCGCTGTGACATCTGTGGTCAGTCGGTGAGCCCCGACGAGAGTCGCGTGGACCAGCAGGGCCGACGGTCGATCGTCCGATGCTGGCCATCTTGCATTGACAGACAACGCGACCGAGGCCGCGGGACCGAGGGCGGGACGCGCCGCTGACTGGGTCACGAGGGCGGCGCTGCGCATTAGGGCGTCCGTCGCTCGGCTCAGAATCAGCATCAACTCGAGCAGGCTTGGAGCAGCGGGCCGCCAGCTAACCGGCCGAGGTCAGCCATTCGGTTGGGATCAGTGCTGCGCCGGCACGCCACCGCTCCACGACTGCAGCCTGGAACCAATCGTCTCCGAAGTCCGCGTGGTCCACAACGATCAATTGGAGTGCGCCGGCCTGTGCATCCACCTCGTCAAACATCAGTTGGTAGAGATCCTTGGTGTGCTCCCTGTCCGTGTCGCTGAGTTCGTCGAGGTCACCGCCAGTCGTCCGGTCAGAGGGGAAGAACGCTTGACTTGGCTGGTCGATCAGTACGAAGCGAGGCACCGGCCGATCGTTGGCGATGAAGTAGCGCTGAAGGGCGAGGTAGACGGCCAAGTGGTATCCAACCCAGTTGAGCCCGCTACCGATCTGACCGGCATCCAAGTACGCAGGGCCGCTCGCCGTGTCGGCTACGACGGTGAGGCGGTTGGGGTCGATGCGCACCCCGTCGTCCGCGTGCTCAAGACCAAGGCGCTGCGCGATCAACGTGACGTCTCGGTTGATTCGAGCGACAGCCGAGTCGACAAGCGATCGAAGGCGGGCCGGATCGAGGGACTCCTCGAGAGTCTCGACTGTTTGTCGCAGCCGCGCGACGGTTGCACGGAGTACCTCAAGCTCTGTTGCATCGATGCTGACGACGGAGCCGAGGTATTCAGCGATCTTGCCACGGACATAGCTCTGTAGGTTGACGCGCTGACGCTCTCGCGACACCAGGTCGTTCGTGTCCGCGAGCGCAGACATTGTGTGGTTGAGTTCGGACATTCGCTGGAGCAGCTCGGTTCGCTCGTCTAGCAAGCCGGTCCTGGCCTTCTCGATCCTTGGTCGGTCCCGTTCTGCAAGCTCAAGCCGGCGCGACACCGCGTCCAGTTCGGCTGAGATCGCAGCGTGCTCCGAGTCGACCTCACCGGGCATTACCGACCCGCAGATAGGACACTCGGCATCGTGTGCCTGTGCCGGTACGAGGCCAATGGAGACCAGCCGCGCGCGATGCTCACCAAGTTCTGATGCATAGCCGGTCGCCACGTCGCTAAACCGTTCCAATCCACGAAGTTCCTCGACGATCTCGCGGGACCGCTCGCGCAACTCGGCTAGCTCCAGTCGCACGGTCTCGAAGGCTCCTCCGGCATCGTCTGCGGCGACAGCGGGCTCAAGCGGCCGGTCAACCATTGCCCGGAGTAGGGCACGCGCCTGCGTGAGGTCGAGGTCGCCCTCAATCGGAACGTCATCCGGTAGCAGCAGACTTGCATCGTTGGCCTCGACGAGCAGTCCGAAGGCACGATCACTCGTGTCGAGTAGATCCGCGCTCGCTCGCGCGAGCTTCTGCTCGGCCGCTCGTAGCGCCCGTCGCTGTTCGGAGAGGAGTTGACGGCGACGGAGCTCGTCCAGTCCCTGTGCGCCGAGGAAGTACGGAAGTGTGTCGCGAATCGTTTGTGGCTGCCACTCCAGGTCCTGTCGGTGAAACAGAACTCGGGGATTCGCGATTTCGCCCTGCCCCTGGAAGCAGTAGTAGAGCGAGTGAACGAAGTTGGCGGCGAGCGCTGCCCGGGACTGACCGATCGCCGGAACGTGGAGGTTCTCCTCGATGCCAATGGCTGCCGCAAGATACTCCCGCAGTTCCGCTGCCGTGGTGTTCGGTTGCAGCGATTCGAAGGAAGGGACGCCCGCCGGCTCTACCAACAGCAGTGCGGCTGACACCTCGCTCGATCCTTGCGACGCTGGCCGTCCAAGGAACAGACGACGGTCGCCGATTCGAACGATGAGCCCATACCACGCCACGGTGTCAGAGATGGGCCCAAAGGGAACGTCTGGTCTGCTGCTCCCAAGGCAGTAGCGGAAGATGTTGGTGAGGCTCGACTTGCCCGTCTGCGAGTCACCCGTGATGACGTTGAGTTGACCCAACCGAAAGTTCACTACTCGCTGGGCACCGGAGCGGGAGTAGAGGACGAGCGTCTCGATCTGCATCATGGCTTGAGTCCCCAAATCGCAAGAAGAGTCGCAGCATCGGGTTGGCGAGCGAACCAGCGTCCGAGAAAGCTGGCGACGCGAAGACAATCGGCAATCTCTGAGGTCTCCGCCGCCGCCACAAGAGGAGATCGCCGCTCAAGTGCACCGGCGCCTAGCGCACCCTCGCTCGTGGTCAGCACGCCATGCTGCAAACCGAATCGCACGGCCACGCTGACAAAGGGACGCATTCCCAACACGTGGCCGTCGAGTCGCGCCAGGTGACGCGGGTGCTCCCGGATCCACTTCTGCATCTGCGATGACGACTTCGCGGGAAGGTCATCGCGCGTGGGCTTGTGAAGCACCAACGGCAGGAGCAGGTACGCCGAGGAGACCGACATTCCGCGGGCCGCGTCCTTCTCGTGGCTGGCGACCGCGGACCGAAGCAGTCGCGCAAGGAATGCAGGGTTGAATAGGGCGAGCTCCTCTGACGAACTCACCTCGCTGATTCCAATCACGCGGCGCCCTCATCTTCGTCACCCAACTCAGGCAGGATTTCGCGTAGCCGTGCTAGCCAGTCCGGATGCCAGCCCAGCTCCAATCGGTCGGCGAGGATGTGGAGGGAACCGTTTGCCACATACCCTGCACTCACGTGACGCCGGATGCTGGGTAGCGTGCTCTGATCTAGCCGCAGGAATCGGGCTCGAGCGTCGGCCACGGCAGCCGGTTCGTCATCGAGCGCTTGGTCGCTGTCGGGAAGGCAGAAGCGACGCCACTCGTCCTTCAGCCGGTTCTCGTACGCCTTGAGCTCTCCCACGTGCAGCAGCTTTTCCCGCTCCCACCGTGACCGTTGAGCGAAGGCTCGGTTGTGGTCGTACACGCATTGGCGTACGCGAGCGCTTGCCAATGAGATCAGTCGAAGCTGGTGTACGAAGACCCGTTCATCATCAGCGATGTCAGCGTCCGTCGGTTCAGGCATGTCGTAGTAGTCGATCGGCAGGTCCTCGTCACTTAGTTGCTGAGCAAGAGAGAGCAATTCCGATTCGACCTCCTCGCTCAAAATGCGATCACGCTGGCCAAGGGCAACTCGCTCGAGATGGTCGTACACCTTCGCGAACCACCATCCGCGGAGCCGTTCGATGAGCGCAGAGCGATGCGCCGCCTTTGTGGACTTCCGAACCGCCAGTTCGAGATCTGTGCCGAGATCGGCAACGGCCGGGACTGCGTCGACCAGCGTCACGCGAGAGAGGAGGTCAAGACGCTCATCGCTGCTCAAGGCAAGGAACGACTTGTAGTACGCAAGATTGCCCACGTTCTCCGATGTGCGAGCGATCGATTCGAGTGAGGTTGCCGCTCTACCGACGCTCCGGCCCTCGCCACCGCGAAGGTGAAACATGGCGCTATCAGTAGGTGCCGTCGCATTCGTAAACAAGGTGAGACTGGCGTCGACCGGACCTGAGACGATCCAGTTGTGCAGCGTCTTCCACACATCAGACGATGAGCTGGCCAGCGATGCGGTTCTGTCGACTCGATGCTTCGACTGCAGCAGATCAACTGCGTTGTCTCCATCGTGAAAGACGATGTCATCCAGGGTCTCGATGCTGATCTCGAACGCGATGTCAACATCCAGCCGCCTCAGCGTCAACAGCAACGCGTACTCGATCTGTGCGAGGTAGCCAAGCGCCGATGAGGCAGCGGAGTAGAGGTTGGCTTCGCCCTGGTTACCCGAATCCGTCGACATGCGATTGCCACCGTAGTTGCGACGCTTGGGTTCGATTGGCCAAAGCCATGCGTCGTCGTACTGCCGGCTGCTCAAGTCAGAACAACGCTCAGGTGAGGGCGCGCGAGCGGCCGAGGCGGCAGGGCGTTGTTGAAGGCGCGTCGCACCTTCGCCCGTCACCAGGGATATCGCGGTGCATGTGCATCGTGGCGAACGAGGCGAACGATCTGCTTGCCGATCGTCGGGTCGTACACCTCCCGCTGCTCGACGCCGTACTTCGCTGCGAGTCGGGCGGCCTGTTCGACTCGACGTGGCTCGTTCCGAACTCGGCCAGGCTGTCGGCGCAGGCACTCGAACAGCGGACCTCGCTTCCATGTCGCAGCGACTCCCGGCTGCTCCAGCAGCCAGTGGACTGTGTCGTTGTCCCACGGATCGTCATTGCGAGGATTGGGGTAGGTCGAGGGAGCCGTCGGCATCGGATGGTCCTTCTGTTGGGAAATCGGCTTGGCGTCGTTTGGCGAGGCGGTGAGCTGCCAGCCGCATCGTTCGAGCAGTTCCGCCAGGAGCGTCGCTGATGGATCGGCGGCGCCAGCCTCGATTCGACTCACCGTCGAGACTGAGCGATCGGCAAGGTCGGCCAGGTCGCGGATGGACAAGCCGGCAGCCCGCCGTGCCGTGGTAAGGATCTCGGACGGAATGAACATAGTTGCAGATTAGCAACACCAAACACGGAACATCAACCCTGATATGCGAATCGGGACCCTGTGAGCAGTCGGGTGTGCGGTCGGGTGTGCTGCGATCTTCAGCGTCGAGGGCATGTTCGACTGCGGAACCCTCGATGTCTGCCTTCAAGCTCTTCGTCGCCGAGCGCTGCCTGAGGAGTGGCGGGATGACCGCCGGCTCGATGCGGTCAGGTCCGTCGACGAGGTCGTCGCGGTCATCCGGCGGCTCGACGAACAGTCGGACGTCGTCCTTCGAGGACTGCTCGATGTGTGCGACAGTCAGCAAGCAGCGGGTGAGTTGATCTTGGCTGCGCTGGTGCCGTTCGTGCTGGCGCGATGCGTCGGACGTCCAGACCGAGTCGATGAGTTCGTGGCCGAGCTGGCGATCGTGATCGGGGAGGAGCGGGAAGCCGGTGTTCTCCGGTCGACCACGCGTCGGGTGGCGAACCAGCTGCTCGACCGCGCCTGGGGGCGCGTGCGTCTTCCGGCTCGGCGGGTGCACCAGCCGATTGCCGTGGACCCTGTTCGGCTCCATCGCCGGCTGCTCGCAGTCGAACCCGATCCGGCCGACCTGGCCATCGAGCATGTGGACCTCGCCGCTGCGAACGACCTCCTTGCGGGCTGTCGGCGGTCCGACGCAGCGGTCGACCGTGCGTGGAGGACGGCCGTGCATCTGATTGATGTCGACGGCCGCACGGAGCGTGAGAGGCAGCAGCTCAACTATGCCCGGAGGATCCTGCGGCAGTCGATCGACCCGCAGAAGGTGGCCTGACCTCGAGAGTGCGTGGTCGAGTGAGCGGTCGAGTGCGTCGTCCTCGTCACCTTGAGCCCCGTGGTAGTCGTATCTCAGCCCTTCTCGTTCGACGAGGAAGATCCTCGCCCGATGCTGCAGCACCTCGACTCGTGGGCGCGGCACTCGCTCCGATCGCCGGAGGCATGGGCGGCGGCGCTCGAACGCTGCGGCCAGTGGGTGGACTACTCGGCAAGGAATCAGGTGTTGCTCGCCTCGTACGGGGTGGTCGGTCCGGTCGCCGGCGCAACGACCTGGGAGCGGGTGGCCTCGACAGAGTCCGGACGGAACTGCGCCGTGCGTTCAGGCGAGCACGGTCTCCCCGTGAGGGTGCCCGTCGTGTCCGAGCGGCTGACCACCAGTGAGCGGTCCCGCACGGGAGCCACGTCAGAGTCGGTCGCACGCGGACTGCGCTGGGAGCCCGTCTTCGCGCTTGAACAGCTCGCTCGCCGTCCCCATCCTTCAACGCTCAATCCGGTCGCGGCTCCCAAGCTGTCGGCGGCCGACTGGACCGAAGTCGTCCGTGTTGCGTCCGGACGCGTGCTGGGACGGACCCCTCGGAAGTTGAGCGACCCGGAGGTGCAGTTGGCGTCGCTCGCGTCGAGGGTGACTCACGGAGCGGGCAGGGTGCGATTGTCGGATGAGCTGGCGGCACAGGCGGGTTGGCTTGTAGCCGACCGGCTCGGACTCGCCTCCGTTGCTATGCCGGCATTCGACCCGGTGGACTCGTCGGCACGCGAGAAGTGGCGAACGCTCGTCGATGTGCGCCACGCGGCGGGCGTTGTCATGGATGGCGTGTCGCACGGCCTCGGGGTCGACCTCGCACAATCTCCGATCCCTCGACACGAGTTGGTCGACGATCGTGAGGTGGCGCCCGGCCGGCGGAACTACCTCGCACCGGCGGACCTTCGTGCGCTCCCGCTCGGCGTGTGGATCGAGGCTGGGCCGTATTCGCGATCTGAGTGGCTGTCACGAGGTGTCGCAGGTGCCGTCGGCGTCGGTTCGTTCTGCCGGGTCAACGAGCGCTCGTATCTGGGGGTCTACGAGGCCCGCCACGGCGCGATGTGGCGACTCGAGACGACCGGACGCGGTACCCACCACGGGCTCGTCTACGAAGGCACAGCGGACTCGCTTGCCGAGGGGAAGGACGCAGCAAGACACGCGCTGCGTGAGCGCTTTCCCGACGTCGCTCGTTCGATCGAAGTGGCGGGTGAGTCCAGGGTGGTCGGCGCCTCGCTCGCCTGGATGCCGATGCCGGGAGCGCGCGATGACCGAACGCTGCAGCGCGTGATCGACGACCGTGTCGCGGCAGTGGTCGCGCCGGGACCGGGAGGCCGATGGCAGACCTGGGCAACGGTGGACGGTGTGCTGCGACAGGGACCACTGAGCGCGTCCGTCGACTCGGCGAAGGACGCTGCCGATGCGCTCGTTGCGGGAGCATTGGCTGACCTCGCGGTGTACGCACCGGACCGAGCGGACCGCTTCGTTGCCGAGCTCGCCGCCAGCGACAGCTGGGATCGTTCGAAGGTGGTTGGAGTTGTGGGTCACCGACTTTCTGACCACGACCGACAGTCGCTCGCTGCGACTCAGGACCCCATGGAGCTCGTCGACGCGCTAGTCGCCACGGGTGTGCTCGCTCCGCGCACGATCCTGGCCGTGCTTCGGGCCGAGGACGTGCCCATGGACGTGGTCGTCGGACTTGTCCCTGCGATCGGACTTGGTGTGCCCGAAGCGATCGCAAGCATCCACGAGGGTTGGGATGCGGATCGTCTCGACGTTGCGGCCTCGATCGGCGCCACGGTCGAGGAGCTGCGGGCTGCAGGATGCACACCGACGGAGCTGCTCGCCGCCGCTCCAAGGGAGACGCTGCGCAGCCTCGACTCGCGCGAAAGTACGTGGGAACGAGTCGGACCATCGCTCCTCGAAGCCGGCTACACGGTTGGCGAAGCAGTGGCGCACATCGCTGCGCATGCGCCGACTCCGCAGACATTCGTCGCTGGAGTCGTAACGCTGGTGGACGATGCTTCAACAGCGTTCGCACTCTCTGCGCGTCGAGCCGGCCCCGAAGATCTCGCAGCCTTATCTGAGCGCTACGGGTTTGATCCAAGGGAGACCGCTCGTGTTCTCGCCAGTGCGTCAGTTCCGATCGACCGAGCGATCGAGACGGTCCACCTCCGATGCGACCATGATGTCGAAGCCACCTACGAGCTCGCATCGTCGTTGCTGGGCGCCGATGGGCAGCTCATCAACCGGGTGTTGGTGGGTGAGCAGTGCGCTGTCCTCGGACTCCACGCCTACGACGTGACACGCGAACTCGTTGAAGCCGCGTCGCTTGCAGATTCCGGAGTGGACCTGTGAGCGACGGGGCGTGCAGCGTTGAGTACAGCGAGGCGTGGCTCGATGTCGCCGCCGCCGTCGAGTACCTCGGCGCCACCCACCGACTCGGGCTCACGGTCTGGGACGCGCTCGCGGAGGCGGTGCGCTGGTGGATCGAGGGCGCGAGTTGGCAAGCCGACTCGGGTCGCGGACGTGGCAGCCTTCCGTGGAGCGATCCCGACCCCTTGCGTACGGCGCTTGAGTCGCTGCTCGGAGTCGTGGGCACTGCCGGCACACTCGACGGGCACGATCTGCCGACCGTCATGGACGGCGCGCTGCGCAGTTGGCTGGATGCAATGGCCGAGGCGTTCAACGACGGTTGCGGATTCGCTCGTAGGGCATAGTGCGGCTTGGTCAGGTTGCTGTCTCCAGCCGAGCACTGCCAGAGTCGAGCAGCTCCAGAGACGAGCGTGGGCGACCACCTGCGAGCTACAAGGCAAGTTGTGGCAAACCGGATCGCATCGCGAACAGGGTCCACCCTCGCGAGGCCACATGGAATGCCGTGAAGTAGTCAATGGCGAGAGTTTCAACACTGCCGGTGATTGTTGCTAGACCGACACCCTCCGGGCCCAGATCCGTAATGGTGGTGCCCGCTGCGCCGAAGTGGGGCCAGATGAATCCGTGCGCCGCGCCGGACATCACCCGCCACCGCGACTCCAGCTGTGCTCGTTGACGTTGCTCGGGGACGGTCGCCTGCATGGCTGCAGGGATGATGATGTCAGTCAGATTCCAGCTGATGGGTCCACCGAGGGGAGCAAGCACTGCTCGGATCTCGTCGGATCGTTGCCTCATACGACCCATCTGCTCGTCCGCCGTCTGATGGATGTCGTCGATATGGAAGGTCCGGCTCACCTGAGCCCCGAATGCGAGATGGTTGCGGTAGTCCTCGAGCGCGAAGGTAAGCATCCGTCGTCGTCGCTCGTTCGCATCGTCGGGCGCAAGCATCCACACCGCGATGGAGCCGCTCATGAGAGCGGAGCGTGCAAGCGTGCTCGTAACAGAAGGGAACAGTTCGCCAGCTTCGATCAGAAGTCGAATGGCGTGGAGATGCTCGCGAGCGCTGCCAAGGCTCGCGATACAGAGGGACGTCGGGGGCGCCCACGGCCAGACTCGGTCGTCATTCACGAGGTCGCTGTCGGGCCTGGGTTCGGGGCGACTGGCGATCACCGTTCTCCAACGGTCGAGTCGGCCGAACGTCTTGCGAAGCTCCACCATCGTCTCGGTGTCCGACGGCTCGTGGGGTTCATCAGCGTTCGTCGCGTCTTCGGTCACCACTCGATCTTCGCGTGTGACAGACCCCACTCCGTCGACGTCTCGGCGGGCCAGCAGTGTATGACGCTGCTAAATCTCAAGGTCGAACGAGTCGACGGCAGCCGAGGACTGCAGCTGCGGCACGTGAGAATTGGCTAGCTCACGATCGATTTCCTGGATTTCTACGACGTGGGGCCAGTGTTCGAGGATCCACGCTCGGCGTTCGACTTGGCCGTTGAGGGCATCGCGTAGTAGTTCGGCGGTGTCGTCGAGGGTGAGCTGTCCGGCGGCGAGGTCGGCGATGACGTGTCGCCAGTCGGCCGGGACCGCATCCAAGACTTGCTGCAGTTCCGCGCGACGCACAAGGAGCTCGTCGGAGGTTGGCACCTGAAGCGGCTGGGCTTCCAGCCGATCGGAAGTGGTGAGCCAGGTCCTGGTGAGGGCGAGGTGCTCCTGCAGCTGCTCCCACTGTGTTGCCTCAGGACCGACGCTGGGCCGCTGGCCGAGTCCGTCCCGTCCGTCGGGTAGCTGACGACTTGACCGCCAACGAGCGATCGACTCGACGGCGTCGTCCCACGTGACGGAGCCGACGACGTCAAGGGGACGATGGCCGACGAGCTGCGTGACCCACGCCGGCCGGTCGGCTGCGAGTGCGTTGGCTGCACTCTCCACGTGTTCGCGCACGGCTCGCTCGAAGGTGCGGGCCTCGCCCGGCTCCACGCCGAAGGTTCGGACGTGATCGCCCCACTGTCCGATCAGCTGGTCAGCCTCGGCGCGACGAGCGGAGAGGTGCTGCTCCGCAGCGGGAGTGAGCGGCCGAAGGTCGGGAGTGTGTGCTTCGACGATGCGAAGGTCAGCCCAGTCGAACGTCCTGGTGGCCTCCCGTCCGCTCTCGGCGATGAAGTGCAGGGTGGCAGTTCCGTGGGTGTCGTCGAACGCGACCACGATGCCGAGGTTGTGCCGGTCACCGGGGCTGAAGGTGGCGCCGATCGACATGTGTCGGGCGATCCCCTCGACGTGAGTGAGTCGTTCGAGAAGGTCGAGTGCGTTGTGGCCGAGGTGGTTGGTGGCACTCCGCTCGGCGGAGACCGCGAGGTCTCGCCGCTCTTCGAGCTCACTGAGGGACAGGTGCCTGGCAAGGCGATCGATGCGCTCGATGTCGGGGTCGAGGCTGTGGGCGAGTTGCTTGGCGTGGGACCGGCTGACTCGCTCGACGAGATCCTCCTCGACATCGCCAACCTGGTCCCAGTCGGGCGTCAGGTCGCTGTCGTGCCGTTGAATCTCGGCGGAGGCCTGGCGGTGAAGCTCAGCTGCTTCGGGATCGGTGAGGACGATCCAGTTCTCGTGGCTCCCGCGTGACAGCTCGACGTACGCGCCCTCCCGGTAAAGGCCGTCCGCACCGACGGCGATGGCGAGGTCCCACGTTCCTCCTTGGGCTCGGTGTGTGGTGAGGGCGTATGCGTGGGTGAGTGCTCCGCCCCGTCGGAGGTAGCGGTCCGTGAGAGTCACCACGTCGCCAGCGTCGAGCCGGACGGTGATCTGCGAGTCCGCGATTGCCGTGACGATTCCGGCTTGGCCGTTGGCGATGTCCAACAGATCGCCTTCGATTGTCCGCTCCGTGCTGTTCCGCCGGACGACGACGCGCTCGCCGAGGCGGAAGGAGAGCGGCCCGAAGCCAGCGGGGTCGTCGGTCAGCTCACCGTTCTCGACCAACCGCTCGATGACGGCGGCGTTCAGGCGGTCGACCGTCTGGTTCGTGCCGGCGAGCAGGACGGGGTTGAGGCCCTCAGCTCGTGCCGCGAACCACCGATCGACCGCGCCGCAAATCATCTCGTCATGCGTCTCCGTCACCAGGACTCGATCGTTGGCAAGGTAGGCGTCGACCGCGCGCGCGACGCTGCCGGAGCGGAGCTGCTCGAGCGCGATCTGTTCCCACTGGTGGCGTTGGCGGCGATTCACGGTGAGCTCGGCGACGGTAGGTGAGTGCGTGGCGGCGTAGGCGAAGCCGCCGCCCGCGCCGACTTCGGGCAGCTGGTGGTGGTCGCCAACGAGTAGAACGCGGCCACCAGCGGCCACTTGGCGAGTGACGACGGACTGGAGTGTGCGGATGTCGGCCATGCCCGCCTCGTCAATGATGAGGAGCGAGTGAGCGGTGGGTGCGTCGTGCTGGCGATTCCACGCGTGGAGCAGTGAGTGGAGAGTGCGCGCCGGGACTTGCGCTCCGCCGGCCAGTTCGAGGGCAGCGCGTGCCGATGGCGCAGCTCCGTGGACGTGCCAGCCTGCGGTCTCAAAGACGGTGCGCACAGCGTCCATCGTGAAGGTCTTGCCGGTGCCTGCGGGGCCGACCAAGACGGCTACTTGGTTGTCAGCTGAGGCGACCGCACGAACGGCTGCTGCCTGGTCGGAGCCGAGTGCTCCGAAGCCGGCGATAGCCGAAGCAAACTGAGCGGCCGGCACTGCGGGAGCGGAGCCACGAGCATCGAGCGCTCGAATGAACTGCGACTCGACGTCCATCAACTCTCGGCTCGTCCAACGCCGCACGCCGTCGCGGCCCGCCTCGACGGGAATGACCAGTGGTGAGGAGAGCACCCGAGCAGCGATCCGCTCCAGTGTCTCGATGGTGGCGCCGTGGCCCTGGCGAGCGGCGATGGCTCGGACGAGGTCGGGCTCGGTGAACGTCGACCGATCGCTCGTCAGGTCAACACGCAGAACGTGCTCGATCCACTCCTCGGGATCAACGAGTCGCTCGATCTGCTCTGGGTTGCCGTGCTCGTCAAATGCAACGCCTTCGAGACGCCAGACCTCATCGAACGCCGGCGGGGTACGAGCCTGGTACCAGCCGACCAGTCGCTCGGCTTCGGCCGAGCCCCATCCGGCAGCCTCGGCCTCGACCTTCCACGCTTCGTCGAAGCGGTGACCTTCGAGTTCGCGCTTGTGCCGCCTCGTCGCAAGCACCGCCTCCTGGCGACCCTCAGGTGTATCGGGATTGCCGGTCGCAGCGAGCCAGGCGTCGATCTCGGTCGTGCGCTTCGAGAAGGTGTCGAGCAACTGCTGAGGGATGCCCGCGATCTCCGGCACGTGTCGACCGGGCCGCCACTCGACACCGAGCGAATGGGACAGCTCTGTGCGGTACACGGCCTGGAACACCTCACCGGCGGCTCGAACGTGCCGGTACAGGTCGGGGTGAGTGAACGCCGACCACTTGCCGTCGGTCCCCTCGGCGAGGTTGGCAACCAGCGTGTGCCAGTGCAACAGCGGGTCGCCGGCTCGAGAAGTGCGGTGGCGGAACGACGCCGCCACGACGCCAGAGGTGGGCAGCTGGCGAGGGCCGGCGCCCGGCTCGTCAGCATGGGCAGCGAGCCACGCTTGATTGTGCGAACCACGCCGCACGCGAATCGCCTCACGCTCGATCCAACCGATTGCAGCGGCCATTGCCACCTCTCCCGCCTCAATGATCGCTCCCTGCACTCGGGGGTCGTCGGAGACGGCGTAGAGCACCGATGCGGACTTCGGAGCCTTGAACGTGAGGTCGAAGCCTGGAACGCGCCGGGGATGCGGATGTTGCTGATCACCGTTGGGCGTAAGCCCGCCGACACCCGGCGCCAAGCCAGCAAGCACCGCTTGAAGATCCTCCGCGACGACCTCACCGTCGAGCCCGAGCCGTTTCGCTCCGCCGCCCACCCACACACCGTTCGCTTCGCCAGCGCCCGTGTAGTAGGCGTCGAGGGACTCGGCAACGCCCGACAAGTGGTACGCCTCCTGCCCTACGCGGAGCTTTGCAATCGAGAGCACGACCCCAACGGACACGTCCGTCCACCCTTGGGTGATTATCTGTGCAAGAAGACCGCCCCTCGGGCACCACCTTCTCGAGTGGACCGTGCCGACGGCCGGATCAAGGCCCGGCGGACGCGAAGATGCCCCGGCCCTGAGCGGACCGGGGCATCGAGTTTGCGTTGTGGAGTGGATCAGTAGTCGCTGGGCCAGAGGATGGTCGTTGCGGTGTCGGGGATCGTCGAGGTCGTCGGTGATGATCCACACGGCGTCCTCATCGGTGTCGGTGGTGAAGGGGTCCGGGACCACGAAGCGCGAGAACAGTCGACCCTCGTGACGGCGGAGCGCGAGTTGGTTAGCTGCTCGGTCCTCGTCGTCGAGTTCGCCCCAGTCGCTGTTGTCGTGACGGGCGAGGCACTCCGCCAGCCAAGCTTGCCGCTCGATGTCGTCGTCGGCCCAAGCCGCGACGTAGGCCGTGATCACCACAGTCGACGGGTCGACGATCACGACCAAACCTCGTCGTCGGCGAAGCGGTCGTCGTAGGCGGCCTCGAGGCGTTCGTCGGGAGAGACATCGAACGCCGGTCGAGCGAGCCGGCCGGCCTCATCGAGGAGTGCGAATCGAGCTTCGCCCACGGGCGTGAATCCACCGCCGTGAAGCCAAGCGATCAGATCTCGAGCTCCGTCGATCCGTTCGTCGAGCTCGGCGTCGGGGTCGCGCATGATGCGCAGTGCGGTGGTCGGGTCCATGTGGCTGCTCCTGTCGTTCGCCCCGCTGAGATGCCGGGTTCGTCGTTACGGGCGGCGTCGCCGACGAACGGCCGGTCAACCCGAAGGGCTCGGCCCCGAGCTTGCGAGTGGGCTTGACCGGCCGTGAGCGGGGACGCGCCCACTGCACCCGCCCGGAGGGCGGCAACGTCACCGCTGCGGCGAGTGAGGCGAGCAGCGAGGGGTGCTGCTCGCCTCAGCTCGGTCAGGCCGTCGGCTGGTAGGCGATCGCCAGGCACTCGGGGAGACAGGCGAGCTGTCGCTCCGTGAGCGTCGGAAGGTTGAGGCGAATCGTCACGACGTCGGTGGCGACGAAGGTGACCACGTGGAACTGGCTGAGCCGCTCCAGGCTGGCCCAGAGCTTGCACCGGTTCCCTGCCAAGCCGACAGACCGAGCAAGCACCCTGGTGTCCCAACAGGTCTCGTTGTAGGCGGCGTGGCGGGCCAGCAGGTAGGCCAGCACGGTTGCGGTCGGCCCCAGGACGGGCAACCACCACCACATGTCGTCGCTGTCGGTGCGGTGTGGTCCGTCGCAGTGGTCGGCGATCACTCGCACGCTGGTCGGTCGGGTCGTGTCGTTCATCGTGAGCTCCTCCGGGGATTCGGGTGTCCGAACGGAGCGGCCGAGTGCTTCCCCAAGATTCGACCGCTCCGACCGGCGACCCGCCCGTTGAGTGGGCGGGCTTGCTCTTACGGGTGGCGTCGCTCGCGACCACCCGGTCAACCCGAAGGGCTTGGCCCCGAGCTTGCGAGCGGGCTTGACGGGGTGGGAGCAGCGACGCGCCCACCGCAACCGCCCGAAGGGCGGCAACGGCACGAGCTGCCGGCTCGCTCACGCTGGGCTGCACCGCTCACCCGACCACTCACTGCACCACTCACTCGGCCGTAAGTGCGTGGTCCGGTTCCTCTTTGGAGACAGACGCGGCCCGGCTCGCCGCCAGGGCCGCGCAGACGACCTCGATGGCGGCGACCTGTCGGTGGTCGAGGTCCGCCACCCAGATCAGTCGGCGGACCTCGTTCACAGCGTCGTCGACGCTCACGCCGCGACCTCGAGCTGCTCGTCGGCCGAGCCGCTGGGTGGTGACCAGCCAGCGAGGGTGTTGAGATGGTCGACCGCTCGCTGCGCATGTCCGCAAGAGGCAACGAGTGCCCGCGAGTCGCTCTGCAGCAGCGCCAACCAGTCGCCGAGGTAGGCGGCGTGATCCTCGCGAGTCGCCTGGGCGAGTTCGAACTGAGCACACCAGAAGGCCGCGCCCAACTCGGCAATGAGCTCCTCGGCGCCGTAAGCATGGTCGCCGAATCTGCCCGAGAGGTCTCGCCCGAGCCGGTCGGTGTGTCCCGTCCAGTGGGTGTGCTCGTGCGCCGAGGTGGAGTAGAAGTCACTCGGGCGGCCGAACTGCTGGAACGCTGGCAGGTGAATCGTGTCGAGAGATGGGACGTAGCACGCCCGGTCTCCGCCGAGCACCACCCGGGAGCCGATCGCCGAGAAGTAGGCGTCCGCAGCCGCCAGGCGTTCGCTCTCGGGTCGATCAATGCGCGGGGCGAGGACTCGTTCGCCGCCCTCGACCTGCTCGGCCGCGAACACGGTGAACGTGCGAGCCAGCAGAGAGCGCCGCCAGCGTCCCGTCTCGTCCTCGCTCGTCTCTTGGTCCTTGCGCTCGGTTGGCTTCCACAGAACGACCCGCGTGCCACGCTCGCCGCGGCGAACCTGGCAGTTGTGCCGCTGCCAGCCCCGGTAGGTCGCCCAGGTCGAGGACCATCCGCAATCGGCCGCGGTCATCGCCAGAACGAGAGCGTTCCACCCGCGATACGGCCGCCCATCGATGCTTCGCGGCGTGCCTCCTGCAGCGAGATGCTGCCACGGCATCCGCCAGCCGCTCGCCCCTTCCTCGATCGCCGCCACCAGATCGGCGGTCACCTTCTCGAACAGATCGTTTGCCGACATCTCGACTCCTCCTTCGCAAGTCCGGGTTCGTCGTTACGGGATGCGGCGACGACGAACGACCGGTCAACCCGAAGGGCTTGGCCCCGAGCTTGCGAGTGGGCTTGACCTGCCGTGAGCGGCGACGCACCCACGGCACCCGCCCGGAGGGCGGCAACGTCGTGGCCCGCTGACGGCTCGAAAGTGGCGCGGAGCGCTCGACCCGACTGTGTCTCAGAGCTGACGTCCGCCCTGCGCAGACACTGCCGCAACCCCCTGCGGACCCCTGCGCATAGCTAACGTAGGGTGCACTTGCAATGTCTGCGGGGCGACCCCACGACGATCACGCTTCGAGGCCCTGTGACCGAACTCCCAGCTCGCGCCACCCGCATCGAGTCAGGTTCCATCAACGATGTTCCCTCGCGAGGAGTGATCTCACCTGGGACGTCCAAGGTCTCTGGGTTGCGACCGTTCTTCGGCTTCTATGGGGGCAAGTGGCGGGACGCGCCGAAGCATTACGACCCGCCACAACACAGCACCGTCGTTGAGCCATTCGCTGGCTCGGCCGGCTATTCCGTTCGATTCGCGGACCGAAATGTAATCCTTGGAGAGATCGACGAAGTCATCTACGGCGTCTGGCACTATCTTCTCCACGCGTCTGCCGATGAAATCCGGTCCATCCCCGACCTTGAGTCGGGACAAACCGTCGCCGATCTCACGATTCCGCAAGAGGCGCGTTGGCTGGTTGGCTTCTGGCTCAATCGCGGCGCATCTCGTCCCAGGACCGGACCCTCAGCATGGATGCGTGAGGAGATACGCCCCGGGTCCTTCTGGGGCGAGCGGGTGCGCGAGACGATCGCCTCGCAGGTAGACCGGATTCGACATTGGCGCGTCTACAACTGCTCGTACGAGTCGCTGGGCGCGCACGTACGTGGTGAGGCCACCTGGTTCGTGGATCCGCCGTACCAGAAGCAGGGCAAGCACTACTACCACGGTGCGGACGCCATCGATTTCTCAGCGCTCGGTCAGTGGTGCCGGAATCGTCAGGGTCAGGTCATCGTCTGCGAGAACGAGGGTGCCGACTGGCTCCCGTTTCGCACCCTTGCCGATGTAAAGACGACCCGCGCTGTCGGCCGATCGATAGAAGTGGTGTGGACCGGCGACGACTCTCAAGCCCAAAGCGATCACGAGGACGGGGCTGCGTGAGCAGCATCACGGAGCGCCTGCACTCAGCGTTTCTCGACGCTCTCGGGGGGCACGTCGTCGCTCAGGGCGACACTTCGGTAAAGCCGCTTGAGGTCGACCTTGCTCGGCCGCTTCCTCAATACCTGCGTTTGTACCTGTACTCCCTCGTCGTAGGCGGGAATAGTCGGCCCGGCGAATTCAAGGCCGTGCTGCGCGTGCCCGGTCAAGTCGTCGGCGACTACGGCGCGTTTGACCACTCCGGTAACCGACTCGCTGTGCTGGCCGCATATCGGGACGACATGGATGTCTTCGTTCTGTGGGACGCCAGCCTGCATGAACGGTTCAAACACGGCGGCAATGTGCAGGTCCGAGACCTCGTTGTGGAACAGGCAGCCGCAACGGGGTGGGCCCAGCAACGCCGGCCGTTGCGATCGGGAGTCACCGAGGTGGTCTTCGCCTGTCGCTCCACGAGACTGTCCGAAGCGATAGTCGCTCGGAACAACTGGACGGGCGGCGTGACGACATGAGCGGACTTGCGGACGTCGAGTTTCGAACTGCCTACCGCAAGGGTCAGCACAATATCGCGCACGACTTCTACCTCCCAGCGATGGGCTTGTCGGTCGAATACGACCGCGCAGTCGGGTACTTTCGGAGCGCAGCGTTCGTGATCGCATGGCCGGCACTTCGAGCCTTCGTGGAGCGTGGCGGCCGCATCCGCATTCTCTGCTCCCAGGTACTGTCAGCCTCGGACGTGAAGGCTCTTGACGCCGGATTCGCAGCGCAGGTCGACGACGGCCTGGCCGCGCAGCTGCGCAACGAGGTCCAAAGCATGCTCGAGGACGAAGTACTTGCAGAGCCGACTCGAGTGCTCGCGGCCCTCGTCGCCACGGGGGTGCTCGAGTTCAAGGTCGCGGTGCTCCGCACGAGGCCGGGCACCGCGGCCACTCGCATCTTCCACGACAAGCTCGGCATCCTCCGTGACGCGGCCGGAAGCGTCCTCGTGTTCAAGGGCTCGATGAACGAGACCTGGTCCGGGCTATCCGCAGATGGAAACCTCGAGTCAGTCGACGTCGCGTGTGGCTGGCTCGGCGGGCGGGACGCAGAACGCGTGGCGGACGAAGTCGCCTACTTCGCTCAGCTCTGGTCCAACACCTATCCGGATCTTGACGTTCGGCCATTTCCCGAGACAGCGCGCTCGGCGCTTGTCGATGCCGCCGATAAGGATTGGGAAGCCACGCTTGAACGCCTCGTGAGCGAACACGAGGAGGTTACGCCGGGGGGTTCGCTCGCCGACGCGAAGGGCCGCACGCTGAAGCCCCACCAGTCAGCCGGCCTTGCCGCATGGCGGGCGAACAACCGAAACGGCATCCTCGCGTTCGCGACCGGGGCCGGCAAGACCTTCACGGCGCTCGATGCAATCCACGAGTCGCTGGTGGTCTACGGCGAGGTTCCCCTCGTCGTCGTGCCGGACAAGACACTGTTCGGTCAGTGGTATGCAGAACTTGTCGCAGTAGCTGAGCCGCTAGGCGCCAAAATTCTCCGCGCCGGTGACGGGCATGATGAATGGCGAAACGTGCTGCGTGACTGGACGACCCCAGACGCGAACCGCCGACTCGTGCTCGCAACCATGCAGACCGCGCGAACCGACAACTTTCGCTCGCAGCTGGCCCGCGGTGGCAGGCTTCTCCTCGTGGCCGATGAGGTGCACCGCCTCGGCTCGCCATCGAACCGGGCACTTCTTGACGAGACCCTGTTCGGCGCTCGACTGGGCTTGTCGGCGACGCCAGAGCGAGCCGGCGATCCGGTTGGCACCGAGGCCATCCTGACCTTCTTTGGAGGCGTGCTCAACCCCCGCTACACCCTCGCCGACGCCGTCCGTGACTGCGTGCTGACCCATTACTTCTACCGCCCACACGTCGTGTCGCTCACCGAAGAGGAGATCGTCGAGTGGCGCCGGATCTCGCGCAAGATCGCCCAGCTTCGAGCGCGACTTGGCGACGACGCGGCGGGTGACGCGCAACTCGAACGCCTCTACTTTCAACGGGCCGACATCGTGAAGAAGGCCTCGGCCAAGACGGCGCTCGCCGCCGAGGTCATCGGCGAGTCGTATGAGCGCGGGCAACGTTGGATTGTGTACTGCGATGATCAGGAACAGCTGGACGGAGTTGTGGCGTCCCTCGGGGCCGCCGGGCATACGGCAATGCCGTTCCACTCAGCCATGGAGGGCGACCGTGCCGAGACACTGCGTTGGCTGGACCGGCGCGGCGGGATCGTCGTGGCGATCAAGTGCCTCGATGAGGGCGTCGACATCCCATCGGTGACACATGCACTCATCCTCGCCTCGTCGAAGAATCCTCGAGAGTTCGTGCAGCGGCGCGGACGCGTGTTGAGAACGGCACCGGGCAAGGCGCTTGCGTTCGTTCACGACGCCATAGTCGTGGCGCCCCGACCGCATCCCGACAGCGACTTGGACGACCATGAGCCCGATCCCGTGACCGCAGGTGAGCTAGCCCGTGCAATCGAGTTCGCACAGAGCGCAGATAACCCGGCTGCGGCCTCAGACTTGATTGGCATCGCCATCGACGCCGGCCTCAGCTGGCAGGATTTCACGGAAGCGGGGGTGGAAGATCTTGTCGACGATTAAGCGCAAAGACATGGTTCGAGCGGTTCTTGCGAGCCGCGACGATCTCGACCCCGATCTCGATACGGCTCTGCTCAAGGCGATCGTGAACGCAGAGGCCGATGCGGCGGGGGATGCCGATGCTGGCCTGCGCGCAACGGAGGCAGCGGTCAACGCCGCCATCGCCCGGGGAGTCGGGGACGGGGTGCCATCTGCCGGTGACGACGAGTCAAACGAGGCCGAAGCCTGATGCTCACTCTGCGAGCACTCGACATCGCGGGATTCGGCCCGTACTACGAGCGAGCTCACCTCGAGTTCGTGCCCGATGGAATCACCGTCGTGTATGGCGACAACATGGTTGGCAAGACCAGCCTCATGAACGCCGTTCGGTTCGCGTTCTTCGGCGAGATCCACGGACGCGGTGAGCGCACCCGCGGCCTGCTGTCAGCGTGCAACCGCGACCTCGCCGACGAAGGCGCCTTCGAGTTCAGGGTCGATCTGTCGGTCAACTTCGACGGTGCCGACTACGACATCTCCAGGGAGGCGACACCGCGCGGGGTCGTGCCCGCCGCCGATGACGACATGGTGGCATCGGTGGCCCTCCGGCGCGGTGGGACGGTGCTGGGGCCTTCCGAACGCGCGGCGGTGCTACGGGCGATGCTGCCAAAGGGTGTTGCCAGATTTTTCCTATTCGACGGCGAGCTTCTGGATCAGTACGCAGAGCTCCTCGAACGGGAAAGCGAGAGCGGCAGGGTCATCTCCGAGTCCATCGAGCAGATCCTCGGTGTGCCGGTCTTGCGAGACGCACGCGACCACCTGAAGGTGCTGATGTCTGAGGCCAGCCGAGCCAAGGCTGCGGAAGCTTCCAAACACCAGACCACACAGTCGCTCGGAGTGTCGCTCCAACAGGCGAGTGACATGAAGCGGGCTCACGAGGATGAACTCGAGCGCGAGCGGGCCAAGCACGATGCTGTACTCGCCGAGCGCGACGACATCGAAGTCGAACTGCGCCGACAGGAGGTCTACGCGGTTGCGGTCGAGCGGCTCGACGCGGCACGCAAAGACCTGAAGGAGGCGCGAGCCATCCAGCACCTGCGGCGCGCTGAGCTGAAGACCGCGATGGCCGACTCCTGGAGGACCGCCCTCGATGGCCCCCTGCTGAAGGCACGCGCGACGGCCAACGATGAAGTGAAGGAGGCGTTCGCTCGCTTGCAGACGGCGCTCCGGTCCAAGGCCGTCGAGGATGGCCACTGCGGGACCTGCGACCAGGACGTTCCAGAGGGGGTTCGACAGCATCTGGCGACGACGCTGCCAACGGACGGGACGACTCCAACCGACTTCAGCGGCCTGGCCGCGCTTGCGAGAGCAGCCGAACTTGACGCCTTCGTCCGCAAGGACGTGCGAGCTGAGGTCCGCCTCACGTGGGACGCCATCCGCGCTGCTCGCCTCGCCGAGGCCGATGCAGAGGGTCGCATAGCTGATGCAAACAAGATTCTCGACGGTCGCGACCCGGACGAGCTACGTCGGCGCAGGACCACTCTCACCGAGATTGGCGGGAAGATCGAAGCTTCCAACGCTGCCATCAAAGGCCACGAGAGCAAGATCGGGGAGCAGGACGAGGCGATAGCGCGGATCTCCGGTCGTCTCGCCAAGCTGGGCACGCCGGAGTTGGCGGTGTTCGAGCAGCGCGAAAGCCTCCTCTCGCGAACTCATGCCGTGTTCTCCTCGGCCGTGGAGCGGTACAAGGCCGACCTGCGCGCCCGCGTGGAGCAGAGTGCCACCGATGTGTTTCTCAGGATGACTACCGAGAAAGTTGATTACAAGCGGCTGCGCATCAACGACCAGTACGGTCTCGCGATCATTCACACGGACGGTCGAGAAGAAGAAGGCCGATCCTCTGGCGCGGAGCAGGTCGTGGCGCTAGCACTCATGGGTGCACTTCAGGCGAACGCCCCTCTTAGCGGACCGATCGTCATGGACACGCCCTTTGGCCGGCTCGACCGGAAGCACACTGCGAATATTCTCTCAGCCTTGCCCTCGATGGCCAGACAGGTGATCCTGTTTGTGCAGGAGGACGAGGTCGACCGCGGTCGCGTGCGCGACCTGCTTGGTGGAAGTCTCAAACGCGAGTACGAGCTGGTGAAGCACACGGCGCGGCGCACCACCATTGCGGAGGCGAGGTAATGGCTGACGATCGCAAACAGATCGGCCTGACCACCCACGGCAAGGCTGTCGAGGCGAGGCTTACCGACACGTTGGGCTGGTTCAGTGAAGGACAGGAGGCATGCAGGTTCGCACTCGCATACGCCGTTAGGGAGGGTGTCTCCGAGGGCACCACCGACCAGCACGTCGACACCCGCTGGGGCGCGGACGGGTTCGACCCAACCGGCGAGATCCGCCACATCCTGCGGGCCGCATACCCGGATTGCACGACGCCGGTACGTCTGATGGAGTACCTCATCGACGAGGGCCTACGCCGGATTAGTGACAGCATTGACGAGGGCAAGGACAGCCCTCTCGACTTCCTTGGCTGACGAAGCACCATCGAACCGTGGCGCAGTCACACCGATGGAGAAGGCAGTGACTGACCGTCGAGTTGAGTCCCGCCTCGGATCGTGGACGGCATGGGCAGGAGACCGAACTCGATGGCCCGTGTCGTCGGTGGGTGCGGCAGCGGTCGATTGGGCAGTCGACGTGCACCGAGGCTTCTTTGGCGATGACCTGTTGCTGCGCGCGCTTCGTGACCGGCCACCACATCCGTTCGTCGCCGATTGGCGCTGGCCGGTGACGAGCGCCTACGCCGTCGTTGAACTTCTTGGCCGCGCTTGCGCGCTGTCGGTCGTGCCCCCCGACGTCGCAATGGCCCTAGCCCGACCGACGATGCTGGGTGCGGTCAACGCAAGACTGGGAAGCGATCTCCACGTGCTCGAGGTGGCGGGCTTGGCGACACGACACGACTGGAGAGTTCAGTACGAGGCCACGCTTCCGAGCGGACGACATCCAGACTTGCATCTGCTTCGGGAGGACACCGAGATCTATGTCGAGGTCACCGTGTCCGGCCCCGACAGGTCGCGCTTATCCCTTGAAGCTTGGTCTCGGTCTGTCGTGTCTGCGCTGACGGCGATCGGATCACGCTACGACGTTGAGATTTCAGGGAGTGCATCGTCTGCCGAACTGGACGGCGACGGCCTGGAAAGGTTCCTTGCAGATGTCGAGAGTGTGGCCGCGATCACGGCTTCAAGCGGGCAGCAGTCTGGGATCGAGGTGTCCGGGGTGTCGGTCTTGATCCGCCCACGCGGCTCCGGCCTGGGCACTTTCGTCGGCCCTCCACTGGAGGGCGACATGTGGCCGAGGCTCGAGAGTCGACTTCTGGAGAAGGCGTTGCAGACGATGGGAGCGGAACAGGCGTGGATCTGCGTACAGGATCGTTCGGGGCTGTTTCGGCTCACTGACTTGGCCGTTGCCGACGATCGAGAACAGCTTCGACGCCTCGCTCACAACGTGACGACTGTGCTGCGAGACTCCCAGCACGTAGCCGGGGTCGTCCTGTCGACTGGCGTGAGAGCCGATGCAAGCGAGCAAGACCAAGACACAGTTCTTGATGCGGATGGCGACGGCCCGGGCACCGGCTCGGTCGTCATCCGACGCCGGCTGCCCGGGGGTCGATGTCGGCGGACGTTCACTATCCAGCTCACGGGCGAGGCCAGCGTCGATCCCGGGCCCGCAACCTGGTTCGAGCATGAAGCCACTTGGCTTGACTGGGCGCTCACCAGCCTCGGCCAGCCGACGATCGAGTCGATCCTCGAATAGGCCAAGGGGCTGTGGCACCCAAGGCGAGGGAGGGGAGCCGCGTACGCCGGTGAGATCACCGTCTCCGTCAGGGTTCACAGAGGCGAACCTCTGTCAGGACCGCGTCAGTCGATTCAGCTCGTTGAGCGCATGCCGCACGCCTGGCCAGCGGCTGCCGAGTGAGTCGAGAACGCGGGCGATGTCACGCTGCCGTCCGGCCAGCTCGGCTGCAGTCTCGATTAGTTCGTCGATCTGGCTCCGAGGGAGAGATCCCATCGCATTTGACCGTCGGAGACTCTCGATTTGTTCGACGGACAGCGGCATGAGGGTAGCCTCGCGCGACCGAACGTACGTTCGCAAACATGAGCGGAGCGGCGAGTGCCTTCTTGGCGAGCGTCGCTACGCCACATGGCGAGGAGTCATGTGGGCAAGTTCGACGTTCGCTCCGTCGAGCCGGTACGGAGATCTCCAAGCAATCCTTCGCGGCTGCGGTTCGACGCAATGGACTTCGTGGACGACCAACGTCGCCCGGGCCGGTGACGACACCCGGCGACCGGCTGGGGGCAGGCTCGGGGAGGCGTCTGGAGAAGCAGTCATGCGTCACTTCAACGTGCCGCACAGCCAGCATGGGTTTCGAACCTCAGGTCACAATCGGTCCTCTCTGGTCAGCTTCGGTTGCGTATGCGACAGAGGGGCTTCTTGCGGCGCTCGGGCATCCTTGTTGCTGGCAGGGAGTGGGCAGGATCGACTGGATCGGGAATGTCGCCCGCGAGCTGCTTGACCGCGCCTTTCATGCGGACCACCGCCGTCGGCGTGAAGTGCTGCGGATCCCGCTCATTCCCGAAGCATCGCCCGCACTCGGCTCGCCCTGCGACTGTTTCGACATCGACACTGAATGAGACGAGCTGTCGTCGACTTGCGTTGTTCGATCTCGATTGGCGATGCCGCTTCGTAGCCGCACTGGCGGGCGTGGTGATCCACGACTCGAGCAGCCGCATTTCGTCGCCGGATGGCGAGCGGGGCTCGGCGGTTTTGGACGTTGAGCCGCTGGCCTGGGTCGGCGGCCAGTTCGACCGCCTCAACCTCTGCGAACGACGTCTTGCTCGGCAACGGGTGTCAGAGTGATTCAGCTCGCGGGCAGCAATCGTCGCCTGCCGAGGGGCCCGGCGCGCTGCCGTCGTTCGATTGTGATGCGCTGGACGAGGCCAAGGTCTCGGCCAGGCGCATTGAGTAGGCCGTCGCCGCCGCAGTGCGTCGTGGATGCTCGAACCAGTCCGCTCGATCGGGATGAGCGGACCTGAGGTCGCTCACGAACTGACAGAACATGTCGAGCATCAAGGTTGGTTCGATCTCGGACCATTGAAACTCGCTGCCGGCGTTTCGCAGGGTGTGCCGAGTGGTGGTGATGTGGGCCAGATGGCGGTGGAGGTTCCTTCGGACGTCATGTTTCGCTCTTTGCTTGATGCGTCGTAGAGAAGTAGCTCGTCAGGCCTCGCCATCCAACCGTCGTCGAAATAGTGATCGGCGACGAGGTCTGATGCGAACGACGGACTTGTGGGGCGCGCCTTCTCTAGGAACTCGACGAGGTTGCGGAGATGTAGAACCGCTCCCTCGAAGCAAGCCTGACGGAACAGACCATCGATGTCGGCGTTCGGGTGCAGCGCCGGGCTGTTCATCGCGCAGTTGCAGAACTGTGAACCGGCCGGGGTTTTGCGTTGGGTCCTCCCAGCCCGGTGGGGATTGCAGGATGACCCGTGCTTGGGTTCAAATCGTGTCGATGCTGACCCGTGTCCGTACGGCGTCGGCGATCTTTCGGATGTGGGTGGGGTTGGAAGTGACCACCGAGTCGTGTCGGCGAATGGCGCCCTCGACGACGGTAACGTCGACGATGTCATCGTGAGCGGCGCGCGCCGCGAGCGCCCCGACGGCCTTGGCCTGCTCCTCGCTGAGCGGTTCGGTGGTGCACAGGGCGAGGAAGCGGGCCAGGCTCGCCTGGCGGGATCCGCCGCGCCACGCTTCGGCGAGCACCGGCGTCGGCACGGTGGGGGAGACCTCGAGCGCGAGGAAGCCGGCGTGCAGCGCCCACATTCGTCGGTCGTTGCGGTCGGCGGCGATCAACGCTCCAGTGTCGTAGGTGACCCCGTTCATTCAGGCGCTCTTGCGAGACGGTTGACGGCGGAGCATCGCTCTTGCTCGGGCGAGCCCTTCGGCGATCTCATCGGGGGTGAGGGTGCCGTGTTGGCGTTCCCATTCGGCGACGCCTTTGCGGCCGGCATCGATCCGCAGGCGGTGGGCGGCGGTCTCGGCGATCCACGCGCTGACCGTGGTGCCTTCGGCGGTGGCCGCGACGTCGATCGCGTCGGCCAAGTCGCCGGGAAGTGAGATCGACCGCTTCTGTCGTTGAGCCATGAGGAAATGGTAGGACAGGCGGTAGGACAACGCAACGCGAAATCCTGCACGCTTCCTGCACAGGACCCGGCCGCACGTGTCGGACCAGGGCGGATCAGATGGACTGGGCGGACAAGAGCAGCGGACGTGAGCAGGGCAGACGGACGCAACCGGACGCATCGGACGTGGGAGTGAAGTCCTAGACCTCTCTGTACGAACGTACGTACGAGTTCGAATCTCGTCCCGGGCACAAAGAACATCCAGGTCAGGACCGCAAACTGCGAGTTTGGCGCGGTGGCGAGCTGCCTGCGGGTGCACGATTCCTGCACGGACTGTTCCGCGCTAGCGGATATCGGAAGGAGTGCAGGCTCGCTCCGAGGGCCGCAAGGGCGGCCTGGACCGCGGGAATTCGCTACGGGCGACCGGCACCCACGCAGTCGAAACCGACTGCGTGGGGTGCCGCGGTGACCAGCCCCAACCAGCCGTGTGACCGCAGCGGGCGGACGAACGGATCAGCATGGGGCAGGCATCCGGTCCACCGAGTGGTAGCCGGGCGGCGTCCCGGCCCTGACCGGTTCCCACAACGGGATTGGCCTGCTCAGCGCACTGCTGTCGAACGGCGGTCGCGTAGGCCGGTCCAGGCGGTGTAGGCGGCGGCGAGGACGGCGAGTCCGGCGGCGATGAGGAGGGCGGGTTTCATGCCGTCGACGTAGGCGTTGCGGGCGGCGGTGACGAGTGGTTGTCCGTCGGGTCCGAGTTGTGCGGCTGTGCTGAGTGCGCCTCCGATGCCTTCTTTGATGCGCGCTGCGACCTCGGGTGGGTAGGTGTTGGCGATGTCGGTGATGTTGGTGCGGAATTGGGAGTTGAGGACGGAGCCGATGAGGGCGAGGCCCATTGCGGCGCCGATTTCTCGGACGGTGTCGTTGAGGGCGGAGGCGACGCCTTGTTTGTCTTCGGTGAGTGAGGAGGTGATGGCGGTGGTGGAGGGGCTCATCGCGAGGCCGACCCCGGCACCGATGGCGAGCAGTCCGGGTAGGACGGAGAGGTAGCCGCGGGTGGCGTCGGCGAGGAGTGCGAGGAGGGTGAGGCCGGCGGCGAGGGTGAGCATGCCGGTGACGACGGTGCGGCGGTAGCCGACTTTGTGGGCGATGGTGGGGGCCACGGTCGACAGCGGCATCATCATGACGGCCATCGGGAGCAGCCCGGTGGCCGCGCGTAGGGCGGTGTAACCGAGGACGGCTTGGAGGAACTGCACGAGGATCAGGAACAGGGCGAACATCAACGCGAAGACGACGAAGAGGTTGACGGATCCGGTGGTGAGGCCTTCGTTGCGGAACAGGCGGACGTCGAGCAGTGGGTGTTCGCGGTGGAGCTCGACGAGCACGAACCCGATGACGGCGGCGATGCCGATGACGAAGCCGATGATGGTGATGGTGGCGGTCCAGCCTCGTTCGGGGCCTTCTTGGATGGCGAGCACGAGGCCGCCGACGGCGAGTGCTGACAGGATTGCGCCGCCGATGTCGAAGCCGGTGTCGATGTGTTCGCGGGAGTGGGGAACGACGATCAGTGTCGCGACGAGTGAGACGACGGCGAGGGTGACGGGGACGGAGAACACCCATGGCCAGGTGACGTTGTCGATGATCGCGGCGGATGCGAAAAGACCGATGATGCCGCCAGCGCCCGCGACGCCTGCCCAGGTGCCGATCGCTTTGGCGCGTTCGGCGGCGGGGAAGCTGGTGGTGATGACCGAGAGGGTGACGGGCATGATCATCGCGGCGGCGATGCCGGCGACGACTCTGAGTGCGATGAGTGGTTCGGGGCTGTTCACGAACGCGGAGGCGAGGTTGGCGGCGGCGAACAGCACGAGGCCGCTGACCAGGACGGGTTTGCGGCCCCAGCGGTCGCCGATCGCGCCGATGGGCATGAGGAGTGCAGCGAGGGCGAGGGTGTAGCCGTTGATGATCCACAGCAGTTGGCTTTGTGATGCGCCGATGTCGGCTGCGAGTGCTTGTTGGGCGACGTTGAGTCCGGACGATGACGCGATCACGGCGACGAGCGAGACGCACATGGTGATCAGGATGAGGCGTCGTTGTCGGGCGTCGCCGACGGCTTCGTCGTCGGTGTGGGGGTCGACGGGGTCGAGGAGCGCGGCGTCGTCGGGAAGCTGGTGGGTCATTGTGTGGGGGCCTGTCGGGGGTGGGGGGTCGGGGGGATGCGGTCGAGGAAGGCGAGCACGGCGGTGGTGAACGCGTCGTTGTCGTCGCCGGCGACCATGTGCCCGGTGTCGGACACGTCGACGGCCTCGGCGTGGGGGACGGCGGTGAGGAACTCGTCGGCGGTTTCGCGGCTCACCAGGTCGGACATTGCGCCGCGCACGAGGAGCGCGGGGGCGGTGATGCGGCGGGCGCCGTCGAGGAGTTGGTCGGCCATTTGTTGGAAGCGGTGGGCGCTGTTCGCGGGGTCGGTGTGCATGACGTCGATTTTGGAGGTGATGAACGCCGGGTCCCAGCGCCACACCCAACGTCCGTCGTCGCGTTGGCGGAGCACTTTGGTGAGTCCGTCGATGTTGTCGGGTCTGGGCCGGTGGGGGTTGTAGGCGGCGATCACGTCTCCGGCGTCGTGCAGGGTGGCGAATCCGTCGGGGTGGGCCGACATGAACTGCACGACCCGTCGTGCTCCGTCGAGTTCCATTCGGGGTGTGACGTCGACGAGCACGACGCCTGCCCACAGGCGCGGCGGGGCGATGCGGTGCGCGGTGAGGATCGTCATGCCGCCGATCGACGCGCCAACGGCGACAGCGGGGCGCCGCCCGCAATATCGTTCGCGTACGGCGAGCAGGTCGTAGGCGAGGTCTTCGGTGTCGTATCGGCCGGCGGGGTCCCAGCTGCTGTCGCCGTGTCCGCGCGCATCGTAGGCGACGACGTGATGACCGGCGGCGTGGATGGTGCGAGCCGCCTTGGCCCAGGCGTGGCGGTTCTGTCCGCCACCATGGAGCAGGATCACCGACGGCTTGTCGGTGGATGGTTGCGGGTAGAGGTCGGCGACGAGGGTGACGCCGTCCGGGCAGGTGACGATGTTCGCGTGCCGGTAGCTCATGCGGGCTCGACGATCGGTGCCTGTGCTGTCATCGTGGCCAGGTCGCGTAACGGGAGTTCGCGCATGCGGATCGAGATCACGAACGCGCCGACCATGACGACGGCGGCAACGGCGAACACGGTGGTGATCGACGCCGACAACGCGCCGGCCGCCGCGCTGTGCAACGGTTCGGGGAGCCCGGCGATGGCTCGCGGGCTGCGGGCGAGGCTGTCGGCGTCGACGCCGGCCGGCACGTCGACACCGGCAAGCCGGTCGGCGAGTTCGGTGTTGAGACGGCTGGTGAGGATCGTGCCGAACACGGCGACACCGATGGTGGAACCGAGGGTGCGGAAGAAGTTGACCGACGCGGTCCCGGCGCCGAGGTCGCGCATCTCGACTGCGTTCTGCACGGCGATGGTAAGCACCGACAGGGTTGCGCCGACTCCGAGGCCGAGCACGATCATCCACATCGATGACGCGACGCGGCCGGTGGCGGGGTCCATGGTGGATAGCAGCCACAGTCCGGCGGCGGCGACGATCGTGCCGATGATCGGGTAGATCTTGTAGCGGCCGGTGCGTGTGGTCAGCCGACCGACCACGAGCGACGCGACCATCAACGCCAGCATCAGTGGGAGCAGCAGCAGCCCGGCGTTGGTGGCCTGTTGACCCTGGACGCCTTGAAAGAACAACGGCAGGTAGACGATCGCTCCGAACATCGCCGCCCCGGCGAGGAATGCCATCGCCACCGATGAACTGAAACCGGGCCGGTTGAACATCCGTAGCGGGATCACCGGTTCGGCGACTCGCCGTTCCCACCAGACGAACACGGTCGCGGCGATGATGGACACCCCGTAGAGCCCGACGGTGACCGGTGAGCCCCACCCGTACTCGTCGCTGGCCCAGACGGTGGCCAACAGCAACGCCACCACCGATAGCACCAGCAACCCGGAGCCGGTGAAGTCGAGGCGGTGCTCTGCTCGGCGGAACGGGAGGCGCAGCACGGCACCGGTGACGAACAGGGCGACGATCCCGATCGGAATGTTGACGTAGAACACCCAGCGCCATGAGAAGTGATCGGTGAGCACGCCACCGATCAGCGGACCGAGGACGCTGGCCAGCGCGAAGGTGCCGGTCAGGTAGCCGGTGTAGCGGCCGCGTTCGCGTGGTGGGACGATGTCACCGACGATGGTGAAGGTGAGTGACATCAATCCGCCACCACCGATGCCCTGCAGGCCACGGAACGCGATCAGCTGCCACAACGACTGTGACAGGCCACACAACATCGACGCGATCAGGAACAGCACGATCGCGGTCTGGTAGATGCGTTTGCGGCCGTAGAGGTCGGAGATCTTGCCCCACAGCGGCATGCTCGCTGTCGACGCCAACAGGTAGGCGGTGACGACCCACGACAGGTGATTGATGCCGCCGAACTCGCCGACGATCGTCGGCAGCGCGGTCGCGACGATCGTCTGGTCGAGCGCGGCGAGCAGCAGACCGGTCATCAACCCGATGATGACGATGGTGCGTTCACGATGCGTCAGATCCGGCATCTGCCCCGCCGATACCGTCGTGCTCACGGGACGGCCACCTGCAACGTCTCCAACCCGCGCAGGGTGAGACTTGGACGCCAGACCGGGGTGGTGTCGCCGGCGATGTCGGGGAACCGGGCGAGGAGCCGTTCGAACACCACTTCGCCTTCGAGGCGGGCCAACGGTGCGCCAAGGCAGTAGTGGATACCGGCGGCGAAGCTGAGGTGCTGGGTGCCGGTGCGGGTGATGTCGAAACGGTCCGGATCGTGGTAGCGGTCGGGGTCGCGGTTCGCGGCGCCGAGCAACGTCAGCACCACCTGGCCGGCGTCGATGTGGTGACCGGCGATGTCGGCGTCCTCGAGAGCGGTACGTGCGTCCAACTGGACCGAGCCTTCGTAGCGCAACATCTCCTCCACTGCACCGTGTCCGCGGGTCGGGTCGTCGCGCAGCAGCCGCATCTGGTCCGGGTTGCGGAGCAGGCTGATCATCCCGTTGCCGATCAGGTTGGTGGTGGTCTCGAACCCGGCGGCGAACAACAACACGATCGTGGCCACCAACTCGTCCTCGGACAGTCGGTCACCGCCGTCACGTACCCCGATCAACCCGCCGATCAGATCATTGGACGGCCTGTTCCGCCGTTCGGCGATCAGCGAGCGGAAGTAGCCGTTCATCGTGTTGCTCGCCGCCTCCGCAGCGGCGATCGTCTCAGCGCTCGCCATCGGCTCCAGCGCGCCAGCGGCGTCACGCACGATCCACCGAAACTGTTCCCGGTCCTCGACCGGAACACCGAGCAGCTCGCCGATCACCCGCACCGGCAACGGGAACGCAAGCAGATCCATGATGTCACCGCCGCCGGCGTCGGCGAGCTGATCGAGGATCTCATCGACCATCGCCGCGACCGCCGGACGCAACTCCTCGACTCGGCGGGGGGTGAACTCGCGGGCGACGAGACTGCGCATTCGGGTGTGATCGGGCGGGTTCATCCGCAACATCGAGTAACGGGAGATGATCGGCACCTCCCGATCAGCGCTCTGGGCGGACGACCCGAAGATGCGTTGCACTTCTTCGCTCTTGCCGAACCGCGGGTCGCGCAGCACCGTGCCACAGTCGTCGTAGCGAGTCGCGACCCACAACGGCAACACGGCACTGTGGTGCACCGGTGCCGTCTCGCGCAGCTGCCGATAGGCGGGGTACGGATCGGCACGAACGGCTGGGTCGCTGAACAAGCTGACCAACACGTCATCCGCGGTGCCGATGGTCTGGTCGTCGGTGGTGGTCATCGTGCGTCCCCTTCTGGTTCAGGTGTTCGTGGTTGGGTGATCAGCACCGTTCCTTGCCCGATCGCGACGAGACGATCGAGGTTGCTGACATCGATGCGGACCACAGCGGTGCGCCGGGTCAGGGACACGACCTCGGCGACGGCCCTCACCTGTCCGGCCGAGATCGCGGCGAGCAAGTTGAGTTTGAACTCGGTCGTGGCAGCCCATGCACCGCGAGGGATCAGCGGGTACACCACCGCACCGAGCACATGATCGACCAGCGCGGACACCACGCCACCGTGGAGCGATCCGAACGGGTTCAACAGCTCCGCACGAGCATCGAGCGAACACACCAATCGCCCCGGTCCAACCTCATCGGCACGAATGCCGAGATAGCCCGGCAGTCCCGTGATCTGGGCGTGGTTGGCCAGTATGCCTGCTGCCATATCGGCGTCGTAGTGATTGAACGATGCGCTCATGAGCGTCCGCGTCGAGACTTCGGTGCCGTGCCGATGCCGCTCAGGATGACGGCGAGCAACGCCGCCGCACGGTCCTCGAGTTGCCTGTCGCTGCCGATCAACAGGTGCTGCATGCCGGTGATCAACACCGCGCCGTAGACGATCGAAGTCGCGGCGCCGATGTCGTCGACCTGCAGCGATCCGTCGCGCTGGCCGTCACGTAACGCCTCACGGATGGGCGACATGATCGCCAGATCGACCCCGGCAGCGATGTCGACCAGAGACGCGGCACGACCGAGTTCGGCGAACAACAACCGATACGTCGGTCCGTGGCTGCCAATGAACTCGAGATGCTCACGAACCAGCCGGGTGAGGCGTTCCCGACCCGTGCCCGGTTCCGCGGCGGCGGCCGACAACTTCACCGTCATCTGCCTCAGCGTGCGTGACAGCAGATGAGCGAGGATGTGTTCCTTGCCAGGGAAGTAGTAGTAGAGCGTCGCTCGCGGGATCCCGGTCGCTTTGGCCAGATGCTCGATACGGGTCGCGTCGAGCCCGTTGTCGGCGAACACCTGCGCAGCGAGATCGATCCGCTCGGCCAGATCATCGGGAAGAGGACGGATCGCGTTCGTGGACGACTGATTCATTCCGACACCCCCACAGACCCGGGGACGAACCGTTCGAGGGGGATGACGATGAACGTCGCTGTCGCCTCCGCTATCAACACCCGCCCATCGTCGGCGTGTGCCGACGCGGACATGTGCAACTTGCGTTCCTCCCTCGCGTCGACCCGGGCGCGGAACACCAACGGCACCTCGATCGGCGTCGGCGCCCGGTAGGTGATCTCGATCCGCCCCGTGAACGCTGGCAGCTTCAAGATCGACAGCTGATAACCCATCACGTCGTCGAAGATCGCTGCCACCACGCCACCATGCGCTCGACCGGGGGCACCCTCGAACGCCGCGCCAAGTACCACCTCGGCGACCGCGTCGTCCGCTTCGCGGCGCACCGCGATAGCGGTGCCCATCGGATTGGCCGCACCCGACACCACACAATCCGGGAAGTGCGACAACCGCTCACCATCCCCCGGTGGCTCCCCGAACAAGCTCGATCCGGCCATCCCCGACAAGCTGATCAACGACCGGTTCCGGACCGGCTCACCCTCGAGCTGCTCGACGAACGGGCCGATCGCCTCACACAACGCCACGAACAGCTCATCGGGAGCGTCATGACCGACGAACGCGTGCCCGAGCCGCCGCAACAGCCCGGCCGCCTGGATTCGCGCCGGCGTCACCCCGAACCGCTCCTCTGCGACCGATTCCGCCGTCGACGCCAAACGATCTGTCACGACCCTCCTCCACCACCCTTGTACGCCCAGGTTGGACGACACGTCTAAGCTAGTTGACCAATCCACCCGTACACGAACGGAGGCGACGACGATGGGTCCAGTGATGAGGTCGAGCGTCGAACGACCCACGACCACGTACCGACGAGTGATCGCACCAATCGACCCCGATCACGCCGAACACCGAGCCCTCGGCACCGCGATCGACTTCGCTCGCCGAGCCCGCGTCCCACTGACGATCGCCGCGGTCGGGGCGCGACATCAGGAAGCCGAGCGACAAGTCGCCCTGGCCAGCGCGTCGAACCCTGATCTCGAAATCGAGTTCGAGGTCCTTCCCTCAGGCAACGACACCGCTGGCACGCTGTGCGCGTTCATTGACTCCCAACCCGGATCACTCGTCTGCATGCCCACCCACGCGATCGGTGGAGTGCGCGAGGCCATCCTCCACCCGACAAGCACCGATGTGCTCGCCAGCATCCACCGACCCGTCGTGCTCGTCGGACCCGACCACCGGCCGTCGCCGAATTGGAACGAGATCGCGGTGTTCGTCGACGGCTCAAGCGCCAGCGAACCAGAGGCTCGGTTCGCGACCGACCTCGCCCTTTCGCTTGACCTTCCACTCAACTTCCTACGAGTGCTGCCAACCAGCTACACCGCTGTCGACTCTGACATCACCGAGGCAGCAGACCTCCGCCACTATGCCGCCACCGCCGCACGCCACCGCCACCACGTCACCTGGGATGTACTCCATCACCGAGCACCCGAACGCGGGATCCTCGACTGGCTCTGTCAGCGGTCATCCATCCTCGTCGTACTCGGAGCCCACAGCCATCCCGGCGTCTCCCACCTCCGGTCGCCGAGTATCACCGCACACGTCGCCCACCACGCCGCCGGACCGGTCCTCGTCGTTCCTGCCGACAACCTGCTCAGCGACAACGACCAATGAGCCACACGCACGACCTGGCAGGCCTCGAAGCGCGGCCGCAACCTGCCGAACTCGCCGAAGACGCACAGCGCGTTGCTCTCGCATGGCGAGCCCTGCGCCGAGGTGCCGCCGCACGCAGGATGCGAGCCCTCGCCTGGGCACCCGACCCACCCCAACTCGAAATGGGCCAGATCGACAGCCTCGACCTCCTCGTCCGCCACCGCAGTTGGACCATGTGCGAGTTCGCCACCGCACTCGGTATCGACCCGTCGACCGCCACACGGGCCATCGGCCGCCTCATCGACGTCGGCCTCGCCGACCGCCGCACCAGCGAGATCGACAAACGAGTCACACTCGTCCACGCCACACCCCTCGGCCGAGCGACCCAACGCCGAATCGCCGCCCGAAGACTCTCCGTCGTGGTCGAAGCCCTCGAAGCTTTCAACACAGACGAACGCCACACCCTGGCCGAACTCCTCGACCGGCTCGTGAATAGCCTCGACGAAGTCGTCGAACGGCGAGCCTGACCGCACGGACGACTATGGACCTGCATGATGTTTCAACGAGACCAGACGAGGAGAAGGCAGAAGCTGAAACCGTCTCGACCGCGTTCTTAAGCCGCAGGTCGTAGGTTCGATTCCTACCGGGGCGCTCTGCCAATCGGCTCTCTACCAGGGGATATTACCTGGTAGAGAGCCATGCGCAAGGAATTGCTGCCTCGTCGGATTGACCTTCACTGACCGTGCGTGACCGCCATTTGCCTCTGTCATTGGGAGGAGATTGGGAGGAGATGTTGGCTGCGGGTGAGATGGCCTGTGAGTCCGGTCGACGTCTCTCTCCTCGATTGGACGTCGGCAGTGCCGAGCAGCTCCGCCGTGTGGTCATCGGCGGGGTAGAACGTCTCGATCGCCAGTTCCGAGAGCGTGACCTCGCGCGGTGTGCCGAAGGTGGTGATCGTGGAGAACATTCGTGCGATGTCGTCACCGACGCGGAGCTCGAGTGGGAGCACCACACCGTCGCTCGCGGGT
>JBFWSW010000023.1:0-62661 GCA_050248155.1 Ilumatobacteraceae bacterium
CCGACCGTTCGCATCGGCGTCGACTTCTTCGGCTGCGGGAACCCTTGACGAGTTATCAGGCTTTGTACGGACATTTGTCCGGGAGGAGGCTCCGATGAACCCAGGCGACAACGTGTCCACGCGATCCCGGAAGGACACGCGCCGCGAGTTCCGCCTCCCCGCCCGTGACGACGAACTCCTCGTCGAGGCCGCGGGTCTGCTCGGCCTGTCCGTGAGCGAGTTCATCGTCACCCACGCCGTGGCGGACGCCGAGGCCATCGTGCGCGATCATCACCTGATCGAGCTCAGCGGGGACTCATTCGACCGGTTCATGGCAGCGCTCGACGCGCCCCGTGCGCCGAACCCGGCGTGGGCGAACGCGCTCCGCACGTCGCGCTCGCTCGAGTCGGTCGATTGATCCGTGCGCGTCGAGCGGATCGCCGATCGCCACGACGTCGCATCGTTCACGTGCGGCAACAAGGCTCTCGACGACTGGTTGCACGTTCACGCTGCCGAGAACGATCGCCGCGACCTCTCGCGAGTGTTCCTCTTGGTCGACGACGCCCATTCGATTGCCGGCTACGTAGCACTCACGATGGGAGGCGTCCGCAAAGCCGAGCTGCCGTCGAAGCTGGCTCGCGGACTCCCAGACCTGCAGATCAGCGCAGTGCTGATCGCCCGCCTCGCAATCGCGTCAGATCACAAGGGGCAAGGCCTTGGTCGCGACGTGCTCGTCCACGCGGTCGAGCGGGCGGTGGTCGCAGCCGAGTCCGTCGCCGCACGATTCATCGCCGTGGACCCGATCGACGAGGACGCTCGACAGTTCTACGCACAACCACGGCTTCCGTGAGGTGCCGGGCGACGACGGCGGACGGATGTACATGCGCATCGACGAAGCCATCGACCCGTTTTGACCGCTTCCAGTCGATCCTCCGCGAAGAACCTCTGCGCGGTCATTCGAATCCGATTCAGTCGCTTCGAAATGGGGCGGAGGCACCCGCAGATCACTTGAACATGGGCGGTCTGCGGCCGCCGTGCTAGATTGTCAAGTCATTCCTTGAGGAGTCTGAATGGGCGATCGGGTAGCGAAGGACGAGCTGTTCGACGGACTCGCACGCGTCGCGAAGGCGATGAGCAACGGACATCGCGCCGAGATCATCGATGTCCTCGCCCAGGGCGAGCGGCACGTCGACGACCTCGCGTCGGAGATCCATCAGAGCATTGCGAACACGTCGTTCCACCTCCGCGCGCTCGCGGCCGCCGGGCTCGTCTCGACACGCCGGGACGGCACCCGCGTCTACTACCGGTTGAGCTCGGAGCGGGTGGCCGACCTGTGGCGGGCGATGCGCGATGTCGCCGCGACACATGTCGCGGAGATCGAGAGCCTCGTCACCGCATACCTCGGTCCGCGAGACCAGCTCGACGAGATCACTCGCGAGGAGTTGACGTCGCGCGTACGCGACGGCGACGTCGTCGTGATCGATGTCAGACCGGCACCGGAGTACGCCGCCGGGCACATCGCGGGTGCCCGCTCCATCCCGATCCACGACCTGAAGCGTCAGCTGCGCACGCTCCCACCCGGCGTCGAGGTGGTCGCCTACTGCCGCGGGCCGTACTGCGTGTTCGCCGACGAAGCCGTCCGAACCCTGCGCAGACGTGGACATCGGGCTCGACGTCTCGAGGACGGCTTCCCGGAGTGGCGCCACGCCGATCTACCGATCGAGACCGACGAGGCGTCGTGACCCGCATGACAGTGCGTGGCCCCGCAGCGTCCAGCCCCGTCAACCTTCCGTCAAGAAGGCCACAGCGGGGTGTCGGCCCGCAGATGACACGGGTACTGCCGCTGCGTCCCATCGCTCGGAGGTATGCGTGCGCACGACGTCGACAGCAGAACACCCGGTCGAGGCGCTGCGGGCCCAGGCCGAACGCATTGACCCGCGCACCGTGCGCATCCGGCTCTCCGGCACCCTCGACTGGGCGCACGCCGACTCGGCACGCCGCGTCGTCGACACGATCCGGGACGACCCACCACGACAACTCGTCATCGACGCGACCGCGGTCGACGAGTGTGATGCGACCGGACTCGCCGTCGTGACCGCGGCATGCTTCCGCGTGCGCACGTCCGGCGGCAGCGCCATCGTCCGCGCCTCACCAGCGGTGCAGCGCACCGTCGAGCGGTGCCGACTGGGCCGCTACCTGCACGTCGAACGCCGACTGCGACCCGGAGTCACCCGCCGAGCCTGACTCACCAGTAGTGACTCACCAGTAGTGAGGTCTGCCTCCGACGGGACGGCCGATGCTGCCGAGCAGCCAGAGGACGGCGCCGACCACGAGCACGATGATGCCGATGGTCCACAGGATGGGGCTGCCGAGCAAGAGGCCCAGCAGGAGCAGGACGAGTCCGAGAACGATCATGGTGCCGCGTGTGCCCCGAGCGGCCCTGGACGAAACGTCCGTTGGCCATCTCGCGTTGACGATCGACCGGCGCCCAGAGCTATCTTCACGCTTCGAGCAGTCGACATCACGACGACGGCGACGGCGACGCGGCGGACGGCATTGAGCACACTCGACCCCTCGAACGACGACGATGTCGTGGTCATCCGCGCCGTCGCACGGTTCCTGCTGACCGAGCAGAAGGGCTCGCCCCCCACCGTGCTGGCGATCGACACCTCGGCGCAGGTGCTCTCCGCGATGATGCGCACCGGACGGCTGACGATGGTGGTGCAGATCGGCCTCGACATCGACACGGGTGAGCCCGGAGAGTGGCTGCACATCAGGGTGCCCGAGGGCGGCATGGATGCGTACATCCAGCTCGGGCAGTTGCTGCTGCCACCCGACCGCCGCGCCGCTCGAGCCCCGACGTCCTGAGCCCCGAGTCTGAGCCGGCACGACCGCGAACATTGACGCGCTCTTGAGGTTGTTCGACGGTGCGGGTGGGTAGGTGCCATGTGTCAGATGCGCGCCTCGACCGCCCTGACGAGACTGACCGAGTCCCAGACTCGGAACTCCTGCTACCACGTCTGCGGCCCCCGAGGTTCGGCCGGGGGCCGCAGTCGCGGTACAGGACGGCGACGGCAGCGTGAATTCTCGGTGCGCCCATTGCCTCGGCGTCGTCGGACGGCTTACGGTGACGGGGTCGTTGTTGTTCCGCCGCCGGACGGGCGGATCATCTCTCCGGAGCCAGCGCTCCGGCCCTCTCCGGGGACCACATGGGGGGAGCAGGAGGTGACGCTGTGCACACGCATCCGCAACTGGTGCTGGACCGCAGGTTCGACCGAGCCCTGATCGCGATGACCGGCGAGTTCGACCTCGAGCAGAGCGAGGCGATCGAGCAGCTGACCACCACCCTCTTCTCCGAGCTGACCGCAACGGTCGATCTCGACATGTCGGCCGTCACGTTCCTCGGCTCGCGGGCGCTGTCCGCGGTGCTGGCCCTGCGCAACGAGGTCGCTCGCCACAGCGGAGCCGAGCTGCGCATCACAGGGTGCAGCGAGCCGGTGCGACGCCTCTTCGAGCTGACGGGCGTCCTCGACCTGCTGCACCTGGGACCAGCCTTGGCCGAACCCGCGCTCGCGTTCCGAAACGTAGCCTGACCAGGTACGACACCGGAACTCAGAAATTTCCGCGAAAACATGTTTGGGCCGAAGCAGGGCGGGGAATGCAGTCTTCGGTGCGTACGAGGCACCTTGTTGAGAGAACGCCCTCGGCTTCTGACCCCGCCCCGGAAGCCTGAGGGCGTTCTCGCGTCCGGCCTCAGGTCCGTCCGACGCGGCTGAGCTCGCCCGTCCGCAGCAGGTGCGACCTCCGTCGCCGATCGGCCAGGCCGAACGCCCGCCACGCCCACCACAGGAGCGCAGCACCGATCGCCTCGAGGACCAGATCGACCACGATCCCCCGCTCGACGATCGGCAGGCGCGCGTCACCGAACCCGCCGGAGAACGGCCACCAGAACACATCGGTGTCGGTGAACGCCCCGTCGAAGACGATGTGCAGCAGCATCCCGATCGGAACGGCGAGCAGCCGCTTGCGCATCGTCCGCCGGCCGACCGAGACGGCCATGACCACCGCGACGAGCACCACGGCGGTCGTCAGGCTGTGCATCGCCCTGGCACCGCCGAAGGGCGCGTCGACGACGTCGGGCAGCAGGGCGCCGAGCACGAGCGGTCGGTAGTCGAAGCGCGGGTCGGTGAAGACGAGGAAGATCGTCAGCACCGAGGTCGCGACGAACCAGAGCACCACGACGGCAGGATCAGACGACGAGGTACCGGGCGCAGTGCGGGCACTCCGGCAGATCGGTCTTCGGGGCCGCGATCACCTGCTCGTACTCGGCCTGGGACAGGTCGACGTGACACGCCGTGCACGTGTGCCGTTCGAGCGTGGCGAAACCGACACCGCGATGGTGGCTGACCGCGGAGGCGTACAGCTGCCGATCGGACTCGTCGAGCGCCGACTCGGCCTCGATCCGCCGGGCGCGGGCCGACGCCTCCTCCTCGGCCAGGGTCGCGAGCGCTGCATCGAGGTCGGCCCGGGCCGCGGCGAGTGCGTCGAGCAGAGGAGGCTCGAGCGCGGCGAGCTCCGCGAGCGCTGATTCGGCTTGCGACTGCTGCTCCATGGCCTCGAGCTCGCTGTCGTCGAGATCGCTGTGCTGACCATCGATGGTCGCGATCTGGCTCATCAGCGCCTCGGCCTCGCGCGGGGCGATGATCGTCTTGAGCTGCGCCTCGAGTCGAGCCTTCTTGCGGTCGAGCTCGGCGCCGGCCGCCTCGGAACGCTCGATCGTCGCGATCGCCTCCTGCGCGGTCGCCTCGAGGCTCGCGCGCTGGTCGGAGTGCGCCGTGTGCGCTGCCGTCGCATCGGCGAGACGAGCCCGCTCGGGAAGGCGCTTGCGGCGGGCCTCGATCTGCTCGATCTCGGAGTCGATCCGCTGGAGCGCGAGCAACGCCGGCCCGTTCACGGTTGCTGCGACTTGCCGACGACGATCCCGGACGGGAGCTTCGAGCAGGTGACCACCGTCGTCTTCACGTCCACGCTGGGGAGCGGCGCGGTCGGATCGAGCTGCGTCGGCGGGATGGTCGTCTGGTCGGGCACGGGCTGGATCACCACGGGAACCGTAGTCGGCACAGCCGTCGAATCGGTCGGGCCGCCCGGATCGCCGGGGGTGCTCGCCGGTGGACTCGCAGGATCAGGGGTCCCGTCCGCAACCGTCGTCGTCGCGCCGGCCGGGGTGGCCGCTCCGGAGATGATCTTGTAGGCGCACTCCTCACCGGGCAGGTAGAGCCGGGCCGCCGGGCGAGCCGGGGCCGGCGGTGGCGCCCAGTCCTCGATCGGCAACGTCGCCATCGCAGCTTCGGAGTACAGGCCCCAGATGCGCGCCGGGAACGTGCCGCCCTGCACCTTCGGCACGCCGGCATCGACGAACTGCGGGATGTTCTCCATCTTCGTGTAGCCGTCGGGGTCACCGACCCACACCGCGGTCGTCAGCGTCGGGCTGTAGCCGACGAACCACGCGTTCGTGTTGTCCTCCTGCGTCCCCGTCTTGCCGGCAGCGGGATACGGGAAGTCGCCGAGCTCGGAATCGGCCGTCCCGCGCTGCAGCACACCCTTCAGCATGTCGTTCGCCGTGAGCGCCGTCGACTCGTCGAGCACTCGGGTGCCCGGATCGTCGTGGGTGTACATGCGCGTCCCGTCGGCTCGCTCGATCCACTCGACGTAGTACGGCTGGTGGTGCACGCCGTTGTTCGCGAGCGTCTGCGCGCCGGACGCCATGTCGAGCGGGCTCATCTCGTTCGCGCCGGTCGCGAAGCTCGCGTACGGTTCGACCGGACGCCGCTCCTCCTTCGGTTGACCGCGGTAGAGGTACGTCGAGGTCGCCATCCGGTACGTCGTGTCGACCACCCGGTTCAGGCCGACGATCTGCGACAGGCGGGCGAACGCGCAGTTGTACGAGCCCCACGTCGCCTGGTTCAGCGGACCGAGCGCGCCGGCCACGCCGTCGTCGACGAAGAACGGGTTCTTCGGATCGCCGGGGTTGGGCAGCAGGCACCCCCGCTTGCCGTCGATCAGGTCGTCGGGCTGCGCGCCTGCTTGCACCGCCGCGGCGAGGATGAACAGCTTGATGCTCGAGCCGGTCTGGCGAGGGACGAGCGCCATGTTGAGCTCGTTCACGCGCGGCACGAACCCGCTGCCGCCCACCATCGCCCGGATCGCACCCGTCTTCGAGTCGAGCGACACCATCGCCGTGTCGATGCCCGCCTCGTTCGCCGGCAGTGCAGCTCGTGCGTTCTGCGCGTGCATCTGCAGGATCGGGTCGAGCGTCGTGTGGATGCGCAGGCCACCGCGGTACAACAGGTTCGCTCGCGTCTGCTCGTTGTCACCGAGGATGTTCGACCGCTCGAGCAACAACTCGCGCAGCGCCTCGGTGTAGTAGGTCGGCTCGGTGTCGAAGCTGGGGATCGCCTTCAGCTGCTCGGGGATCGGCCACGTCTCCCCCAACGCCTCGGCACCCGTCGCTGTCAGCATGCCGACGTCGGCGAGTCGCTCGGTGACCTGACGGAACCGAGCACGCGATCGTTCGAGACGGCGGATCGGGTCGTAGCCCGACGGGGAGCGGATGAGGCCGGCCAGGAACGCGCCCTCGATCATGGTGAGCTCGCTCGCGTTCTTGCCGAAGTAGACCTCGGCCGCCGCCTGCAAGCCGTACGCGTTGTTGCCGAAGAAGACCGTGTTCACGTAGCGCTCGAGGATGGCTCCCTTGGTCATCTTCTTCTCGAGCATCGTGGCGTAGTGCACCTGCAAGAACTTGTAACGGCCGTCGCGCTGCAACGATGCGAGGTACTCGTTCTTGACCACCTGCTGGGTGATCGTGCTGGCACCCTGCCGTGGTGCATCGTTCGAGAAGTTCGAGAGCGCGGCCCGTACGAGGCTGCGCACGTTGACGCCCTTGTGGATCCAGAACTCGTTGTCCTCGACGGCGAGGATGGCGGCGATGACGTCGGTCGGGACGTCGTCCAGCGAGATCGGCTGGCTGTTCTCGCGCTCGAACACGGCGATGACGTTGCCGACGACGTCGTAGACGTAGGTGCGCTGGGACAGCGGCTCGAACTCGGGCAGCACGATCGGTACCTGCGAGTGCGCGTTGGCGATGCGCCACACCCGTGGCGCGGCCGCGACGACGACGATCGCCAGCAACATGGCGCCGGCCAGGACGATCGTCGTCAGTCGGAAGATCCAGGCAACGGGACGCACAGCACGCGTCACGCTAGTGGTGCCCCTGTCCGAGGTCCGGTCACCGTTCGGCCAGTAGCGTTCCGGCGTGACCGATGCCCCGCAGCGTCCCTTCCGTTTCGGCGTCCAGGCGTCGACCGCAGCCTCGCGGTCCCAGTGGGTCGAGCTCGCCCGCCGAGTGGAGGCCCACGGCTACTCGGTGCTCACCATGCCCGATCACTTCGGTGATCAGCTCGCGCCGGTCCCCGCGCTGATGTCGGCTGCCGACGCCACGACCACGCTGCGGGTCGGGGCACTCGTGTGGGACAACGACTACAAGCACCCGATCGTGCTCGCCAAGGAGCTCGCCACGATCGACCTGCTGTCGGAGGGACGTCTCGAGATCGGCATCGGTGCCGGCTGGATGATCTCTGACTACGAGCAGTCGGGCATACCGTACGACACGGCGCGGATTCGCATCGACCGGTTCGAGGAAGCCATCGGCGTGTTGAGGGGCGCGTTCGGTGCGGGACCGTTCTCGTTCGACGGCACGCACTACACAGTGCAGCAGTACGACGGCTTGCCGAAGCCGGTGCAGAGCCCACCGCCACTGCTCATCGGTGGTGGAGGACCTCGCGTGCTCGCCATCGCGGCACGTCAGGCCGACATCGTCGGCATCAACGGCACGATGCACGCGGGCGTCGTCGGGCCGGACGCCATCGCCACGATGACCGCCGAAGCGGTCGACGGCAAGGTGGATGTCGTTCGGCGGGCAGCTGGCGACCGATGGCGGAGCATCGAGCTGAACATCCGGTCGTTCCTCGTCACCGTCACCGACGAGCGCAGAGCCACCATCGACAGGATCGCGAGCGCATTGGGCGTCGATGCGTCGATGGTCGAAGCATCGCCGTTCGCGCTCGTCGGCACTCCGGCGCAGATGGTCGACGATCTCGTCGCGCGGCGTGAACGATGGGGCTTCTCCTACGTCATCGTGGGTGCCGACGAGGTCGAGGCCTTCGCTCCGGTGGTGGCCGAGCTCGCCGGCCGCTGATGCGACGCACTCGACGGAGGCCGCTGCTGCTGCTCGGCGGTGGGCCGACCGTCGCCATGCACGCCGCCGCAGCCGCGTTCACAGGGACGCCGATCGTCGGAGTCGCCACGGCGAATGCCACCGAGGCGTCCGCACGCGCGGCCGAGCTCGGCCTGACGCCACTCTCCGTCGACGACGCCCTCGCCCGCCACACCGACGACGGCATCGCGGTCGTGTCCACCTCGCTCGATCGCCGAGCTCACGACGCGCTGCACCTCCTCGACCTCGGGTTCGGTGTCGCGATCGAAGCGCCGCTCGCGAGCACCCTGGCCGGTGCCGACCTCGTCGTCGGCGCGGCCGAGCGACGACCCGGCCGACTGCTGTACGCGGAACACCTCGCGTACGCGCCGGTCGTGCAGCAGATGCTGTCGTTGGTCGAGAGCATCGGCCGGCTCGGTCATCTCGAGGTCCGCGCGCTCCAGCAACGGAGCGACGCAGATCCGGTCGCCGCACTCGAGCACCTCGGCGTGCACCCGCTCGCGCTCGTCCTCCTGGTGGCCAACGCTGCGGGAGAGGGCGTACCCGTGTCCGTGCAGGCGACGCTCACGTCCGACGACGCCGGATCCGTCGATCGGCACGCGCTCGTCGGGCTGCAGTTCCGGAGCGGACTGCTCGCTCGCGTCGAGGCGGGCTGGAACGACGAACCGGGCGCGCACTGGGACGCGCAGGCGGCGAGCGAGACGGGCGTCGTGCGCGCCGAACTGCTGCCGGTCCCCCAGCTCGAGCACAACGGTGAGCCCGTGCTGCTGCCGTCGCCGAAGGGGCCGGTACCGCAGATCGAGCAGTACGGCTTCGTCGCGCAGCTCCTCGCGCTCATGGATGCGATCGAGCGCCAGCGCGACCCGGTCCTGGGCGCGACGTTCGGCCGCGTGGTGCTGGAGGTGATCTGCGCGGCCTACCGATCTGGTGGGCGCGATGGGACGCCGGTGGCGCTGCCGTTCGTCGGCGACCGCGGGCGGACGCCGGTCGAGCTGTGGCGGGGAGCCTGACGGCTCACCGCGCCACGCGGCTCGTCAGATTGCGGTGACCTTCAGGGCCTCGTCGCCCTTGCGCCCTTGGCCGATCTCGAACTCGACCTTCTGCCCTTCCTCCAGCGACCGGTAGCCCGAGCCCTCGATGTTGGAGAAGTGCACGAAGACGTCGGGACCGTCTTCGCGGGAGATGAATCCGTAGCCCTTCTGTGCGTTGAAGAACTTGACGGTACCCGTTGCCATTTGCTTGCTCTGCTTTCTGCGGGCGCCGACGGAGACGCCCGTTCGCCAAGCATATACAGCCTGGTGACACCGAGTGTCGATGTTCTCGGTCAGTGCATCGATCGCCCCGCAGCGTCGATCAGGCGTTGGAGGTGCAGGCCTCGACGCGAGTCGAGCGCGTGCGGCGTTCGCGACCGGACGGCTGCGGCGAACTCGGTCGCGATCGTCGTCATCGCCGAGCCGAACTGGCGGCCCGACTCGGCCGGGTCCGACCACGCCGTGTCGACCCGCAACCGGCCACCTCGGCCGAACACCTCGACGACGAGCCCGCTCGGATCGCCCGGGGCCGTCGCCGACAGCACCGCCGAGCTGACGGCACCGCGGTCGTGGCGGCAGGTGACCACGACGGTGCCGAGCGGGTCGCCGGCGGCCTCGATCTCGACGATCGGTCCGAGTGCGGCGTCGAGCGCGTCGAGCGCGTGGGGGCCGAGGTCGAGCAGCGCGCCCTGCTCGAGCCGCCAGGGCGTACCGAAGTAGTCGCCCTCCAACGATCCGCTTCCCAGGAACGCGGCGCGTCCACCGTGGGCGTCGAAGGTGGCGGCCTCGGCGAGGAACTCGCGCATCGCCGGCAGGTAGCGGTTCGTCAGGACGACCTGCGACACGACCCCGGCGTCCTCGATCGCTGCGGCCAGGGATTCGGCCTGCGCGAGCGTCATGCCGATCGGCTTGTCGAGCAGCACGGGGCGACCTGCGGCTGCGACACGGGCGGCGAGCTCGGCCTGCACGTCGGGCGGGACAGCGAAGGCGATCGCATCGCAGCGCTCGACGAGGTCGTCGAGCGAGTGCGCGACCTGCGCGCCGTGGTGCTCGGCGAGCTGGGTCGCGGCCTCGGCCCGTCGTGCCCACACCGCCTGCAGCACGAGATCGGGACCGGCGGCCAGCAGCGGCGCAGTGAACAGCCGCGCCCATGGCCCCGCACCCACCAGCCCGACTCGAACCGGTTCCATCGTTCAGCCTCCTGACAGCGCCTGCATGATCACCACTTCCTCGACGTCGTCGATGCGTGTCGCGAGGTCGCGGCATCGCTCGTCGTTGAGCCAGATCACCATGTGCTGGCGCAGCTCACCCTGCTCGTCGACGACGCGGAACATGATGCCCGGGAACTGCCGGTCGAGGTCGACCAGCAGCTCGGTCAGCGTCGCGCCCTCTGCCATGACGTTCGCCGCGTTGGAGGTGTAGGAGCGCAGCGGCGTCGGGATGCGGACCTTCATCCGATCTCGACGGAGTAGATCTCGGGAAGGTGGCCGACGATGCGCGACCACGTCCGTCCCTCGTCCGCACTCCCCCAGACCTCGCCGCTCGTCGTGCCGAAGTACACCCCGACCGGATCGCGGTCATCGACGGTCATCGCCTGGCGCTTCACGGTGAACCAGCCGCGCCTCGGCAACCCCGTGTCGAGCCGGGTCCAGCTGGCGCCCGCGTCACGCGTGACGAGGACGGCGGGCCGGCCGTCGGGGCTGGTGCGCGGCCACACGTCGGTGCCGTCCATCGGGAACACCCACGCCGTGTCGGGGTCGCGCGGATGCAGCTCGACCGGGAACCCGATGTCGCCGACCTCGCGAGGCATGTTGTCGCCGATGCGCTCCCACCGTTCGCCGGGCCGATCGAGCCGGTAGATGCCGCAGTGGTTCTGCTGGTACAGCCGGTCGGGCATGAGCGGGTGCATGCGCACGCAGTGCGGGTCGTGACCGAACGGCGTGTCGGGGCTGGGGAGGAAGTCGGCGGCGCACCCGGCGTTGAGCGGGCGCCAGTCGGTGCCGCCATCGGTCGACTCGAACACCCCGCCGCCCGACAACCCGAGGTACAGGTGGTCGCGGTCGCGCGGGTCGACGATGACGGAGTGCAGCATCGATCCGTCGGGCGTGCCCTCGACGTCGGGCCACTCGGCCCACGTGCCCCAGTTCGGGTGGTCGTTCCACCCGTCCACCGGCGACCACGTGTCGCCGCCGTCGTCACTGCGGAACAGGCCCTGCGGCGATGCGCCCGCGTACCAGACGTTCGGCTCGGAGGCGTGGCCCGGCGCGAGCCAGAACACGGTGCGCACGCTGCGCCCGTGGCTGTCGCCCGAGTGGAACGCGGGCGGCTTGCTCGCCTCGGTCCACGAGCGACCCTCGTCGGTCGATCGGAAGACGGTCGGGCCGAGGTGCCCGGTCTTCGCCGCCATCAGCACCGTGGATCGGTCGCGCGGATCGGCCATCACGTGCTGGATGATGTGGCCGAGGAACGCCGGCCCCATCGAGGCCCATGACGTCCGTGCGGCGTCCGTGCCGAGGATCCAGGCGCCCTTCCTCGTACCGACGAGCAAGCGGGGCCCGTCGAGGTCGGGGGGCATGGCGTCGCCGAGGGGCTCCCAGGCGAGTTGGGCTGCAGTGGGATCAGCCTGTGCTGCGATGTCGCTCATGCGACATCAGACTGCCACGCCCGCCGAAACTCATCGGCCGGACGCGACCGGTGTCTGCTGATAGAGCACCAGCTTCCACTCGCCGTCGACCGTTGTGTACACCGACGTCATCGCGGCGACGAACGGCTCGCCGCCCGTCTCGCGCGTGGCGGAACCCACGTACACGATCGCCGCAGAGTCGACACCGGCGCGGACGAGTCGCACGTCGCTCAGGTCGAACGACGACCACGGCGGTGCCTGACCGAGCGCACCGACGACGTCGTCGCGTGTCATGACCTGACCGTTGGCCAGCACCATCACTGCGTCGTCGGTCATCACCTTGCCGTAGAAGTCGTCGCCGGTCTGTTCGCACAGCGAGCGCCAGCCCTGGCGCTCGAGGTCGAGAAGGTCGTCGAGGGTCTGCTGGTCGTCCATGCCTGCGCGTACCCGCGCCACGATCCGCACGAAACCTCGGGCTCAGGTGGTGAGCGCCGGCCTGCCCATCTCGCGCAGCCAGCGCGCGTGCGAGCGGATGCCCGACCAGACGGTGGCGTGCTCGCGGTAGGTGATGCCGTTGGTCCGGCACACCTGCCGGAACCGTCGCGCGACCGCCGGATAGATGGTGTGCGGCAAGGAGGGTGCGAGGTGGTGCTCGATCTGGTGGTCGAGGCCACCGACGAGCCAGCGGAAGACGTGTCCGACGACTGGGACCGACGAACGGATGTCGACGGTGGTGCGCAGCTGATGGGTCACGAAGTGGTCGCCCCGGCGAGGGTCGTCGGGCACGGCCATCTCGGCGGCGTCGACGCAGTGCGCCAGCTGGAAGGTGATCGCGAGCAGGAACCCGACCAGCCACGAGCATCCGAGGTAGAAGGCGAGCACCGCCCACCAGGGGTTGAACATCAGCGGCACGACCACGGCCCATGCCAGGTGGGCGAGCTTGCCGAGGGTGATCCGCAGCACGACCGACGGCTTGATGCGCGTCCGGATCGACTGCGACCCGAGCCTGCCCTGGACGAGCGTCAGCCCATCGCTGACCAACAGGTTCTTCAAGGCCATGAAGCCGTACAAGGGCCACATGTAGATGTGCTGCGCCCGATGCCACTGGTGCCAGGTCTGGCCCGGCGCGAGCCGGGCGAACGGGGCGATCGAGATGTCGGTGTCGCGGCCCGCCACGTTGGTGTTCCCGTGGTGGAGCGAGTTGTGCTGGATGCGCCACAACCACGAGCTGGCGCCGAGGCCGTCCGACGTGTACGAGAGCACCCGATTGAGCCACCGCCGCCGGGAGAACGAGCCGTGGTTGGCGTCGTGCATGATGCCGGTGCCGACGGCGACGAGGGCGACGGCAAGGACACCGGCCGCTCCGAGGCGGACGACGACCGGCAGGCTCGACAGCACGAGCGCCCAGTAGCTGGCAGCGACGAGGCCGAGGATGGACACGGCCTTGAGGTGCAGCCGTCGTCGGGCGCTCCGGATCTCCGCCACCGTCGGCAGGACCGACCGCCACACGGCGGCGATCACGAACTCGCCGCTCCGAGATTGGCTGGTGATGTCGGTCATTGCCGTCTCCTCGAGGTGCTCAGAGGAAGGCGGCGATGAGCGATTGCCCAGCAGTCGGCTGCGACCAAGTTGGAGCCTATTGTACCTGCACACGGCCGCCGTCACGACGCGCATCCGAGGAAACGCGCGCTGGGGCCACTACCGTGGCTGCGCCCGGTCGTCCATCCCGGACGGCAGGGCGGTCTCTGTGCAGCGCGTCCGACGCCCGTCCGACGCGTGGATGTTGTCTCACCCTCGGTGAGGTCGATGGCCGAGCATGTGGCCACTCGAACCCACCCAGGAGCGGACTCCCCCATGACCCCCACACTCGATCCCCCGCGCGCCGCGTCTGCGCCCGCCACCTTCGCCGCGCTGCGCGTGCCCCAGGCGCTCGTGAGCGTGCTCGATCGCCAGGGCTTCGCGTCGCCCACCCCGATCCAGACCGCGACACTGCCCGAGGCGCTGGGTGGCCGCGACATCCTCGGCCAGGGCAGGACCGGCAGCGGCAAGACGATCGCGTTCGCGATCCCGACCGTTGCGACGGTCGCCGCGTCGAAGGTCGGGCGCCGCCCCGGCCACCCGCGAGCGCTCGTCCTGGTCCCGACCCGCGAACTGGCGGTGCAGGTCGCCACCGTGTTCCAGCCGCTCGCCCGCGCCATGTCGCTCTCGTGCACCACGATCTTCGGTGGTGTCTCGCAGGGCAAGCAGGTCAACGCGCTGCGCTCCGGGGTCGACATCGTCATCGCCTGCCCAGGCCGGCTCGAAGACCTCGTCCAGCAGGGTCACTGCTCGCTGGACCGCGTCGTCGTCACCGTGCTCGACGAAGCCGACCACCTCGCCGACCTCGGGTTCCTGCCCGTGGTGCGCCGCCTGCTCGAGCACACGCCCCGGCAGGCGCAGCGCTTGCTGTTCTCGGCGACCCTCGACCAGGCGATCGAGGCGCTCGTCGTGCGTTTCCTGCGCGACCCCGCGATCCACCGCGTCGAGCCCGAGCCGGAGACCGCGTCCACGGTCACGCATCGCTTCCTCGTCGTCGAGCCCGGCGACAAGCTGGCCGTGGTGCGCGAGATCATCCGCGGTTCGGAGCGCACGTTGCTCTTCGCCCGCACCAAGCACGGCGCGCGCAAGCTGGCCCGGCAGCTGACGACGGGCGGCATCACGGCCGCCGAGCTCCACGGCAACCTCGCCCAGCCGGCGCGGCAACGCAACCTCGACGCCTTCGCGAGCGGCGCCGCCCGGGTGCTGGTGGCCACGGACATCGCCGCACGCGGCATCCATGTCGACGGCATCGACCTCGTCGTGCACGTCGAGCCGCCCGCCGAGCACAAGGCATGGGTGCACCGATCCGGCCGCACGGCGCGAGCGGGAGCCGACGGGGTCGTGGTCACGATGATGACGCCTGAGCAGACGCGGGACGTGCAGCGCCTCACCCGCCAGGCCGGCATCACCGCCACGCCCGTCGCCGTCGCTCCGGGACATCCGCTCCTACGCGACCTCACCGCCCCCCAGGCCCAGCGGCGATCCGAACAGCCTCGGTCCGATCGGCCGCGGTCAGCGCAGCCTCGGTCCGACCGCTCGCGGTCAGCACAGCCGCGGTCCGATCAGCCACGGCCCGATCAGCCACGGCGGACGAGGCAGCGCCGTCGCCACTCAGCTCCGCGGGCGTAGGAACCGGCGGCCCTGCACGGTCACCTCGAGCGCCGAGAACCACGGGCCCGGCTTGCGCGCACCGCGCTCGCCCCAGATCATCGACTGCTCCTTCAGTGCCTCGAGGCAGGACGCGACCTGATCGAGCCCCCACCCGAGCGTGGACGCGAGCAGTTCGTTGTCCAGCGGCTCGCCGCGCTCGTCGGCCGTCTCCACCGCCAGCAACACGGCTGTCAGCTCGTCGTCAGTCGACACGGAGCCGGCTCGTCAACTCGTCGCGTTCTGCCTCGAACGCCTCGAGCGACAGCTCGCCTTCCTGGTACGTCTCGTGCAGCCGCGCGAGTGCAGCAAGGACCGAACCCTCGTCCTCGGCCGGGGCGACCGCCTCATCGGCAGCCACGACAGCACGTTCGGACCGACGCTGCCGCTTGAGCTCGGCCTTCAGCCGCCGAGCCTCCTCGAGTTGACGCTTCGACGCGCGAGGGTTCTTCACCCGGCTGCGATCTGGGGACAGGTTGGCGCTGCTGCGGACATCGACGCTCCTCGCGACTCGGAGAGAGGTCGGAACCGACCGGAGTCATCCGGCGCAGCTGCGGCGTCCCAAAGGTGCACCGAGCCTACCGGGGCCCGACGAGTTGCACCGTCAGCCCGACGCGAACCCGGTCTCGCGGACCGTGAGGCTCAGCCGTCCGGGCAGTCCGAGGTCGTGCGGCCCGGTTCCATCGAGCACCTTCGGCACGCCGTGGTAGATGCGCCGGTTGGGCCCGCCGAAGACGAGCAGGTCGCCCGAACGAAGGACGACGTCGACGAACGGTCCGGTGCGGCGATCGACGCCGGCGAATCGGAAGACGCAGTCGTCACCGAGGCTGATCGTCACGACGGGCGCGTCGGACGGCTCCTCGGCATCCTGGTGCAGGCCGAGCTTGGCGCCGGGCGCGTAGAGGTTGGCGATGACGGCGTCGGGCCGGAACCGTTCGGCTGTCGACGGGCCGAGCGTGTCCGCGACGGCGCGTCGCGCGAGGTCTGCGACGTTCGCCGGGAGCGGTTTGACCGGCGCACCGTCGGTGTCGTCAGCCGTCCTGCTGTACGCGTACGGCTGCCAGTGCCAGCCGAGGCAGACGGATTGCACGCTCATCAGATGTCCTTGCGGCACGCGCGGATGTCGAAGGCCGGCCGGCGGGAGCGACCAGGCGCGGAACTGATCGACGAGCGAGCGCTGCTCGTCGGGAGCCAGCCAGCCCGAGATCGCGACGACGCCTGGCATCAGATCGATCCGTTCGACCGGCCGCTGTGCGAGCTCGGCCGGGAACAACGTGCTGGGGCGGTCCTCGGGAGGCGGCAACGTCGTCTGCACGCCCGCGAGGCGGCTCGATCCCATCCTGGATCTCCGGCTGGTCCTGGATCTGAGGCTGGCGTGCTGCTCGGTCATGTGCATGCAGAGAAGACGTGGGCGACCGCGCGTTCGTGAGGTCGGTCCGTGTGGTCCGAAATTCTCGCAGCGGGATCTCACGAAACGGCGGGCTGCTGCGTCTGCACGTGTATGTCACGCGCCACGCTGTGCACATGCCCGGCAAGCCGCCGTTCGAGACCGTCGTCGAGACGTACGGACCGATGGTGTTGCGCGTCTGCCGCGCGGTGGTGGGCGCCCTCGACGCGGACGACGCATGGTCCGAGACGTTCCTCTCGGCGATGAAGGCCTATCCCTCGCTGCCCGCCGACGCGAACGTCGAGGCATGGTTGGTGACGATCGCCCATCGCCGCGCGATCGACGTCGGGCGTGCCCGCTCGCGTCGCGCCACACCCACCGACGCCGTGCCTGAGCGAGTGGACACGCCTGACGAGCCCGACGCCGAACCCGAGCTCGTCGCGGCGCTCGCGCGACTGCCCGACAAGCAACGTCGTGCCGTCGCGTACCACCATCTCGCCGGTCTGCCGTACGTCGAGGTCGCAGCGGTGCTCGGTGGCAGTGCCGACGCGGCGAGGCGGGCCGCAGCGGACGGCATCGCCGCGCTGCGCCGTTCCATCAGAGAGAGGAGCCCCGAATGACACCCGATCGCTCGGTCACCGCCGCTTTGTCGGCCTCGCTCGAAGCCGACCCCGCTCATCTGGAGCGGCTGCGCGCCAGGCTCGCCACGGACGCCGATTCCGCGCACGTGCTCGACGTGGCCCACCGCACCGTCGACACGCCCGTCGGCAGCCTGCTGCTCGCCGCGACCGAGGCCGGACTCGCCCGCGTCGCCTACGCGAGCGAGGGCCACGACCGCGTGCTCGCCGACCTCGCGCGGCGGATCAGCCCGCGGATCCTGCGTCACCCCGCGCGGCTCGACACCGTCGCGCAGCAGATCGACGAGTACTTCGCGGGACGGCGCCGGGCCTTCGACCTGCGCATCGACTGGAGGCTGTCGACCGGCTTCCGCCTGGACGTGCTGCAGCACCTCCGCGACATCGGCTACGGCAGCACGGCGACCTACGCGTCCGTCGCCGCGCTGACCGGTCGCCCCAGGGCTGTCCGGGCAGTCGGCACGGCGTGCGCGACCAACCCGCTGCCGCTCGTGATCCCATGCCATCGCGTCGTCCGTTCGGACGGCTCGATGGGCGGGTACCTCGGTGGGATCGACGCGAAGTCGGCCCTGCTGCAGCTCGAGTCAGCGGCGTGAGCGCGTCGCTGTCGGAGCACGGCGTCGATCGGCTCGACTGGGAGGCGACCGCTGCCGGGCTCGATCGGACCGGCATCTGGGATGCCGGCGCAGTGCTCGATGCGAGGCTGTGCCGAGACGTGGTCCAGAGCTACGACGACGCCACGCTCTTCCGGTCGACGATCGACATGGCCCGGCACCGCTTCGGTCAGGGCCAGTACCGGTACTTCGCCTACCCGCTCCCCCCGCTCGTCGCCGACCTGCGCTCGGCGATGTGGCCACACCTGCTGCCCATCGCTCGGGACTGGGCGGCTCGCCTCGATCGTCCTGCACCGTGGCCCGACGACTTCGACGAGTGGATCGAGCATTGCCACCACGCAGGGCAGACTCGGCCGACCCCGCTCGTGCTGCGGTACGGGCCCGGGGACTGGAACGCGCTGCACCGCGATCTGTACGGAGATCTGGTCTTCCCGCTCCAGGTCGTGATCGGACTCGACCGCCCCGGTGTCGACTACACCGGCGGTGAGCTCGTCGTGGTCGAGCAACGACCACGGGCGCAGTCGCGCGCGACGACGCTCACGATCGCGCAGGGCCACGCGGTCGTGCTCACGACGCGCGATCGCCCGATCGAGTCGAGCCGCGGCTGGTCCGCAGCGCCGATGCGCCACGGAGTGAGCACGCTGCACACCGGACGGCGACACACACTCGGCCTGATCTTCCACGACGCGACGTGAGCACGGCGGCCGCGAGGCCCGGCCTTCAGGCGAGGTCGATGGCCGTCGTGGGCGACGGCATCGGCACGAGTGACGAGGCTCGCGCCGGATCGCGGTGCATGCGGTCGATCGCCCACGCGAGGAGCGCCAAACCTGGGATCTGAGTCAGGTGGTAGAGCGAGGAGGGATCGAGGCCCACGAGGCCGGTCACCCGCTCGGGGATCAGCGTTGTGCACCCGGCCACCGCGCTGACGACGAGCGCCCACACGACCCGCGTCGCACCGGGCACCCCCGCCAGCAAGGCCCGCACCCAGAGGCCGACGACGATGGCCATCGTCACCGACTCGGCCAGCACGAGCGAGCCAGCGCCGGGTCGCCCCGCGAGGGCGAGCGCGGCGTAGACCACCAACGAGGCCAGACGCAACGGCCAGAACACGTCACGCCGACCCGGACCGACGACCTCGTGCACCGTCGCCGCCAACAGGTACGAGAGCGCCATGATGACCAGCCCGTTGATCGCGGCCGCGCTCGGGTCGGCGAGCGCGCTCTCCGAGCTCACCCATCCGTGGTGGACGAAGCCGGCACACGCGGCGCCCGCCGTCCACCAGAACACGGGCAACCACTGTGCGGGCAGCCGTCGGGCGCGCAGCACGAGCGCGATGACCACGACCGCGACGCCCAGCACGAGATCGGTCAGCGACAACGCCGGCTCGAACAAGAACCCCGATGATGGCGCGGGGGCGACCGGACGGCAAGGCACCGGGCGAGCTCGCCGGGTGTGGATCAGACAGCGGCGCCGGGACCGGCGAGCACGTCGATGTCCCCGGCGTGCATCGGTTCGCCACAGTGCGCGCACCGCAGGTCGACGTTGCTGATCTCGCCGCAGGCGTGGTGGCGGTAGAGCACGGGCGGGCCGGCCTCGCCCGCCAGCCACCGATCACCCCAGCCGACCATCACCATCAGCAGATCGACCAGCTCGATTCCCTTCTCGGTGAGGTGGTACTCGTGGCGCGGCCGCCGATCGTAGGGGCGGCGCTCGATCACCCCCTGGTCGACGAGGTGGTTGAGCCGCTCCGTGAGCACCTTGCGCGAGATGCCGAGGTCGGCCTGGAGCTGGTCGAACCGGTTCATCCCGACCCAGATGTCACGCACGATGAGCGGCGACCAGGGTTCGCCGATCACGTCGAGCGTGCGGGCGATCGAGCACGCCATCGCGCCGAAGTCCGTCCGTTGCATGCGGCAACACTACCAAAGTGGGGTTCCCTCACGGAACTTCGTGTGGTACGGTCGTGAAGTCTCTTCAAGGAACCCACGAAGGAGGAAGTGACATGAGCAAGGTCATCTGCGCACTGTCGGTTTCGGTCGACGGCTACATCACAGGCCGCGACCCCGGCCCGGGACGAGGGCTCGGCGACGGCGGCACGCTGTTCGACTGGTACGGCAGCGGTGACGTCCCGAGCGAGGTGTTCGACGGGTTCCGACTCAGCGAAGCGAGCGCCCGGTTCTTCGACGCCGCCGCCGGCCGCGTCGGCGCCACCGTCGCCGGCCGCAACACCTACGACGACTCCGACCGCTTCGGCGACACCGGCGCGCCGCATCCGACCGCGCCGCTGTTCGTCCTGAGCCATCGGCCCGCCCCGCAGATGGGCGGCCGCCAGACACTGGTCATGACCGGCATCGAGGACGCCGTCGCCGCGGCGCGTGAAGCCGCGGGCGACAGGGACGTCGCGTTGATGGGCGGCGGTGTCGTCACCGAGGCTTTGCAGGCAGGGCTCGTCGACGAGCTGATCCTGCACCAGATCCCCGTGCTCCTCGGCGCCGGGCGGCCCTACTTCCAGGCTCTGCCGTCACAGATCGACCTGCGCCTCGTCGACGTGGTCGCCGCTCCCGGGGTCACGCACCTGCACTACGAGGTCGAGCGATGACCACGATCCCGCAGGGCAGCCTCGAGCTGCTCGAGACCCCCCTGGCCAAAGCGCTGCTGGCGGCACCGATCCCGGCCCGCGTCGCGTTCACCGCGACCGATGGCACGCCGCGGATCGTCCCCACCTGGTTCCAGTGGACCGACGGCGAGGTCGTGATGCCGACGTTCATCAGCGGGCCGCACATCGCCGCGCCCGCACGCCGCCTGCGGGCACTGCAGGAACGACCGGAGGTCGCGGTGTCGATCGACACCGAGGGCAACCCGGCGCAGGCACTGCTCATCCGCGGCACGGCGACGATCACAGAGGTCGACGGCGTCGATCCGGACTACGCCCGTTCGGCGCGGCAGTACCTCGGCGACGAAGCGGCCGAGCAGTACCTCGCGATGGCCGACCAGCCCGGCACGCGCATGGCCCGCATCGCCGTTCGCCCGACATGGGTCGGGCTGCTCGACTTCGGCGGCGGCCGCCTCCCCGCAGTGATGGCGCCGCCCGAGGGGTGACCGCGGCCGGCTTCAGGCCACGGGCCGCGACGACCGCCGGGTGCGCGCGAGCGCGACGCCGCCCACCGCGAGACCGAGCGCACCGACGACGATGCCCACGATCGCCAGGCCGTTCGAACTCCCGTCGTCCTCATCCTCGTGGTCGCCCATCGCGACCGTGGTCTCCGTCGCCGCTTCGTCGTGGCCGTGGCCGTCCGATGCCTCGCCCGAACCCGGCACCACCAACACCGACGGAGCAGGATGCTCGGGCTCGGTGCCCGTACCGTCCCACGCCTCGATCCAGTCGTTCGAACCCTCGACACACCCCTGGATGATCGGGAAGTTCAGCTGGCCCTCCTCGTCGGGCGCGGTGAACGACAGCGTGAAGGTGTCCTTCTGCCCCGACGGCACCTCGAAGCCGTCGCGCGCGGTGTAGGTGATCACAGCAGGACGGTCGGTGATCTCCTCGCCATGAGCCGACTCGGCCGGCTCGGCGAGCGGCGCACGCTCGACCTCGATGTCCCAGCCGGCATGGACGTGCGGCACCGCATTGATGATGCCCTCGGGGATCTGGAACCTCATCGAGTTCGTCGGCGACTCACCGCACCCGTGGCTGAAGCTGAACGACAGCGAGGTCGACGCACCCGCCTCGATCTCGTCCTTGTCCACGCCGACGTGTGCCAAAGCGGGTGTCGCCACGCACCACACGCCTGCCGACACGGCGACTGCCGTGAGCGCCATCTTCCGAACCCGTACCGACGTCATCGCGCTCCTTCGTCCACTCGTGCCCTGCGGCACGACCGACGTCGCCCGCATCGAACAGGGGGTCGTTCGAGACGTCGAATCGGTTCCCGCGCTCAGCGGATCTCGAGCTCGAGCGAGAACACCGTCGCTTCGAACTCACCGAACCGAGCCGTCACGTCGAACCGCCAGCGTCCGGCCAATGGCAGGTCGGCGTCGTTGCTCTGCACATGCCCCGGTCCTGCACGCTGCACCGGCAGCTCGAGCGGTCCGATGTCCTGCGCGGGCAACGTCGCGGTCACCGTGATGTCGGTCGGCGCATCGAGCGAGCCGGTCGTGCTGGTGATGTAGAGGTGCATGACGGTGCCGCCGGTGACCGCCGGATCGAGGGTCAGTTGAGCGACGCGACCGTCTTTGACCACGCTCACCGACGCGAGGGACGGGGCCGCGAGCGCACGTGGCGGCGGTGCGTTCACCAGGCCGGCGGTTGCGGCGAACACGATCGCGATGCCGATCAGCTCGACCAGCACCAAGCGGCGCATCCCTCGCTCCGGCGGCTGCCGAGCTGCGGCGCCCGCAGATGTCGCGACCACCGGCGTGCGACCGTTGGTGTTCAGCAGCCAACGGTTCACGGCAGCGATCGAGACGATGCCGACGATGACGACGAGCTTCACGATCAGCCAGTGCCCGTAGCTGCTGTCGCGCAGGCCGCCCAGCGAGTCGGATTGCCGCCATGCGTTCACCACGCCGGTGATCGCAAGCGTCGCGACCGAGCCCAACGCGATCGGCGAGAACCTCGCGGCCACCGCCCACATCTCGCGCGGCGGCAACAGCACGACCACCGCGAGACCGCCCACCCAGGCCGACATGGCAGCCAGGTGGAGGACGGTCATCGCGAACCCCAGGGGTACGACGTGGCCCGTCGCGCCGTGCCCCCCGGCCGCGACGACAGCGAGCAGTGCGACGGCGCCCAAGAGCGCGAGGTTCAGCCACCAGCCGGCCCAGCGATCGGCGCTCCGCACCGCGACCATCGGCGCAGCGACGAGGAAGAGCACGAGCCGGACGAGCCACCACCGCCCGGCGGTGGTGTCCCACACGTCACCCCAGCCCGTCCACTCGCCGACCGTCACGAAGGCTTGCGCCGCGGTCATCACCAGCGTCCCCGCGATGCCGGCAGCGACGCCGGCCGACAGGATCGCGCCCGTCCGGCGCGAACGGAGGCGATCGCGCGCGCATCGCATCGTGCACGCGAGACCACCGACCAGCAGCGCGACACCGGCGAAGCTGAACCCGCGACCGATGCCCAGCCACACCTCGCCCGAACGCGGTGGCGACGTGTCCTCGAGCAAGTCGTCGACGAGTCCCGGCTGCGTCTGGGTGGCCGAGCGGACGGCGAACACGAACGCCCCGCTCACCGGGTGCGAGTCGGCCGAGACCGCCCGCCACGCGACGACGTACGAGCCGTCGTCGAGCTCGGGCACGTCGACGCTGATCGTGTCCGAGCCTGCGTCCTGGTTCACCCGCGGCAGCTCGATCTCGCTGCCGTCCTCGGCGACGACGAGGCGGATCGAGTCGCGCACCGGGTTGACGGCCTCGCCGAAGGTCAGGCGGATCTCGTCGGGCGAGTCGGGCAGCACGGAGTCGGCGCCCGGGCTGGTCCAGAGGAGCTCCGCGTGGGCCGACACGTGCCGGGGCGCGACGAAACCCCCCACGACGAGCACCGTCGCGAACGCGACCGTGAGACGCCTCCATCTCCTCGGCATCGATGGGGAGGTCGCTCGACGGGCTCGAGAAGTTCCAGGCTTCCGCCGCACGACCCCGCGAGGCTCAGACTCGTAAGCTCACGGCCACGCGTGCCGGAGTGCGCTCCTGCGCAGCGTCGACAGGAGCGTGATGTCCGAAGGATCGAGCTCGACCGAGATCGCGACGTACTGTCCTCTCTGCATCTCGCGCTGTGGTGCGCGAGCGACCGTGGTCGGCGGGACGTTCACGCTGAGCCGCGACCCGTCGCACCCGACCGGCAACGTGCTGTGCATCAAGGGGAAGGAGGCGCCGGCGATCACCACCCATCCGGACCGGTTGCGCCATCCGATGCGGCGCACCGCACCGAAGGGTTCAGCCGACCCAGGTTGGCAGCGCATCACGTGGGACGAGGCGCTCGACACGGTCACCGATCGCCTGCGCACGCTCGCCCGCGATCACGGCCCGGAGTCGGTGGTGTTCAGTTCGGTGTCGCCCTCGACCTCGGCGATCGTCGACTGCGCCGACTGGATCCAGCGGCTGCAGCGCGCGTTCGGCACCCCCAACTTCGTCAACTCGATCGAGCTGTGCGGATGGGGCCGTCACCTCGCATCGCGCTACACGTTCGGCGCAGCGGTCCCGGGGCAGTACATGCCCGACCTCGAACGTGCGGAGTGCATCCTGTTCTGGGGGTACAACCCCGCGGTGTCCCGTCTGGCTCATGCGACGGCGACGCGGGCGGCGCTGCACCGCGGCGCCAAGCTCATCGTCGTCGACCCGCGCCGGGCCGGGCTCGCCACCAAGGCGGACTGCTGGCTGCGGATCCGACCGGGCACCGACGCGGCCCTCGCTCTGGCAGTCACGAACGTGATGATCGAACGCGGCTGGTACGACGAGCCGTTCACGCGACGGTGGACCAACGCCCCGTTGCTGGTCCGCGACGACAACGGTCGGTTGCTGCGGTCGAGCGACCTGCCACACGGCACGGCCGCCGCAGATCAACACGTCGCCTGGGACACGGTCACCGACGGGCCCGTCACCATCGGCCCGACGGCTGCTGGTGACGGCGACGTTGCTGGGCGACTCGCGCTGTCGGGCAGGTTCGACGTCGAGACGGTGGATGGAACGGTCACGTGTCGGCCGGTGTTCGAACTGCTCGCCGAGCAGTGCCGGGCATTCCAGCCGGCAGTCGCTGCAGCGATCACCGGCGTCGCCGCCACCGACATCGAGCAGACCGCGCGCGTGCTGTGGGAGCACCGCCCGGTCGCCTTCTACACGTGGAGCGGGCTCGAGCAGCACAGCGGAACGACGCAGGCGATCCGCGCGATCAACGTGCTCTACGCGCTGACGGGTTGCCTCGACGCGCCGGGAGGGAACGTGCTGTTCACGGCGGTACCGGCCAACCCGGTCGCCGGCGCGGAGCTGCTCGACCCGGCGCAGGCGGCGAAGACGATCGGCCTCGACGACCGACCGCTCGGGCCGGCGCGCTTCGGATACATCACCGGCGAGGACTTCTACACCGCGGCGCTCGAAGCCCGCCCCTACCGGGCGCGCGGCCTCGTCAGCTTCGGATCGAACCTCGTCATGGCTCACGGCGACAGCGCCCGCGGACGCGATGCGCTGCAAGCGCTCGACTTCCACGTCCACCTCGACCTGTTCATGAGTCCCACCGCCGAGCAAGCCGACATCGTGCTGCCGGTGTGCAGCGCGTTCGAAGCCGAGGCGCTCAAGGTGGGCTTCGAGATCTCACAGGAGGCCCAGTCCCTGGTGCAGCTGCGCAGGCCACTCGTGCCGCCGATCGGTGAGTCGCGACCCGACATCGAGGTCATCTTCGACCTCGCGGAGCGGCTGGGCCTCGGCGACCACTTCTTCGGTGGCGACGTCGACTCCGGCTGGCGCTTCCAACTCGCGCCGAGCGGCGTCACGCTCGAGCAGCTCCGCGACCATCCCGCCGGAGTGCGGCTCCCACTCGAGACGCGCCATCGGAAGTACGCGGCGAGCCGCGACGACTCGGCGAGGCCCTTCGCCACACCGACGGGTCTCGTCGAGCTCTACGTCGAGCGCTTCCTCGACATCGGCGAGCCGCCGCTTCCTGCGTTCTCCGAGCCGGCATGGAGCCCGTTGTCGCGCCCCGAGCTCGCCGACGAGTTCCCGCTCGTGCTCACCTGCCACAAGCCGCTGCACTTCTGCGAGACGCAGCACCGGCAGGTCGCGAGCCTCCGACGGCACCTGCCCGATCCCGAGGTGCTGCTGCATCCCGACACCGCCGCCGCACGTGGCATCGCGAGCGGCGAGTGGGTCGAGATCAGGACGCCCAAGGGCGCCGTGCGCGCCCGGGCCGAGCTCGACGAATCGCTCGATCCCGGGGTCGTGAGTGGTCAGCACGGCTGGTTCGAGCCGTGCGAGGAGCTCGGTCTGCCGGGGTTTCCACCGTTCGGCCCGGGCAGCGCCAACCTCAACCTGGTGCTCGCCCAGACACCGAGCGACCCGATCAGCGGCAGCTCTCCCCTCCGCGCGCAGATGTGCGACGTCGCCCCTCTCACGTGAGCGACTCGCGCAGTCCCCCACCTTCACGCCGTGCGCGGTCGAAGTGGAAGACCGTCGCCCGATACGATTGAGGCATGGCTGGTCGGATCTCCATTGACCCTGAGGTGATGGGCGGGCTTCCGTGCATCCGAGGCATGCGCGTGACCGTGTCGGCCATCGTTGGACAGCTGGCTGCTGGCCGCTCGATCGATGACGTACTGACTGATTACCCGTACCTCGAGCGGGCCGACGTCCTGGCGGCTCTCGAGTTCGCCGCTGCTGCCGTCAGCGAGCGCGAGCTGCCGCAGCCTGCGTGAGGCTGCTCGTCGACGCCAACTTGTCGCCACGCATCGCCGCCGGGCTCGGCGATTTAGCACACGATGCGATTCATGTCGCAGATGTCGGCCTGCTGAGCGCCACAGATGCGGAGATCGCGACATACGCCGCATCCGAAGGGCGCGTCGTGGTCACCAGCGACTCCGACTTCGGCTCGATCCTGGCAAGGACGGGCGACCGCTCGCCATCGGTCGTGCTGCTGCGTCATCACAACGACGCGACGTCCGAACGTCAACTCGAGCTGATCGAGACTTCGCTCGAGGCGGCCGCTCATGAGCTCGCGGAGGGAGCCATCGTCACGGTCAGCCGCGGTCGAATCCGATCACGGAGATTGCCCATCACGTGATGGACCACGTTCGTTTCCAACGGCACGACTGCCGAGTGGGCGCAGAGGGACTCGAACCCCCGACATCTTCCTTGTAAGGGAAGCGCTCTACCAGCTGAGCTATACGCCCGCGAACGGAGCCAGCAGCCTACCCGTGGGGCCTTTGGACCCGGGCTGAGATGCAGCCGTCGACCGGTACGCTCGCAGAGACATCACCCCCCTGTCACGAGGAGCATCGATGGCTGCCAAGACGAAGTCCGCCCCCAAGGTCAACATCGGCATCAGCGACAAGGACCGCGCCGCGATCGCAGGTGGGCTCGGCAAGCTCCTCGCCGACACGTACACGCTGTACCTCACGACGCACAACTTCCACTGGAACGTGACGGGGCCGATGTTCAACACGCTCCACGCGATGTTCATGCAGCAGTACACCGAGCTGTGGGGCGCCGTCGATCCGATCGCCGAGCGCATCCGCTCGCTGGGTCACCCGGCCCCCGGCTCGTACGGCGACTTCGCCAAGCTCAGCTCGATCGCCGACGCACCGAGCAACCCGCCGAAGGCGATGGACATGGTGCGCATCCTCGTCGACGGTCACGAGGCCGTCGCCCGAACGGCGCGCAGTGTCTTCCCGCTCGCCGACAAGGCCGCCGACGAGCCCACCGCCGATCTGCTCACGCAGCGCCTGACGGTGCACGAGCAGGCCGCGTGGATGTTGCGCTCGCTGCTCGAGGACTGATCGAGCGACCACGCCGGGGCCACTAGGCTCGCCGACGGTTTCGTCCGCGTCCATGACTGTGGGGGGTCTCGTGCACGACGTCGGCATCATCGGTGGTGGCATCTCTGGCCTGCACCTCGGCTGCAAGCTGCTCGACCTCGGCGTCGCAGCGACCATCTACCATCCGCAGACGGCGGACGAGATCGAGCACGGCCCGATCGTCAACTCGGTCGTGCACCAGTACGACACCATCCAACGCGAGCAGTCGATCGGCATCGCGTTCTGGGACCAGCACAACAGTCGCGTCGGGCGCGGCCACGATCACTCGCTCAACATCCCGGGCATGGACCCGATCCGATTCTGGGGCTCGTTCCAGAACTACGGCCGCGGCGTCGACTACCGCATGATGCTGCCGAAGCTGATGCACGAGTTCGAACACCGTGGTGGTTCCCTGGTCCACACGACCAAGACCGCAGCCGACCTGGCCGACCTGCAGCGTGCGCACGATCTCGTCACCATCGGGGTCGGAAGGAATGCGTCCGGCTTCGCCGGCATGTTCGACGAGATCCCCGAACTGTCACGGCACACTGCGCCGGCGCGGGTCATCTGCTGCGGGTACTACAACGGCATCGCACCGAACGACCCGTTCGGCGTCACGCTCAGCCTGTCGCCGGTGGCGGGCGATCTGATCGTGCTGCCGATGGAGACCTTCGACGGACCGTCGTTCGCGCTGCTCTTCGAGCTCAACCCTGCAGGCCCGGCGGCCCACCTCGCCGACTTCGATCGCCACGCCGATCCCGACGGCTTCCTCGCCGCGGTGCTCGCCGTCACCGAGCAGTTCCACCCGCACGTCTTCGAGCGCATCGACCGCTCGACCTTCGCGCTGCACGACGAGCAGGCGCTCTTGCAGGGCGCGGTGCGACCCGTCGTCCGTCGCTCGTTCGCGATCGGCGACAGCGGTGTGCCCGTGATGGCGATCGGCGACCTGCGTGTCACCCTCGACCCCGTCACGGGCGCGGGCGCGAACCTCGGCTCGTACGGAGCGTTCACGCTCGCCGAGCACATCGCCGCGCACGAGGACGCGTTCGATGTCGGCTTCGCGCAACGGTACGAGGACGCCGTCCGACGGCGCACCGAGGCGACCGTCAACATCAACGACGCGGTGCTGGCGCCCCCCGAGCACCTGGTCGGACTGCTGATGCAGATGTCGCAAAACCGCGCGATGTGCGACGACTTCACCGAGGGCTTCGCGAACCCCGAGCACCTGTGGTTCGACATCGTGCAGGACGGCTCGACCGCGCAGGCCTTCGCCGCGTCGTTCCAGTAGTCACACCGAACGGCGGGCGGCCACCAACGACGCGAGCAGCTCGGGCGTCGCGGCCGCGATCGGCGTCCGACGGGTGTCGTGAGCGAGCGTGAACAGGTCGCGGTCCCACGCGTCGACCACCGGTGCGCCGGCTTCGGCACAGACGAGCGCGCCGGCCGCCCAGTCCCACACCCCGTGCTCGTCGTCGACACAGTCGACGTAGCCGTCGAGCACCCCCGAGGCGACGAGGCACAGGTCGAGGGCGAGCGCTCCGAAGCTGCGCGACTGCGCGTACCCGAAGGGCGTCCGGGGCCGTCCGTTCAACCCGACGATCGCCTCGCCCAGATCCGTGCAGCCCGACGGGGCCAGCGCGACCCCGTCGCACCACGCGCCCGCGCCACGCTCGGCCGAGTATCGCACGCCGGTCGCGAGGTTGACGACCAGGGCAACGGCCGGGCCGTCACGGTCGACGAGGCAGAGCGACGTCGCGTAGTAGGGCACGCCGCGGCTGGCGTTCGTCGACCCGTCGACGGGGTCGATGACGACCACCTCGTCACGGTCTCCTCCCTCGAGGCCGCTCTCCTCCGACAGCACCCCGACACCAGCCCCGCGCAGGACGCTGAGCGCGGCGTCGTCGGCGACGACGTCGAGCGCGTACTGCCCGACCCGGCCCCCCGACGGGCCCCAGTCGGTCACACCGTGGAGCGCTCGGGAAACTGCCTCGGCGGTGGCGACGAGCAGGCCCATCCGGTCGTTCAGCACGGACATGGACGGTAGTGTCGACGGCCGTGGCAGTCATCGATGTCGCCGGTTTCATCGCCGATCTCAAGAGCCATGCCATCGACCACGGCTTCCACGTCCACGACGAGCGGCACTTCGTCGAGACCTACAGCCTCCGCCAGCTGTGGGAGGTCGACCTGCACCCGGAAGAGGCGTGCAACGGGCCGATCGACCTGCACCTGTCGCTCGAGGTCGACCCGCGGGCGCTGCTCGGGTTCGAGGACGAGATCATCAAGCAGGACGACCCCGACGACGACCCGCCGACGGGGTTCTCGTTCCCCCTGCTCTTCACCTGGACGTTGCCGCCGCTCCCCCAGCCTCCCGACCTGCTGGTGCTCGCCACCGAGATCGCCGGTGTCGGCGGAGTCGAGCTCCCGATCGAGGTGTCGGCCATCGACTCCTTCGCCAGTGTGACCGACGCGTCCGAGCGCAGCCTCTCGCTCGTCGCGCGCATCCCGGTCGACCTCGCCGACGTGTACACCGGCGACGAAGAGGCGTTCTGCGACACCCTCGTGCGCTGCCGCGACGTCAGCCTGTACCTGCTCGACAAGGCACCGTCCTGGCTCGACGGCTGACGCCGCCACGCCCTGCCGTTCCACCGATCCGTCCCATCGAAAGGCCCTGCGATGCGAGTCAGTGAACTGATCGACATGCTGCGAGACCAGCCGCCCGACGCCGAGGTGGAGCTGGCGGTGATCGCCCCGGTCGAGGACGACCTCGACGACATCACGGTCGACCGCTACAGCGTCGAGGGCATGCTGCCCTGGACCGACGACGACAGCGACGAGCTGGTGATCTGGCTCGTCGGCGGCGAGGACGACGACGTCGAGGCCTTCCTCGACGCGATCGAGTCCGACGAGCACGACCACGACCACGATCACCCCCACAACGGTCACGACCACCCGCACTGAGCGCTCGAGCGCGAAGCCGTTCGCGTCATCAGCTGACGACACATCCCGTCGCACCCGAATGACCCGAACCGGTTGACATATTCCTATATCGGAATATGATGGCCACATGGCTCGATCGGCGACGACGACGGATGCGTTCAGCGCCGTGGCCGAACCGAGCCGGCGTGAGCTCCTCGATGCGATCGGCACCGGCGAGGTCACGGTGGGCGAGCTCGTCGACCGACTCGGCCTCACCCAGCCGCAGGTGTCCAAGCACCTCGCTGTGCTGAGGGCGGTCGGCCTGGTGCTCGTCCGCGCGGATGGGAAGCACCGCTGGTATCGCGTCAACGGGCCCGCGCTGCAACCCATCCACGACTGGGTGCGCACGTTCGAGCGCACCTGGAACGCACGACTCGACCGACTCGACGACCTGCTCGCCGAGCTGAGCTCCCAGGAGGGAACATCATGAACAGCACCAGCAACCGCCCCGGCAGCCGGCATGGCTCGGCCACCGTCACCCTGCCATCCGACCTCGAGATCGTGATCACCCGCCAGTTCGATGCGCCGGCAGCCCTGGTGTTCAAGGCCACCACGACACCCGAGCTGGTCCAGCGCTGGTGGGGATTCGACACCTCGGAATGGCTGGTGTGCGACATCGACCTGCGTGTCGGCGGGCAGTGGCGCTACGTCATCCGTGACCACGGCATGGAGGTCGGGTTCCACGGCGAGTACCGCGAGATCGACGCGCCGCACCGGCTGGTGTCGACCGAGGTGTACGAGGGCTTCCCCGACGCCGAAGCGGTCAACACGGTCACCTTCGACGAGGTCGACGGGGTCACCACGACGACGACCGTCGTGCTGCACAGCGCGAAGGAGCACCGCGATGCGCACATCGAGTCCGGCATGGAAGGTGGCATGCAGGTGTCGATGAACCGACTCGAGGACCTGGTCGCGTCGCTCGAGTCGGACTGAGTCGCGTCAGCTCGTGCTGTCGGAGTGGACGTCGTCGGGCGAGGGCTCGCCCTTCGCCGCTCGCTCGAACTCGACCTTCGCTCTCCCGATCGATCGGGCGAGCTGAGGCAACTTCGAGCCTCCGAACAGCACGAGCACCGCGATCACGATGAGGATCAGTTCTGGTGGCCCGAGGTCCATGCGCCCATCGTAGGACCGGATGTCGGATGTGGCGAGGGCCGAACGTCCCCTGGTGTCAGGCCGAGGCCATCTCGTCCCGGGCGTTCTTCGCCCGCTGGGCTCCGATCGCCGTGGTGACGTGCTTCTGCTCCTCGGGTGGCGGCAGCACGGCCTTCATGCCGAGCGATTGCAGCCACAGCTCACGGGTCCAGCCGGTCGAGTGGTAGAGGTGCTCGTCCTCTTCGTCCTCGACCTCGTCGATCGCTTCCTTCAGCACCTGAGACGTCGTCTTGTCGGCCTTCTCGGCGGCCAGCGCCATCAGCTCCCAGTTCAGATGGTCCTTGGTCTCGGCGTGGACGACGCACTCGCCGGCGACGAGCTCGGCGGCCTCCGGCGGCGCCGATGACTTGGCCATCTCCATCGCCTTGACGAGCGATTCGCCGATGTGCCGCACGACCTGCCGACCGGGCGTCTCCTGATTCGGGTCGAGGCCAAGCTTGGTGAGGACGTCGGTCATCACCTGCTCGTGCCGCGTCGTCTGCTCGAGGTACTTCTGCCACTCTTCCTTCAGGTCGTCGTTGAGGACGCACGTGAGCGCGGTGGTGTACACCGCGATGCCCCCGCGCTCGGTCTCGAGCCCTTGATAGAGCAGCTCCTGGATCTGTTCGGCGTTCATCGTCGCTCCTCCGTTGGGTGGTTGCGCACCGTTTCCCAGCAGGAAGTCGATCGAAACGCCATCGTTCGACCGTCACCCGTTCGTGCTGGAATGGACGGGTGACCCGAGCCACGCTGCCGATGTGCGTCGACGTGCTCGGGCCCATACGCGCCTTCGACGCCGATGGACGGGAGGTGACCCCGCCGGGCGTGCTGCAGCGACGTCTGCTCGCTCTGCTCGTGCTGCGCCGCGGTCGCGTCGTGTCGGTCGACACGGTGACCGACACCCTGTGGCCGTCGGATCCTCCTGCCAACCCGGCTGCAGCCGTGCAGAACCACGTCTTCCGCCTACGCCGGGGGTTGCCCGACGGCGTCGTCGAGTCGGTCGCCGACGGCTACCGGATCGACTCCGCGTGTCTCGAACTGGACGCCGACCGGTTGCTCGCCGCGATCGGCGATGTCTCGTCGGACCGAACGACCTTGGCCGAGCTCGAGGCGATCCTCGGTCGCTGGACGGGGCCGGCCTTCCCCGAGCTCGACGACACCGACGAGGGCCGAGCCGAAGCGGCGCGCCTCGAGGAGGTGCGGGTCCGCGCGCGGGAGCGCCATGCCGAGCTCGCGCTCGCCAAGGGCGATGCACCCGATGTGGTGACCGAGCTCGCTGCATTGGTTGCCGAGCACCCCTACCGCGAGCGTCCGAGCGAGCTGCTGATGCGCGCACTGTCGGCCCAGGGCCGCCACGTCGAGGCGCTGCGCGTCTACGACGACTTCCGGCGTGTGCTGGCCGACCAGCTCGGCGTCGACCCATCCCCCTCGTTGACGGCGTTGCACGAAGAGCTCCTCGGGATCGGCGAGCGCGCCACGTCGACAACCGCACGCGTGCCGGTGCCGGCCACGTCGCTCGTCGGTCGAGACGCCGTCGCGGCGGAGGTGACGTCGCTCGCCGAGTCACACCGGCTCGTGTCTCTGGTCGGCCCGGGAGGGATCGGCAAGACCCGCCTGCTCATCGAGATCGGCCATGGGCTGAGGTCCAGGGAGCCCGATCGGCCCGTGGCATGGTGCGAGCTGGCCGCGGCAGGGCCCGAGTCGGCGCTCGACGTGATCGCCGCGGCGCTCGGCATCGACGCCCGGCCGGGCGTGCCGCTCATCGACCGGATCGCCGGCGTCGTCGGTGACTCGAGCGTGGTGGTCCTGCTCGACAACTGCGAGCACGTCCTCGATCCGGTGGCAGAGCTCGTCGTACGGATGCTCGGGAGCTGCCCGAACGCGCGCCTCGTCGCGACGAGCCGCGAACGCCTCCGGGTGCCGGCCGAGCAGGTGTACGTCGTGCCGCCGCTCGCTGCGGAGGGCGAGGCCGCTCCGGCCGTGGCGTTGTTCGTCGAGCGCGCCCGAGCGGTCGCTCCGCACTTCGATCCCGACGTCCGCGATCTGGCCTGCATCGCCGAGATCGCCCGACGACTCGACGGCCTCCCGCTCGCCATCGAGCTGGCCGCCGCACGGCTGCACACCCACGACGTGCGTGAGATCTCTGCGGGGCTCAACGACAGGTTCTCGCTGCTGTCGGCCGGCTACCGGAGCTCCGACCGCCACGGATCGCTCCACGCCGTCGTGTCGTGGTCGTACGAGCTACTCGATCCGACGCTGCAACGGATCCTCTCGGACCTGTCGGTGTTCGCCACCGCGTTCACTGCGAACGACGCCGTCGCCGTCTGCGGTGTCGACGAGCGGCAGATGGCCGCCGCGCTTGCGCAGCTCGTCGAACGCTCGCTCGTGATGCGCGCGCCCGGTCGGCGGTTCGTGCTGCTCGAGACCCTGCGTGCCTTCGGGGCCGAGCAGTTGATCGCCACCGACCGAGCCGACGTCGTCGCCGAGCGCCACGCCCGGTATCAGGTCGACTGGCTCGAGCGCGCGGACCGCGAGCTGTTGCAGCCCGCTGACGGTTCGACCTTGGCCGACATCGACGCAGCCCTGCCCGAGCTGCGCACAGCGCTCACCTGGTTGCTCGACCACGACCATCTCGCGCTGGCAGGCCGCCTCGTCGCGTCGTTGATCGACTACGGCTTCCTCCGTCTGCGACCCGACGTGTTCGTGTGGTCGGAACGGGTGCTCGCCGCCGATCCGGACGACGAGAGCCCGATGGCCTCGCTGGTGTGGGTCGCCGCTGCCTTCGCCGCATGGATGGCCGGCGATCGGATCGAGTCGTCCGTTCGGTCCGAGCGCGCTCTCCGGCTGGCCACGGCGGATGGTGGCGACCCACCGTCCGAGATCGCCTCCATCGTGGCGAGCGCTGCGCTCTTCGAAGGACGTCTGACGGAGGCTGCCGACTGGTACCACCGCGCCGTGATCGCAGCCGGCGACGACCGTGCGCAACAGATGATGACGACAGGTCCAGAGCTCCTGGCGCTCGGCTACCGAGGCGACCCCACGGTCGTCGATCGCGCCGCGCAGGTGCTGGACGAGATCGGCGATCTGGTCACGCCTCACACCGCGTACCTCTGGTACTGCGCCGGCGAGGCGGTGATGGCCGTCGATGTCGAGTCGGCGCTGCTGCGGTTGACGCGGGCACTCGAGCTCGCCGAGGTGACGCACGCGTCATTCGTGCGCGGTGTGGCCGGGGCCTCGAAGGCATCGATCGACGCGCGCCGGGGTGATCCTCGAGCCGCCGCCCGGGAGTACCGCACCCTGCTCGACTTCTGGCGTCGGGCGGGCATGTGGTCCACGCAATGGACCGTGCTGCGCTCGATCGCCGTGCTGCTGGCTCGATTGGGTCGACCTCGCGACGCCGCCGTGTTGGAGGGCGCGGTGCGATCGACCGATGCCGGTCACGTCATCTTCGGCGACGACGAGGTCGCCCTCAACGAGCTGCGCATGCGGCTCCGCGTCGAGCTCGGCGATGACGTGTACGAGGCCGCGCGCGCCGAAGGCGCGTTGCTCGACGGCGATGCCGCCGTCGAGCACGCGCTCCGTTCGTTGGCCTGAGAGCCGAGTCGGGGCCGCCGGCTCGGCTCCGCTCGCTCGGGTCAGAAGCGGGGCAGCTCGCCCAGCACGCCGAGCACCGCTTTGCCGACGACCTCGTGGGTCAGTGCGTCGTTGCCCGGGTGGAAGCCGCCGCAGCGGACGTCACGGTAGAGACGCTCCAGCTCGTTGCCGGCGAACATGCCCGCACCACCGGCGACGTCGAGCGCGGTGTCGACGACTCGCTTGGCGGACTCGATCGCTCGCCACTTCATCGAGTACACCTTCGGCACCCAGGCATCGCCGTGGTCGACTCCGTCGACCCAGTCGCCGACGAACTGCTCGAGCGTCGCACCTGCGGCGTCCAGCTCGAGGTACATCTCGGCAACCTGGTGCTGGATGAAGGGGTGGTACGCGTACGCGCCACGCTCGATCGCGACCGACTGCTTCGTGCGTGCTCCGGCGACGGCCAGTTCGAGGGCTCGGTCGGCGATGCCGAGGTAGACGGTGGCGATCAGCGACAGCGGCCAGATCGCCATCGCGACCAGGAACAGGTCGCTCGGGTCGCCCGCGGGCACGACTCGGCCGATGCGCGAATCGGGCACGAAGACGTCGTCGAGGATCGTGTCGTGGCTCTGCGTCGGACGCATGCCGAGCGTGTCCCAGGTCTCGACCACGCTGACGCCCGGGCTGGTGCGCTCGACGAAGGCGTGCACGATGTGGGGGCCTCCGTCGGCGTTCATGTCGATCGCGTGCGCACCCAGCCAGCGCCACGCCGGTCCGTTCGACCCGAACTGCTTGCGACCGTTCAGCCGGTAGCCACCGTCGACGCGCGTCGCCTGGCAGGTCGACATCAGCACCGGGATGTCGTTGCCCGTCTCGGCGTGCCCTGCCGCGAACACGTCGCCGGCGGCCGCTGACTCGAGCACCCAGCGCAACGACGGGTCACCGCCCTTCTCGAGCTCGACGGCGATGCCCACCCAGTACGAGTGCATGGTCAGCGCGAGCGCTGTGGCAGGCGCGTAACGGGCGAGGCGGCGCTGGCTGGCGGCGAGCTGGCGCAGGTCGAGCCCCCAGCCACCGAGCTCCTGCGGGACAGCGGCGGCGAGGTAGCCGGCCTCACGAAGCTCGGCGAGGTCGTCGGCGAAGTAGGTGTTGGTCTTGTCGAGCACTCCGGCTCGCGAGCGGAATCGCTCGAGCATGTCGACAGGGAGCTTGGTGTGTGTTCTGGTCATGGTCATGTTCATGTCGAGCACGATGGGACGAGGGACTCTCACGACGCTTTGATCCGCTCTCACCACTGCGTGAGCCGATGAGAGCACCGTGGGATCGCCTGGCGGCATCCTGCGTGGCATGAGGAGCGAACCCCACCACCCGACGGCGCCATTCGGCACGATCCTGTCCGTCTGGGCGCATCCGGACGACGAGACCTACCTGGCGGCAGGCCTGATGGCTGCCGCACGAGACAGCGGGCAACGCGTGATGTGCGCATCGGCCACCGCCGGCGAGCACGGCACCGACGACCCGGCGACGTACCCACCGAGCCGCCTCGACCGGATGCGCCGCTGGGAGTTCGCGGCCTCGATGGCGGTGCTCGGGGTCGACGAGCACGTCGTCGGCCGGCTGCCCGACGGCGACCTCGCCGCCCACGAGGGCGACGGCACGAGGTGGGTCGCCGAGCTCATCGAGCAGGTGAGGCCCGACACGATCGTGACCTTCGGGCCCGACGGCATCACGTACCACCCCGATCACATCGCTGTGCACCGCTGGGTGACCTCGGCCTGGCGGTCGATGGGGTGCAGCGCTCGTCTGTTGTACGCGACGAACACCACCGATCGACTCCGGCGGTTCGGCCCGTTCTACGAGGAGTGGGGCATCTACATGTCCGACGACCGTCCTGACGGCGTCGCGCCAGCAGACCTCGCGTTGCACCTCAGCCTCGAGGGTTGGCAGCTCGACCGGAAGCTGACCGCGCTCCGGGCGATGGCCACGCAGACAGGTCGGCCGATGGCGTCCATCGACCCCGGGCTCTACGCGGCGGAGGCCTCGGAGGAGGCGTTCATCGAAGCCGCGACGACAGGCGAAGGCCGAGGCTCAGCGACAGCGCGTGACGATGGTGCCGACCCCCTCGATCGTCGACTCGAGCACATCTGAGGGTCGCAGGAAACGTTGCGGATCGCGGCTCACACCCACCCCGGACGGGGTTCCGGTGAAGATGAGGTCCCCCGGCAACATCGGCGTGATGTGCGACACCCGCTCGATGATCTCACCGACCGAGAAGATGAGGTCCGACGTTCGGCTGGCCTGCACCAACTCGCCGTTGAGCCGGCACGCGATCGCGAGATCGTCAGGGTCGGCGAGCTCGTCGGGCGTCACGAGCCACGGCCCGACCGGACCGAACCCGGGGAACGACTTGCCGAGGGAGAACTGTGGCGCCGGGGGCCGCATCTGCACGACGCGCTCGGACAGATCCTGGCCCACCGCCAGACCGGCGACGTGCCCCCAGGCCGAGCCGGCATCGACGCGGTGCGCTCGGCGTCCGATGACGACGACGAGCTCGACCTCGTAGTCGACCGATGCGCTCGGCAGGTCGACCACGGCGCTCGCGCCCGTGAGGCAGGTCGGGAACTTGGTGAACGTGGTCGGGAACTCGGGCACCGGCATCCCCGACTCGGCGGCGTGCGCGGCGTAGTTGAGGCCGATCGCGAAGACCTGCGACGGCGCCGGCGACGGCGGCCCCAAGCGGTCAGGGTCGATCGGGATCGGTCGCTGCTCGTGTCCACCGTCCGATGCCCGGGCGCGCAACTCGTCCCACCGTTCGAACACGTCGCCGAAGCCGGCGAAGCCCGTGACGTCGACGGTGGCAGCACCGTCGGGTGTCACGAGCGCGGCGCGTCCGTCGACGTTGGCGAGCCTCATCGTCAGCCCGGTCGAGCGACGGGCGGGAGCCGCAGCCCGAACATGCCGCCGTCGACGGCGAGCACCGTCCCGGTGGTCGACGCCGAGGACGGGGACGCGAGGTAGGCGATCGCGTGCGCGACCTCGTCGGCGGACACGAGGCGACCCATCGGCTGACGGGCCTCGAGCGCCACCCGCTCGGCGACCGGATCGGACGCCGCCGCCAGCAGCCGCCCGACCCACGGCGTGTCGGCCGTGCCGGGAGCCACCGCGTTGATGCGGATGCCCTCACGAACGTGGTCGGCGGCCATCGCGAGAGTGAGTGCGTACAGCGCACCTTTGCTCGCGCTGTACACCGCGCGACGGGGCAGCCCGGCCCACGAGGCGATCGAGCACGTGACCACGACCGATGGTGCGCTCGATCCACGCAGGTGCGGCAGCGCGGCGCGCACCGTGCGGGCGACGCCGACGACGTTCAGGTCGAGCACCCGGTGCCACTCGTCGTCCGGGTTGTCCTCGACCGTGCCCTGCGCCCCGATGCCGGCGTTCGCCACCACGATGTCGAGTCCGCCGCGCCGGGTCACGACATCGGCGACGGCCTCGCGCACCGACGAGTCGTCGGTGACGTCGCAGGTGACGTGGCCGACGTCGCCCAGTGAAACGGTCGGAGGGGCGATGTCGAGCACCTCGACCTTCGCCCCACGTCGCGCCAGGAGGCGCGCCGTTGCCAGCCCGATGCCCGAGGCGCCCCCGGTGATGGCTGCGACCAGGCCGTCGAGCTCGCGTGCGTGGGAGCCCTCGCTCATGTCGCCCACTCTGGCCCATCCGGGAAGCGGAACCGCGCCACGCTGCTCGCGTGCATGCGAGCGCCGAAGCCCGGCGCCCTGGGAGCCACGTACCTGCCCCCCTTCACCTCGACCGGGTCGACGAAGTGCTCGTGCAGGTGGTCGACGTACTCGATCACTCGGCCGTCCATCGAGCCACTGATCGCGACGAAGTCCGCCATCGCGAGGTGCTGGACGAGCTCGCACAGCCCCACACCGCCGGCGTGGGGACACACGCGGACGCCGTGCTTCGCGGCGAGGAGCAGGATGGCGAGGTTCTCGTTGACCCCGCCGACCCGGCACGCGTCGAGCTGCAGCACGGAGAGTCCGCCGGTCTGGAGGAGCTGCTTGAACATGATCCGGTTGGCGACGTGCTCGCCCGAGGCCACAGGGATCGGGGCGACTGCCTGCGCGATGGTCGCCAGGCCGAGCACGTCGTCCGGTGACGTCGGTTCCTCGACCCAGCGAATCCCTTCGGGCGCGAGCCGACGCACCCATTCGATCGCCTCACCGACGTCCCATCGTTGGTTGGCATCGATCGCGAGGTCGATGCCGGGACCGACGGTCTCGCGGACCAGGCGGAGGCGCCTGACGTCGTCGTCGAGGTCGGCGCCGACCTTCAGCTTGATCAGGTCGAATCCATCGGCCACCGCCTCACGCGCCAACCTGACGACCTTGGCGTCGTCGTAGCCGAGCCAGCCGGCAGACGTGGTGTACGCGGGATAGCCGCGCTCGAGCAGGTGCGCCGACCGTGTGTCACGCCCCGGCAGACCGGCCCGGACGATGTGGAGCGCATCGTCGCGAGTGAGGGCGTCGGTCAGATACCGGAAGTCGACCTGGTCGACCAGTTCCTCCGGGCTCAACGTGCCGATGTACTGCCACAGAGGCACCTTCGCTCGTCGACTGGCCATGTCCCATGCCGCGTTGACGACGGCACCGATCGCCATGTGCATCACGCCCTTCTCGGGCCCGAGCCACCGGAGTTGCGAATCACCGACGAGGCCGTGGTACAGGTCGGCCAGGTCGTCAGGCCGCTCAGCCGCCGGACGCCCGACCAGATGGGGCTCGAGCGCGCGCACGGCGGCAGCGGCGACGTCGTTGCCGCGACCGATGGTGAACACGAGGCCGAACCCGTCGCCGCTCCCGTCGTCACCACCGTCGTCGGTGTGCAGCGTGACGTACGCAGCCGAGTAGTCGGGGTCAGGGTTCATCGCGTCCGAGCCGTCGCGCCAGCGCGACGTCGGGAACCGTACGTCGACGACCTCGACCGAGACGATCCTGCCCATGGTCACGATCCACCGTGCCGCCGCGAGCGCCGGGGCTCACTCGCGGCGGGCACGGCGGGGAATCGGCGATCGGTCACTGGAACGTGAGGAACTGGTCGGCGTTGTCGCTCGTCACCAGTTCGGTGCCGGTGTCGATGAACGCCTCGACCGGCTCGCCGCGGACGGCGTTCACGGCAGCCTCGACACCGAGTGCAGCCATCTGACCCGGGAACTGGGCGATCGTCGCCGTCATGCTGCCGTCGATGATCGCCTGTGCCGCGGTCGGCAAGCCGTCGTATCCGACCACCATCACCGACTTGCCCTGGTCGGAGACGACCTTCGCGGCAGCGATCGCCGGATCGTCGCACGCCGAGTAGATCGCGGTGAGGTCCGGTGCTCGCGTCAGCAGGTCCTCGGCCACCGTGGCACCTTGCGCCGAGTCGCACTTGGTCTCGGCACCGCCGATGATGACCTCGACACCCGTGCCTTCGAGCGCGTCCTTCACGCCCTGGATGCGTGCATCGAGAGCGGGCACGCCACGCACGCCCTCCATGAGACCGATCTTGTCGCCGGACTTCAGGACCGACTTCAGGTACTCCCCTGCCATCTGTCCGCCCTTGACGTTGTCGGTCGCAGCCACAGCGGTCTTCTTCGTGAAGTCGGCGAGGTCGTTGTCGGCCAGCACGACCACGAGGCCCTTGTCGACGGCCGCGTCCATCGCGGGGATCACGTCTGCGCCCATCGGGGTGATGACGAGCGCGTCGAACCCTTTGACCGCGGCATCCTCGATCTGCGCGATCTGACAATCGACGTCGGCGGGCGTCTGGCACGAGAAGAACTCGATCTCGATCCCGTCGTGGTCGTCGACGTAGGCCTGCGCGGCGTCCTCCATGGCGGTGAAGAACTCGACCTGGAACTTGGTGAGGAACGCGACCTTCACGGGTGTGTCGCCCGCCGGCGCATCGGTCGCCGGCGCGTCCGTCGCGGGCGCATCGGTGGCAGGTGGGTCCGTCGCGGGCGGGTCCGTGGCAGGCGCGTCGGTCGCCGGCGGCGTCGTGGCCGCCGCGTCGTCGTCGTCTCCGCCGCATCCTGCTGCCACCAGAACCGTGGCGGTGGCGAGCGCGAGCAAGGGTCGTCTTCTCATGGCTGTCTCCTCTGACGTTGAAGAAGGTGAGGTTGAAGGAGTTGGTGTGGGTCAGATCCGGTGGCCGTCGGTCGCGCCGACGATCCACGAGACGAGCTGCCCGACGTTGTCGGCGGTCGGCACGAGCTCGCCGACGACGCGACCGCGGCGCAGCACGATCGCTCGATCGGCGACTGCCATCACGTGATCCATGCTGTGCGAGATGAGGATCACGGCGATGCCGTCGCGCTTCAGCCGGCCGACGAGATCGAGCACGCGCGCCGACTCGCGCAGACCCAGTGCGGCAGTGGGCTCGTCGAGGATGACGAGGCGCGACGAGAACGCCACGGCCCGAGCGACCGCGACGGCCTGGCGCTGACCGCCCGACATCAGGGCGACTGGCGCCTGGAAGTCGGGCAGTGTGATCTCGAGCCGATCGACCAGCTCGCGCGTGCGGTTCGACATGTCACGCGAACGCATGAAGCGCAACGCCTTGGGCATCCACGACGGAGAGCTCAGCTCGCGGCCGGCGAAGAAGTTGGCCGACGGCGCGAGGTTGTCGAACAGCGCCAGGTCTTGGTACACGGTCTCGATGCCGAGCGAACGCGTCGCCATCGCGTTGGCGTGGGTGATGTCGTGCCCGTCGAGGACGATCGTTCCGTCATCGAGGCGGTGCACGCCGCTGATCGCCTTGATGAGCGTCGACTTGCCGGCGCCGTTGTCGCCGAGCAGCGCGAGCACCTCACCTCGGTCGACGTGCAACGTGACGCCGTCGAGCGCTGTCACCGCGCCGAACCGCTTGACGGCGTTGCTGACCTCGAGGATGCCGGTCGACGCGCTCATTCGAGACTCGCCGCCTGCAGGCTGCGGAACTTCGACTCGAGCTGCCCGCGCACCACGTCGAGCTCGACCGCGACGAGGATGACCGCGCCGGTCGCCATGTACTGCCAGTTGGGGTCGATGCCGAGCAGGTTGAAGCCGTTGCGCATGACGGCGATGATGAGCGCACCGGTGATCGCGTTGCGCACCGACCCGCGTCCACCCAGGAAGCTCGCCCCGCCGATGATCACGGCGGCGATGGCATCGAGCTCGGCCATGCTGCCCGACGTCGGCGAGCCTGCGTTGCCCTTGCCCATCGTCAGCAGAGCCGCCACGCCGGCGAGCAGCCCGCAGATGGCGTAGACCGAGATGAGCACGGACGAGACGGGTATGCCGTTGCGCAGCGCGGCTTCGGGGTTGCCACCGACGGCATAGACCCACCGGCCCCACACCAGCCCGCGCATCATCAGCGTGACGAGGAGGCCGAAGACGACGACGACGATGGTCGCCGTCGGGAACCAGCCGACGGGTCCACCGCCCGGGATCGCGGCGATGCGTCCCGAACCGATCTCGTTCACGAACGGTGGCGCGCCCTGGATCGTCTTGCTGTGCGAGAGGTACAGCGCGAGCCCGCTCGCTGCGGTGAGCATCGCGAGCGTCGCGATGAACGGATGCGGCAGCCGTCCCTTCACGTAGAGCAGACCGTTGAGGAGCCCGACGGTGGTCGCGGTCCCGAGCGCGGCGACGACCGTGAGCCAGGCGGACCCGTGGTCGCGCCACACGATGGCGCCGACCACCGCGCTGAGCGAGAGGTTCGACCCGACGGAGAGGTCGATGCCGCGCGTGACGACCACGAGCAGCTGCCCGAGCGCGAGCACGCAGATGACCGCCGACTGCTTCAACACGTTGCCCATGTTCTCGAGCGACATGAACACGTCGGAGGCGACGCTCATCACGATCACCAGCAGCACGAGGATCGCCACTGGACCGACCTGCAAGGCAGCCAGCGAAACCTTCAGTCCCCGGTGCACCACCCCGCCCCGGGCCGATGCCGCCCGGCTCACCGCGGGCCGCTCACGGGCCGCATCCGCCAGATCTGCGTGGATCTCACCGGTCGTCACACCACTCCCCCATCTGGCCAGATGGTACGTGCGCGAGTACGTGTAGTCAATAGCAAATTTCCTATATTCTCCATCTCGCACGAAATCTCGTGGTACCATGCCCGAACCAACTCGAGGAGACCTGTGGACCAGATCGACATCGAGGGCGTCGTCCGCACGTCAGCAGCCGGTCGGCGACTCACCGAGCGGCAACCGCTGGCAGACGACGTCCATGACGTGCTCGTCGACATGCTGATGAATCACACCCTCGCTCCGGGCAGCCCGCTCAACATCGATGCCCTGGCACGCACGCTCGGCGTGTCGCCCACCCCCGTTCGCGAGGCGATGGCGCGCATCGAAGCGGAAGGGCTCATCTCCAAGGGCTCACGCCGTGGTTACACGGTCGCTCCGCTGATCACGCTCGACGACCTGCGGTCGCTCATCGACTTCCGACTCCTGGTCGAGCCGGCCGCCGCGGCCGCCGCGGCGAAGCTGGCCACGGCCGACGAGGCGACCGCGTTGCAGGCGCTGGCGCGCAGCGGGGGGACCGGCGAGAGCGACGACCCCGCGGTGAACCGGCTCGACATGAGCTACGACGCCACGTTCCACGACACCGTCGCCAAGCTGGCGGGCAACGTGTGGATGCGCGAGTCGCTCGCCCGGTTGCGGAGCCATCTCCACATGTACCGGCTCTACTACCACGTCCATCACTCGTCGGCGACGAACACCGAGCACGTCGCCATCGCCGACGCGATCGCAGCGCGCGACCCCGACGGCGCCGCGTCGGCGATGCGGGCTCACCTCGAGGCGGCGATCGCGCGCATCGAGGACGTCTTCGCATCCGGCCGCCTGCGCGCCTGACGATGGCCGACGGCCAGCCGGTCGACGACGTCGTCGACGCGCACGTGCACGTCTGGGATCCGGGCGCTGCGTCGTACCCGTGGCTGGCCGAGGTGCCGCAGCTCGCCCGTCCGTTCGGCCTGGACGAGGTCGAGATCGATCATCGTGCGGCCGGCGTGCGTCAGCTGGTGCTGGTGCAGGCGGCCGACGGCATCGACGACACCGAGCACATGCTCGCCACTGCACGGAGTCATCCGCAGGTCGCCGGCGTCGTCGCATGGGTGCCACTGCACGACGCCGACGAAGCCGAGTCATGGCTCGACCGGTGGCGGGACGAGCCGATCGTCGGCGTGCGGCATCTCGTGCATCGTGACCCCGATCCCGACTTCCTGCTCGCGCCCGAGGTCGACGAGGCGTTCGAGCTCCTCGCCGACCGGGGCCTCTCGTTCGACGTCTGCGCCGAGACGACCCACCTGCTGCAGATCGTGCCGCCCATCGCCGAGCGTCATCCCGACCTCACCCTCGTGATCGACCACCTCGCCAAGCCGCCGATCCGAGATCGGGGATGGCAGCCGTGGGCACGTTTGCTGACGGACGCGGCACAGGCACCCAACGTCGTGGCCAAGCTCTCGGGCCTCAACACCGCCGCGGCGCCCGGGGCGACGTCGGCCGACTTCGCCCCGTACGTCGAGCACGCGCTCGAGGTCTTCGGCCACGACCGGATCCTGTATGGCGGCGACTGGCCGTTCGCGTCGCTCGCTGCCGGTTCGTACACAGCGGTCTGGACGGCGCTGCGCGGCTGCCTCGACCATCTCGCCCCGGATCATCGACATGCCGTGCTCGCGCAGAACGCCCGGCGCGTGTACCGGCTTCCCTCCCCGGCGAACGTTGCCGTTTGACCGCGCCCACACGGAGACTCACGCGCTGCGCTTCGCGACGAGCCGCAGCGGCAGCGCGAACCACGCCGTGAGCGGCAGCCGGCTGAACGTCAGCACGATCGCGCGACCACCGACGAGCTCCCCGCCATCGCGATCGATCACCCGGACCGGTCCGCCGCGCTGCAGATCGACACGGAACCGCGCCAGCCAGTCGAGTGATCGAACGACGTGACCGAACGCGAGTTGCCACCGACGGGTCGGATCGATGACCAGCACTCGATCGCGAGTCGCCGGCACCGCCCACATCGCCAGGGCCGCGATGGCAAGGTACGAGAACACCTCGACGTCGGCCGACAGCTGGATGGCGACGTGGAAGCAGATCGCGATCCAGACCGCGGCATACCTCGTGCCCCGCCACCAGAGTCCGAGGGCGATGAAGAGCTCGGTCGCGATGACGAGCTTGGCCGCGACGGACTGGAAGTCGCGGTCGGTCAACACGTCGATCGCCCACGACGGCAGCACCGACGCCTCCATCCGGTCGCGCTGCAGCACGAGGCGATGCCACGTGACGGCTCCTCCGAACCAGTCCGGGTCGAGCAGCTTGCTGAGGCCCGATGCGCCGTACACCGTGGCCGCTTCGACGCGGAGCAGCCACAGCGGCCACGCCGCCGAGGTGGTCGGCAGCGGCGACCGGCCCGTGCGGCGCCGCACCCACGCGTCGACCGACAGCTCGCGACCGCACGGCACGAGTGCGAGCGCGGCGAGCACGATCATGAGGTAGGCGCGGTTGTTGTGGAAGTTCGTCGTGGACAGGAAGACGTTGTAGGTGACGATCACCGCGACGGTGGCGGTGGCCACACGGGTCACGGCGCCCAGCGTCATGAGCACGGCGGCGATGGCGCCGATCCACAGCATCGCGACGTAGAGGTCTCGCGGGAGCTCCGGGTACCACGACGCGTACGGCTCGTAGAACACGTCGCGGTAGATGCGGCCGGCCCGTGCGTCGTCGATCAGCGGGCGCAGGTGCAACAGCACGACCGGCCCGACCAGGATGCGGATCAGCGCCATCGCGCGCATGCTGACCTGACGACCGAGCAGCTCGTCGAGCCGACCGACCACCGTCGCCGGCGCCGAGTCCGCTGCGGTCGCCATGGCAGTCACGGGCCGACGCTCCGGTCGTGGCTGCGCAGCACCACCGTCGCCGGTCCGTCGAGGTTGTGCCATGTGGTGACGACTGCCTCGAGGTACCGGGTCTCGGTGTCCCGAGGGGTGTGGTCGGCGACGTAGTCGAGCGCCGCGTCGAGGAACGCCAACTGGTTGTCGAGACCCGCATCCGCATGGTGCTCGACACTCGGGTACGCGAGGCCGCGCGAGGAGACCATCGCCGACCACCGGTAGCCATCCCACGGATCGTCGATCGGGATCCGCCGCCCGTCGTCGGTGACCCGCACGATGTCGGCGCGCCACCGGCTCGACTCGGGGAACATCTGGAAGCCGAACTCGTCGTGATCGGAGGAGTACGCGCGCACGACGAACGAGAGCTGCGCGAGCAGCACGGCAGCCACGACGACACGTCTGGCGATCACCCTCCGTCGCGAACCCATCGACCCGACAATGCCACGTGCCCTCGGTCCCACCGCGCCTCGCCAGGGTACTGTCGTGGTGATGCGGCGAACCGCAGGAGCGATCGTGAGCGGGCTCGTGCTCGCGACCTTGTTGTGGCCGGCGGTCCACCCGAGCGAGATCGACAGCCTCCCGGTGTCGAACTATCCCATGTTCGCCCACCCGCGATCGCAGATCACGCGCTTCTACATGGCGGTGTTGATCGACTCGGAGGGCGTCGAGCACCGCCTTGATCCGTTCGAGGTGGCTGGCACCGACCAGCCGATGCAAGCGGCGATGACGCTGCAGCAGTCGATCAGTGGTCGGACCGCCGACGTGCTCTGCGACGACATCGCCTCGGGGTTGGACGCCATGGGGACGGTGCAGGTCGTCTCGGTCGTCTACGACTCGGTGGAGTGGTTCAGGGGCAACCACGAGCCGGTCGAGCGAGACGTGCACGCCGAGTGCCGTGTGGGTTCGTCGTCGTGATCTCGAGAGCCGTCTCGTGGTGGTTCGGCCCTGTGCCGGCGCGACGCGTCGACATCTGCCGCGTGCTGACGTTCGGGTACGCCGCCATCTGGCTCGTCGTGCGCGCCCGGTACGTGTGGGATGTCGCGGGCCTGCCTGCGCGCCGGTTCGAGCCCGTCGGCCTCATGGAGACCTTCGGCTCACCCCCATCCCGCGAGGCGGTGATGACGCTGTGGGCGGTCGGGCTCGTCTGCTCGGTGCTCGCCATCCTGGGGCGCGCGCTGCGCGTCACCGCCGCCGTCGCGGGCCTGTCGCTGCTGACCGTCGTCACGTTCACGAGCTCGTTCGGCCAGGTGTTCCACACCGAGCACCTCGTCGCGCTGCACGTGCTGATCCTGGCTGCGGCGATGCTCCTCACGACCGACCACGACAGCGACATCCGCAGCGGATGGCCCCTCAGGCTGATGATGTCGACCTTGGTCGTCACGTACGTCGTCGCCGGGATCGCGAAGCTCAGGTTCAGCGGCTGGGATTGGCTGACGGGCGACGTGCTGCGCAACTGGGTCGCCGCCGACAACCTGCGCAAGGTGCTGCTCGACGACCCGGCCTCCAGCGTGGGTGGTTGGCTCGCCGGCATCAGCTGGGTGTGGCCACCGATCGCGATGTTCACGCTCTTCGTCGAGATCGGTGCGCCGATCGCGCTGGCGCGTGGACGGATCCGATGGATGTGGCTCACCTCGGCCTGGCTGTTCCACGTGGGGATCTTCGCCTTGATGGCGATCTCGTTCCCGTACCAGCTGTCGGGTGTCGCGTTCGCGGCGTTCCTCCCCCTCGAGCGGCTGGAGGCCCGCGTCCGTCAGCGCGGGAAGTCGGGAACCCCGAGCGCTGCTTGGAGCTCGATGCCGAGCGCGAGCAATGCCCAGTCCGACGCAGCGGGGCCGATGAGCGAGACCGACACGGGCAAACGTGTCGCGGCACCGATGCCGGACGGGAGCGCGACGACCGGGTGACCCGTCCAGTCCCAGAAGTGCGTCAGTGAGATCAACGAGTAGTCGCTCGCCGCGTGCTCGTACCCGTCGCCGCGGACCGGAGCGACCACCGGGATCGTCGGCTCGATCACCGCATCGAGGCGATGCTCGTCGAACCAGTCGGCCCATGCCGCGGTCATGTCGCGACGGCGCGCCTGCGCCGCCGCGTAGTCGGCCCCGGTGAGGCCACGCCCCTCCCCCATCTCGACCCACTCACGAAGCGCCGGCCGGTAGAGGTCGCGGCGGCCGTCGAAGCGACGGTGGTAGCCGAGCATGTCGGTCGTGAGGACGTCGAGGAAGTCGTCGCCGACGTCTGCACCTGCGGCGGGCGGCGACACCTCGACGACCGTCGCACCCAGTCGCCGGCACGCTTCGACCGCTCGCTCGAACCCTGCGGCAACGTCGGGATCGAGATCGCCAGGAACGATGCGTGGCGAGATGGCGATGCGCGGAGCTGTCGCAACCGGAACGTCGACGTGCGCAGGCGCGTGCAACGCGCTCTCGGGCCTCCCCCGATCGGCTCCGACCATGGCTGCCAGCAGCGCACGGCAGTCGACCAGGCTGCGTGCCATGGGTCCGGCGTGATCGAGCGTCCACGACAGGGGCACGACTCCGGCAGTCGACACGAGGTTGCGGGTCGGCTTGATCGTCGATGTCCCGCAGCACGCGGACGGGATGCGCAGCGAGCCCGCCGTGTCGGTCCCGGTCGCCGCGGGAACCATGCGCGCCGCGAGCGCAGCGCCCGATCCGCCGCTCGAACCACCGGCTGAACGTGCGAGGTCCCATGGGTTGCCCACCTGGTCGGTTGTCCCCCCTGCCGCGAACTCGTGGGTGTGCAGGTGTCCGAGGAGCACCATGCCCGCCGATCGCAGCCGTCGCCACACGTCGCAGTCGGTGGTCGGGACGTCGGTGAGCAACCGGCTCGACGCGGTGATCGGCTTGCCCGCCACTGCGTAGAGGTCCTTCAGGCCGACCGGCACCCCGAGCAGCGACGGCACCTCGCCTCCGGCCGCGAACAACTCGTCCGCCCGTGCCGCCGACGCCCTCGCGTCGTCCTCGTAGACCCGGACCCAGGCGTTGATCGAGTCGGGGTCACCGTCGTGGCTGTGCGTCCCGTCGACCGAACGGATGCGCTCGAGACAGGCTTCGGTCAGCTCGGTCGCCGAGATGTCGCGGCGCCGCAAGGCCGCCGATGCGTCGACGACACCGAGGTCGTTGAGTTCGGTCATCGTGCCAGTCTCGCGCCCGCGCCGTCAGCCTGGCCGCGTCGCAGCGACGGCCATCGCGTCGGCAGCGGTCGAGCCTGGGAGGATCTCGGGTATGCACCACGTCGCGCCGGCAGCTTCGAGGCCGGACGGGTCGGGGTGCGCGCCGCCGACCAGCGCGACGTCGATGGAGCCGGGCGCGAGCTGCGCGGCGTCGAGGGCGCGCGTGACGTCGTCCGGCGACCACGTTTCGACGTCCACCAACGCCAGCCCCTCGAGGTGATGGCGGGCGACGCGCCGCGGGCCGGCGGCGAACGCGGCTCGACCCGCGATCCAGATCGGGACACGAGGCCGCTGGACCCCGGCAGCAGTGGTGACCCGGTTCTCCGCCGCCGGCACCGGCTCGCCGGCGAGCATCGGTGCGAGCAGGTCGATGCCGGCATCGAGCGTTGCCGCGCGAGCGCGGTCGTCGGCTGCAGGTTCACCGAAGAGCGAGTACTCCCCGTAGCTGTCGACACCGAGCCCGAGCCCCAACACCATGCGCCCGCCCGAGAGACGGTCGAGCGAGGTGGTCGCCTGCGCGACGAGCTGCGGCCTCCGGCGTGGCAGGGCGACCACCATGGTGCCGATGACCACGCGCTCGGTCGCCACGGCGATGGCGGCGAGCGTGACGAAGGGATCGGCGAACGGCACGAGCGTCCGGTTCCACAGGTGATCCCACACGAAGACACCGTCCCAACCCGATCGCTCGGCGGTCGTCGCGATCTGCGCGATCACCCGAGGCTCGGCCAGCTCGCCGGACAACGAGATCGAGAGGGCCCAGCGCACGTCCCGACCGTACCAACCAGTGCTCAGTGCGGCGCTGCGGTCGTCGACGCACGGCGCGGCAACCGGGAGACCACGGCGACGACCACGAAGCCGACAGCCACCCCGAGCACCGCCGAGGCCGCAGTGTTCACCAGCCAGCCGAGCACCCCGCCGATCGCGGCGACGTCGTGGACGGGTTCCTCGATCGAGTGGACGACGTCGTGAGGTCCGTGCCAGCCGAGCTCCTCGGCGCCGGCGATCAGGATGTGGCCGCCGACCCACAACATGGCGGCGGTGCCGACCGTCGACAGCAGTGAGAGCAGCTTCGGCATGCCCGAGACGAGCGCTCGTCCGATGCGCTCGGCACGAGGGCTTCCGCCTTGCGCCATCCGCAGTCCCACGTCGTCCATCTTCACGATCAGCGCGACCAAGCCGTACACGATGGCCGTGATCACCACGGCGACGATCAACAGGATGATCGCTCGCGACAGGAAGCCCTCGTCGATGACCTCCTTCAGCGAGATCACCATGATCTCGCCGGACAGGATGAAGTCGGTGCGGATCGCGCCCGCGATCGTCTGCTCCTCCTGGTCGCCGCCGGCCACCACGGCCGGCACCTCGTGGCCGTCGTCGTGGTGCACGAGGCGGTGATGGATCTTCTCGGCGCCCTCGAAGCACAGGTAGGCGCCGCCGATCATCAGGATCACCTCGACGAGCGTGGGAACGAACTCGCTCAGCACGAGGGCCGCGGGGAGGATGAACAGCACCTTGTTCCTGAGCGACCCACGGGCGATGCGCTTGATGATCGGGATCTCGCGCTCGGCCGCGAGCCCGTGGACGTACGAGGGCGTGACCGCGGTGTCGTCGACGACGACACCTGCTGCCTTCACGCTCGCTCGACCGGCTGCAGCGCCCACATCGTCGACCGAGGCCGCAGCCAGCTTCGCCAGCGCGGCGACGTCGTCCAACAGCCCGACCAGACCACCGCTCATGTCAGACCTCTCCGCTGGCGAGCGTCACGTGACGAGATGGACGACGTCTTGCACGAGCAGCACGGACAGCAGGCCGATCACCGACACGGCGACCGCCGAGAAGTGCCACCTCCACCGGTGGTCGACCGCGAAGAAGCGCCGGATGGTGAACACGTCGCACGTCATCGCGACGACACCGATGATGATCCCGAGCACCGGACCGACACCTGTCGCGAAGCCGACGGCGGGCACGACGAAGGGGAAGACGACATAGGTCAAGGTGCAGCGGATGGCCGAGATGAGCATCGAGCGCTGGAACGCGGTGTAGGCCGATGCGGCCGTGACACCGGCCGGCCGCTCGCGGATGCGCAGGATGCGACGAGCGACGAGATCGGCCTTCGAACGGTTCGGCGCTCCAGCCGGGCGGTGCGGGAACGGGCACACCGCGGATTCCGATGCCGCGGCCAGGGCTGCGTGCGGGAAGGGACAACGAGCTGTCTCGACGGCAACGTGGGCGTTCTCGAGGGGAGCGGGCTGCATCAGGCAGAGAGCGTACGGGAACCGAGGCTGCGGGACCCATCCATCCAGTAGGGCCTGGTCGTCACCCTGTTGATTGGGGCCCGCGGAGGACCGGGTAGGAGCTGCGTGGGCGACGGGAAGGAACGACGCACGCTCCCCGCCGTGACCGTAGTGATCAGCGAAAGGAGCCATCGATGAGTCTTCAAGTCGAGATCAGATCCGAGTCAGGAGACGGCGTCCACACGCCGTACCGTCACGTCGGATCGAACGAGGATCTGGAGTTCGCGGAGTGGGAGGACCGCACCCGGGTGGTGCTCGAGCCCATCGCGGCACCCTCGATCCTCGGCCTGTACGGCTTCGCCGGAGCGACGTTCATCGTCGCCGCGCACCTCGCCGGCTGGTACGGCGACAGCGAGAGCGCGTTCTACCTGTTCCCCTTCGCCGCGTTCTTCGGAGGCCTCGCCCAGTTCATCGCCGGCCTCTACGCGTTCCGCGCTCGGGACGCGCTGGCGACCGCGATGCACGGCATGTGGGGCTCGTTCTGGCTCGGCTACGGAGTGCTGTACGCGTTCTTCGCGACGGGCGTCCTGGTCGAACCCGCGGGCGACTTCCCGGAGCTCGGATTCTGGTTCCTCGCACTCGGCGCGATCACGCTGGTCGGCGCGATCGCTGCCATGGCCGAGAACGTCATCCTCGCCGGGGTCCTGACCTCATTGGCCGGTGGGGCGGTCATCGCCGCGATCGCCAACCTCGCCGGGAACAGCGGCGCAGAGACGCTCGCGGGCTACTTCTTCATCGTTGCCGCCGGGCTCGCGTTCTACCTCGCGTCGGCGATGATGCTGGAATCGACGTACGGACAGGTCGTGCTGCCGACCGGGAAGTGGAACCGCGCGGCGAACATCCTCGGCCGCCACGTGACGCACCCGATCGAGTACGAGCAGGGCATGCCAGGAGTCAGGCAGGGTCAGTAGCAGGCGCGTCAGGACGCGTAGTTGCGCAGCACCCGCAGGGTCTGGACGGCGAGCGGGCCGGTGGCGACGACGCTCGTGTCGTCCGGTGACAGGCGGCGAGCCCCGATGCGGCAGAACTCGGACGCCGTCCCTCGGACCCGCGTCCGCGCACCCGGGTCACCGAACGTCCACGTGGCACCGGCCGGTGACGTGAGCTCGACGAACACCGGCTGGGGCTCGATGCCTACCAGACCGAAGGCGTACGGGAGGGTGTGGTGACCGAGCCATGCCACGTGCCGGAGCCGCTCGGTGTCCGGGTGCTCGAGCCCGAGCGGCACGACGATGTCGAGCGCATGAGCCCAGTGCTCGGCGATGCGAGTCGTCGCGAGCGTGGCGGGCTTGAGCGGTGCCGCCGCCCACCGCAGCCGCCGCTCCGGATCAGCCGTGCGCAGCGTCGAGACGGCGCGCCGGTGCGCGGCCTTCCACCGCGCGAAGACGGCGAGCGGGTCCTCACGCTCGTCGCGGACCCACTTCTCCACCATGTCGTCGACGGTGTCGTCGCCCCCACGCCAGCCGGCCTGTTGCTCGAGGCTCGCGCTCAGCGGGATCGCCTCCTCGGTCTGCGCGAGGTGCAGCACGACATCGGCGACGGTCCATCCAGCCGCGTCCGATGGCGACATCCACTGCTCGGCGGACAGGCCCTCGAGCAACGCCTCCAGTTGCGCGAGCTCTGCCTCGAGATCGTCGAAGACGTCCATCGCGTGAGTCTTGCGTCGGAGGGAGTGATCTCCCTCATCGGGGTGCTCGAGCACACGGCCCGAGCACCCCGGGGTTCAGGTCACGATCAGGCGACTCGTGCGGCGAGGCCGCGTTGGCCGGAGCCTTCGGCGAACAACTGACCGGCGGCGCGCAGCTTGTCCAGGTAGCCGGGGTCGGCGTTCAGCTTCTGCGACGCGGTGTCGGTCGCTGCAGCATCGGGAGCCACACTGATCCATCGCACCTGACCGAAGGGCCCGTAGTCGTCGATCAGGAACGCCACCGGGAAGCCCGTGACACCTTCGACGTACTGGGCCATGTCGACGCCCCATCCAATGGCGTCCGCGTAGGCACCGTTCGCGATCGCTGCCGTCGTCACGACTGCCACGGATCCGACCGGCGGTGCCTCGCCCAGCTCGCCGTGGATCGGCGTCGAGAGCTGGTCGACGGGCGGGCCACCACTGAGCTGCTGAGCCTTGGCCAGCTTGGCGTGGTAGTCCGGGTGAGCCAGCAACGTCGCGCCGATCGACTGCAGATCGGCGACCCCCTCGACGTGCGTCGTGTAGACGATCGTGCCCAACGGCGCCCCGAACATCACCGACCACAAGCCGATGTCGCGCCCGGTCTGTTCCGACACGAACTGGCGCATGTCGGTCGAGAACGCCATCGTCTCGCTGAACGGTCCGCTGAGCATGAGCGTACGAGAGAACAACTGCATGAGAATCTCCTATCTGGGCGCCCGCGCCCAGTCCCCTGCCCTCCGCCCCTTCGGAGTGCGACGATCACAATCGCACAAAAGGGTGAACGTGTCGAGGGCGGGATGGCTTCGACCCCCAGCGGCCTTCCCGTCAACGCATCAGAACGGCCGGTCGCCGATGACGGTGATCCGCTCCATCACACGACGCTGCGGGTGGTAGTCGGAGGTCGCGTAGTGCTGGGTCGCACGGTTGTCCCAGATCGCGAGGTCACCCGCAGTCCACGTCCAGCGGCACTGGTACTCGGGGTAGTCGGCCTGCCGGCACAGGTACTCGAGCAGCCGATCACCCTCGACCGGGTCGAGCCCAACGATCCGCATCGTGAAGATCGCGTTCACGTAGAGGGTCTTGCGGCCGGTCTCGGGATGGGTGCGCACGACGGGATGGATGGAGGGCGGGAAGTCGGCGCGCAGCGTTGCGCGTTCTTCGTCGGTCATGGTCGCACCGAACGTGTCGATCCAGTCGTGCACAGCCTGGAGGCCGTCGATGCGCTGCTTCACATCGTCGGGCAGGCAATCGTACGCAGCGGCCATGTCGGCCCACAGGGTGTCGCCACCACCTGCTGCCGGCACCTCGACGGCGCGCAGCAGTGAACCGAGTGACGGCACGGCCCGCCAACTGACGTCACTGTGCCAGACGTTCTCGTAACCCTTCACCTTGTCGTTCTTCTCGAAGCGGACCGTCGTCGGACGATCGATGCGGTTGGTCAGGAACGGGTGGTGCTCGAGCTCTCCCCACCGGGCTCCGAGCGCAGCGTGCGTCTCGGCGTCGAGCCCGGAGTCGCGGAAGAACAGCACCTTCCACTCGAGCAGGGCTCGGTGTAGCTGGGCGAAGGTCTCGTCGTCGACAGCAGTCAGATCGACCCCGACGACCTCCGCGCCGATGGTCGGGCTCTTCGGACGCAGGTCGAATCGCGTGTACGGCTCGTCGACCCAACCGTCCGGAGTGCGCGCCGCGACTTGGGGGCCGAACCGGAGGTCAGCGCGAAACGATCGGTGGTCGGCGTGGTCGTCGAGCGTGTCGGTCAACGGGTGCTCCTCGCAAGGTCGGCCCGCCGGGTCGCCGCGTCGACCCCGGGAAGGCGGTCGTGCACGCGTGCCATGAGCACGGCACGGCAGGTCGCTGTGAGATCTGCGCAGAGCTCACCGGCAGACGGTGCGCCCTGGCCTCGTTCGCGGCGCCACTCCCAGCCGGCGATCGTGCCGATGAACAGCGTCGCCATCTGGTCGAGGCGGTCGATGCGGACGTCGAAGTCACCGTCGATGTGCGGGCCGATCAGCTCGAACGCTCGACGAAGGCTCGAGAGCGCCGGCACGTCCGTGAGTACTCGCTGCGCGAACACGTCCCACCGGGTGCGGACGAGGAAGCGGGCGTACCACCCGTGCGTCTCCTCGACGACCTCGATGAGCGGACGGACGGTCGCCTCGACCAGACGTTCGAGGTCGTCACTGCGACCGGCGGCTTCCAGCTCGTCGAGCATGTGGTGACGGCGCTCGTTCACCTCGCGCATCCGGTGATCGAACACGGCGGCGACGAGCCCCACGCGATCGCCGAAGTGGTACTGCGCGGCCGAGTGGTTCCGCTGGCCGGCGGCAGCAGAGATGTCACGCAACGAGACGCCCTCGATGCCCCGCTCGGCGAACAGCCGCTCGGCGACCTCGACCAGAGTCGTCCGTGCAAGGTCGCCACGAGTGACCATCGCCTCACACTACGACGATCGACTTATTCAGTCAACTGACGTAATTCGCTGAGATGCCGGCCCGTCGTCGGGCGTCTCAGTCCCGCGTCCGCGGCGGACCGAGGATCTCGCAGCCGTGATCGGCTGCGGCCGCGACCATGGCACCGATGTCGGGCTCGGCGGGGTCGGGCAGACGCAGTTGTGCGGCCGGCGACCCGGCTGCGGCGTGGAACTCCTCGAACCCGCCGGGCGTGTTGATCTCGAGAAGGCGCGTGCCCTCGGCTTCCACGCGGAACACGTGCGGCACCTCGCGGGGCAGGTGCACGGCCTGCCCGGCGGTCAGGACGATCTCCTCGTCGCCGAGCCAGGCTCGGATGGCGCCGTCGAGCACGTACAAGGTCTGGTCCTCCCGGGTGTGCCGGTGCACCGGCGTCGAGTAGCCGTCGCGGTGCACCTGCTCGATCACGGACACGGACCCACCCGTGTCGGAGGCAGCCACCAGCACCTTCATCAACATGCCGTCGAACCAGATCGCGTCGCCTGTTGCCACACTCATCCTTCGCTCCCTTCTCCTGAGACAGTTGTATCATGAAGTGGTCGGCTTCGCAAGACAGCTGTCTCACGAAAGGCACACCCGGTGACCCGCACGCGACAACGAGAGCGAACTCGTCAGCAGATCCTCGATGCGATCAGTCGACTCGTCGACAGCGGGGAGGTCGACCCGAGCGTCGACCAGATCGCTGCAGAGGCGGGCGTGTCGCGGGCGACCTTCTATCGCTACTTCGGCTCGCCGGCGGAGGGCCTGTTCCAGGTGTTCACCGACCGGTCGCTGCCCTCGATCGACGAGGCGCTCGCCGGGGCCACCGCCGTTGACGATCGCATCGGCCTCGCCGCCGATTCGGTGAACGGCTACCTCTTGGCGGACCCGAACGCGACCCGAGCCTTCGAGCGCGCCATGCTCGACCGGTCGCTGTCGGGGACGTCGACGCCCGACGATCGACCGGCGAGGCGGCTCGACTTCATCGACGCCGCGCTCGAGCCGATCGCCGACCAGCTCTCGGCCGACGACCTCTTCCTCGTGCGCCACGCGCTCGCACTCACGATGGGTTCGTCGGTCGTACCCGCGCTGATGGACACCTGTGGACTCGATCGGCAGGATGCAGCACGAGTGGCACGCTTCGCGGCCACGGCGCTCGCTCGCGATGCGTGGCAGCGCTCACAGGCCATGCCCTGACCGGCCTTCGCGCCCGCCAATGGCCGGCCCATGCGGCTGTGGCGGGCGGATCTACTCGGCTCGATGGGAACTCAGCAGTCGGGTCAGCACGTCGGCCGTAGCCGGCTCGGTGTCCTTTCCGTACACCGCCGGAAGCACACCGCGGTGGCGGCAGGGCATCGAGAGGGCGAACAGGATGGACTCGTCGCCCGGGTCGCTGGGGCCTTCGAACCTGTCGACCGAGTCGACGCCGACGTCCTCGGGCGCAGCCCAGCACCCACAGCCATCGCAACGAAGGCCGGCTTCGTCGACGGAGATCTGCTCGAGCCAACCGGCAGCCTGCAGCTCACGCATCCGGTCACCGAGGGTGTCCATCGGTCCGGTCATGGCTCGACATGACAGGGTGGGCGGCACCGTGTCGGGTGCGACGGAGTCATGACGGGCGCCCCGTGTCGGCCTCGCCCTCGGGTGCGTAGGTCCAATCGGGCTGCTTGCGCCAGAACGACTCGTCGTAGACGGCACGACCGTCGGTGACGTCGATCAGCTTGGGGATCGGGAGCCGCCGCGGGCGTGGGCATCGGCCGAGCTCGATGTGCTCGGCGAACTCGGCGGGAAACGCGCGCAGGATGCTCGACACGACGATCTGCTCTTCCGTCGCGAGGAAGCAACGGCTCCCGTCGGTGACATGGCCCAACCAACCGGTGATCACCTCGAGATCGCTCTCGTCGGCGGCGCCGGTCTCGATGCGTTCGAGATGCTCTGTGATCGCGCCCGAGCCGAGCTTGCACGGCGGGCATTGGCCGCACGACTCGATCGACAGGAACCTTGAGAAGCGATAGGCAGCATCCACCATGCACGTCGTGTCGTCGTAGACGATGAACCCCGCCGAGCCCATGCCGCTGCCGATCGCCTGGAACCCTTCGTAGCTCACCGGCACGTCGAGATCGGCCGCGGTCACGACTGCGTTCGCCACCCCGGAGAACACCGCCTTGACCGTTCGACCGGCGACGAGCCCGCCTCCGACGGCGTCGATCACCGCCCGCAGCGAGGTCCCCATCTCGACCTCGCCGACGCCGGAAGCGACCACATCACCCACGACCGTCGTGAGGATCGTGCCGGGCGACTCGGCGGTCCCCATCGAGCGAAACCACTCCGCGCCGCGGGTCAGGATGTGCGGGATGTTCGACAGGGTCTCGACGTTGTTGACGAGCGTCGGGTTCGAGCCGACGCCTCCATCGGTCCCGCCCGGTGCGCTCTCATGGGACTGCCAGCCCAACTGCGGCGCCGTCGCGAACAGACCGTGCAGGTACGGGGGCAGCCATCGCGGCAGTGGCTCGTTGCCTTCGATCACCTCCAACATCGCCTTCTCCTCGCCGAACAAGTACTCATCCGGCCCGGCCACGATCGTCACCTTGCAGTCGCCGCAAAGCCCGGTCGACTGGAACTCCTGCACGGCTCGGGTGACGGCATCGATCTCACGCCCGAAGCTCGCTTTCAGGCAGATGAACGCCTCAGCGGCGCCGATCGCGAACGCGGCGATCGCCACACCCTCGACCAACTGGTACGGGTTCGCGCGCATCAGAGTGCGGTCCTTGAACGTGCCCGGCTCCCCCTCGGCACCGTTGCACACGAGATATCGACGACCGCCGGTCTGGCCCGCCACTCCGGCCCACTTCTGACCGGTCGGGAACCCGCCTCCGCCTCGACCTCGCACACCCGACCTCGTCACCACGTCGATCGTCGCCGCCTGGCCCAACTCGTGCGCGCGCCGGATGCCCGACCCACCCGCGCCGTTCGCGAGGTAGCCGTCCATCGAGACGATCGGCTCCCTTGGCAGCAGGAACGTGCTCATGTGCGGGTCCTCTCCGGCGTCACGGCCGACGCTCACACACCCGTCGTCACGACATCCGCCAGGCACCCTACCCCCGCCCCCTTCATACGTCCGTCAGAGACTGGAACAGATGGGATTGGGTGCCCGATGGTGACACCCCTGCCCGGGTCGAGCACGCGGGCCCACGTGCGCCTGTTCAGCGGGCAGACAGCACGACGATCAGGAAGTCCGACGAAGACGGGCTGAACGGGCGAAGGTCCCAGGTCGAGAAGCGGACGTCCTCATCGAGGCCGGCCGACGACGCATCGGCGGAGAAGTGGTCGAACTCGTAGTCCCGTCCGGCGCCGAAGCCGATGACGACACGGCCATCGGGGGTGAGGTGGGCGCGCATCCGCCGCAGGACCTCTACCCGAGTGGCAGGATCGAGGAAGGTCATCACGTTGCCTGCGGCGACCACGACGTCGAACCGCTCGACGATGCCGTCAGCCGGCAAGTCGAGCACGGCGAGGTCGAGCGCCAGCCAGGTGGGGCCCGGGTGGTCGCGTCGGGCCGCATCGATCAGCTCGGGATCGATGTCGACACCCACCACGTGGTGCCCGAGATCGGCCAGCCGACCCCCGACACGTCCCGGACCGCAACCCGCGTCGAGGATCCACGCCTCGCGCGGCGCCATGGCGTCGACGAACCGCGCCTCGCCGTCGAGATCCCTGCCCTCCGCAGACATCGTCCGGAACCGCTCGATGTACCACGCAGAGTGTCCGGGGTTGTCCTCGACCAGGCGTAGCCAACGGTTCTCGCTCACGGCCGGCCCGGCGCCGACGCCGACCTCGAGGTGCGCGTCACGCGGCGAGGGTACCCGTCCAGGCAGCTTCGACGGCGGCAGACACCGTCGGCGGCCGGGTTGAGCCGCGGGCCGACGTGCCGGTATCGATTCAGGACCTTCGGCCGTTGAAACCGAGCAGCAGCGGAGCCAGCCTGCGAGTGGAGGTGATCGACGTGATGGAGGACTTCAGCGTTCCGGTCGAGGTGGTGCGGCGAGGTGACATCGACGATGCCGACGTCGAATACGCGATGAAGCGTGTCGACGTCGTGATGGACATGATCGGAGCTCCGGTCCTGTTCATCCGTGTGCGGCTGAGCCGCACCGGCGAAGGCGGCCCGGTGCGTCCCTCGCTCGCGCAAGCGACCCTCGACATCAACGGGCAGCTGATCCGAGCGCACGTCGCCGCTGGCACGATGACGGAGGCGATCGACCTGCTCGTTGATCGGCTTCGCGACCAGATCCAGCACCGAGCCGAGCGGCGTCGGGCTCGCCGGGCGACCGGCCGTCTGGCCCGGCCGGGCGAGTGGCGTCACGGCGACCTTCCTCGGTCCCGGTCGCTGTTCGCCGAGCGACCGGCGGAGGAACGGGAGGTCGTTCGGCGCAAGTCGTTCGCCATCGATCCAGCGACGCCCGACGAGGCGGCCGCGGACATGGAGCAGCTCGACTACGACTTCTGGCTCTTCCGCGACGTGGCGAGCGACTCCGACGCACTGATCGAGCGCCTGCCCGACGGTGGCTACCGCCTGCAGCGCGCCCGGCCGGTCGCCGAGGAGGTGGGACCGATCGCGATCGACCTCGACGTGGTCGACCAGCCGCCCCCGACCACCACGCTCGACGAGGCAATCGGTCGTCTCGAGGACGGCGGCCAGTATCTCGTCTTCTTCATCGACGCCGAGACCGGATGCGGCAACGTCGTCTATCGACGCTATGACGGCAACTACGGCCAGTTGAGCTCGACGTAGCGCACCGGCGCAGGGTCACGGAGCGGGGTGCGACGGGACCACCACAGTCGCACAGGTCGCGTTGTGGAGCATCCACGTCGTGGTCGACCCGAGCAGGAGCGCGCCCACACGACCCCTGCCGCGCGCGCCGAGGACGAGCAGATCGGCATCCCTGGGTCATCTCTGCCAGCTTCACGCGCGCGTCGCCGATCACGAACGAGTGCTGGGCCCGGCCGTCGGGGTCGAGCTCGGCCATGTGCGCGCTGAACTCCTGCTCTGCAGCGTCCACTTCCTGGCCGAACCGGGCCCGAACCACGTCGGCCTGCAACCAGGGAGCGACTGCAAGCGCGTCCACGACGGTGATCGACGCGTCCCCGCCGACGAAGCCCAGCGCCCACTCGAGCGCCCCGCGCGCGTTGGGAGAACCGTCGAAGCCGACCACCGTCGTACGAGCCGGCCCGAGCGGCGCGTCGGCGCCGATGATCGCCGTCGGTACCACGCCGTGCGAGGCACATCGCTGGCTCACCGAACCGAGCACGAGCCCTTTGACCCGTCCCAGGCCACGTGCCCCCACGACCAGCAACTCAGCCTCGCGGCTCGCGTCGATGAGAACCTGCGCGGCCGGCCCCTGGTTCACCATCGCCTCGAGCTGGACCCCGTCGCGCGCCCGCTCGGATGCGACGGCTTGCGTCTTCTCCAGCAACGACTGCTCGAACTCGTGCCAGTCGTACAGGGGCGCGGCCTCGGCGAACATGCCGGCCGCGGTGATCGGGAGCGACCACGTCGACAACAGGACGATCCGCACGTCACGACCGACGGCTTGGTCGATCCCCCACTCGAGGGCGTGCAGTGAGTTCTCTGAGCCATCGACACCGACGATCCATGTGGCTGTCATCGCGCCATCATGGCCGCCCGTCCGCACCCCCTCGGCATCGACAACTCTGACGATCCCAGTCGTCAGCGAGCTGGCTCCTCGGCAGTCGTTGGTGGCTGCGATCGAAGGGGCGCTACGCGATGGCGAGGGGTTCGATCCGGTCGAGCGTGCCCGCGAGCCGGTCCCTTCCCACCTCGATCTCGTAGCGGCTCTGGAGATTCAGCCAGAACCGTTCGCTGGTACCGAAGTACCGGGCCAGTCGTAGCGCCGTGTCGGCGGTGATGCTTCGCGTGCCGTGGACGATGTCGTTGATCCGACGCGGAGGCACACCGATTGCCACTGCGACGCGGTGCTGCGTCACGCCGAGCGGCTCGAGGTACTCGAGCATCAGGACTTCACCAGGATGGATTGGTTCCATGGTGGGGGCCATGTCATCTCCTCTCAGTGGTCATCAACGATCTCGACGTCTTCCGGCCGGCGGTCGTCCATCGGAAGCAGATGCGCCATTGGTCGTTGATGCGAATGCTGTAGGTGTTGGCTCGGTCGCCCTTGAGCTTCTCGAGCCGGTTGCCGGGCGGAACCCGCAGATCGCCGATCTCGTCGGCGGCGTCGAGGCTGAGCAGCTTGCGCAGAGCGGCGCGCTGGGTTGTCTGATCGAGCCGTTTCGATCGTTGCCGTTGCCACACACGTTACGCTCGGGCGCACCCACCGACCGTGCCGCGTAGCGGGGAACGTCCAGATGGCCGGTGGGCGTTCGAGTGGGGCGGGTGGGGATCGAACCCACGACCCAGGGATTTATGAGTCGGGCGACAGGCTCCGTTCGGGCGACGACCGGCACCTCGGCACACGTTGGACAACTGTCGACACCGCCGAGGTGTCGAGTGCGGCCGTGTTTCGTCCCACCGCATCCCACGGCCCGGGCCAGGACTCAGCGGCCGTCAGCGTGCTGGCTCGCTGTGGTACTCGCGCAGCAGCCTCGGTCCGACTCCGGCAGCGGGATCCTGATCGCCATGCAAGACGTCGGGGTCGAAGTCGACGCCCACCGGCCACGAGATCGTGCGAGCGACCGGGTCCACTGTCACGGTGGGAAAGACGTCGTCATCGTCAATCGAAGCAAGCACACCCGGCAGCACACCAGCGAAGTCGAGTTCGCGCACGAGCCCGTCGGCGAACACGATGCGGAGGACACGACCTCCGAGGTGTTCGACGTCGGTCACGCGTGCGGCATTCATCGGTTCAGGTTACTGGAGGGGCTCGATGCTCGACAGTGCAGTGGGTTCTTGAGCCCGCTGCCAGTTGCCAGTGAGGTCGCTGACGTGGAGCTGTCGCCACTGCTCGACGAGCCCGCCAGCCGTCTTCGGCAGTCGACCTCGGATGACCTCACCGTTGTCGATCCGGATCAGAGCTTCGTACTCGGCGTAGATCGCGTGGAAGTGCGGCGGGTTGTGATCCTGGAAGTACATGTAGATCACGATCCCGTAGAACTCGCTGATGCGGGGCACCCGGCCAGCCTATGAACGAGCGGTCGGGCGCCGGACGTGCCGGCCGGT
>JBFWSW010000024.1:0-30013 GCA_050248155.1 Ilumatobacteraceae bacterium
TAGCGTGCCGCATGTGACCGACCGCGACGCCAACCTCGATCGTTTCAGTGGCTTCGCCGACCTGTACGACGCGCACCGGCCGACCGCCCCGGCCGCGCTCGGCCGTCTGCTGGTCAGCTATGCCGCGGCCCGCGCACCGCAGGTGGTCGACCTCGGCAGCGGGACGGGTCTCTCGTCACGGTGGGCCGCGACGTGGGCTGCGTCGGTCGTCGGCATCGAGCCGAACCCCGACATGCGCGCCCAGGCCGAGGCACGGCCGGTCGCCGAGGTCTCGTACCGCGAGGGCACCTCGTCGGCGACGGGCCTCGACGACGAGTGCGCCGACATCGTGCTCGCTGTGCAGGCGATGCACTGGATGGAGCCGGTGTCGACGCTGGCAGAGGTGGCGCGCATCCTGCGACCCGGTGGCGTGTTCGCAGCTGTGGATGCCGATTGGCCACCCGTGAGCGGCGTGGTGGGTGCCGAGATCGCGTGGCGCACGATGCACCGGCGCATCCGGGTGTTCGAGGCCCGGGTCGCCCGCGGGGACAGCGATGACCACCTGCGCCGCCCGATCGACGACGACGACCCGACGCTGGCCGACGACGATCTGGCCGATCCACACCGCAACCGCTCGATGCCCGGTGGCATCACCTCGTGGTCGAAGAGCCAGCACCTGACACGCATCGAGGAGTCCGGTCACTTCGTGTTCGCGCGCGAGGTGATGTTCGACCACGCGGCCGGTGGCGGAGCCGACGCCTTCGTGGCGCTGCTGCGCAGTCAGGGGAGCTACCAGACGCTGCGGCGGGTGGGGCTCGACGACGACGTGCTGGGGATGACCGACTTCGATCGACGGGTGCGCGCCGCCTACGAAGCGCTCGACATGGCGCCGCCCGAGCTCTCGTTCTCGTGGCGCGCCCGCATCGGCGTGCGTCGCTGAAAGGGCTGGATCTGGCTGCCCTCCGGGCGGCTGCCGATTGCGTCGCGTAGCCTGACGGCGTGTCCCCCCGTTGCCTCGTCGCTGCAGTTGCCGCGCTGACGGTGCTCCTCCCTGTTGGTCTGGCGGGTTGCGGCGAGAAGGACGAGCCGGCGATGGTCGATCGGTCCGAGGCGTACCTCGCCGTGATCGAGTGGCAGCTGGCCCGTCAGGCCGAGGCAGACGGAGTTCCGACCGATTCATCGGCCACCACGACCGAGGCGCCCGAGCTGCCGGTCGTGTACGTCGTCGTGTCGGACGGGTCGAAGATCGGTGCCAACGTCCAGGCCTCCGTCGCCAACGCCACGGTCGACGTGGCCACGGTCCGCTTCGCCGACTCCCGTGAGGAGGCGCTCGAGGTCGACGATCAGCAGCAGCCCGTCCGCGACGACGGCGTGCTGCTGTCGATCTCGCCGCTGCCGCCCGACCCGGCCCGGGTGATCTCGGTCGAGCTCGAGGTCTACCGGTCGATCGGCGACCACAAGACGTGGGACCTGTCGATCGGCGCATCCGGTGACGGCGCACGCGTCACGACGTCGTCGCTGCAACCGTTGTGAGCAACGAGTGCGCGAGCGACAGGGCCAGGTCGGCCTCGGCGTCGGTCAGCTCGTGGTCGGCGTCGAGTGCTCGCCGCCGCAGCGTGTCGAGATCGTCTCTGCCGACGATCCCGCCGATCGAGGGATCCGCCACCTGAGCGAGGTCGGCCGCCGCCGCCGCTTCGACGATCGCCGTGCGCAGATCGCCGATCCGGTGCCGGGCGACGGCTGCATCGAGCCGCATCACCGCCAGCTGCAGCGACTCGGTGGACGAGTTGAGCTCAGCGCGACGGGCTGCGTGGAAGGCGCGGACGAACATGATGAGCGCCGGCACGTAGATGGCGCTGAGGACAGCCATCGCGGCCTGAACCGGTAGCGCGGTCAGCGTGGCGATCACGCCGCCCGACACGAAGGCGAGCGAGAAGTAGGTCTCGTACCGTGCCCCGGCACGTCCTCGCGATGCCAGCGGGGCACGGTGCTGCAGGATGCTGTCGAACGCGTGGCGGCCGAGGGTGGTCGACAGCCCGATCAGCGCAGCGATCGCGAGCAGGAGGGGTCGCGCGACCCCGAGGATGCCCACCAGCGTGAGCGACGCAGGGGCGCTGATCGCCATGAGCACGAGCGTCTGCTCGCTGAAGCGTCGGCGGAGGAACGGCGTGACGACGTTGCCGGTGAAGGCGCCGGTCCCGTACACGCCGATCGCCGCGCCGTACACCCATGGCGGCTCGCTCGCCTCGCGAAGGGTGAAGGCCATCGTGAACACGAAGAAGCCGACCGCGCCGCGGATCGCTGTGAACCCGATCGACCCGAGGCGCACCGTGGGGAGGTGCATCTCTGCTCGCTCGATGGGCGCCTGCAACGGTGCGGCGGGCACCGGAGCGAGATCGGCGCGCACCAGGACGATCGCCGCGGCGATGAACGCGACGCACCCGACGCGCAGCACGGTCGGCGCGTCGAACGTGGCGAGGATGGCGGTCGCGGCTGCGGCGCCGATGCCACCCGACACCGAGCTGATGCGTGCGAGCCGCGCATTGGTCGCGACGAGGTCGTCGGGGTCGGTCAACCTGGGCACCATCGCTTGCTTCACCACGCCCGATGCTCGGCTCGCGACGAGCAGGAGGATGGCATAGGCGTAGAACGAGAGTTGGTAGAGCGAGTTGGCCAGCAGCAGGCAGCACGCCGCCCGGATGAGGAAGCACGCGAAGCCGACCCAGTGCGGCCGCGCGCTGAACCGATCGACGACGGGGCCGACGAGGGGGGCGAGGACCGCGAGCGGCGCCAGCGTGACGACGAGGTACAGCAGCACCTGCTCGCGCGACGCATCGGGGCTGACGTTGAAGAAGAGCGAACCGGCGAGCGAGACGGTGACGAACGCGTCACCAGCGGTCTGCAGACCGTGCGCGAGGGACAGCGGCACGACGGGCGACGGCCCGAACAGCAGGTGGCGAAGGCGCAGCCGCACCCACCCATTGTGGTCTGCCCGTTCAGGGCGGGAACGCCGTCCGTCCGTCGTCGCCTGCGCCGGCGCGGAGGCGCTCGGCGATGTCGACCATGCGGGCGCGGAGCTCATCCGGTTCGACTACCCGGAAGGGCACGCCGAGCAACCCGATGTGCCAGGCGATCGCGTCGAGGTGATCGGAGCCGGTGGTGAGGAGCGTGCTGCCCTCGTCGATCGCTTCGAGCACTCCGACCGAGGGTGGCACGAGCCGCTGGACCTGCTCGACAGGAGCCTCGAGCCGGACCCGTGCGTGGTGCCGATAGGGCGCTGTGCTGACCGATCGCTGGACCAGAGCGACGGCATCGGGTGGATCCACGAGCTCGAACCGGTGGCCGGTGGCCGCGGCGCGTTGCACGCGGTCGATCCGCCACGTTCGCCATCCGGGCTTCTGCGCGTCGCGCGCGACGAGGTACCACCTTCGTCCGAGGTTGACCACCCGATAGGGGTGGAGACGCCGCTCCGTCAGCCGATCGTGGCGATCGCGGTAGGTGACAGCGACCACCTCGTGATCCCGGCACGCCGCCACGAGCGTGCGGACGATCGCGCTGTCAAGATCGTCGATGGGTGCCTGCACGGGGATGACCGCCGTCGAGAGGTCGATCTGTCGCCGCACGGGCGCGGGCAGCATCTGTTCGAGCTTGCCGAGCGCGCGCCGGGCCGTCTCGCCCAGACCAGTGGGCTCGTCGAGACCGATGGCCTGGCTGCTGTCGGCCGCGCGCACCCACGCCGCGAGGGCGAACGCCTCGTCGGCCTCGAGCATCAGCGGTGGAACCGCCGCTCCACCGACGCCGAGCCGGTAACCGCCGTCCGTGCCGGCGTGCGAATCGATCGGGTACCCGAGCTCACGTGCGCGCTCGATGTCACGGCGCACCGTGCGAACCGTGACGCCGAGGTGTGCTGCGAGCTGCGGACCCGTCCACTCCGGGCGCGACTGCAGCGCGGCGAGCATGGCGAGGAACCGCGCAGTGGTGGCCGACATCGTCCCATCGTCGCACCAACGAGGACAGAACCTGTCCTCATTCGGCCGTAACGTCGAGCCCATGGACACCGCCATCGATTGGAACCGCGAGCTGATCGAGCAGCTCGACTGGCACTGGCAGCACTTCCTGCGTCGGCGCCTCGACGGGCTCACGGATGCCGAGTACCTGTGGGAACCGGTGCCTGGCTGCTGGAGCCTGCGACCTCGAGGTGAGGCGACGTCGGCGATGGCCGCAGGCGCTCGCGACGTCGTCGCCGACTTCGCCCACCCCGAACCAGACCCTCCGCCCCTCACGACGATCGCGTGGCGGATGGGGCACATCTCGGTGGGCGTGCTGGGCCAGCGCGCTGCGAACCACTTCGGTGAGGTGGGCAGCGTGCAGTACGAGACCACCGACTGGCCGCTCACCGCAGCGGGTGGTCTCGAGCTGATGGACCGCTGGTACGACGCGTGGATGTCAGGTGTGCGCGGCCTCGGCGATGCCGGCCTGCGCCATCGGTGTGGCGAGTCGGAGGGCCCCTTCGCCGAGTACCCGATGGCGGCGCTCGTCCTGCACATCAATCGTGAGGTCATCCATCACGGAGCAGAGCTGCTGCTGCTGCGCGATCTCTACCGTTCGACCCATCACACCGAGGAGCTGAATCAATGAGCAGGAGCATCCAAGTCGCCATCGACTGCCACGACCCGCATGCCCTCAACCGGTTCTGGGCCGCGCTGATGGAGTACGAGGTCGAGGACCACCACGACCTCATCGAGCAGCTCATGGCCGACGGGCTGCTGACCGACTCCGAGACCGTCACGATCGACGGGAGACGGGCGTTCGCGACGGCGGCCGCGTGCCGCGACACGTCGGGTCGGGGCCGCCTGCTGTTCCAGCGGGTGCCGGAGGAGAAGACGGTGAAGAACCGCGTCCACCTCGACGTGCACGCCGGCGACGACCGCGACGCCGTGGTGGCGCGCTGCATCGAGATGGGCGCGACCAAGTTGTGGGACGGTCGGCAGGGGCCCGAGACGTGGGTGACGTTGGCCGATCCGGAGGGCAACGAGTTCTGCGTGAGCTGACCGCCCGCGTAGGGTGAGGCCGTCACAGCTCAAGGGGGGCTCATGGGCGTCGCACTCACCAAGGATTCGATCGATCTCGGTATCGTCGTCAGCGATGCCGACCGAGCGCTCGGCTTCTACCGCGACCTGCTCGGGCTCGAGCTCGTCGGCGAGACCCCGATGCCCGGCCCGGCCCGGATGTACCGGCTCATGTGCGGCACGACGATGCTGAAGCTGTGGCACTACGAGACCCCACGGACGGCATCGGCCCCGCCCGGTGGCATCCCTGGGGCGACCGGCTACCGCTACTTCACGATGTCGGTCTCGAACCTCGGCGAGATGGCTGCTGCGTGCGAGGCGGCCGGATGCACGATCGCCATGCCGATCACCGAGCTCCGGCCCGGCGTCACGATCCTCATCGTCGAGGACCCCGACGGCAACTGGGTCGAGTTCCTCCAGGCGGGCTGAGTGGCGCTGGTCTCGTTCAGCCGGCGACTGGCACAGCTCGCCGCCGACGAGCCCGACCGCATCGCCGTCGTCTGCGGCGACCGCTCGTTGACGATCGGCGAGCTCGTGCGCCGCGCCGACGACCTCGCGGTCGAGCTGCGCGACCTCGGCGTGCAGCACGACGACATGGTCACCGTCGCCCTGCCGAACTCGGTCGACTGGTTCGTCGCCTTCGCAGCCATCTGGCGGGCCGGGGCGACCCCGCAGCCCATCTCGGCGCGCCTTCCGCAGCGCGAGATCGACGCGCTCGTCGAGCTCGCCGATCCGAGGGTCATCATCGGCGTGCCCGACGGATCGGTCCCCGACCGCGCGACCTTGCCCGTCGGCCACGTCGCGCCCGACGCGGGTCAGCGACGCGACGCGCTGCCGGACGACGTCGCCACGTCGTGGAAGGCACCCACGTCCGGCGGTTCGACCGGGCGCCCGAAGCTCATCGTGTCCGGCGATCCGGCGATGATCGACGTCGACCAGCCGCTCGTGATCGCGAAGGGCACCCCGGGCGTGCTGGTCATGCCGGGGCCGCTCTACCACAACGGCCCGCTCATCTGGTCGCTGATGACGCTGCTGTACGGCGGCACCGTCGTCGTCCTCCCACGCTTCGACGCCGAAGACGTGCTGCGCCTCATCGACCGTCACCGGGCGACGCAGGTGTACCTGGTGCCGACGATGATGAAGCGCATCTGGCGCCTGCCGGAGGAGACACGAGGCGCGTACGACCTCAGCAGCCTCGTCGAGGTGTGGCACCTCGCCGAGCCGTGCCCCGAATGGTTGAAGCAGGTGTGGATCGATTGGCTCGGCCCCGAGCGGATCTACGAGCTCTACGGCGGCACGGAGGGTCAGACGGCCACGACGATCACGGGTGTCGAGTGGCTGGCGCACCGCGGCTCTGTCGGCAGGCCGGCGCCCGGCACCGTGTGCATCACCGACTTCGACGGCGTCGAGCTGCCGCCGAACGAGATGGGGGAGGTCTGGTTGCGCAACCTGCGTGACACGCCGACCTACCGCTACGTCGGCGCGGTGCCTCGCACACGGGAGGGTGGCTGGGAGTCCCTCGGCGACATGGGCTACCTCGACGAGGGTGGCTACCTGCACCTCGGCGACCGGGCCAACGACATGATCCTGTCGGGCGGCGCGAACATCTATCCCGCCGAGGTCGAGGCCGCGCTGCAGGAGCACCCGCTCATCGAATCGTGCGTCGTCATCGGCCTGCCCGACGACGATCGGGGCAACGTCGTGCACGCGATCATCGAGGGCGATCCCGCGGCGATCGACGAGGCCGAGCTTCGTGTGTTCCTGGCCGAGCGCCTCGTCAGCTACAAGGTCCCGCGTGTCTTCGAGTTCGTCGACGAACCGCTGCGCGACGACGCCGGCAAGGTGCGCCGCGCCGCGCTGCGACAGGAGCGGATGCCCACATGAGCGACGACCTCGGAGCCCTCACGGGACAGACCGTCGAGCTGTTGCAGACGATGATCCGGAACCGATGCGTGAACGACGGCACTGCCGAATCAGGCGACGAGGTCCGCAACGCCGACACCTTGCGTCAGTTCCTCGGTGCGACCGGACTCGACCTGCAGCAGTACGAAGCCGCACCGGGGCGCGCCTCGCTGGTCGCCCGCATCGAGGGCAGCGATCCCGATGCACCGAGCCTGTGCCTCATGGGCCACACCGATGTGGTGCCGGTCAGCCCCGACGGCTGGACCCGCGACCCCTTCGGCGGCGAGCTCGTCGACGGCGAGGTGTGGGGTCGAGGCGCGGTCGACATGCTCAACCTCACCGCGTCGATGGCCGTGGCCTTCCGCCACCTCGCGACGACGGGCTTTCGCCCGCGCGGCGATCTCGTCTACTTCGCGGTCGCCGACGAGGAGTCGGGCAGCGCACATGGCATGCAGTGGATGGCCGACCACGAGCGCGACGCGATCATGGCCGACTACGTGCTCACCGAGAGCGGCGGGCTCCACACCGGTCCCCGAGAGCAACCCTTCGTCGACATCAACGTCGGCGAGAAAGGCGTCGCGTGGCGTCGGTTGCGGGTGCGTGGCACCCCCGGGCACGGCTCGACCCCGTTCAAGGCCGACAACGCACTGATGACCGCCGCCGCGGTCATCCATCGCCTGGGCGAGTACCGGCCCGCGCCACGCTTCCACGAGCTGTGGCGAACACAGGTCGACTCGCTCGGCGTCGACGACGAGGTGAGAGCTGCGCTGCTCGATCCGCAACGGATCGACGACCACCTGGGCGCGATGCCGAGGAAGAGCCTCGCACCGCACCTCCACGCGTGCACCCACACGACGTTCTCGTGCAACACCGTCGCCGGTGGGCCGACGCGCATGAAGACCAACGTCATCCCCGATCTCGTCGAGATCGGCCTCGATGTGCGCACCCTGCCGGGCGAGGGCGCCGACGACGTGGACGCCCACCTCCGTGCCGCGCTCGGCGACCTGTACGACCGGGTCGAGGTCGAGGTGGTCATGAACGACGCCGCGACGATGAGCCGCATCGACACGCCGCTCTGGGACGCGCTCGTCCGGGCGATCGCCCGCCCCTTCCCCACGGCCCGCCCCACCCCGCAGCTCGTGGTGGGGTTCACCGACTCCCGCATCTACCGGGCCATGGGAGCCGTCTCGTACGGTGCGGGGCTGTTCAGTCCCGACCTCGAGCCGGGCGACTACTCGCTCCGGTTCCACGGCCACGACGAGCGCATCGACGTCGAGTCATTGCGCCTGACCACCCAGCTGTGGCTCGACGTCACCCGCGACCTGTTGGGCTGACGCGAAGATCTGCGCGACGAACTCTTGTTGTGCGCCGACCTCCGGCCCGGCCATCGGGCGATGGGCGCGCACGTGGGCGAGTGCCGTCTCGGGTGACATGCCCAGCATCACCAGCGTGGCGACGGCCGTCGTGCCCGCACGGCCGATGCCGGCGGCGCAGTGCACGACGACACCGCGCCCGTGCCGGAGCAACGTGACGATCTCGTCGACGAGCGAGCGCCCCTCGGCGAGAGGTGGCGCGTGGAGGTCGTGGATCGGGAACCAGATGGCGCGCTCGCGATGCATGTGGTGCTCGTCGAGCCAGGTGACGTAGCCGGGATAGCGGTCGATCAGCTCGTGCCGTTCGGTGAGGCACACCACGAGGTCGGCCCCGGTGCGCGCCAGCAGTGCCTCCGGATCGGGTCCGGCGACGTGCTTGCCGCACAACCACAGACGGCCGGGCACGCCGGGCAGCGGGATCTCGTGGATGCCACCGTCGTGGTTCCAGCGCGTGGCTGCGGATGTGCTCACCGTCCTAGTCTCTCGCGACATGGCCGTCACGATCGATGACGTGCGCGAGATCGCATCGGGGCTCGAGCGGGCCTACGAAGCGGTGGTGCGCGACCGGGTGAAGTTCCGCGTCGGCAGCATCGTGTTCCTCGCCTTCAGCCGCGACGACTCGATGATGGGCTTCGCGTTCCCCAAGGAGGAGCGCCTTGCGCTCGTCGAGTCGCGCCCCGACACCTTCGTCCTGCCCGAACAGCGCGACATGCGGTACAACTGGGTCGTCGCCAGGCTCGATCGCCTCGACCGCGACGAGCTCGAGGAGATCGTCGTCGACGCGTGGTCGATGTGCGTCCCGAAGAAGCTCGTCGCCGCCTACCACGATCGCCTCACGCGCGGCTCGTAGTCTGAGCCACATGGCAGACCTCAGACCGCCGGTGCTGCAGAGCGACGAGCGCGAGACGCTGATGGTGCTGCTGCAGTTCCAGCGTGACTCCGTCGTGCGCAAGGCCTCGGGCATCGACGACGACGCCGCTCGCCGCCGGTTCGTCCCGAGCTCGACGACCCTCTTCTGGTTGGTCCGCCACCTGACCTATGCCGAGCTCATCTGGGTCGTCATCCGGTTCGCCGGAGAGCGCGTCGAGCTGCCCGACCCCGACAGCGGCGACGGCACGATCGAGTGGGCCATCGAACAGTACGAGCAGACGTGGCGGATGGTCGATGCGTTGGTCGCACGCGAGCCGAGCCTCGACACGTTGTGCCGCAACTACGAGCGCGAGCCCAACGTCAACCTCCGTTGGGTGATCGCGCACCTGCTCGAAGAGACGGCACGGCACGCGGGGCACGCCGACATCATCCGCGAGCTGATCGACGGCAGCACCGGACGCTGACGCTCACCCGGGCGTCGTCGTGCGCGCCAGCCGGACGAACCGGGTCACGGCCGGATCTCGTTCGGAGGTCCGCCACAGCGCACGGAACCGGCGGCGGAGATCGAGGCCACGAACCGGCACGGCCACCAGCGTGCCGGCGGCGAGCTCGGGTGCGACCGCCAATCGGCTCAGCACGCTGGCTCCGTCGCCGGCGGCGGTGGCGGACTTCAGCGTCGTCGTCGAGGCCAGGACGGCAAACGGCTCGACGGCGGGAGCGCGGCTCGGGAGCGCCGCCGCGAGCGCAGCCTCGAACGCATCGCGCGTGCCCGAGCCCGGCTCGCGCACGAGCAGCTGGGTCGACGCGAGCAGCAGGGGCGTCAGCGGTGTGGTTCGGCCGGCCCAGGGGTGCGACGGCGAGACCACCACGACCAGCTCGTCCCCGCCGACCACGGCACTGCGGAGCCCGACGAAGTGTCGCGGCGTCTCGACGAAGCCCAGCTGGACGTCGCCGTCGAGGACCGCGTGGGCGACGGTCACCGAGTTCGCGACCGCGAGGTCGACCGGCTGCCCGCCGGCGAGGCGATGGGCGTGCAGCCACCCGGGCATCACGTACTCGGCGACCGTCAGGCTGGCCATGATCCGCAACGGTCCGCCCGACGTCGGCGCACGCACTGCCGCCACGCCTTCGCCCATGCGCTCGACGGCCTCGAGCACACCACGAGCCCACCCGGCGACGGCCTCGCCCGCTGGGGTCGGCGCCGAACCTCCGGGCCCGCGGCGGAGGAGCTCGACCCCGAGACGCCGCTCGAGCGTGCGCAGTCGCTCGGTGGCCGACGGCTGTGACACGTGGTGGTGCCGTGCCGCGGCGGAGATGCTGCCGAGCCGGATGGCGTCGATGAACAGTTCGAGCCCGACGAGGTCGTCGAGCCGCAACACCGGGCCCGTCGTGCCGGATGCCGTGGCCATAGGGAAAGCCTATGACATGGCGGCAGGAACACGGTGGACGCTCCGGACCGACAGGCGCAGGCTGGCACGATGGCCAGGCCGCTCGGCACACGCGTGAACAATGGCCGCGCACGGCCAGTCCGGGTGCTCGGCCCGGGGCTCTGCCTGGCGGCGACGGGCGCGGCGATCGGCGCGCTGGCTCACGCGCGATTCGCGTCGGTGTCACCGCACATCGTCGCCGTGCTGTTCGGTGCGGTCGTCGCCAACATCGGCCTCGCGGTGCCGGCAACTCAACCAGGCCTCCGGGTCGCGGGGCGGCGCGTGCTGCGCGTCGGCATCGCGCTCCTCGGCTTCCGTCTCTCGCTCGGTGAGGTGGTCGACCTCGGCCCGCGGGCGCTGGCCGCCGTCTGCATCGTCGTCGCGCTCACCTTCACCGGCACGCGCGCGCTCGGCCGACGACTGGGGCTGAGCTCGCCCCTGTCGCTGCTCGTCGCGGTGGGCTACTCGATCTGCGGGGCATCGGCCATCGCTGCGGCGGAGCCGTTCTCGGATGCGACCGAGGAGGAGGTGGCCTACTCGATCGCCCTGGTCACCCTGTGCGGATCGCTCGCCATCGTCGCGCTGCCGGTGCTGGGTCATGTCCTCGGCATGGACAGCCACGTCTTCGGGGCGTGGATCGGGGCGTCGGTGCACGACGTCGGGCAGGTGGTGGCCGCCGCATCGACGCGCGACGACGTCGCGCTGAAGTCCGCCGTCGTCGTGAAGCTCACGCGCGTCGCGCTGCTCGCCCCCCTCCTGCTGGCGGTGGCGGTGACCAGCCGGCGGCGCACGGAGACGGTCGCCGATCAACCCGCGCGGCCGCCGATCCTGCCGCTGTTCGTCGTGCTGTTCCTCCTCGCCGCCGCCGTCCGGTCGGCCGGCATCCTGTCGACCGATGTGCTGGCGCGGATCGGCGACGCCGAGTCGTTCGCCGTGTCGATGGGGCTCGCCGGCCTCGGTGCCGGTGTGCGCATCGAGCGCCTCCGTCGCGTCGGGGGGCGGCCGCTGGTGCTCGGTCTCGTGAGCTGGGTCCTCGTCGCCGCGGTCTCGTACGTCGCAGTGCAGGTCGCGATCGCCTGACCGGCCGTCAACGCACAGCAACGACCATGCGCGCCTCAGGCGGCCCGTCGCGGCGGACGGGCTCGAGATCGGCTTGCCGCAGCGAGAACCCGCTCGCATCGAGCGCGCGCTCGAACGCGACCCACATCTGGTCTGCGACCACCCACGCGATCACCGCCCCGGGGGCGAGCAACGTCGCGATGCGCGCCACCGCCTCCGGCCCGACGTGGCCGCTCGTGAACGTCCCTGCTGAGACCGAACCCGCGTACACCTGGTCGACAGCGATGGTCGCCGTGAGGTCGCCGACGACGAGGTGGCGGTACGCGCCCCGGCGTGCCGCCACCGCGAGCATCTCGGGCGACACGTCGATGCCGTCCACCGTCGTGAACCCGAGCTCGGCCAACCGCCCGCCGGCCGCCCCCGTGCCACAGCCGAGGTCGACGATCGGCGCGGTGCGATCGGCCAGGTGGCCCGCGAGCAGCTCGGCGACGCGGGCGGTGCCGGTGAAGCCGAGCACGTCGAACACGTCGTGGTCGTAGTGGTCGGCCCATTCGCGGTACAGCTCGACCGCGTCGTCGGCGGAGCGCAGCGATCGGGCGCGGGCGACGCGGTCGGAAGCGCTCATCGCACCAGTGTGCCGTCGCGCATCGTCACCACGCTGTCGGCCCGCTCGAAGGCGACGGCACGGTGCGACACCGCGATGACCGTCATGCCGGCCGACGCGAGGTTGTCCCACAAGCGCAGCTCGGTCTCGACGTCGAGTGCGCTCGACAGGTCGTCGAGCACGACGAGCTCGGGCAGGTGCACAAGCGCACGCGCCGTGGCGACGCGCTGGCGCTGCCCACCCGACAGGCGCAGGCCCCGGGGACCGATCAGGGTGTCGGTACCTGACGGCAGCTCGGCGACGTCGCGAGCCACCTCGGCGAGCTCGAGCGCGGCGAGCAGGTCGTCGGCATCGACCGATCCCAACCCGACGTTGTCGGCGAGCGAGTCCGAGATGAGCTGCGGCACCTGCGGGAGGAAGGCCGCGTTCGGTGGCACGAGGAAGGCGGCGGGGTCACCCACGAGCTCACCGTTCCAGCGCAACTCGCCCTCGACCGGGGCGTCGTGCACGAGGCCGAGCAGCGCGCGCAGCAGCGTGCTCTTCCCCGACCCGATGGGTCCGGTGACGACCGTGAAGCTGCCCCGGTCGATGCTCAGGTCGACGTCGTCGATGCCGCCGCCGGGGTACCGCACGGACAGGCCACGCGCGTCGAACCGCTGGAGCGGCACTCGTTCGGGGCGTGGCACCACCGGGCGGACACGGACATCGCTCCGTCCGATGGGGAGCTCGCGCCGCCGGACGGTGTTGGCCGGATCACGTTGGGCCACCAGCGCGCTCATCCGGTCGACGGCGACGGCCGCTTGCTTGCGGCGCGCGAGGAGGCGACCGACCATGCGCGGGAGGAAGCTGAGATACCCGAGGTAGGCCGCGAACACGGCGAGCTGGCCGACCGCGAACTCGCCGCTGGCCAGCGCGCCGGCCGACGCGACCAGCACCAGGCCGAGACCGATGTCGGCAGCGCCTTCGCTGAAGCTGTACACGCCGTCGTCGAGCACTCGGTCGCGCACGGCCGTCTCGCGCCGCCGATCGACCAGCAGTCGAAGCCTCGCCATCGTCGGCTCGATCGCGTGGTTCACCTTGACGGTCGTGGCGGCCGCCATCACGTCGCCGATGAACCCGCTGACCGCGCCGGCGGCCTCACGATCGGCCGCTCGATATCGCTTGATGCGCCCGTCGAGGGTGCGGGTCGCGACCGCCACGCCCACCAGAGGGAGGAGCAGCACGGCAGCAGCTCCCGCGTTCGTCGCACCCAGGACGAGGCCGGCGAGCGCGGTGAACACCACGCCCGCCGACAGATCGACGAGCCCGTCGACGAACATCGTCACGTCCTCGGTGTCGTCGCGGAAGTGCGTGATCGCCTCGCCGGCCGATCCGACGGGTCGGCCCGCCTCGGGCCCGCCGCTCGCGACCTGTGCGGCGAGCAGGTTCGCCCGCAGCAGCGTCTGCATGTGCACCCACGCCGAGGTCCACGTGACCGCGGCGTAGTGGATGGTCGCCATGCGCGCCGTCTCGCACGCGAGCACGGCGCCGGCGAACCACAGGACCCGCCCGACCTCGCCGTCGTCGAGCGCGCCGAAGCCTCGACCGAGCAGCCACCCGCTGGCGACGGGGAAGGTGAAGAACAGCACGAACGAGCCCCACCCCAACCAGAAGCTGCGCCGGTGGTGCTGAGAGACGCGCCAGGCGATCGTCCACACGCTCATCGCAAGCTGACCTCACCGTCACGGGGGGCCTCTGACTCGAGCGCGAGCGACAGCAGCCGGTGGAACCGGCTGTCGTCACTCGCAGCGAGGAGCGCCCGATCGCCGTGCTCGACGATCCGCCCGTCATCGACGACGACGATCTCGTCGACGCGCCGCAGCGTCGACAGGCGGTGGGCGATGATCAGGGTGGTGCGCCCGCGCACCAGCTCGTCGACGGCGTGCTCGAGCCGTTCCTCGGTGGCCGGATCGACACGTGCGGTGGCCTCGTCGAGCACCACGATGTCGGGGTTGCGCAACCAGATCCGAGCGAGCGCCAGCAGCTGTGCCTCTCCGGCCGACAACCCGACCCCGCCTGGCCCGAGCTGCCGATGGATGCCGGCATCGCTGGTACCCGTCTCGGCGAGCGCACCGAGACCGGCGTTGCGCAGCGCGTCCTCGACGTCGGCGTCGGACGGAGCAGGATCGAACAGCGTCACGTTGTCGCGCACCGTCCCCGCGAACAGCTCGACCTCCTGGGGCACGAGGGCGACGCGCCGGCGGAGGTGGTCGAGCGGGATGGACGTGATGTCGACGCCACCGAGCTCGACCCGTCCGGCCGTCGCGTCGACCAGTCGCAGCACGAGACGAGAGAGGGTGGTCTTCCCGCTGCCCGTGCGACCGACGATGCCGACCGACCGACCGGGCGCGACCTCGAGGTCGATGTCGTGCAGCACGGCGTCGCCGTCGCCGTAGTCGAACCCGACGTCGATGAACCGGATCGACAGCGGCCCGGTCGGCGGCAGCTGCTGATCGCCGGGAGCGGCGTCGACGATCGACGGCTGCACTGCCAGCAGATCGATCACCCGCGCCATCGCACCGTTCGCCTTCTGCACCGTCTCGAGCTGATCGACGACGTCCTCGAGCGGTCTGGACAGCAGGAGCACGTACTGGAACAGCAGGAAGGCAGTCCCCACCGAGATCGTCCCACGCTCGACGAGGATCGCGCTCGCGACCAGCGCGACGACCGAGCCCGCGGAGACCGAGGCGTGCACGGCCCACCACATGCGCAGGAACGCCTGCTCGCGGCGGATCGCGCTGCGCATCGCGCCGGCGCTGTCCTCGACGAACCGCCACATCGCGTGTCGCCCCGCACCGTTCGCGCGCAGGTCCTCCGACGCGGTGAGCCGTTCCTCGATTCCGCCGTAGAGCCGAGCGTAGGCGCCCATCTCGTCCGAGGACTCGCCGACCGCGCGATGGCGCCCGCGAACGATGACGGCGAGCGATAGCACGATGTAGGCGGCTGCGCCGACCGCCAGACGCCAGTCGACGACCGCGAGGACGACGACGATGCCGCCGACCATGAAGGCGGCGCCCACCGCCCGCGGCACGACGCGTCCGAGGAAGTCCGACACGGACGTGACGTCGCCGTCGACTCGCTGGATGAGCTCGCCCGGCGTGTGCTTCCGGTGGAACTCGTGGTCGAGGCCGAGCACGTGGCGCGCGAGGCGCGTCCGGATCTGGTTCGTCGTCCGCCAGGCAGTGACGGTTGCGAACCACGAGACGACCACGGTGATCAGCTGTGCGGCGACTGCGATGACGAGGAAGAGCACCGCGAGCCGCGTGATGGTGCCGGTCCGAGCGTCGCCGGCTGCCCTGTCGACGATGCTCCTGATGACGAGCGGTCCGGCGAGGGCCAAGGCCGATCCGGCGGCGAGCAGCACGCCGAGGCCCGACCAGCGCGTCGCGTCGGGCCGGAGCAGCGCAGCCAAGGCGCGCCACCGAGACGTCGTCGACGTGGCCATCGCGCCAGTCTGCCCCGGTGGCTCCGACGCGACCGGGCGATTATTCGCGGCGCGCCCCGCCGGCGGCGCAGAGCTCAGCGATCGATGAAGACCGCGAACAGCGTGTCGACGGCGACATCGGTGCGGTCGCCCGACTCGGCGTCCAGGATGAAGGCGCCCTCGTCGTCGCGTCCGATGGCCGATCGGCCGTTCGGCGCCACCGCACCCAACTCGCCGTCGACGCGTTGGTTGACCTCGGGTCCGACGAGACGAGCAAGTGCGCCGCCGGGCCGATCGCCCGCTCCGCTCGTCGCGCTCGTCGCGCTCGTCCCCTCCGTGTCGCTCGTTCCGGTCGTCCCGCTCGTCCCGTCGGGCACGGTGCTGTCGCCCGTCTCGACCGGCGCAGCCGTCTCGGCGTAGGTCACCGTGCAGCCGTCGGCCGACCGCCCGGTGAGGAAGCCGGGGTCGAACGTCTCGATCCGGGTGCCGTCCGTGACGTCCCACAGCGTCTGCTCGCTGTCCTTGCCGCCGATCAGCACACATCGATCGGTGCTCGTCGCCGGGCGAGCGACCGCCGGGTCGGTCATGCGATCGGTGGCGATCGTGTTGCCTTCGACGTCGATCACGACCATGCCCTGGCGGCTGAGCACGGCGAGCCGCGTCCGATCGAGGATCGGCACGATGGTGCGAACGAGATCGGCGTCGGTCCCATCGGTCGAGCCCGAGGCACTTTCGCCCGAGCTGTCACCGACCAGGTGCTCTGCGACGGAGCCGAGCTCGTCGACGGACTCGTCGTCGAAGTCGACGTGGACGAGCCTGCCGCTGCGGGTGATGACGAGCGCCGAGCGGTCGTCGAGCACCAGTCCACCAGCGGCGGCGTCGGTCTCGACGGTGCCGACCCGCTCGCCGTCGAGACCGTAGAGATCGGCGAGCGAGGTGGCGCCGCGGTTGGTCAAGGTCAGCACGGCGTCGTCGCCCAGGTCGGCGAGCGTGCCGGCCAGCGACGACGACGTGCGAGCCTCGACATCGACGAGCACGGTCTCGAGCTCGCCGAGCTCGGTGTATGCCACGTGAGCGTGTGACGGGTCGATGCGTACGAGCCCCGGGCTGACGATCGGGTCGTCGTTCTCGGCGAACGACAGCAGGTCGATCACCTCGCCAGCAGCGACATCGACGAGGGCGAGCGGGTCGCGAGGACCACCCGACGCGAGCAGGTACGGGCTCGCATCGAGCCGCGAGATCGTGTGGGTCTCGACCTCGATGGGGGTGACCTCGCCGGACTCGAGATCGATGACGCCGAGCCCGTCGGTGGTGGGATCGCCGGCGACGCCGACGATCAACCGGTCGGCGAGACCGACGTCGAGCAGGCCGTGCAGGTCGGTGCGGAAGGTGTCGATCTCCTCGCCCTGTGGGTCGACGAGGGTCAGCTTCCCCGTCCGCTCGTCCTGCAAGACGAGCGTGTCCCACTGTTCGGTGCCCGCCTCCCCGTCGTCGTCGCTGCCGCCTCGACCGACCCACCACGCGATGCCGGCCCCGATCACGGCGACGATCACCAGGGCGACGACGGCACGGCGGAGCGCGTAGTTGGGGCCGCGCCGGACGACTTGATCGTCCGCAGACGGCGCTGGCCACGGTGACCCCATGGGCGGCAACGTTACGTGGCGAGCCGGCGGACGGGTGCGATCGCCCGGTGTGATGGCCTGGTGCGATCGCGGTACGGTTCCGGAGATGTTGCGACCCGTGCACGTCGCGGTGCTCGGCGGTGGGTCGTGGGGGACCACCGTCGCCTCGATCGCTGCGGCCCGCGCCACCAGCGTGCTCTGGAGCCGCGACCCGGCGACGGCCGCCGAGGTGCACGAGCACCACCGGAACTCCCGCTACCTCGGCGACGCGCAGCTGCACCCTGCTCTGTGCGCGACCTCGTCGCTCGAGGAGGCGGTCTACGACGCGGACGTGATCGTGATCGGCGTGCCGTCGCACGCCGTCCGTCAGACCCTGCGCGAGGTCGCCCCGTTCATCCGCCACTGGGTGCCGATCGTCAGCCTCACCAAGGGTCTCGAGGAGGGCAGCCACCTCCGGATGACGCAGGTCGTCCAGGAAGAGCTGCCCGGTCATCCGGCAGGGGTGCTCGCCGGCCCCAACCTGGCCCGCGAGGTGATCGCCGGCTACGCCGCGGCGGCCGTCATGGCGATGGCCGACGCGCACGTCGCGAACTCGCTGCAGCAGATCTTCACCACCCGGCGCTTCCGTGTGTACACGAACCACGACGTGGCGGGATGCGAGCTCGGCGGCGCGCTGAAGAACGTCATCGCCATCGCCGCCGGCATGGCCGACGGGCTGGGGGTCGGCGACAACACCAAGGCGATGGTGCTGACGCGCGGGCTCGCCGAGATCACCAGGCTCGGGGTGGCGCTGGGGGGTGAGGCGCGGACCTTCGCCGGCCTCACCGGTCTCGGCGACCTCATGGCCACGTGCAGCAGCCCGCTCAGCCGCAATCGCACGGTCGGCGTCGAGCTGGCGAAGGGTCGCACGATCGACGAGATCACGTCCGGCATGCGCATGGTCGCCGAAGGCGTGAAGACCTGTCGTGTCGTCGTCGAGCTCGCTCGCGCGCACGGCGTCGAGAGCCCGATCGCCTGCGAGGTCGACGCCGTCGTGAACGAGGGGAAGGCGCCGCTGGCCTCCTTCTCGGGGTTGGGACGGGTGCCGCCCGCCTCCGAGTTCGACGGCACGGCCTGACAGCCGACCGAGTTTCGGCGTACAAATCGCACCGATGAGTTTCGGCGCCCACCGGCGTCTGCAAACACACACGAGGAAGAGCGAAGGGGGGACAGCAATGTCCGAGCCCGAAGCGCTGACGTTCGAGGCGATCGTCACAGCGACAGGCAACAACACGGGCATCGTCGTGCCCGACGAGATCATCGAACGGCTCGGTGCAGGACGGCGGCCACCGGTGCTGGTGAGCGTGAACGGGTACCGGTACCGCAGCACGGTCGGGGTGATGGGTGGCAAGCACATGGTGGGGATCAGCGCCGCGGTTCGCAAGGAGACGGGTCTGAAGGGCGGCGATCCGATCACTGTTCGGCTCAGTGTTGCGACCACACCCCGGGAGGTCGTGGTGCCCGACGACTTCGCCGCCGCGTTGGCCTCCGACGATGTCGCCGCAGCCTTCTTCGACAGGCTTTCGAACAGCATGCAGCGCTACCACGTCGACAACGTCAACGGCGCCAAGACGGACGAGACACGTCAGCGACGTATCGCCAAGGCGATCTCCTTGTTCAAGGAGGGCCGGCAGCGGTGATCGCCCGTCGCAGGTTCGAACTGGTCGAGCCGATCGGTGTCCTCTCCCGCCGTCGTCAGAACACCGGCGCAGGCGACCACGACGGCGACGGATCGGGCGAAGCGAACCCCACCACTCCGCGGGACTCCTGCGCTTCAGCGGCCGTGCAACAAGCAACGAGCCCGCACTGAACAGGTCAGCACGGAGCGTCAGGACCCAATCTGCAATGGCGCCACCCGCCCTGCCTCAAGGCTTCAAGGTCAGACGGAGCGGGAGCAGCGACGGGGGCGGCGGTGACAAACGGCTCGCTGCGCAGGGCTGAGTAGCGCCTCCATTGCCTAGAACACCGGAAGGTCATCGAGGGACTCCCATGCGCCGGCAGGGGTCGGACCCAGAGTTCCCGTGCGAAGGTTCTCAACGAGTACCGCCAGCACCTCGTCCACACCGGTGGCAGAGGCGTTGAGGACTGCCTGATACCCGAACTGGTGGGCGACTTCGCCGATCTGCTGTGTCAGTGCCCAGTCTTCGTCCACGACCATCTCGAGGGTCATACCGAGATGCTCCAGGGTGTGAGCATCGATCAGGTTGAGCACCGATGTCAGGCTGACGTCGTACCGGTAGAGCGTTCGGGGAAGGAAACCGGTGGGACCAAGGGGGTGCTTTGACGCGAAGCGCATGAACTCCGCGGCGGCGCATCCGGCGGTGGAGCACAGGTAGAGCACGGGGAAGCTGCCTGGAGCATTGAACCGGCCACCGTGGATGCGAGCGCCCTCGCCGCTGAGCGGATCGTAGAGCGGAGCGAGCTGTCGGTATCCGTGGCCTCGGTAAGCCAGCCTCGGTGCCGTGCTGATTCGATCGACGAGATCCCGCATCGTCAGGCTGTAATGCCCTCAGCGGTGGCGAGAAGCGAACCAATGACCTTCCGGTACTCGCCCCTGGTGATGAGGTCCAGAGGTTTCTCGTACGACAGCTCTGGATTTGGGCTCCGAAGCCACAAGCGAGCGATTTCGGGTCGGAGGACGCGTCGGGCGAGGTCGAGAACGGCCTTGAGCTCAAGAAGCCGTTCCTCGGACTCCCTTCGCGGGCTGACTTCGGCGGCTTGCCACCTCGCCACGCTGCGAGCGGAGGTGCCGAGAACGCGGGCGACGTCGTTCGCGTCGACAACCTCGCCGGAGAGCAGTTCCTCCAGCACATCGACAACCTGAGGCATGATGACCGTCCCTCGACAGCAAGTTGCGCGCTTGTGATTTGTCGCGCGTTTGTCATAGAGTATGTCGCATCGATGTCGGATCGACAAGTTCGGAGGCAGACATGGAATTCGGGCATGGCTTCTTGCCTCGAATCGACAAGCGGAACTGGACGGGGGTTGATCGAACACTCGGTCCCCCCGGGCGGTTGCCGCTCGGCGATGGACTCGACCTGCCGTGGGCTGTCGCGGACCACGCATACGCGCACAAGACCCCCTCGATCATGCGTGCCCTGCACGACCACGATGTGAAGGTCATCTGCGATTCATCCGCATGGCGGTACCGGGAGGCCGCAACCTTTCGCGTCGATGCGATGGCGGCGGCGCCGTACGCGCCGAAGGAGCCCGTGATCGTCATCGATGCGAGCTTCCGGGCGTTCGTCGAGGCGAATCTTCGTGCTCAGTGCGAGCTCGGTGCGGACGCTTACCTGGTGCCCGGGTTCGTGCCCCGCCATCGCAACGATGACGTCGGCGCTCTCACGCTTGCGGCAATCGACATCGCACTTGGGATGACGGACCTCGACGCGCGTCCCCTCGTTGGCTTCTTGGGGATGCACTCGGAGAGGCTCGAACAGGGGCTCGAGCTCATGGGACGGCTGAATCGAGGCGTCGAGGGCTTGTACGTACAGGTGACGCCGTTCCGCCCGCAGGCGGACACGGTCTCAAAGCTCATTCGTTGTGCCGACGTCTTCGCCGAGGCAGCGAAGGACTTTCAGGTCATCGCCGGACGGGCAGGAGGCGCCGGCAACTTCTTCCGGGCGCTTGGTGCCCACGCAGCGGACGCTGGCCTCGCTGAAGGGGAGACTTTCGACTTCGCTTCAAGGGCTCGGCCCGCCAAACCAAGCGAAGGCCTCCAGGGGAAGGGGTTTGGCCGGCGCATCTACCTGCCCGCCATTGGGCTCTCGGTCTCAGGCAAGGAGTTCGGCCTCATCAGCACCACGCCCGGACTCCAGCAGTTCGCACGCTGCGCTCTGCCCTGCTGCCAGTTCAAGCCGTTCGACACGAAGCGGGCCGTCGAGCACTCGCTCCGGGCCCGAGTGGCTGAGGCTTGCGAGCACCACGCAACGCCCCGCAGCATGGCGATTCCTAGGTTGCTCGATGAGTTGGCGAAGCGCTCCTCCGCTCTCACATCGCTGAACGCAGCGTTGGCGGATCTCAACCAGAAGCCGTTCAAAACTCGGCACGTGGAGAACCAGGCCGCTGCTCTCGCGCGTCGTCTGGCGCGTACGCCGGCAGCGTGATCGCCCGCTTCGAACGGAACATCTAACGGACGGCCAATCCCGAGCGGTCTTCGGAGGCCACCAGCCCAACGGCTCCGACGTATCATCGCTGTTCAACGGCACTTTTCGGCTCAACCCATCTGAGCCGACATGGCGGGTCTGCGTCTCATAACCCGAAGGTTGCAGCTTCAACTTCCACCGCCCGCCACCGATCGCACCAGGCCGGGGCCGCAGCGCCTCAGCTCGTCGCGACGACCAGCGTGTTGCCGTCGATGCGCTTCGCGTCGTACATCGCGTCGTCGGCGGCCTTCAGGAGGAGGTCTGCGTGGTCGGGGCCGGTCTGCTCGGCCCATCGCACCATGCCCACCGAGGCCGTCACGACGATCGGGTCCGGACCCGCGAGCCGGGTGACCCGCACGGTCTCGACGAGCCGGTTGGCGACGCGGAGCGCCTCGACCTCGTCGTCGGAGTGGAGCAGCACCACGAACTCGTCACCCGCCAGGCGAGCGACGGTGTCCGTGCTGCGCACCACCGACGCCAGGAGCTCGGCGACCTCGACGAGCACGCGGTCGCCTTCGTGGTGACCCAGGGTGTCGTTCACGGCCTTGAAGCGATCGAGGTCGACGAACAGCAGCGCGCCGGCCTCTCCACGGCGAAGCGTCGCGTCGAGGCGCGAGTTGAAGAGCTGCCGGTTGGGCAAGCCGGTCAGACCGTCGTGCGTGGCTTCGAAGCGCAGCTGTGAGCGGGAGGACTCGAGCGCTTGCACGAGTCCGCTCATCCGCGCGACGACGAGCAGGAACGAGACGACCGTGCCGCCGACCACGAGCGGGACCGTCAGCTCGGCGCCGCGCAACCACTGCAGGGCGAGCATGCCCGGGGTGACGAGCGCGGCGACGGCGAGCAGGCCGAGCCGCCGTCGGCTGAGGCTCACCTCGACCGGTTCGGCAGGTGCGGAGATGCGTGCGAGCGACGGATCGAGGGCCATGAGGCCGAGCGCCAGGTACGAGAGGAGGTAGAGCCCGTCGGACCAGCCACCGCTCACGTACGTGTCGCTCAAGGTCGTGCACAGGAAGATGATGTCGGCCGCGAGCAGGGTCGCGAGCGAGGCGATCAGCATGCCGAGCGCAGGCTGACCCCGGCGGAACCTCCCGTCGGAGCCACCGCCCATGCCCGCGACGATGCGCACGAGCACGGCGAGGCACACCAGGTCGCCCGTCGGGTAGGCGCCCGAGACGGCCTTCTCGAGGAAGGTGACCCCGAAGGCTGCCGTCGGTTGGATGATGTAGACGAATCCCGCGACGGCGAGCGGGGTGGTGACGATGCCGGCGTCGATGAGCGCGCTGTGCCCCTTGCCGCCGCGGCGGATGAGCGCAGCGAGGCCGATCGCCAGCATCGGGTACCCGGCGAGGTAGGCGACGTCCGCCGACGACGGGAAGGTGTCGACGACGAACAGGTACTCGTTCAGCGTGAACAGCAGGTCACCGATGACGAACAGGACGAAGCCGGCTCCGACGAGCAGCCACGGCACTGCGACGGCGCGGTTGCGGTGCAGGCCGAAGGCGAACAGGCCCATCGAGGTCCATGCGACGATCTGGAACCACACCTCGGCGGCGACGCCCGACAGCCCGACGTAGATGCACACCGTTGCGAGACCGATCACGACGAGCCGACCCGTGGCCCTCCACGCCGATCTGCCTCGTCTCGGTGGCCGGCGGCGACGGTCGATCCGGAGCGCGCCGGGGTGTGCGATCGCCCGCACATCGCCGAGCGCGCGCCCGCCCGATCGTCTCGCCCAACCGTTCACGCCTGATCCCTACTGTCGTCCGGCCATGTGGCCGTACCGCCTGCAGTGGTATCGGCGCGCCCGCCGTGGGCATTGAGCCATTTCGGCTCGACCGGTGAGGATCGGGTGTCAGCCGGGGATCTGGGCCAGCCGATCGGCGAGCTCGCGCCGGTAGGCGTCGGCGCGGCGCATCTTGATGTCCTCGTACCCGCGCACCGCATCGGGCAGGGCTGCGATGGACCGGGCCTCGGTGACGCCGATCCGTTCGAGGGTGCCGGTCAGCACGTGCAGGGCATCGATGTACTCGTCGCGCATCGCCCGCTCGGTGCGGCGCACCTTCGCCAGGCCGAAGACGTCGAGCGGGGTGCCGCGCAGACGCCGCCCGGAGCGCAGCAGGACGAGCACCGGGGTCGCCGTCCGGCCGAGGCGGAGCTTGCGGCGTAGGCCCATCGCCCGCAGGAGTGGGGGGTGCAGGTTCCACTGCACACGGGCGCCCGGTCCACCGACCGCCTCGGCCGCCGCCCGCGTCTCGGGCAGGAGCAGGAGCCTCGCCACCTCGTACTCGTCCTTGTAGGCCATCAGCCGATGCAGCTGCACGGCAGCGATGCGCGTGAGCTCGTCGTCGCCACACCGCTGCACTCGCTCGATCTCGTCGACGAACCGCTGCGCGTACGCCTTCGACTGGTAGCTGCGGAGGTCGCCGGCGAGTCGCTGCAGCAGCTGGTCGGTCGTCTCGGGTGCGGACGACCCGTCGGCAGGGTTCGCCAAGCCGAGGGACTCGACGGTCGCGGTGCCCGCGTCGCGGCGTCCCAGCCGGAACGCGGCGAGGTTGCGCTCGACGGACACACCGTTCAGCCGGATCGCCTCTTCGATGCGCGCGGGCGCGACCGGGACGGCGCCGCGCTGGACCGCGACGCCGAGGACGTAGACGTTGGCGGTGGCGGCGTCGCCCAGCTCCGAGGTCGTCACACCGAGCGCGTCGACGGTGACGAGCGATCGGCAGCTCGATCGCAGCCGGTGCACGGCTTCGTCGTGCGGGTAGGCGAGCTCGGGGTGTACGACCATCGCGCCGGTCGCCACAGGCGATGACGAGGCCACCGCGATGGTGCGATCGCTCGCCGATCCGGCGATGTGAGCATCGCTCGCTGCGACCAGCAGGTCGAACGCCAGCAGCGTGTCGACCGAACCGACGGTGGCGCGGTTCGACGGATGAGGCCGGGTCGTGCTGAGGCGCACGTCGCTGACGACCGGACCGGCCTTCTGCGACAACCCCGTCTGGTCGAGCCCCCGCACCTGGAACCCGTCGAGCATGGCCGCGGTGCCGAGGATCTGGCTGACCGTGACCACGCCGGTCCCGCCGATGCCGCTGAGACGGATCGTGCACTCGTCGGTCGACACGATGACCTCGGGATCGGGCATCTCGGAATCGGAGACGTGGGAATCGGGAAGTGCCGCGACGTCGGCCCGGACGGTGCCCGACCGCTCGGCCCGCCGAGCTCGCTCGGGTCGAGGGGTCACCGTGAGGAAGGAGGGGCAGTCACCGCGGACGCAGCTTGCGTCGAGGTTGCAGGTCGCCTGGTCGATGCGCGTCTTGCGCCCGTAGGCGGTGTCGACGGGTTGCACGCTGAGGCAGTTGCTCACCTCGCCGCAGTCGCCGCAGCCCTCGCAGACGCGCTCGGCGATCACCACCCGGAACGACGGCGGGGTGATGCGGCGGCGCTTGCGATCGCGGCGGAGCTCGGCCGCGCACCGCTGGTCGTGGATCAGGACCGTCGTGCCCGGGACCTCGCGCAGCACGCGTTGTGCCTCGAGGAGACGACTGCGATCCCAGACGTCGACGGCCGGCGGCATCGCGACCGATCGGTAGCGGTCGAGGTCGTCGGTGGTGACGATCACCCGCCGCACTCCTTCGGCGAGGAAGACGCGAACGAGGTCGGCAACCTCGAGCTGACCGTTGGGGTCCTGCCCGCCGGTCATCGCGACGGTGCCGTTGTAGAGCACCTTGTAGGTCATGTTCGCGCCGTTGGCGACGGCGGCCCGCACAGCCAGCATGCCCGAGTGGAACAGCGTGCCGTCGCCGATGTTCTGGATGAGGTGCGGCTCGTCGACGAAGGGAGCCATGCCGAACCACTGCGCGCCCTCGTTGCCCATCGCGGTGACCCCGACGATGCGACCGAAGCGCCCTTCGTCCATCAGCACCACCATCGTGTGGCAACCGATGCCACTGCCGACGAGCGCATCGTCGGGAACCCGCGTCGAGGAGTTGTGCGGGCAGCCCGAGCAGAAGTAGGGCGTGCGGTTCAGGCTGAGCGGGATGAGCTGACGTGGCGCTCGCGGTGGGGCGAGGCGCTCGGGTGCGATCCGTTGTGCGAGTCGTGACCGGAGCGCACCCGCGATGACGTCGGCTGCGAGCGCACCCGTGGCGGGCAGCATCGCCGAACCGTCGGGTGCCCGCTTGCCACAGACCACCGGGCGCTCGTTCTGGTCGTACAGCGTCTCCTTGACGCTGCGCTCGATCGTCGGGTTCTTGTCCTCGACCACCACGATCTCCCGGAGCCCGGCGGCGAAGGAGCGCACGGCAGACGTGCCGAAGGGGATCGGCATCTGCATCTCGAGCAGGCGGATTCCGGCGGCCCGCAGGTCGTCGTCGGTGGGCAGCCCGAGGACTCGGAGCGCCTCACGCATCTCGTGATACGTGCTGCCGGAGGCGATGATCCCGATCCAGTCGTCCGGCCCGCGCACGGTCACCCGGTTCAGCTCGTTCAGCTCGCCGTACTGGCGAGCGATGTCGAGTCGCACCTCACGCAGCTCGCGTTCGAGCTCGAGGGTGTACGGCGTGACGAGCCGACCGTCCGGTCGTGCCATCCGCCCACCCGCGTCGACCGCTGGGAACACCGGAGCGAATCGATCGGCGTGCAGATCGACAGTGCCCGTGCCGTCCGCGACCGAGTCGACGACCTTGATCGCCGTCCAGAGGCCCGATGACCGGGACAGCGCGATGGCGTGCCGGCCGAGGTCGACTGCCTGCTGCACGTCGCCGGGGAAGAGGACCGGCATCTGCAAGTCGAGCAGCGACGCATCGCTCGACGACGGGAGGGTCGAGCTCTTGGCCGTCGGATCGTCGCCGACCAGCGCGACCGCGCCGCCCAAGGCGGACGTACCGGCGAACACGGCGTGGCGGAGCGCGTCGCTCGCCCGGTCGAGCCCCGGCGCCTTGCCGTACCAGACGCCGATCACCCCTTCGTACCGGCAGGAGTCGAGGGTCACGCTGAGCTGCGAGCCCATCACAGCCGTGGCGGCGAGCTCTTCGTTCATGCCCGGCTGGAACACGTATCGCAGCCCATCGGCCTCGGCGAGGGCAGCGACGGAGCTGGCGTCGCGATCGAACCCGGCGAGTGGGCTGCCCTGGTAGCCGGTCAGGTACGCGGCGGTGCGGTGGCCGGCGGCGCGGTCGGCGCGCAGCTGCTCGAAGGGCATGCGCGCGAGCGCCTGGACCCCGCTGAGGAACACCGTGCCCTCGTCCCGGCGGTACCGATCGGTCAGCTCGTAACGAGGGCTGTCAGCGATGGCCACGTCGCGCAGTCTTCCATGCCCAACGCCGACGCTCCGCGCCACGGCCCGCCACGTGACCCGTACGCTCTCGTCGATGGCTGCCGGCACCCCAGCGATGGTCGAGCTCGACCGTGCGGGCGTCGCCTACTCGGCGCACGAGTTCCGTCACGACGGGGCGACGCGCGGCTTCGGGCTCGCGGCCGCCGAGGCGATCGGTGTCGACCCCGACCGGGTGTTCAAGACGCTGCTCGCGCAGGCGACGTTCGGGCCTGGCGCACCGGGCGGCGGCGCGGCGACCGTGGTCGGCATCGTGCCGGTGAGCGCCCAGCTGTCGTTGAAGGAGCTCGCCGCTGCCGTCGGCGCGAAGCGTGCCGAGATGTGCCCGCCCGACGCGGCCGAACGGATCACCGGCTACGTCGTCGGTGGGATCAGCCCGTTCGGGCAGAAGAAGCGCCTGCGCACGGTGATCGACGAGACCTCCGAGCTCAGCGACACGATCTTCGTCAGTGGTGGTCGGCGCGGCCTCGACCTCGAGCTCGCCCCCGCCGACCTGATCGCCGTGCTCGATGCCGTGGTCGCCCCGATCGCGGTGTGGTGACGTCCCGTGTGGCGACCCGGATCACCCGGCTCAGACGGGGCGCGGGTCGAAGCGGTCGAAGTCGACGATGCGCTCGACGAACCGATCGGGCTGCACGAGGTGCGGGTAGTGGCCCTGGTCCGGCCAGACCTCGACCGTCGCCGACGGGATCGCCGCGCGCAGCCACGACGTGTAGTCCTCGCCCGGGTCGATGCCGTGCAGCGAGAGGTAGGGAACGGTGATGCCGCCGACCAATCCCTGCACGACGGCGTCGAGCTCGTCGGCTGTCGAGTCGAGCACGACGTCCCAGACCCCGAGCACGACGTCCTGGTCCGGTCGGCGCAGCGCCTTCACGCGTGCAGCCTCGTCGGACGGCAGCGGTCCCATCATCGAATCGAACAGCATGTCGATCGCCCCTGCGAACGTCGCGGGGTCCCCCCGCAGCATCGGTTCGAGCTGCCGCAGCGCGTCCTGGAAGCCTGCGAGGCGCAATGGCTGATCGACGTTGACGACCGCGCGCGGGCGCCCGACGACGGCGTATGCGCTGGCGACGACACCGCCGAGCGAGTGGCCGACCACCAGCGGCCGCTCGATGCCGAGCTCGGCGATCGTCTCGTGCACGTCGGTCGCGAGGCTCACCGGATCGTAGGTGTCACCCTTCGGGGACCGGCCGTGACCGCGCAGGTCGAGGGCGATCACGTCGAAGTGCTCGCTGAGCGGCCCGATCAGCGGTCGCCAGATCTCCGACTGCTCGGTGATGCCGTGGATCAGGACGAGCGTGGGGCCACGACCGGAGCGTTCGAGGGCGAGGTGCATTCGCCTCACGCTAGGCGACCGGCTGACACCCCTCGCCGAGCCGCCTCGATGCGTGCGACACGGGTCCGTGCCGCGGGATGCGTCGCAGCCAACCGCTCGCGCCACGACCTCGGGCGCTCGCCGCCCCCCAGCGCGATGACGCGACGGAGGGCGTTGGACAGCTCGCCGCCGAACCCCATCGACACTGCGCGCCGATCGGCCTGGAACTCGGCGCCACGACCCGCCACGTTGCCGACGGCGTTCGCCGCGAGCAAGCCGCTGAGGAAGAGCCACGACACGGCCGTGAGCAACGTGCTCACGCTGCGCCCGATGAACGTCAATGCGGCCGAGTGGCTGGCGTAGCTCGTGGTCGCGGCGGCGGCGACGTTCTGGAGGAAGAACCCGACGCGCGACAGCAACAGCACCGGGACGCTCAACCACTGCGTGACGGTGAGGGCGACGGTGTGGAAGCCGAGGTGGTGGCTGAGCTCGTGCGCGAGCACGCCGGCGAGCTCGTCACGTGGCAGCGCCTCGACGGCGAGCGACGTCACGACGACGAGGTGGCCGCCGCACGCGAACGCGTTGAGCTCGTCAGCCGGCAGCACGGCCAGCACGTAGCGCCGCGCCGGCAGGCCCGCCGCCTGGAGCACGGAACGCCACGCCGTGTCGAGGCGCACTCGCTCGTCACGGGTGGGCTGCCGCGCGCCGAGCAGTCGCGCCAGGACCAGCACCTGGACGGGGCGGACGAACAGGACGATGACGCTGGCGAGGTAGCCGGCGACGAACAGACGGTACGAGACGTCCCAGATGAGGTGGACCGGCAGCCAGAAGACGAACAGCGCTGCCAGCGACACCGGCAGCAGGGTGACGACGGGCGCGAGCGCGGCGACGGCGGACGACTCGATCCGCCTCGCGCCGCGACTCATGTGGCCACACGATACGACCCGCCGAACGAACACCGTCCGTGCCCGCCGAACGCTGGCCGCGTCACTCAAGCTTGGAGCAAGACGGACAGTGATCCATGAATCACTTTCCGATGATCACTAGCCTGCGAACGCGCGCGCTGCGCGCCCAGACGTCACCGATCGCGTCGACGATGCCGATGATCGGGACAGAGGTCGGGTGACCATCTCGCGATCCCGATCCCGAGCACGAGTGACCAGCGAGCGTCGAGAGGAGGTGCGAGTGGCGATCCGGGCGACGGCCCCCGATGCGTCGGGCGTGGCCAAGTCGGTCCGCGAGCTCCTCGATGACGCTCGCGCCTGCGAAGGCACCGACAACGCTGCGGCCCGCGCCATGGCCCAGCAAGCCCGCGTGCTGGCGCGCACGCTCGACGACCTGGCCGGCGAGGCCGAGGCGCTCTACCGGCTGGCATCGATCGCCTACTCGTCCGGGCAGGCCGACGACGCGTTCGCCATCGCGCTCGAAGCCCGCGACCTGGCCCGTCGGGCGGGCAAGACCGTCGTCGAGGTGTGGGCGCTCAACCTGATCGGGCTCGTCCACTACAACGCAGGCAACTTCTCCGAAGCCCTCGAGTCCGCACTGCAGGCGCTCGAGCTCTACCGGCTCACCGATCACCGCATCGACGAGGGCAACCTCCTCAACACGATCGCGATCATCCACCACTCGCTCGGCGACACCGACCGAGCGCTCGTCACCTACGAGGCCGCGCTCACCGCGAACAAGGGCCTCGGCAGGCCGGACAACGACGTGCTGACCCTCTCGAACATGGCGGAGGTGCGAGCCGGGCGCAACGAGCACCTCCTCGCCGTCAGCCTCGGCGAGGCGGCGCTCGACCTCAGCCGGGTCCACTC
>JBFWSW010000024.1:30113-34266 GCA_050248155.1 Ilumatobacteraceae bacterium
GCGGTGCTCGCCGAGTTCCGCGACACCGACACGGGCGAGCACACCATCCGCGTCGGTGACCTCTCGGGCGAGATCGCCGCCGAGCTCGGCGAACCCGACGACTGGGTCGCGCAGCTGCGGCTCGCCGGCCGCCTGCACGACATCGGCAAGGTGGCGGTGCCCGACGCGATCCTCCTGAAGCCCGGTCCGCTGACGACCGAGGAGTTCGACGTGATGAAGACGCACACGACGATCGGTGCCGAGATCCTCGCCGGCAGCAGCTCACCGCTCATCCAGCTCGCGGCCGAGGTGGCCCTCAACCACCACGAGAGGTGGGACGGCACGGGGTATCCGGCCGGTCTGGCGGGGGAGGGCATCCCCCTCAGCGGCCGTGTCGTGACGGTCGCCGACGTGTTCGATGCGCTCACCAGCCATCGCACGTACAAGCACGCGTGGACGGCCCTCGAGGCCGCGCAGTACATCATCGGTGCGCGCGGAGCGCAGTTCGAGCCGCGCATCGTCGACGCGTTCGTCCGCGTCTTCCGCCGGCGGCACCCCGAGGTCAAGCTGGACTGACGTCGGTCCCGACGAGCGCCCGCACCACCCACTCGCCGACGAACGGGGCGAGCTCGGTTGCATCGATGTCGAGCCGACCGGCGCGCTGGGCGTGGCTGAACGACGAGACGGCGCCGAGGATCCCGGTCGCGTACAGCCGCGCGTCGCCATCGGGCACGAGGTGGAGCTCTTGCGCCTCGCGCACCAATCGGATGACGTCCTGCGCGTACACGTCCGACCCGTCGCGCAGCACGGCCGCGACCTCGTCGTCGCCACGCTCGACGTCGAGCAGCGCGAAGTACGAGCGGTGCGCGGCCATGAAGACGACGCTGGCCTCGGTGCCCTGGCGGATGCGCGTGACGGGATCGGCCTCTGGGTCCATCGCCGCGGCCTGGGCGCGCCGCAGTTGCTGGCGCATCGTGCGGACGAGCTCGGCGAAGAGGCTCTCCTTGGTCGGGAAGTACCAGTAGAAGAGTCCCTTGGCCACGCCGGCTGCTGCGCAGATGTCGGCGATCCGCGTGCTCGAGTACCCCTTCGACGAAAAGAGCGCTGCAGCTGCGTCGAGCAGCTGCGTCTTGCGCTCGCGGCCCTGCTCGGTGTGCTCCCGTTCGATGTGCTCACGCCTCGGGGTGTTCACGCGTGCAGTCGATCATCACCTTGACCGCCGGGTCAAGCGTCCGGGTGCCGTGGGCCGTACACTGCGCCACATGGGGGCGACCCGCGCCGAGCGCATCGAGCAGCGCACCCGTAATCCGAAGTGGAAGAACCCGCCGGTCCGCATCGAGATGCTCGAGTGCATCAACTGCGACGCCTGCCTGCGGCACTGCCCACCTCAGTTCGGCGCGATCTTCAACCACGGCCCCGACGTCGTCATCATCCCCGAGCTGTGCAGCGGATGCGACAAGTGCCTGCCGGCCTGCCCCGTCAACTGCATCTACCCGTTCCCCGAATGGCAGGCCGCGGGCAGCCCGGTCGAGTGGTGGGACGTGCCGTTGACCGCGGACGACCCATACGCCTGATCGGGCATACTGCAGCCCATGACGCAACCAGAGCCCGCGTCCTCGAACGGCGCGCTCATCCCCGGTGCGGACGCCTGGTCTCATGACGCGTCGCACTCGGCAACCGGGCCGTCCGGCGCTCCGGGCGCGCTCGTGCTGCACGGCTTCACCGGCAACCCCGGCTCGATGCGTGGGCTCGCCGAGGCCTTCGCCGCGGCCGGCTTCCACGTCGAGATGCCGCGACTGCCGGGTCACGGCACCACCGTCGAGGACATGCTGACCACCGGATGGGCCGACTGGGCAGGCGAGGCCGAGGCCGCGCTGCAACGACTGTCGGCACGGGCCGAGCGCGTCGTGGTCGCGGGGCTCAGCATGGGGGGCTCGCTCACGTTGCGTCTCGGTGCCGACCATCCCGACCTGCTCGGGATCATCTGCATCAACCCGGCCACGCAGGCCCAGCCCGACGAGGTCCTGGTGGCGCTCGACGGCATGCTCGCCGACGGCACCACGGTCATGCCCGGCATCGGCAGCGACATCGCCGACCCCGACGCGCACGAGTCCGCGTACGACGGCACACCGGTCGCGCCGCTGTTGTCGTTCATGAGGGAAGGCCTCGCCCCGCTCGAGTCGAGATACGCCGACATGCGCATCCCACTGCTGCTGATGACCTCGCTCGACGACCACGTCGTGCCGCCCGCTCAGTCGGACCACCTCGCCGAGCACTACGGCGGCCCCGTCGAGCGCGTCACCCTCGAGCGCAGCTTCCACGTGGCGACGCAGGACTACGACAAGGCGCTCATCTTCGAGCGGTCGGTCGAGTTCGCCCGTCGCGTCACGTCCACGGCAACGTCGCGATGACCGCGACAGCGATGTTCGTCGCGAGCGCTCCGGCGAGCATCCCCAGCCCGTCCAGCGGCACGATCGACATCGGGAGCCTGTCCATCCACGCGTACGGGCTGATGATCGCCCTCGGGGTCGTCGCCGCGGTCTGGTTGTTCGGACGCCGGCTCGAAGCGGTGGGCGCGGGGACCCGTGAGGACGCGAGCGGGATCGCCGTCTGGGCTGTGCTGGCCGGCGTCATCGGCGCGCGCCTCTATCACGTGGCCACCGACTGGAGCTCCTTCGAGGACGACCTCGGCAAGATCCCGCAGATCTGGAAAGGCGGCCTCGGAATCCCCGGCGGGCTGGTCGCGGGGATCGGTGTCGGGCTGTGGGTGGCGCAGCGGCGCGGCATCTCGCCCGCGCTCACGGCCGACCTCGCCGCACCCGCGATCGCGCTGGCGCAAGCGATCGGACGGTGGGGCAACTGGTTCAACCAGGAGCTCTTCGGCAAGCCGACGAGCCTGCCCTGGGCACTGCGGGTCAGCGACGCCAACGCACTGGCGGCGGGCCACCCCGCCGGCACCACGTTCCACCCCACGTTCCTGTACGAGTCGCTGTGGAACTTCGCGCTCGCCGGCGCGCTGATCGCGATCGACCGGCGTTGGCGCATCCGCCCACCACGGCTCATGGCCATGTACGTCCTCGGTTACGGCGTCGGCAGGTTCTGGGTCGAGGGGCTGCGCATCGATCCTGCCGATCACGTCGCCGGGCTGCGCTGGAACCAATGGGTCGCGCTGGTCGTCGCCGTCCTCGCCGGAGCGTACCTGTTCGGGTCGCGTCGGCGCCTCACGCTCGGCCCGGACGAGGTCGTCGACGATGGCTCTGACGAAGGAGTGGAGGTCGCGGCCGACGAGATCGAAGTCGACGAGGTTGCGATCGACGACGACGCGGACGACGGGCTCGCGGTCGACAGCGAGTACGTTCCCGCGGATGACGAGCGTGCCCGGTCATCCGGATCCGCCGACGAACCACGGCCCGGCGGATCGAGCGACTGACCCCGCGCCGCCCGCGCCGATGATCCGTCTGCGGTCGCCGACCGCCGAGGTGGTGCTCGACGTGTCGCACGGTGTCCCCGTCATCGTGCACTGGGGCGCACCGCTCGGCGAGGGTGTCGATCCGGCGAGCATCGTCGCCGCGCTCGAGCGGCCGATCACCAACGGTGTGCTCGACGCCGTCGCCCCGCTGTCGATCGTCCCCGAGCACGGCAGCGGGTTCCCGGGCAGCCCAGGCCTCGCCGGCCACCGCCAGCGAGGCGTCGCCTGGGCGCCCCGGTTCGAGCCGGCCGGCATCGACCAGCCCGACGGCGGACCGATCTGCGTCACCGCGCGTGACCAGGTCGCCGGGCTGCAGCTCGACACCTGGTTGTCGCTCGACGACGTGCTGCGCGTGCGGTGCACGCTGACCAACGTGGCCGGCACCCGCTACCTGCTCGGGCACCTGTCGGTCACCCTGCCGCTGCCGTCGCACGCGGTCGAGCTGTTGACCTTCACCGGCCGGTGGACGCGCGAGCTCCAGGCACGGCGAGGGCCGTGGCCGACCGGCGCGACGCTCGTCGAGAACCGCCGCGGACGGACGTCGCACGAGCACGTGCCGCTGATCTTCGCATCCGAGCAGGGCGGCGCCGAGTGGAGCGGTGAGACGTGGGGCATCCACCTCGCCTGGAGCGGCAACCACCGCCTGCTCGCCGAGCGGCTGGCCGACGGTCGCCGCTACGTGCAGGTGGGCGAGCTGCTGCACCC
>JBFWSW010000024.1:34366-41901 GCA_050248155.1 Ilumatobacteraceae bacterium
GGCGGGGGCCGCATCGACCACGCCATCCTCCGTCACACCGAGCGCGTCTGGACGAGCGACTGCAACGACGCGCTGGAACGGCAGACGATCCAGCGCGGAGCGTCGATGTTCGTCCCGCCCGAGGTGATGGGCGCCCACATCGGGCCGCCGCGCGCCCACACGACCGGGCGTGTGCACACCCTCGCGTTCCGCGCCGCGACCGCGCTGTTCGGCCATCTCGGGATCGAGTGGAACCTGCTCGACCTGGACGAGGGGGAGCGACGGGACCTGGCTGCGGTGATCGCGCTCCACCGGCGCTTCCGCTGGCTCCTGCACAGCGGCGACGTGGTGCGGTTCGACGCCGACCTCGACGGGTTCGACCGTGACGCGCCGGCCGTGTCGCACGCGCAGGGCGTCTATGCCTCGGACCGGTCGGAGGCGCTGATCTCGTTCGTGCGACTGCGCACCGGCAGCAGCCTGGCGCCGGTGCCGTTGCGCCTTCCAGGGCTCGGGCCCGACCGCGCCTACCGGGTCGAGTCGATCGGCCTCCCTCGTTCGGGGCGGGTGCCGGCTCGCCACCAGCCCGCCTGGCTGGCGAGCGGCATCGAGCTGACCGGCCGTCAGCTGGCGACGCACGGCCTGCAGATGCCCGTCCTGAACCCCGAGTCGGCGTTGCTCGTCCACCTGCGCGCGCACGCCTGACACGCTCACCTGAGCGCGCTCACCTGAACGCTGGGGGACCACTTCGGTAGAGTCGCGCGCCGGCGCGGAGGGAGAGGCGTGCGGCATCGAGCATGGGGTTTGCTGGTGGTCGTCCTGGCCGCCGTCTTCGTCGCCGTCAACCTCGCCGCGCCCTTCAACGCGTTCCATCTCGACCTCTACCTCGCCGGGACGCCGCCGAAGTTCGTGGCAACGGTCGTGAAGGCCGGCCGGTCCGACGCGCGGGCCGCGCTCTGGCTCGACAACGTCTTCGTCCTGAGCTGGCTGTTCATCGCCCCACGGCTCCTGAGGGCGGGGTTGGTGCGGTGGGCCCCCGAGCGCCGGCGGTCCTTCGGCGTGTGGGTGGCGACCCCGACGATGGCCGTGGGAGCTGCTGTGCTCGACCTCGTCGAGAACGTGTTCTCGCTGGCGATGGTGGGCAAGGTCCGGCCGCCGACCGGGCTCGTGCTCGCGGTCACCACCATCGCGTGGACGAAGTGGATCCTGTACGGCGTGTCGATCGTGGGCCTCGTCGCGCTGGTCGTCGGACCACTCACCGCCCCGGTGGTGAGGCCGTTCATGCGTCGCCTGTTCGCCCCATTCGATCGACTGGCCGGCCCACCGGCGCGTGGCGCCGCCCGTCCGTCCGCAGGCGCCGAGCGCGCCGCGCCGCTCGCGGATGAGGAGGACGTCCACGATGACGATGCCGGCCGCGGCCCGAGCATCGGCATCTGCGTGTCGGGCGGGGGCATCTCGGCGGCGAGCGTCGCCCTCGGTGCGCTCCGTCGGCTCGACGCGCCGCGCGACGACGGGCCGTCGATCTTCCTCCGGGCAGCCTGGCTCGTCGCCGTCTCGGGGGGCGCGTACACGGCGGGAGGATGGGCGATCCACCGAGCCATCCGCGGTGACGAGCGCCGGCGCGGCAGCGACGGCACCTTCGACGCGGGCCAGCCGTGGGCGCAGACGGTGCGCGCTCGCCGCCGGTTCCTCGACAATGGCTCGCTGTCGATCGTCGGGGGCGTCGCGAACCTGGTGGCGAGGAGCGTGCTGGTGCTCGGCGCGATCGTCGCGGCGTTGCACGTCGTGGCCACCTTCGCCGGGCGCGTCGTGCGGTCGCACGTCATCCACCGCGACTTCCCGTACGTGGAGGGCACCACGGATGTTCGGTTGAACCTGCGCGACCTTGTCCCGTTGCGTCTCGTGCTCCCCGGATCGGTGATGCTGGCCGCCGCGGGCGTGCTGGCTCTCGTCGCGTACAGCCGATCGAGTACCGAGCAGCGGAGCCGGTTGACGGCGCCGGCGACGGGGTTCGCCGTGGCCGGTGCAGGCTTGTGGATCGCGCTCGTCGTCGCACCGGCTGGCATCGTGTACGGCCGGCGAGGCCTCCACGAGCTGCCCATCGGAGCGGGCGCCGACGCGGCGGCTGCGCTGCTGGCGGCGGTCGCCGTCTTCGCCGTCGGAGCACTGCTGATGAGCGCGAAGGATGCCCCGGTCAAGGCGCCGTGGCTGCGCGCGACTCGCACGGTGCTCGGATTGCTGTTCCTGCTCTACGCCGGCAAGGTGGCCGACTCGTTGGCGTACGACTACCAGACGGGGTGGACGTCCTGGCCGTTGCCCGGCACCGACGAACGCCTGGCCGTGTGGGTGGTCGCGGTGATCTGGCTCGTGGTCGCGGAGTGCGTGCCACCACACCACCGCAGCCTGTGGGGGCTGTACCGCAAGCGGGCCGCCGCGACGTTCGCGCTCGAGCCGGGCGCGGGTGCACCGCTCGATCCACTGCCCCTCGCCGACGAGCCGGCGTGGTCGGATCACGGCACGCACCCGGGCCCCGAGCTCGTCGTCGCGACGACCGCCCGCGCGACGGGTGACACCTTCTGCGGCATGCCGGCGTACGGGTTCACGTTCCGCCCGGAACGAGTGACGTTGCACGACCGGACCGACGGCACCAGCGCGGTGATCGGCACGGCGTCGTACCCCGTCGGCACGTGGTGGGACGGTTTTCCGCGAGCGTGGGTCGTCACCCATTCGATGGTGCTCGGCGGCGCCGTGCTCGCGCCGGTCATGCGGCGTGCGGCGCTCGACCGTGCGTGCGCTGCGCCGCTCGTCGCGCTCGATCTGCGGCTCGGCGCCTGGGTGCCCAACCCGCGCTTCGCGCACTGGTTCGCCGACCCGTCGACCAGTCCTCGGGTGCACCTCGGTTATCTGGCGAAGGAGCTGTTCGGCAGCTACCGCCCCGGCCGTGACGCCTTCGTCTACGTCGACGACGGAGGCCACCGCGAGAACCTCGGTCTCGTCGAGCTGCTGCGCGAACGGCCCGACGTCGTGTGCTGCGTCGACGCCACCATCGAGCAGCCGGGATCGTTCGAGTCGCTGGGCGATGCGATCAACCTCGCCCTGGTCGAGCTGGGCGTCGACATCGACATCGATCTGGCGGCGCTCCGAGCGCGGGGCGGCCTCCCCCTCGACTGCGCGGCGGAGGGCGTCATCCGCTATCCATCGTCGATGGGAGGTGGCCACGGCCGTCTGCTGTACGGGCGATACCAGCTCAGCGAGACCTCGCCGTCGGAGCTGCTGCAATACGGCGCGGCCGATGCCCGGTTCCCCGACTACCCGGCGTCCGAGCAGTTCCTCGCCCAGGCGGAGTTCGACCAGCTCGTGGCCCTCGGCGAGCACGTCGGCGATCGAATCGTGAGGCTGTTCGACGGGGTGAACCCCTAGCATCGGCGTCGTGTCTGACCGGATCACCCCCTCCGACGTCGTGAAGGTCGCCCGGCTCGCCCGTCTCGACCTGTCCGCCGACGAGATCGATCGCATGGCGCGCCAGTTGGCGGGCATGCTCGAGCACTTCGCCGACATCGACGCTCTCGACCTCACCCACGTCGCGCCGATGACCCAGCCGTATCCGCTGCAGAACGTGTTCCGCGACGACGTCGTCGTCGCCGGCCTCGACCACGACGAGGTGCTCGCCGCCGCGCCCCAGGCCGAGGACGGACGGTTCCGCGTCCCACCGATCATCGGGCTCGATTCATGACCACCAGCGCTCGCGACATCGCCGTCGCCGTGCGGTCGGGCGAACGTTCGGCCGTCGACGTGCTCGACGAGCACCTCGCCCAGATCGACTCGCGCGAGGCCGAGGTGCACGCGTTCAACCTCGTGCTCGCCGACCAGGCCCGTGAGCGAGCGGCCGCCATCGACGCTGCCGTCGCTGCCGGCAACGACCCGGGACCCCTCGCCGGGGTGCCCGTTGCGCTCAAGGACAACATGTGCACGCGAGGCATCCCCACCACGTGCTCGTCCAAGATTCTCGACGGGTGGAAGCCGCCCTACGACGCGACCGTCGTCACCCGCCTCGCCGAGGCTGGTGCAGTGCTGATCGGCAAGACGAACCTCGACGAGTTCGCGATGGGTTCGAGCACCGAGAACAGCGCCTTCGGGCCGACGTTCAACCCGCACGACACCACCCGTGTTGCCGGTGGTTCGAGCGGTGGCAGCGCTGCTGCCGTCGCGGCCGGCTTTGCATCCGTGGGCCTCGGCAGCGACACCGGCGGTTCCATCCGCCAGCCTGCCGCGCTGTGCGGCGTCGTCGGGGTGAAGCCGACCTATGGCTACGTCAGTCGGTACGGCCTTGTCGCGTTCGCCAGCTCGCTCGATCAGATCGGCCCGTTCACGTCCACGGTCGGCGACGCGGCGCTCGTGCTCGACGCCATCGGCGGGCACGATCCGATGGACTCCACGTCGATCCCGGCGCACCACCATCCCTTGCTCGGCGCCATCGATCGCGGGGTCGAAGGCGTTCGTGTCGGCCGCATCACCGACCTGCCCGGCGGTGCCGAGCCCGAGGTCGCCGAGCAGCTCGAGCGTGCGTTCGACGCCCTGCGTGACGCCGGCGCCAAGATCGTCGACGTCGAGGTGCCCGCGTTCGGGTACGCGCTCACCGCCTACTACCTCATCGCTCCGGCCGAAGCCAGCAGCAACCTCGCCCGCTTCGACGGTGTGCGCTACGGGCTGCGGGTCGACGCCCCCGACACGAACTCGATGTACGGCGCCACGCGTGCAGCCGGCTTCGGTGACGAGGTGAAGCGGCGGATCATGCTCGGCACGTACGCGCTCAGCGCCGGCTACTACGACGCGTACTACGGCCGGGCGTTGAAGGTGCGGCGTCGCATCCACGACGACTTCGCCCGCGCCTACCAGCACGCCGAGGTGCTGCTGACGCCCACGTCGCCGTCGGTCGCCTGGGTGGTGGGAGCCAAGGGTGACGACCCGCTGATGATGTACCTCTCCGACATCTACACCATCCCCACCAACCTCGCCGGCCACCCGGGGATGAGCGTGCCGTTCGGCACCGGGGCCGCCGGGCTGCCGGTCGGCATGCAGGTGCTCGCGGGCACGCTCGACGAAGCGACGATGTTCCGCGTGGGGGCAGCACTGGAGCGTGCGGCATGAGCACCGAGTCGCGTCACGACCCCCGCGCCGAGCAGGTCCTCGATCACGGATACGTGATGGTGGTGGGCCTCGAGGTGCACGTCGAGCTGGCCACCGCGACCAAGCTGTTCAGCGCCAGCCCGAACCGCTTCGGCGACGCACCCAACACCAACATCGATCCGGTGACGCTCGGCCTGCCCGGCGCGCTGCCGGTGTTGAACCGCCACGCCGTCGAGCTGGCGATGCGCATCGGGCTCGCACTCAACTGCACCATCCAACCGAGCACGTTCCACCGGAAGAACTACTTCTATCCGGACATGCCCAAGGCGTACCAGATCAGCCAGTACGACCAGCCGATCAACGTCGACGGATACCTCGATCTGCCCGACGGGCATCGAGTCGGCATCGAGCGGGCGCACCTCGAAGAGGACACCGGGAAGAGCACCCACGTGGGCGGCACCGGCGGCCGCATCCACGGCAGCGACTACTCGCTCATCGACTTCAACCGCGCCGGGGTGCCCCTGGTCGAGATCGTCAGCCGGCCCGACATCCACACTGCCGACCAGGCACGCCAGTACGTGAACGAGCTGCGCGCCATCCTCGTTGCCATCGGGGCGAGCGACGCGAAGATGGAGGAAGGCAGCATGCGGTGCGACGCGAACGTCAGCGTCCACCTGCCGGGAACTCCGCTCGGCACGCGCTGCGAGATCAAGAACGTCAACAGCGTCCGCTCGCTCGGACGGGCGATCGAGTACGAAGCTCGCCGTCAGGTCGCGCTGGTGGCGGCCGGCGAGGTCGTGCGCCAGGAGACCCGTCACTGGAACGAGAACGACGGTCGGACGCACACGCTGCGCACCAAGGAGGACGCCGACGACTACCGGTACTTCCTCGAGCCCGACCTCGTGCCCCTGGCGCCGTCGCCGGAGTGGATCGAGGCCGTGCGCGAGTCGATGCCGATGCTGCCGGGCGCTCGGCGTGCCCGGTTGAGCGAGGCGACCGGAGCGGCCGCCGACAGCGAAGCGATCATGGTGGTCACCGAGCGGGGCCAGGACGAGTACGTGCTCGCCGTGGGTCACGTGGGTGGGGACGTGGCCCGCGCGCTGGTGCACGTGAAGGAGGCCTTCGCCGAGCAGGGCAGCGAGCCCACCCTCCCGGCCGAGGACCTCGCCCTGCTGACCAAGCTCGAGGTCGACGGGAAGCTCACCGCGACCCAGGCCAAGACCGTGCTCGCCGAGCTCGTGGCCAACGGTGGCGGCGACGCAGCGGCGATCGCTGCGGCCAAGGGCTTCGAGGCCATGGACACCGGCGCGCTCGAGTCGCTCGTCGACCAGGCCATCGCCGCCAATGCCGAAGCCTGGGCGAAGTTCTGCGCCGGTGAGGGCAAGGCCATGGGCGCACTCGTGGGCGCGGTGATGAAGCTCAGTCAGGGCAAGGCCGACGGCAAGCAGGTCACCGCCCTCCTGAACGCCAAGAAGACCTGACCACGCGTGGGTCGGCCGCAGCAGGTTGGGTCAGCGGGGGAGGGTGTCGCTCCAGGTGCGCTCGCCGATGAGCTCGCCGTCGCGCTCGGCGCGCAGGGTGAGGGTCACGTGGAACGCCGCGTCATCCGATCTGATGTCGAGCCGTGCCTCGGTCGAGCACACGGTCGTGCCCGAGTCGAGCGCGAACGTCATGTCGTAGCGCGACCGGCCCCGGGCCCACGCCTGCGACGGGTCGCGTCGGTCGATCCCGAGCGAGCCCTCGTAGCAGTCCTCGACGGTCGTGCTGTGCTCGCCGTCGTACCGGCCCCCGTATCGGCTGTGCACGCGCGACTCGCGGGACAGGACGTCGTACTCGTACCGCCACTCGACCCCCTCGGCATCGTCCGCGCCGGGACCACGAGCATCGCCGAACTCGTGCGAGCAGGCCGGCAGCGACTCGACCAGTGGTAGCTCCAGCGACACGGAGCTCTGATCGACACCCAACACGAACGGCGAGGCCGGCGGCCAGCAGTTGGGCCAGTCCGTCCCTGCGATCGCGAGTCGGAGACGGTGGCCGGGCAGCAGGGTCCAGGTGGTCGCCTCGAGCTCGACCGCCACATCGATCCACTCACCGGGCACCAACGGGGCCGGCGAACCGCCGACCTCGCCCCACGGGTCCTGGGGCCAGCAGCCGAGGTGCGTCAGGTCGAGCATGCCTCGGGTGACGAGCGTCGACACGCCGTCGGGTGCGACGTCACAGAGCTTGACCGACACGTGCCCGACGTCGGCGGACGACCGGACACGCAGTCGTGCCACGGGCGAGCCCAGCAACATCGCCTCGCTGTCGACGACCCAGTCGCACGTGATCGAGCGGGCGTTGTCGGTTCGCTGGTCGAGCGGCTGCCCCCAGGGCAGGCCACCCGCGCACGAGTTCCACGCGCTCGTGCCGACGTCGCCTTCCACGACGAGCTC
>JBFWSW010000024.1:42001-62482 GCA_050248155.1 Ilumatobacteraceae bacterium
CCGCCGCAGTAGTGGACGTCGTCGGTGTAGCGGTCGTCGGTCGCGTACATCGCGGCGATCGCGCCGAGCTCGGGCACGCCGTCCATGGCCATGTGGAGCGAGTTGAAACCCGAGTACGACGTCCCGAACATGCCCACCCGACCGCTCGACCACGGCTGGCCGGCGATCCACTGCATGACGCTGCGCAGGTCGTCGCGCTCGATGTCGGTGTACTCGTCCTCGAGGATGCCGCCCGACGAACCGGTGCCGCGCAGGTCGAGGCGCAGCACTGCGAACTCGCCCTCGGTCACGAAGCGCACGTAGCTGTCGGCGTACGACGACGTCACGTCGTCCTTGCGGTAGGGCAACGCCTCGAGCAACGTCGCGAACGGCCCCTCGCCGGGCGGCAGGTACAGGGTGGCGCTCAGCCACACGCCGTCCGACGCCTCGACCCCGACCAGCCGTCCCACCGGCGCGGATGGCTCGCGGCCTGAATCCTGCATGGCCGTTCAGACTAGTGTCGCCACGTGGACCGACCGCTGCCCGCCACCGTCGACGTGGCGGTGATCGGCCTCGGTGGCCTGGGCTCCGCCGCGGCGTACTGGTTGGCACGGCGTGGCGCGTCCGTCCTCGGCCTCGAGCAGTTCGAGCTCGGTCATGTGCGCGGTGCGTCGCACGACCACTCACGCATCATCCGCCGCTCGTACCACACGCCCGCCTACGTGCAGCTCGCGGCGCAGGCCTACACGGCCTGGCGCGACGTCGAGAACGACGACGGCTCGGAGATCGTCACGATCACGGGAGGGATCGACCTGTTCCCGCCCGGCGCAGCGATCGACCACCGCTCGTACACGTCGAGCCTCGAAGCGGCGGGGGTCGCCCACGAGTGGATCGACGGCGCCGAGGTGCGTCGACGGTGGCCTGCGTTCGCGAACGGCACAGCAGTCGGCGACGACGTCATGGCCATCCACTCGCCTGACACCGGCATCGTGCCGGCCGCTCGTGGCACCGCGACGTTGCAGCGACTCGCGGTGACGCACGGCGCGGCCCTGCACGCGCACACCCGGGTGCTCGGACTGCGGCCCGTCGGTGGTGAGGTCGACGTGATCACCGACCGCGGCACCGTGCGCTGTGGGCACGTCGTCGTGGCTGCCGACGCCTGGACCAATCGGCTGCTCGAGCCGCTCGGTCTCGGCATCCCGCTCGTCGTCACGCGCGAGCAGGTGTCGTACTTCGCTCGTCCCGATCTCGATCGCTTCGCAATCGGCTCGTTCCCGGTCTGGATCTGGATGGACGACCCCAGCTACTACGGCTTCCCGGTGTACGGCGACCTCGGCGCCATCAAGGCATCTGAGGACGTCGGTGGTGCCGAGGTCGATCCCGACATGCGCACGTTCGATCCCGATCCCGCCATGGAGCGCCGTCTGGCCGAGTTCATGCGGCGCCTGGTCGGCGACGGGTGCGACCCACCTCGCTCGACGACCTGTCTCTACACGCTCACGTCCGATCGCGACTTCGTCTGCGATCGCCTCCCCGATCTGCCGCAGATCTCGGTCGCGCTCGGTGCAGCACACGGCTTCAAGTTCGCCTCGTGGTTCGGCCGGTCGCTCGCCGGTCTGGCGTGCGGAGAGCCGGTCGGCGCCGAGCTCGAACCGTTCGGCTTCACCCGCCCCTCGCTCACCGTCCCGGTGTCGCGGGACGCATGGATGGTCTGACCGGCCTCGCCGCCGCCGATAGCGTCACCGCCCGTGGCTGACCATGCCCGCGGTCCACTCGACTCGCTCGAGGAGCAGCTCCTCGCCAACGTGGCCGAGCTCTCGGCGCCGGCGACGGGCCGAACCCGCGAGCGGCACGAGCCGATCGTCGACGGTTCGCGCTTGACGGTCGACACCGCGCTCGACTTGTTCGACGCGCAGGTGACGAGCCGCCACCTCGACCACGCGGCTCGATGGTTGCGGGGACGTGGGCTCGGCTTCTACACGATCGGATCGGCCGGCCACGAGAGCAACGCTGCCGTGGCCGCGGCCACCCGCCCGACCGATCCGGCCCTCTTGCACTACCGATCGGGCGGCTTCTACCTGGCCCGAGCCCGGCAGGTGCTGCCCGATCCGATGGCGGGTGTGCGCGACGTCCTCGCGGGCGTCCTCGCGCTCGCCGACGAGCCGATCGCCGGCGGTCGCCACAAGGTGTTCGGGCACCCGGACCTCGACGTCATCCCGCAGACCTCGACCATCGCGTCACACCTACCGCGAGCGCTCGGCGTCGCGTTCGCCATCGACCGCGCCCGGCGCCTCGACCTCCCCACGCGTTGGTCGCCCGACGCGATCGCGGTGTGCTCGTTCGGCGACGCCAGTGCGAACCACTCGACGGCACAGGGTGCGATCAACGCCGCGCTGTACACGTCGTACGCGGGCATCGGGCTGCCGCTGCTGCTCGTCTGCGAGGACAACGGTTGGGGCATCAGCGTGCCGACGCCTCCCGGCTGGATCGAGTGGACGTTCGCACATCGCGCCGGGTTGCAGTACCGGCAAGCAGACGGAGGCGATCTCGCCGAGACCTACGACGCATCGGTCGAGCTGGTCGACTGGGTGCGCGAGCATCGTCGTCCCGCTCTGCTGCACCTGCGGACGGTGCGTTTCATGGGGCACGCCGGCACCGACGTCGAGGCCGGCTATCGCAGTCCTGCCTCCATCCGTGCGGACGCGACCCGCGACCCGCTGCTCGGCACCGCGCGACTTCTCGTCGAGTCCGGTACGTCGACTCCCGAGCAGTTGCGCGAGCGCATCCTCGCGTTGCGCGACGACGTGCGCTCCACCGCTGAGTCGATGCTCGGCCAAGCGACGCTGCTCGACGCCGACGAGGTGATCGCGCCGCTGTCGCCTCGTCGCCCGCAGCTCGTCGCGCAGGGCTCGGGGCTCGCGGCAGGCGACTCCGAACGAGAGGCCTTCTTCGGCGGACAGCTACCAGAGCGCGAAGGCCCGCTGACGCTGGCCGAGACGATCAACCGCACACTCGGCGACGTCCTGCTCTCGCGGCCCGGAGCGCTCGTGTTCGGTGAGGACGTCGGGGTGAAGGGCGGCGTCTACGGCGTGACGCGCGGGCTGCAGAAGAAGGCCGGCTCGGCGCGTGTGTTCGACAGCCTGCTCGACGAGCAGTCGATCCTCGGCCTGGCCCTCGGCACGGCCGTCTCGGGTCTCCTGCCGATCCCCGAGATCCAGTACCTCGCGTACCTGCACAACGCAGAGGACCAGTTGCGAGGCGAGGCGGCCAGCCTCTCGTTCTTCTCACGCGCCGCGTACACGAACCCGATGGTGGTGCGCATCGCCGGGCTCGCCTACCAGAAGGGGTTCGGCGGCCACTTCCACAACGACAACGGGGTCGCGGTGCTGCGCGACATCCCCGGCATCGTCGTGGCGTGCCCGGGGCACCCAGCCGATGCCGGTGCCATGCTGCGCACCTGCGTGGCAGCGGCCGACACCGACGGCACGGTGTGCGTGTTCCTCGAGCCGATCGCGCTGTACCACACCCGCGACCTGCACGAGCCGGGCGACGGGCTGTGGACCGCGCCGTACGCGCCGCCCGACCGGTGGCACGGCGACCACGTCCCCATCGGCGCGGGCCGTGTGGTCAGCCCCGGTGACGACCTGCTGATCGTCACGTGGGCGAACGGCCTGCACCTCTCGCTCCGAGCCGCGCGACGGCTCGCCGGGCACGGCATCTCGTGTCGCGTCTACGACCTGCGCTGGCTCGCGCCGCTGCCGATCGACGACGTCGCGCGCCACGCGGACGAGCTCGGGCACGTGCTCGTCGTCGACGAGACCCGCCACAGCGGGGGAGTCGGTGAAGCCGTGCTGGCCGGCCTGGTCGAGCACGGCTACCGCGGCGCGGCCGAGCGGGTCGCCGCGCGCGACACATTCATCCCGCTCGGGGACGCGGCGAACCTCGTGCTCGTCGACGAGGACGACATCGTGGAGGGCGGCCTCCGGGCGATGGGTCGCACTCGCCGCTGACGATCGACGGAGAGCTCAGTGTGCGGCGCCGGGCGCCGGCTTCTTCTTCGGCGGCGGCACGCCGATCGCCGGCGCCGCATCGGCCCAGTCGGGCCAGCGCCGCCGGCTGACGATCGACAAGAGGCGCAGCAGCCGCATCGCCTCCTCGTCCTCCTGGGCCGGCTTCGACACGATCGTGCCGTCGGCGATCATCCGGTTGATGACCTCCTCGCCGAGCTCGGTGCGCACGATCGTCAGCGTCCAGTCGTTGTCCTTGCCGATGCCGCCGGTCGCGATGTCGGAGTGCTCGGCCGCGAAGTCGGGGCAGGCCTTGCAGCCCTGCCGCGTCCACTGGTGGCACTCCTTCAGATCGATCTCGTGGTACGAGCCGTCCTGCATCCAGATCTGGAAGACGCCCTTGATGTTCATCTTCACCATCTCGCTCTTCTTCAGGCCGTACTTGGCCTCGAACAGCTCGTGGAAGATGGCGTCGTCGAAGGTCTTCGAGCACAGCAGCCCGATGTTGAACAGGAACGGGCGGCTGACCTTGCCGGCCTTGCGGTCCCACATGACCGGCGGCGACGACGTCTGGCATCCCATGCCGACGAGCGCGAGTCGGTCGAGCCCGCGCGCCTTGGCCTCGGGCAGCGCGAGCGGGTTCGCGCAGTACGTGTACCGGCTGCCCGCGGTGGCCAGCACCTCCTCGCGGTTGGTGACGACGACCGGCTTGGCCTTCCACGCGTCGTCGGGCTCGACACCGCTCACCAGCGCGGCGTCGATGTAGTCGTGCTCGAGCAGCCAGTTCAGCATCGCCGAGACGAAACCACCGTCCTGCCCCTTCTGGTGCTCCTCGGGGTCGGCGGCGCGGGTGAGCAGCAGCTGTCGCCACACACCGGCCATCTCGTTCGGCTCGCGCACCCGACCGAACAGATGCATGTCGGCGGCCGGCTCCCACGCGCGAAAGCGCGGGCAGGCACGCGTGCAGGTCGTGCACCCCTTCTCGCCGTGGATGCAGTTGTCGAGGCCGAGCTCTTCCTCGAGGTGGAACGGGATGTACTTCCCCTCCTCGTGCTCGTACCCGATGACGTCGTGCGGGCACGTGACGACGCAACCCGAGCAGCCGGTGCACAACCCGGTCGTGATGACCTCGGCGTACAGCTCCTTCCACTGGGCAGTCCACCGTTCCGGCTTGCCCGAGGGAGCCGGCGGCGCGGAGGCGTCCGCAATCGTCATGGGTTCGACACTACGCGCGACCGAGCCGTTGACACCTGGTCCATGGCGAGCTCAGCCGGGGCGGTCGGCTGCGAGACCGGCCTCGATCTTGCCTGCGTTGTCGAGCGCGTACTGCTCGAAGCTCTCGGTCAGGCCGAGTTGGTCGTACCGAGCACGAAGGAACGGAGAGTGCTCGAGCTCGGGCCATCTGGTCGGGTCCCACACGCGACCACGACGGAAGGCCTTGGCGCAGTGGTTGTAGGCCTCGTCCACCTCGATGACCACCGCGAGCACGGGCCGGCGGACTTCGGTGTCGAATCGCGACAGCAGATCGGGATCGGTGCTGAGGTGGGCGCGCCCACTGATCCGCAAGGTGTCGTGCTGGCCCGGGATGACGACCAGCAGGGCGGCGGCAGGGTTGGCGATGATGTTGTGCAGCGAGTCGAGCAGGTGGTTGCCGTTCAGATCGGGGATCGCCAGCGATCGCTCGTCGAGCACCTTCACGAACCCGGGCGGTCCGCCGCGGGGTGACACGTCGCACCGGCCCTCGGCGTCGGACGTCGCCAGGAGGACGAAAGGCGACAGGCCGAGCGCGTGGCGGAACCCTGCGTCGAGGTGGTCGATCTTCTTCGCCCGGGTCCGGTCGGGAACCGGCGGGTACAGCTCGCGCAGCTGCTGGTCGGACGTGACACGGTGCATCGGAGCACCGTACCGCCGGGGTCGGACTCAGAGCAGCCGGCGGGCGGCGTCGGCCGCGTGCTCCTCGAGCATCCAGCCGCGAGACCGCACGGTGCGGATCGCGTCCGGCCCGAGTCGGCGGCGCAGGCCCACGAGGATGCTGTCGCACCGACGCTCGCTGAGGTCGGTGAGCCCGGCCTGGCGCGCCAGCTCCCCCCTGCTCACCACCCGGCTCCGGTTGGCGAGCAGGGCAGAGAGGACCGCCCGCTCCTGCACTCCGAGGGACGGCGGGCCGAGGGGGTTGGACCGGGCGTCAACCTCGGAGGCAGGAGCAGGGTTGGCCATTGCCGAACGGTAGAGAGCGATCGTTTCGTCGCTGTTCGACGTTCGTGAACGGGATGTGAATGGGGCATCCGCCGGCCCGGGTTGGCGAGACTTGACCGGCGGGTCAATACTGGTGACATGGACCTGAGCTATCCGGCAGACGCCGAGGACTTCCGCCGCGAGATCCGCTCGTGGCTCGAGGACAACCTGCCACCCGGCTGGGGCGACGAGGGCTTCCAGATGTCGGCCGACGAGCGTGCCGCGTTCAACGCGCAGTGGCCGGCGAAGCTCTTCGCGGGGGGCTGGATCTGCGCCACGTGGCCGGTCGAGTACGGCGGCAAGGGGCTCTCGACGATGCAGGGCGTGGTCCTCGCCGAGGAGTTCGCACGCATGAAGGCGCCGCTGCGCGCCGACTTCTTCGGCGACACCTTGGTCGGTCCGACGCTGCTGCAGTGGGGCACCGAGGAGCAGAAGCGGGAGTTCCTGCCGCGCATCTTGAACGGCACGATGCGCTGGTGCCAGGGCTTCAGCGAGCCGAACAGCGGATCCGACCTCGCATCGTTGAAGACCACGGCGGTGCTCGACGGCGACGAGTGGGTGATCAACGGTCAGAAGGTGTGGACGACCGGCGGCCATCACGCCGACTACTGCTTCCTCCTCACCCGCACCGATCCGGATGCGCCCAAGCACAAGGGCATCAGCTACCTCCTGGTCCCGATGCGCCAGCCGGGTGTCGAGGTGCGCGGCATCGTGCAGCCCGACGGGACGGCCGAGTTCTGCGAGGTCTTCTTCACCGACGCCCGCTGCCCGAAGGACAACGTGGTCGGGGGCGTCAACAACGGGTGGAAGGTCGCCAACTCGACGCTCGCCTTCGAGCGCGGCATGAGCGCCACCACCGGCTACCGCCGGTTCGAGGACGAGCTGACGCTCATGCTCGACGCGGCGCGCGAGCGACGCGTGCTCGACGATCCCCTCATCCGGCAGAGGTTGATGCAGTTCCACACGAAGATCCAGATCCTCCGGATCAACGGCCTGCGCTCGCTGTCGGCGACGCTCGCCGGAGCGAAAGATCCTGGTGTCGCCGCGCTCGGAGCGACGAACAAGATGTTCTGGAGCGAGATGCACCAGCGCGCGATGGAGCTCGCCCTCGACATCCACGGCCCGAGCGCGATGCTCATCGACGCGGGCCCGCGCTCGGGTTCGTGGCCCGGCACCGGACGAGACCAGCGGCGCGAGGGCTACCCGGTGAGCTCGATGATGAGCGCGTTCTTCTTCAGCCGCAGCGAGACGATCTGGGGCGGCACCAGCCAGATCCAGCGGAACATCGTCGGCGAACGGGTGCTCGGACTTCCCAAGGAACCTTCGGCCACCTCGTGACGGGCGCCGGCGATCGAGCCTGCGCCCAGTTCACGCGCGCGACATAGTCTCGTGACGATGCCGACATCGCCATCGATGATCGTGAGCCGATGACGATGGCACACGTGCGCGCGCCGGCAGATGCGTGGGACGAGCTCTTGGCCCCCGACGGCAGCCCACGCCCCGCCGCGGCGGCTCTGCTCGATCTGCTCGCGCAGCTCGAGCACAGCGAGCTGCAGGAGCGCCAGACGCTGGCCGAGATCGACATCCTCACGATGGGCATCACCTTCACCGTCTACTCCGACGGCAAGGGCATCGACCGCGCCTGGCCCTTCGACATCATCCCTCGGGTCATCGCCGCGTCCGAGTGGCGCCGCATCGAGCTGGGGCTGAAGCAGCGGCTGCGCGCGATCAACGCGTTCATCGACGACCTCTACCACGAGCAGCGCATCATCCATGACGGCGTCTTCCCGGCGGACATGCTCGAGCACTCGGTCAACTTCCGCCCGGAGTGCGCCGGTGCCGACCCGGCCCATGGCGTCTGGGCGAACATCTCCGGCAGCGACCTCGTGCGCGACGCCGACGGCACGATGTACGTCCTCGAGGACAACCTGCGGGTGCCGAGCGGCGTCAGCTACGTGCTCGAGAACCGAGCGATCTCGAAGCGGGTGTTCGCCGATCTGTTCGCGCAGCAGAGCATCCTGCCCGTCGACGCGTACACCGACGAGCTGAACCGGATGCTGGTCTCGATCGCGCCGAGCGGCACCCGCGACCCCACGGTCGCCGTGCTGACGCCGGGCGTCTACAACTCGGCCTACTTCGAGCACTCGTTCCTCGCGCAACGGCTCGGCGCGGCGCTCGTCGAGGGAGCCGACCTCGTCGTCGGCGACGATGACTGCGTCTACATGCGCACCATCGGCGGGCGCGAGCGGGTCCACGTGATCTACCGCCGGATCGACGACCTGTTCCTCGATCCCGAGGTGTTCCGGCCCGACAGCGCCCTCGGAGTGCCCGGTCTCATGCGGGCGTGGCGCGCCGGGAACGTGTCGATCGCCAACGCGCCCGGCGCCGGGGTGGCCGACGACAAGGTCGTCTATGCCTGGATGCCCGACATCGTCCGCTACTACACGGGTGCCGAGCCGATCATCCCGAACGTCCCGACCCATCGGTGCGTCTATCCCGAGGAGCGAGCGTTCGTGATCGAGCACATCGACGAGCTGGTGGTCAAGCCCGCCAACGAGAGCGGCGGCTACGGCCTGCTGGTCGGCGACCGCGCCAGTCGCAGCGAGCTCGACGCGCACATCGCCCTCATCGAAGCCGATCCGCGCAACTGGGTCGCGCAGCCCATCTTGTCGCTCTCGACGGTGCCCACGTTGTGCGATGGCGAGATCGAGCCACGCCACGTCGACCTGCGGCCGTTCATCCTCAGCGGCGCCGGCAGCTACGTCACTGCGGGCGGCCTGACGCGCGTCGCGCTGCGGAAGGGCTCGCTGATCGTCAACTCGTCGCAGGGCGGCGGCAGCAAGGACACCTGGATCGTCGAGGCGTGATGCTGCTGTCGCGTGTCGCCGACAGCCTCTACTGGGGGGCGCGCTACCTCGAGCGAGGGCAGGACACGGCGCGCATCGTCCGGAGCTTCACCGAGCTCGTCATCGATCTGCCGACGAGCGTGCTCTCCTCGTGGGAGCCCTTGCTCGCGATCACCGGCACGCGGATGGCCTTCGACCAACGGTACGACGCAGTGGACGAGATGTCGGTCGTCCGCCATCTCGTGGCGGACACCGCGAACCCTGGCAGCGTGGCCTCGTGCGTCTCGTCGGCCCGCGAGAACCTCCGCACGACGCGCGAGGTCTTCCCTCGCGAGGCGTGGCAGACCGTCAACGACCTCCACCTGTACGTCGGCGCCAATGCCACGGGCGGCGTCGAGCGCCGCAGCCGTGCGCGGTTCCTCGGTCGGGTCATCGCCGACGTGCAGCAGCTCGACGGTGTGATGACGGCGACGATGAATCGCGACGAGGCCTACGAGCTCTGGCGGTTGGGTGAGTCGATCGAGCGGGCCGACATGACGACGCGCGTCGTCGGCGTGCGCGCGCTCGCCCTGCTCGCAGAGGGCTGGGCGCAGATCCCCGACGACAGCGCCACGGTGGCCGAGGTGCACGACGACGTGCAGTGGATGGGCCTGCTCCGATCGGTGAGCGCCCTGCAGATGTACCAGCGCGTCACGCGGGGGCCGATCGACGGCGGCCGCGCCGTGCGCTTCCTCCTGCTCGAGCCGCAGTTCCCCCGATCGGTCGCGAGCTGTGCGGTTCGCATCCGCGAAGCGCTCACCCGCCTCCCGCGCACCGAACAGACGCTGCCCTCGGTCGACCGGCTCGACAGCGTTCTGGCGGGGCTCAGCGCACGCGCCGACGACGGCGCCTCGCTCGATGCAGCGATGGACGAGGTGCAGTTGGCCCTGGCCACCGTCAGCGACGCGGTTGACGTCGCCTTCGTGAGGGCGGACTGGTGATCGGGCGCGGGTACGCGGCACCGCCCGACCGATTCGACGAAGCGGTCGCGCCCGACGGTTCGATCAGGCCGGCGTGGTCCGAGCTCGGCGCGGCACTCGGCGACGTTCGACCCGGTGAGCTCGCCGAGCGCCAGCGGCAGGCCGACCGGCTGCTCGACGCGGAAGGAGCCGGACACCTCGTCCACGAGCTCACGTTCCAACGATCGGCGACCGACGAGATGTCGGCGAGCCGGCCATGGCGGCTCGATCCGGTTCCTCTGCTGCTCGCGCACGACGACTTCCAGGCGCTCTCCAACGTGGCCGTCCAGCGCCTCAGGGTGCTCGAAGCGTTGCTGGACGACCTCTCCGGCCCGCAGCGCACCGTGCGGGCCGGCACGATCCCGCCGGCGGTCGCGTATGCGTCGCCCGTGATGCTGCGGCGAACGGGCGGGGAACGATGGCTGGTCCACTACGCGCTCGACGTCGCGCGCACGGCCACCGGCGAGTGGCGCGTGGTCCAGGACCTCACCGACGCGCCACCAGGGCTGGGGTACGCCTTGCTGAACCGCTCGGTGATGGCTCGCATCATGGCTGACGACGTCCGCCGGTCACAGGTGGCGCCCGTCGCCTCGTTCGCCGCATCGTTGCGGCGTGGCATCACGGCGCAGTCGCCCGCTGGTCGCCGCAGCCCGCGGACGATCGTGCTGAGCGGCGGGCCACTGCACCCCACCTACGTCGAGCACTCGTACCTCGCCACGCAGATGGGGTTCCACATCGCCGAGCCCGGAGACCTCGTCGTCCGGCAGAACCGTGTCTGGTTGCGGGCGCTCGATGGTGTCGAGCCGGTCGACGTCATCTACCGGCGCGTCGAGGACGCGGCGCTCGATCCGCTGGTCGTCCGGTCGTCGGTGTCGGCTGCCGTGCCCGCCCTCACGTGGGCTGCACAGGTGGCAGGTGTCGGGTTGGCGAACGCGTTCGGATCGCACGTCGTCGAGTCGCCAGGCGTGAGCGAGCTCCTTCCCGCGGTCGCCGAGGCGCTGATCGGCGAACGCCTGTTGCTGGCCAACCTGGCGGCCTCCGACGAGCTGGCGACGGCGCCGGTCTACTCAGGTGCGCGCAGCGACACGTTCACGCCCGGTCGCGTGGTCATCCGCCTCCACGTCGTCGCTGCCCCCGACGGTGTCACCGTCATGCGCGGAGGTGTCGGCCGGGTGCTCGCTCCGGGCGATCGCCCCACCGAACCGACAGCCCGGCTGACGAAGGACGTCTGGGTCGTCGGAGCGCCGCCGGCGACTTCGACCACCCGCGTCACCTACCCGCCGCAAGTCGACCTGGGCGCGTCCGTCCCCAAGCGCGCGGCCGAGGCGCTGTTCTGGATGGGGCGCGCCGCCGAGCGTGCCGAGGCCGCGGCCCGGACGATCCGCGTGATCGGGAGTCAGGTGCAGCAGGACCCAGCGCTCATCGGGCTCGGCGTGGGTGCGTGGTCGCGCGGCGCGCTGTCGATGTTGCGAGCCGCGCAGTCGCGGCCGGTCGGGCACGACGACGACCTCGTCGCCGTGCCGCTCGTCGATCGCCTGCACCACGAGCTCGTGGCTGCCCAGACCGTGGTCGCCGACCACATCGCAGCACTGGTCCAAGCTGCGACCTCCGTGCGCGAGTTCCTCTCCACGACCACCGGTCGTGTGCTCGGCAGGCTCACCCGCATCCGCTCCGATCTGCTCGGCAGTGACGCCGCCGCAGACGACCTCGACGTCGTGCTCGTCGACCTCGCCGCGCTCGCCGGGCTCTCCATGGAGAGCACGGTGAGGGGGCCCGCCTGGCGGTTCCTCGACCTGGGTCGGCGCATCGAGCGTGCGCTCGCGCTGTGCGGTTCGCTCGAGGCGGGCATCGGCCTTGCCGGCGACTCGCTGTCGTTCCAACCGCTCGCCGAATCGGTGCTGTCGGCGAACGAGTCCCTCGTGGCGTACCGACGCCGGTACCGCAGCGACGTCGAGCTGACGGCAGTGGTCGATCTGCTCGTGCACGACGACTCGAACCCCCGCAGCGTCTCGTTCCAGCTCGACCGCCTGCGCGAGCACATGGCATCGCTCGCGTGGCGCGACGGCGCCGACCTCGTCCAGCGTGCCAGCGTCGGATCGCTCACTCCGGTCGACGATGCGGTCGCCTCGGGTCGTCGGTTGGCCGTCGACGCACTCGTGCTGGCCGTGCGCGGTCCGTTGCTCGATCTGGGCGACGCAGTGTCGACGCGCTGGTTCGCCGATCCGATCAACCCGATCGTGATGGGCTCTCGATGAGCGTCACCCCCGAGCGCATGGTGGTCGACACGATCCGGTTCCTCACCGTGCACCGCACCGAGTACAGCTACGGGTCGACGATGAGTGACGGCTACACCGTGGCTCACCTCCTTCCTCGCGACACGCCGAACCAGCGGGTCGAGTCGGCGTCGGTGGAGGTCGAGCCCCAGGCCGACGAGATCGAGGAGCACCTCGACGCATTCGGCAACCGGGTCCTGCGGCTCGGCGTGCACCACGCGCACGATCGGCTGTCGGTCGTCGGCCGCAGCGTGGTCTCCGTCGACGTCCTCGCTCCCGATTCTCCTCACCTCGCCGGCGGTCCGACGTTCGGGCAGACCATCGACGCGATCGACAACGCGCGGGGTGACCGCGCCGTCGAGATCGGCCCCTTCGTGGGCGCCACGCCGGCGACCCCATCGCTGCCACAGCTCGCGGCGTTGCTCGGCGACATCGCCTCGACCGATCGCCCCCTCGTCGATGTCGTGCGCGCCGTCAGCGAGCGCATCCATTCCGAGTTCCAGTTCGATCCCGAGTTCAGCAACGTCTCGACGCCCCTCACCGACGTGCTCGACGCCCGGCGTGGTGTGTGCCAGGACTTCGCCCACCTCGCCATCGCGATGCTCCGTTCGTGCGGGCTCGCGACCCGCTACGTGAGCGGGTACATCGAGACGGTGCCGCCGCCAGGTCAGCAGAAGCTCAGCGGATCCGACGCATCGCACGCGTGGTGCAGCGTCTGGTCGCCCTCGGTCGGTTGGATCGATGTCGACCCGACGAACGACCAGGTCCCGCCGCAACGGCACATCACCGTCGGTTGGGGGCGCGACTACTTCGACGTCACGCCCGTGCGAGGCGTCGTCATCGGTCCGGCGTCGCAGCAGACGCTCGATGTCGGGGTCGACGTCACCGCGATCGCCTGAGAGTCCTCGACGGGGGCGTCCGATTCCCGCTAGCGGCGCAGGCTCGAGCGGGCCACACTGGCCGCATGGTCGAGATGATCACCGAGCCCACGCTCTCCGACGAGCAGTGCTACCGAGCAGTGCAGAGTCGCGACAGCCGCTTCGACGGGTGGTTCGTCGTCGCCGTGCACACGACGGGCATCTACTGCCGTCCCTCCTGCCCGGCGAAGACGCCGCACCGGCACAACGTGTCGTTCTTCCGTGCTGCGGCGACGGCTCAGCACCAAGGGTTCCGGGCGTGCAAGCGGTGCCGGCCCGATGCGTCGCCAGGGTCGCCGGAGTGGAACACGCGCGCCGATGTCGTTGCTCGCGCGATGCGCTTGATCGCCGATGGGGTCGTCGATCGCTCGGGTGTCGGCGGGCTCGCGACGCGCCTCGGATACAGCGAACGTCACCTCAACCGGCTGATCACCGACGAGCTCGGTGCGGGTCCTCTCGCGATCGCCCGAGCGCAGCGCGCGCAGACCGCCCGCGTGCTCATCGAGACCACCGACATGACGATGACCGACGTGGCGTTCGCGGCCGGGTTCTCGAGCGTCCGGCAGTTCAACGACACGGTGCGGCAGGTGTTCGCCAACGCTCCCACCGAGCTGCGCGCGCAGCGACGAAGGCGCGAGCCACGTCGAGTCGCCGGCGCGATGGCCGCACCTGGTTCGATCACCGTCCGGTTGCCGGTCCGGGCACCTTTCGATCCCAACTCGGTCTTCGCGTTCGTCGGGGTGCGTGCCGTGCCCGGCGTCGAGTCGTGGGACGGCGACGTCTACCGGCGGACGCTTCGGCTGCCGAACGGCTCGGGCATCGTCTCCCTCCGGCCCGACGGCCCCGCAGTCTCGTGCACGCTGTGGCTCGACGAGCTCGCCGACCTCCAGACGGCGGTGCAGCGCTGCCGTCGGTTGCTCGACCTCGACGCCGACCCGGTCGCGATCGACCATCACCTCGGCACGGATCCCATGCTCGCGGGCCTGGTCCGGCGTCGGCCCGGGCTGCGCTCGCCCGGATGCGTCGACGGTGCAGAGCTCCTCATCCGGGCGATCATCGGCCAACAGGTGTCCGTCGCGGGTGCCGCCACGGTCGCCGGTCGCCTGGCCGCGATCGTGGGTGATCGGCCCCGCCGGCACGGGGACGAGCACTCGCCGGACGTGCTGTTCCCGTCGGCGGCGCAGATCGCCGAGCTCGACCCGGTCGACCTGCCGATGCCACGTGCCCGCGGGCGATCGCTGATCGGGGTTGCTGCTGCGGTGGCCGGCGGCACGGTCGATGTCGACCTCGGGGCCGACCGTGACGAGCTGTCGGCCGCCCTGCAGGCGTTGCCGGGCATCGGTCCGTGGACCGCCCAGTACGTGGTCATGCGCGCGCTCGGCGATCCGGACGTGTTCATGCCGACCGACCTCGGCGTGCGTCACGCGCTCGACCGGTTGGGCATCGACTCCTCGCCGCACGGCGCGTCCGAACTGGCCAAGCGGTTCAGTCCGTGGCGCTCATACGCGCTGCACCACCTGTGGCACAGCCTGTCCGACGCCGCACCACATCCCACATCGCCGAAGACCATCGGGAGCAACCCATGCTGAGCACCACCTCGATCGACTCGCCCGTCGGCCGTCTGACGATCACGGCGAGCGACGACGGCATCCGTTCGATCCACTGGGACGGCGACGAGGGTGCCGGCGGCGACGCCGAGGCCGATCCCGATGACCGTCGGGCCGCGCTCCTCGCCGAGGCCGTCCGTCAGCTGTCCGAGTACTTCGACGGCGCGCGCACCGAGTTCGAGCTGCCGCTCGATCCGCAGGGCACACCGTTCCAGCTGTCGGCCTGGAACGTGCTGCGTGACATCCCGTTCGGGCAGACCGTCAGCTACGCACACCAGGCTCGCCGTCTGGGCGATGTCCGCAAGTCGCGCGCGGTCGGCGCCGCGAACGGCAAGAACCCGATCCCGATCGTCGTCCCGTGTCACCGCGTGGTGGGTTCGGACGGGTCGCTGACGGGATTCGGTGGCGGCATCGAGTCGAAGGCGTGGCTCCTCGATCACGAGAAGCGGGTCATCGTCGGCGGGTCATGAGCGTGCGCGTGCCCGCGCGCGCTGTGGCTCGACGACGTACTTCGGATCCTCCGCCGACTGCACGCCGGCGTGGAAGATCCCGAAGCGGGTGAACGCCGAGGCAACCACGAGAGAGGCTCCGCCGAGCGCGCTGAGCACTCGTCGCTCGCGGCCCATCAGTGACAGGGCGAGGCCACCGGCCGTCAGCACCTCGCCGGCTCGGAGCAGGTGGCCCGCTCGTCCGGTCTCGAACGGCTCCCTCACCATCCCGACGCGTCGCTTCATGATCTGCGACGCGACGAGCTCGGCCGCTGCGCCGGTGATGGCGAATCGGCGAGTCGGTGCCGCCTCGTCCGGAGGCGCGACGAGCAGTCCCAACCCGCCGGCAGCGGAGGCCGCCGAGGCCACGAACACGAACGGCATCTCGCGCGCAGGCTCGTGCCACGCGGGGACGGCGGTGTTCCCCAGCAGCACGGCGGTGTAGGACGCGACAGCCGGTCCCAGGGCCCCGGCGGTGGCCGTCGCGACGGCACCGGCGCGTGGGAACCAACCGGTGAGCGCGCTCACAGCCGCTGCGCCGCTCGACGGGCCGTACGCCGCGAGGAGCCACGATCCCACGCTCATCGGGGACGTGGGCTTGGCGACGCGCAGCATGTGGTGGAACCGCGATGGCACACCCAGGTCGTGGACGAGCGCAGCGGTCGAGAGCCCGATGCTTGCCAGCGCCCCGACCTTCAAGCGTCGTGCCAGCCGGAGCCGTCCGGTGATGTGGGCGCCCGCCGCCAGCAGCGATGAGCCTCCCGCCAACCCGCCCGTGAACAGGTAGCCCGCGATGTCACGTGCCTTCCAGACCGGTGGGTTGAGGATCGGCTTGCCGTAGTACGAGTCGAACGTGGCGTTCGGCACCATCGGCTGCTCACCGCCGGTGCGGCGCTCGTGTCGAGGCCTGCCCGAGTGCACCCCCACCGTCGCGTCGCGCGGCGGCCGCTCGCCGCGGAGGCCCTGTCGCGTCACGCTCATGCCGGCCGCCTTCCGACGAAGGACCCGATCGCTCCGACGAGCATCGCGCCGGCCGCGAGAGCGGCTTGCCGCCACATCGACGGCAGGTCGCGCGTCGGCACCACCGGGTCCGGGGGCAACCCGTAGACCTCGGGCTCGTCGAGCAGCAGGAAGAAGGCCCCCGCTCCACCGACCCCGTCCTCGGGATCGTCGCCGTACAACCGCGCGTCGGCCACCCCCGCCTCGCGGAGGAGCTCGACTCGGCCCTGTGCCCGGACGCGCAGCTCGTCGAGCGGCCCGTACTGGATCGACTCGGTCGGGCAAGCCTTCGCGCACGCCGGCTCGAGGCCCTCGGAGATGCGGTCGTAGCAGAGCGTGCACTTCCACGCGCGCCCGTCGCCCTCGCGCTGGTCGATCACGCCGTACGGGCACGCCGGGATGCAGTAGCCGCATCCGTTGCAGATGTCCTCCTGCACGACGACCGTGCCGAACTCGGTGCGGAACAGCGATCCCGTGGGGCACACGTCGAGGCATCCGGCATGGGTGCAGTGCTTGCACACGTCGCTCGCCATCAACCAGCGGAAGTCGTCGCGCTGCCCGGGATCCTGCGACGCGAGGGGCTTGCGCTGCTCGATGAACGCCACGTGACGCCACGTGTCCGCGCCGAGGCCACCGGTGTTGTCGTAGGACATGCCGGTGAGCAGCAGGCCGTCCTCGGGGACCTGGTTCCACTCCTTGCAGGCGACCTCGCAGGCCTTGCAGCCGATGCAGACCGACGTGTCCGTGAAGAACCCCATGCGCGGCGGATGGTCGGTCCAGCCGGCGCGCGCGGCCAGGTCGTGCTCGGTGATCGTCATGGTTCCCTCCCCGTCTCGTCGGTCACGCCGGCCCGCCGTTGGTAGCGCTCGACGAGCTCGATGAGTGCCCTGCCGCGCGGTCTGTGGCCGGGGCGGATGTCGCACGCGAACGCCTTCACCTCCTGGATGTGCACGTTCGGATCGAGGGAGAGGTGCGAGAGCTCGTTGGCCGCGTCACCCGTGCTGTACCCGTTCGGGCCCCAGTGGTACGGCAGCCCGACCTGGTGGATCGTGCGACCGGCGACGACGAGGGGCGCGAGCCGCTCGGTCACGAGCACCTGCGCCTCGATCGCGGCGCGAGCACTGACGATCGTCGCCCAACCGAGGTGGGCGAGTCCGCGCAGCTCGGCGAGCTCGGGTGAGACCTCGACGAACATCGCCGGCTGCAGCTCCGAGAGGTACGGCAGCCACCGGCTCATGCCGCCTGCGGTGTGGTGCTCGGTGAGCCGGTACGTCGTGCCGACGAAGGGATACACGTCCGACGTCGGCGCGTCGCCGCTCGGCGCGAAGCGATCCAGGTCGCTCTTGCGCATCAACTGCCGTGCGGGGTTGCGTTGCTGGTCGTACAGCAGGTTGGCGACCGGCGACTCCTGCGGTTCGTAGTGCGTCGGAAGGGGACCGTCGGTGAGGCCGGCGGGGGCGAACAGCCATGCCTTGCCGTCCGCCTGCATGATGAACGGGTCGTCGCCGGCGAGCGCGTCGGGGCCCGTGGCGTCGTCGGGCGGTCGGTAGTCGGGGGCCTTGTCGGCCTTGAAGTCGGGCACGTCGTGGCCCGTCCACGTGCCCTGCTCCGCGTCCCACCACACGTAGGCCTTGCGCTCGCTCCACGGGTTGCCGTCGCGGTCGGCCGAGGCCCGGTTGTAGAGGATGCGCCGGTTGGCCGGCCATGCCCAGCCCCACTCAGGTGCCACCCAGCTCTGCTCGCGGCCGGGCGTGCGTCGCGCCGTTTGGTTCTCTCCTCCGGCGTAGCACCCGCAGTAGATCCAGCAGCCGCACGTCGTCGAACCGTCGTCCTTCAGGCCCGTGTAGCTGGACAAGGGGCTGCCGTCGGATGTCCAGCCGTTGATCTCCGCCAGCACCGCCTCGGCGCTCGGCTCGTCGATCGAGCCGTGCGTCGGGTACCGCCACGTGAGCTCGCGAATCGGACGATCCATCTCGTCGCTCGACTCGGCCAGCTTCTCCTTGATGCGCCGGCCGAGGTGGTAGGTGAACCACAGCTCGCTCCGCGCGTCACCGTCGGGTTCCTTCGCGGCGTGATGCCATTGCAGCAGGCGCTGCGTGTTGGTGAAGCTGCCGTCTTTCTCGGTGTGTGCGGCGGCCGGCAGGAAGAACACCTCGGTGCCGATGTCCTCGGTGCGCATCTCGCCGGTCTCGATCTCGGGTCCGTCCTTCCACCACGTCGCGCTCTCGATCAGCGAGAAGTCGCGCACGACGAGCCACTCGAGGTTGGCCATGCCCTTGCGCTGCACCTTGGCGTCGGCCGACCCGACCGCGGGGTTCTCGCCCATGACGAAGTAGCCGGTGCACTCACCGTCGATCTGGTTGTAGACGGTCTCGTAGGTGCTGTGGCTGCCGGTGAGCCGGGGCAGGTAGTCGAAGCAGAACTCGTTGTCGACCGTTGCGTGCTCGCCCCAGTAGGCCTTCAGCAAGCTCACGAGGTAGGCCCTCATGTTGCCCCAGTAGCCCTTGTCGGCCGCCTCGGCCTCCACGAAGCTGTCGAGGTCCATGTGCTGGTGGGCATGCGGCATCGGGATGTAGCCGGGCAGGATGTTGAACAGCGTCGGGATGTCGGTCGAGCCCTGGATCGACGCATGGCCGCGCAACGCCATGATCCCTCCGCCCGGCCGGCCGATGTTGCCGAGCAGCGCCTGCAGCACCGCAGCGGTGCGGATGTACTGCACGCCGACCGTGTGCTGCGTCCACCCGACGGCGTAGCAGAACGACGTCGTGCGCTCGCGACCCGAGTTCGACGTGATGAGGTCGCACACCTTCAGGAACAGGTCCTGCGGCACGCCGCAGATCTGTTCGACCATCTCGGGCGTGTAACGGGCGAAGTGGCGCTTCAGGATCTGAAACGCACATCGCGGGTGCTCCATCGTCTCGTCCCGCTCCGACGCACCGGATACGGGCGCGCCCCCTGCTCCGTGGGACTCACCCTTCGCGGACTCCTTCACCGATCGACCGCCGGACGTGCGCTGCTCGTACTGCTGGTCTCGCTGGCCCGCCGAGGACTGGACCTGCGTCCCCTCGTACTGCCACGACTCGGTGTCGTAGCTCCGGCTGTCCGGGTCGAAGCCGCTGAAGAAACCGGCGAGGTCCTCCGTGTCGCGGAACCCCTCGTTGATGATGGTCGGACCGTTGGTGAAGGCCACGACGTAGTCGCGAAACTCCTTGCCGTTCCGCAGGACGTAGTTGATGATCCCGCCGAGGAACGCGATGTCGGTGCCCGCGCGCAGTGGCACGTGGACGTCGGCGACCGCGCTGGTGCGCGTGAAGCGCGGATCGACGTGGATGAGCGTCGCGCCCCGCGCCTTGGCCTCCATCACCCACTGGAAGCCCACCGGGTGGCACTCGGCCATGTTCGAGCCCTCGATCACGATGCAGTCGCTGTTCTGCAGGTCCTGCTGGAACGACGTCGCTCCTCCTCGCCCGAACGTCGTCCCCAAACTGGGGACGGTGGCGGAGTGTCAAATGCGCGCCTGGTTCTCGATCTGGATCGCGCCGAGGGCGGTGAACAGCTTCTTGATGAGGTAGTTCTCCTCGTTGTCGAGGGTTGCGCCACCGAGGTGGGCGAAGCCGAGCGTCCGCCGGACCCGTGCGCCGTCGACCTCCCATTGCCATCCCCTGCGGCGCGAGGCGATGACGCGATCGGCGATCATGTCCATCGCGGTGTCGAGTGGCAGGTCCTCCCACTCGGTGCCGTGCGGCCGCCGGTACCTCACCTTGTGCTCACGGCTCGAACCGGTGGTCAGTTGCAGGCTCGCCGCGCCCTTCGGGCACAGGCGCCCACGGCTGATCGGGGAGTCGGGGTCACCCTCGATCTGGGTGACGTGGCCGTCCCGCACGTACACGTTCTGCCCGCAGCCGACGGCGCAGTAGGGACAGATCGACTTGACGACGCGATCTGCGGCGGCGATCCGTGACTCGAGGTGTCGCGTCGTGTCGCTCTCGACTGCTGCTCCGCGCCCGGTCGGGTCGCCGCCGCGCAACTGCCGCAGCACCGGCCAGTCTCGGATCGTTCGCAGCTGCACGGAGCCCCTTTCGGCGAGGAGTACGTGCGACACCTACCCCGAAGGCCGCGCCGGAGAAACGTG